>CAZUPD010000080.1:33494-34817 GCA_964621785.1 uncultured Nannocystaceae bacterium
ATTCAAAAAATTCCAAAACCATAATACCACGGCTTTTGCGGTAGGGCGGATTGCTGATGACGACATCGAACGCGCCGAGGTTGGCGGCGGTGAGATAGTCGGCATCGATCACCTGCGTCGTGAGTCGCCCGGGATAAAATGTATGCGCATGTTTTTGCAAGATGCGAAGAGTTTCGCCGAGGACCGAGCGGACGCCGGGCTGTGGCTCGACGGCCACCAGGTGCACACGTGCGTCGGTTTGCTCGAGCACGGCCACAGCTGCACAGATCCCCAGGATGCCGGTGCCCGCCCCGGGATCGAGAATCCGGACCACGCCACCGCCCGTGCAGATCGACTCGGCCATCCTCTGGGCGACCGCGAGGGGGGTTAGAAACTGGCCCCAGCCACGTCGCTCGGCCACGGGCACTCGGCTGCGGTAGGCGTCCGTGAGTTGCTGCACCTGCGCTCGCACGGAGACGTTGCCTGTGGGTGTGCTTTGCCGCGGGTGGTCCAAGCTCTCGTCCTCCGTCCGTGGTGATATATGCCATAGGTTGCCAACACCCGCGCAGCTGCCTACCCTGCGCGTCCCATGGAGATCTATCAGGAGTTCAGGTTTGAGGCGGCCCACCGTCTTCCGCATGTGCCCGAAGGCCACAAGTGTTTTCGGCTCCACGGGCACTCCTTTCGGGTGACCGTACATATAAGTGGCGAGGTCGGACGCGAGACCGGATGGGTTCGCGACTTCGCCGATGTGTACGACGCCTGGCAGCCCCTGTACGATCGCCTCGACCACCACTATCTCAATGAGATCGCTGGGCTCGAAAATCCGACCAGTGAGAACCTCGCCCGCTTTATCTGGCGCGAGCTCAAGCCCAAGCTTCCGGAGCTGTGCCAGGTCGTCGTGTGCGAGACCTGCAATTCGGGTTGCATCTACCGCGGCGAATACGAAAGCTGATCGGTTCCCGCGATTGACAGCGGGGGTCGTGTACGCGATGCATGTTGCGTGTACATGTCTGCGCGTCCACGTGGTTTCCTCCTCATCCCGGCCCTCGCTTTTGCCTGTTACTCCGGGCCCGAGGACGGATTGACGGGTGATACCGAGGCCGGCAGTTCGCAGGCCTCGTCGACTCTTTCCGAGACCAGCAGTGGACCGGGTGGGTCCACAACCGGATCGAGCTCCGATTCCGATGCCTCGCAAACATCGACCGCGACGACGGACGATGCAGAGACCGACCCGACCGAATCGACTGGGTCGACCGACCCGACGGGGAAGCCGACGACGGATCCGACCGATCCGACGACCGAAGACCCGACAACCGAAGACCCGACAACCGAAGACCCGAC
>CAZUPD010000081.1:0-34609 GCA_964621785.1 uncultured Nannocystaceae bacterium
TGTACGAGGTGCTGTCGGCGTTTTACCGCCAGGACCCGGCGTCGCGGACCTACCGCGCGCCCGATCGAGTTCAAGCAAAAATTGACTATTGACGCCTCGCGCCTCCCCGGCGTCGCGGACCTACCGCGTGCCCGATCGAGTGGGCGGGCGCTGAGGTGCGGACGAGGTCGATACGCGTGGAGGCGGCGCGTCGAGGGTCTTGATGCGCCCCCGTGACCACGGACCGCCACGCCGCAGCGTCGCATCCCAAGGCTTGAGAGAACTCGGGTTGAGGAACTCGGCAAATTGACACCGTAACTTCGGGAGAAGGTGTGCCTTTGGTGGTAACTGGCCGTCGGCGAGGGACGGCTTGGACAAACACCAGGCCTGCGTCGCGCAGGGCGAAGTTGGTTCCGCATGTACAAATACCGTGGCGAACCCGAGCCCTCGCAGTGAGTCTTGGTGAGAAGTCCAGACCAAGAGATTTCACAGTCGTGCGAATTTTTCACCCTAGGCGAAATCCGGCCAGCTTCAACAGCCCAAAAAACCCTGTCATATCAACGTCCGCTTGACTTCGAGACTCTGGACCCATGTTTGCTTTGCGTTCGGTCAAACAAAGGAGGCCCTCATGGGCATGTACGATCACTTCCGGCGCAAATTCGCCAAGGACTACGAACGCCTGATCAATACTGACACCTCGGCCGACATCAAAGTTGGTACAGTCGGTCAACTGCGATTTGGCAAAAGATTTACCGAAGACGGCTACCCAGATCTCCAAGAGCTCGGAATTGAGTCGCTACCCCTGACGCCACTTGGAGAACCCGTCGATAAGTTATACACACACTCTGGGGACACCGAGATCGATTTTCGTATCAAGGCATCCGGAGATCCCGCAACCGACTTCCTAGGTGAGTCGTCGGCAGGCTTTGTCGCCAAATTTTCCAAAAAATGGAGCTACGTTGTCGCCGTCAAAGGACTGCGCTACCAAGCTCTCGATATAACCCAAGAGCTATTGGCGCAACTCCAGGACCTCGCCGAGAAAAAACTTCTGCGAGCGTCTCAGGAATTTGTCGTCGGAGTGTGGACAGCTGAATCTGTCTCCTGGATACTGTCCAAACAAAGTGAGACCGTCTTTGAGGTTGAGGCTAGTACCAACATAGATTCCCTGGCAGATCTAGGGATTACGTGGCGTCCCAAGTCCAACATCGCGAAAGTGGAGTGGATGCAACCATCTGGTACCTCCGGAGGATCGATCCCGGTCTTCTTCAAGCTCGCACGTATGCGGCGAAATGGTCAAGTTCGCGACCGCGGGGTACGGCAACCACAAACGCAATACAATGGAAATGCCCACATGTACGAACTCATTCGTGCAAGCGAGCTTTTCCCCGAGGAGGAGTCGGGCTGAGTCATCTTGACCTGGACGTGCGAGTTGGTCGGGTCGGGAGAACCTCGGTCTCCCGGCCCCACTGGGGCGCAGCTCCCAGATCATGCCGTCACCCTCGTGAGCGCCTTGCTCCTGCGTCACGGCGTGTCGCTGAGCTTCTTCTCGTCGTCGGGGCGCTTCGCGGGCAGCTCGTCTCGCCGGAGTCGGGCAACGTGTTCTTGCGCCTCGCGCTGCACACTCGCTTCGGCACCTCGAGTTGGCCCCGACGACGCGGGCGCTTCGGCCTTCGGCCTGTCTCGGTCCTCACCTCAACGAGACAAGAGGATTTTCGCTATGAAAACGAAGGTTGGGAAAAATACCACGATTGCATATCGAAAGAGCCCCATTGATTCCCTATAACTCTCGATGTAGCGGGGATCCTCCTCGGGGCGCCGCTCATATACCGGCAAGTTGAGCTCTTCCTGTGCTTGGGAAACAGCTGCGACTAACGCCGTGACATCGAGTGGTTTTCCCGAGCGATCTTTGATCGTCCGTGCCTCCCGCGGCGTGAACTCATTTTTACAATAATGGCATCGGAGAAGCCCTGCGAGGTTCACCGGCGGGAGCTCTGCTCCACAGGACGGGCATTGTGCTGAATAGAACTTCATTGCATTAGAGTGATGATGAGTACGGGGAGAAACATAAGCAGCATGGCCCCCAGATATTGAATTCGACACCTACGAACGTGTTCTGGTATCTTGGCAATACAGGCGTCCACGGCTTGCTCATATCGCAACATAATGACATCTTGCTGAGCACGAGCGATCGACTGGGCGATCTCCCGCATGTTGAGTGGTTTCCCCCCCTCCGACTGAGCACCCTGGACCTGTGTCACGTCAAACGCGGTATGGCACGTCGGACACAAGACCGACCCGAGCGGCATGGTTGGTGGCAACAACGTCCGGCACTTCGGACATTCAAGGCGTAGATACTGCACAAAATTCTCCAATGTACGAAGAGAGAATACCAAAGAGGATGAGGACCACAATTGGAGCCATCTGCCCTTTTGGTTCTATCGCGCGCCGATATTGTTTGTGATCTCGATCGTAGGCTTGTCGATCGAGGTCACTACGCGCCTGGACGACTTCCCGCGCGAGGCTTCCAGGCTCGCAAGCTCCATCGTGGGAACCAGTATCGTCGGCTCGGCGCCTCGTTTGATATTCGCCGGATTCTTCACCGCGATACGCTCGGAGGAAACTTTTGATCGCTCCCTGCAGGCCTCTCTCTTGTTCCGCTTCTTCGCAGTATCGATCGAAGTGACTCGGGAAAACACTTGCATCTACAGGTTGAGCACCATCGATTGCCTCGGCAATACCCTGTGCATTGAGAAGTTCCCCTTTATGCACGCGAATGACCCCTGCACCGTCAAAGACGTAATCCCACCGACAGTATGGGCATTTTCCTTGCCCAGTGTGGTCTGTCGGCGGCAGGTGGGCTCCGCAGTGGGGGCAGTTGAGCTGTTGCATCGTGTACCTCGGACTTGGTCGTGACGCCTCGTCATGTCACAGGTCAGACCGCTAGGCCGTGCCCGAAGTAGCCTGTGCAGCGCCCTGACGTGCCTCGCGGTTCGTTTGCCTGATTCTGGGTATTCGCAGGCCGTCAACAATTCGCCATTGACACACAGCGGGAACGGCTCGCCCCTGATTCGCTGAGCGGGTCCGCGAAGGATCGGCCTATTTGTGCCGTTGTCACGCCTCCGAAGCCTCACGACCCGAAGGTAGACCTCACCCCGACCCATCCCCAAACAAATCTTCCGCGGCCGAGGACTCCCGCTCGAAGACGGCAGCAAAATCGAGAGGCAACCACTACCAACGACACTGGTGAAGCTCGTGCCATCGTTGTCGACCACTATGGCAAAAAGTCCCCCTTACCAAAAGACGTTCTACCATCTTCTCGCCGGCGGGTAATTTTATTGTTGATACAAGTAAGTTTAACGATACTCGAGCTCAAACTCCACGCCTCGGGCGAGATCGACGACATGGCCGGGCCTGAGCTCGCCGTCGACAAATTTTGGCTAAAGGATTGTCGAGACGCTCCGGATCATACCGACTGCGACACCGCGATTGTACCCACTGATTGCCTGACAGCCTCCGTTGGTATGAATTCCGACGACTTCTCCAGTTTCGGCCCAGATGACCGGAGAGCCGGAAGATCCTCCAAATGTGTCGATACTATCGTATGTGATCTTACCAGCTAGGTTGTTCCGCATGGGTCCAGCCTCGATTTTTTTGGGTTTGCCTGAAGGGTGCTGGATGATACAGAGCATGGCACCGGGATTGCGCACGTCTTTCGTCGCAATTGTCAGCGTCCCGAACAGGTCACCAGGTAGGTGGCCGTTGGTATCATGCCCCAGCTTGGCAATCGCGTAGTCGACATCTCCTAATCGATACTCGACTAATTCGTCGATTGGAAACGAGCTCGCCGGTCGCGTCGCACCGGTTCGCCCGTTGACCTGATAATTGAAGTTCACACGCATGAGTTTTGCGATTTCATAGGGAGAGATCGTCTTTCCGGCTCGCATCGGTCGGCGCCACCCTCCGCCATCCTGGTCGAAGCAGTGACCCGCAGTGACGAACAACCTCTTCGTTATCAGACAACCGCTCCCCCAGCGGGCTCCCGCGACGTTTCCAGGGGAGTTGCCAGGACCTGTAAAGCGAGTGTTGAGATCTTCAAGCCATTGCAACTGGCCGACCGGGCGCTCGTGGTCCTTCACAAACTGCGGTGTCACGCCGAGCGTGCCATCATATGATTCGACGTCTTGACTGTCATCAGTCCCACCACAGGGGCTTTCCGCAGCTGCTCGCTCGACTTCTGCGTCGAGAAGCTCGAGTTGAAACGCTAGATCACTTCTGCGTTGCAACAGCTCATCAAGCACGGTCGTGGGCCCGACTGCTGATTTGATGCGCATCTCAACGGACGCGACGATTTCTCGTGGACAGGGGAGTGCAACTGGTTTGGGATTCATCCTACATCCTTTCGGCGAGCCTTTTTGGCCCGTGTACGCATCAACGGGAATGGCCCGCCGGACGTACCCGTGAGTGCGTGCTGCCGCGGACTTTGTTCACACAATTGCGAATATTTTGTGTACCCTCGAAACGGCTCGCAAGCGTCGCTTTGTTTAGCGACCGAGTTGGACGCGTAGCGAGCTCGCCCAGCGTTCAAGATTTTCAAGCGTACTTTCGAGTGGCTGAGTCAATCGCTCGACTCGCGCGATTTCACGTGCGAGACGTTCGCGGGCTCGACGTAGGCGGGTTCGAGCAGTATTCTCAGGAACTTCTAACACGGAGGCAATCTCTCGACCGGTGAGTGACTCCCAGTAATATAGCTCGAGCAATGTTTGAACATTCAGGGGCATCCGACGGAGCGCCTCGAGAAGTACGCGACACTCGCGTTTCCACCCGACCGCAGTCGTGGGCCCAACTCCGAGATCGGTAACCGACACCCGCTCGAAATCGTCGTGAAGGGATGCGCGCCTTTTGGTGCGATAGTGCTCGCGCATGAGGTTGTTGGCGATTCCGAGCAGAAATGTGCTTAGTTTTGATTGGCCACGGAATCGGTGCGGCTGCTCGATCAGCACGAGAAATGTGCGCTGAACCAGATCCTCGATGGCATCCGCGCTGACCTTGTTGCGAAAAAATCGCTGTACAGCGGGGAAGTGACGAATGAACAATGTATCTCCTGCGCCCCTGTCTCCGCCCCGCCATGCGTCGAGCAACACGAGATCATCTGGATCACTCTGCCGGCCCACCGTCCTTGAGACTACCACAGATCCACAGCCTGACGGTATGATCGTCATCGACATCTGAGGTTGAATCAGATAAATTTAAATGAACGACTTTGGTCCCCACTGACACTCATTCTGTAGTCAGCACGATAGCGAACCGGTGGAAGGGAACCGCGTGGAGTACGAGGAGATAAAGGATGCCGAGATGCTCGCGGAGCATGTGCGAGACTCTTCACTCCCGCAATACGCAGTGGCGCAGGAGCTCGATCCGTTCGCTGAGGCCATGCTTTCGCGATTGCGAAAGCGCGTATTCCAAGTCGATTGCCCGGTCACCAAGATCGGTCGTTTCTCGGTGGATAAGCCCCTCGGGCAAGGTGGCATGGGTGTTGTTTATTCAGCGATCGACGAGCAACTCGGGCGCACGATAGCGCTTAAGGTCGTTCGCGGCGAGGATGGTCACTCATCGTCGCTGCATCAGCGGCGGTTGCTACGCGAGGCCCAGGCCATGGCCCGTCTGTCTCACCCGAATGTTGTACAGGTCTACGAGGCTGGGACCCATGATGGGCGAGTGTATATCGCCATGGAACTTGTTCGCGGGGAAACTCTCGCCAGTTGGCTGCGTAGCCAAGCGCGCGAATGGGACGCGATTATCGAGGTGTTTTGCCAGGCCGGTCGGGGGCTGGCTGCTGCTCACGCTTTCGGAATCATACACCGCGATTTCAAACCCGAAAATGTGTTGATCGGCGAGGACGGTCGCGTGCGCGTGACCGACTTCGGTATTGCCAGAGTGCTCTCGGAGAGTGACGATTGCAACGCGACGGATCCCGACGAAACAGCCGCGCCGCAACAGCCTTTGACGGCCACAGGTGCGCGTCCGGGCACGCCGTTTTATATGTCACCCGAGCAATTCAATCGCGGCTCGGTGACGGCGAAAAGCGACCAGTTTAGTTTTTGTGTGGCGCTATTCGATGCGCTATTTGCCGTTCGCCCATTTGCCGGTGAGACATACACGGAGCTCGCCTTCGCAGTATCGCAGGGAGTCCTCCGGGATGTACGTTTAGGTCGTGTGCCTCGCAGGGTGCACCGGGCGATTGTTCGCGGTCTTTCAGTTGATCCCGCGCATAGGTTTCCCGCCATGGAGCACCTGCTTTCGGCGCTCCTTCGACGATCCCGGCTCCGTGTGATTGTTCCCGTTGTGTTCGCGATCGCGGGTACGATAGCACTGTACCCAGTATTTGATCGACTGGTGAATCCTCCCTGCGATGCTCAGGTGCAACTCGCAAACGTGTGGGGCCAACCGCTTCAAGATGAGCTCGCCCGCGTGTTTACCACGGAAGATCCACTCGATGGCGAGACATTGTGGACAAGTACCCGCTCGCAGCTTTCGCACTACACGCAGCAGTGGGAACATGCGTATGTCGAAAGTTGCCGTGCACGTCGCACGGGCGAAATCTCTGCCCAGCTCCATGCATTGCGCAAACGTTGTCTCGATCGCCGACTCGGAGTTTTTGCACAGCTCACCAGCGAACTTCGAGAGGGTGAGCCGAGTGTGTTGCTCAAAGCGCCAAGAGCTGCCTCGAAACTCGATGAGGTCGAGCGTTGTGCCGATCACGATACATTGCTGTTGGGGATGGACCCTCCGCGGGCAGCCGTAGCTGATACGATCGATCGTTTGCGCGATGAACTCTCGAGTGCGCGGGCCGATGAGCTAGTCGGTTTACTCGACCGCAGCGGGGCAAAGGCACAAGCAACTCTCAACCGCGCCCTAGCCGTTGGTTACCGACCGACGATCGCCGAGGCACATCTCCAGCTCGGCCGGGTTGCGACCTTGGCGAGGGACTACCAGGCCGCGAGGGAGGCCCTGATTTCTGCGGGCTTGCTCGCGGTGGAGACCGGCAACGACGAGGTGGCGCTCGAGTCCCGTATGTGGCTCGTCGTCGCCACTGCAGTCGCCGAAAGTGCACCCGAGGAGGCGGAGATCTGGCTTGCCGAGGCCGAGGCGTGGATGACCAGGTACTCGGGCTCGCCCCGCCAACGCGCGTGGTTGCAAACCCTGCGAGGTCTCATCTACTCGATGGCAGGTAAGTTTGAACTTGCACAGCGCGAGCAACGGGCGGCGATCAAACAGTACGAGTCTTTTCCGCGGCCGATAGATTTTGAGTTGCTCGTTGTTCGCGAACAGCTTGCAAATACACTTGTACGCACGAGGGAGCCGCAGGCGATGGCCGAGGCTCTCGCACTTTATCGCACCGTGCTACAGCAACGCGAGCTCCATCTCGGAGCCTCCCACCCGGATCAAATCACGGTACGTTTCAACTTAGGTGTGACCCTCGGGGAGCTTGGCTCCGAGTACTTCGACGAAGCCGAGCAGTTGCTGGTCGAGGCTCGTGAGCTGGCGGAGACTCGCTTCGGCGCGGAGCATCTCGAAGTCGGAAACTATCACCTCGGGCTGGCGGGACTGTTGTTCAACCGCCAAAAGTTCGAGAGGGCTGCCCACCACACAAAACGAGCGATCAAGATTTACGACGAACATCTTTCACCCACGCACCCCGATCGAGCCTATGCGTTGAACTATGAAGGTGAGATCCTGAGCAAACAGGGAGAGCACAGCGAGGCGCTCGCCCGGTTTCGCGAGGCGCACAGGATCTGGAGTCGCGAGTTGCCCGGCAGTGAGCTTGTGGGGGTTGCCGAGGCAGGGATTGGGCAAGAGCTCGTAGCTTTACAGAGGTATAGCGAAGCCCATGAAGTCCTCACACGAGCCGTGAACGCGCTCGAGCAAACTGTCGGTCCCACGTCCCCGTATCTCGCTACACCGCTGGCTCACCTTGCCGAAGTTGCATTGGAACTCGGGGGACCATGCGAGGCCCGGGCGTATCTCGGTCGAGTCGAAGGCCTGTCTGGTGTGATCGACCCGATGACGGAACATGCACTTTCGCAGATCAAAACACGTATCAAAAATATGGATGTCGTCTGTATGGAGAAGCGCGAAGACGATGCGCTCGTAGCCATCGAGAAAGAAGAGGTACAATGACGACACATCTCGAAGATGATCTCGCTCCCTCGAGTACAAACACAAGGTCAGTGGCAGCGCCCTCACGATAAAGTAACAGAGTGTCGTAAGATCGACTCAAGGCCCTTGTCGCGCCGATCGCCTGCCGCTGGCGAGTCCGTCACAGATTATCATCAGAAAACGCAGATAGATGGCAATGTTGCCGTCTATCGACCAGACGAAGAAAAAGGAAATAGCAATGACGACACATACCGAAAATGACCTCGCTCCCTTCAAGTATAAGCTCACGGTCAGTGGTAGTACTCTTTCGATCGAGTATGAGACTCCAATGGCTTCCGTGTCCCTCAGTGCGGGAGACACGGTGGAGGACAGCTTTAAGGCCGTTGTCGATGGAGGTATCTCAGGTCCGCTTGAGGTTCGGGTCTACGATGCACCAAATCCGGCCGGACCGGACGATAAGGCTGTCGTGTCCGATGATTCACCCGGGGATTGGGCACGTAACGAAGACGACGGTTACTCCTACAAGGATTTCGCTATCCCGGCGTCCCACACCGAAGACGACCTGACATTCACGTTATCGATCAGCACCGAGAGCCTGGATCCGATACCGGTGAGTCAAACCCAGATTATTGTCACCAAGCGCAAAGTGCCGATTGCGGAGGCGTAACATGGAAACCCTCCAAATACTCTTCTACACAGACTCCAAGCAGTTTATCTCCGGTGACTATGGGACCGATGAGCTCTGCCGTGTCCTGACGTCAGCCGATGATCGTGGAGGCACCCACGAATCTTCGGTCAACTCCTTCGGGGTCAAGATCAAAGTCGACCGCGTCACCAGAGGGGACGAAGGGACGCGTTTCGATGACGAATTCCTCAAACCCTATCATCAGATCTGGTTCTTCTTGTTGGAGACAGCCAAATTTGAACTCGATCGAGAAGAAATTGCGGCACTTCGTCGGTGGATGGACCAGGGGAATGGTGTGCTCATTACGGGGGACCATGCCGAGAAAGAACGCGACGGGCTCGTTGGACGCGGTCGTGCGCTTGGGCAATCGATACCACGGGCTCGTCATCTACGGGACTGGTACGGCCCGAGTCGGGTTGGACCCGAACGCACCGATTCGACGGTTCCCCGCCTCGGTGTGCCATATTCCGTGCTCCAACGCGACGCCGTTCCACAGGAATTGCTTCTACTCGGGGTAGGCCCCGTGATTCAGCGACGCAAGACCTACCACCCGATCTTCTACGGCGCGGGTAACCGAGTACTTAATGTGTTACCAGACCATCCCCATGAAGGGATTGTAACGATTCCAAAGATCGGCCCAAATGATAGGGAATGGTACGCACAAGGGGTCCTCGGGAGCCAAACTCCACCTCAACCGGAGGTTAGCGCTCGGGGGATCGACCGCACACGTTGTGAGGTCTATGACCTCATGGCGGCCTGGGACGGTCACCGAGTCGGTGTCGGACGAATCTTGGCCGACGCATCGTGGCACCACTATGTCCATCTAAACTTACAGGAGTTGTTTGGTGGTTACGCAAGTGATCCGAGTGTGGCTGCCAAAATCAAGGACCTCTACATCAATCAAGCGATTTGGCTAGCGCCGCGAAGGATGCGCGTGAAGATAGCAGAGTCACTTTCGCAGGCACTCGTCGATGAGACCTACGCAAAGCGGGATGACCTCGATATTGAGGACTGGCTGCTGTATCCGCTTGCCTATCGGATCTCAGCACCGATGCTTGTGGACCTACTGCGCGACTTGCTGAGCGAGGAAATTCCCGAGGCCGACGCAATCGTGCAGCAAAACGCATCGTTTTTCCTCTCCCACGGGCTCAGGGAGTTGGCCAAACTCAAGCGGAGTGACAACGAGCGAAACCCCCCAAGCAAGCGCGCGGCACTGTGCACAGGGGTCGCGTGTGCGATAAAAGACCTCGAGCAACAACTTGTTTCCTATCAGCAGCTGCAAGAGTTGTTCGGGACCTAACTATCACTATCTATTGAGATGAGCCCGCGATCGTAATGTAGATCGCGGGCTTGTGCTCTGCAGACAAGTGCGGCGTGGTGCGAAAAAAATGTGAACAACTTTTGACAGTCGACACACTCACATCGTAGCAGGTGGCCCAGACCGTTGCTTTCGGTCGACTCGAAAAGTTCACCTTGAATCCGTGGCCGCTGTGTTTGCCGAGGAACAGGAAAAATGTCTGTACGTATTCCCCGATTAAAACGAGTTTCGACCTATGTCGCGTGTGCAGCATTGTTGTTGACGAGTGCTTGTGTCACGCCTCTTGCGGTTCGTAGTTTCAAGAATCAAGAATCTTGCGATGAAGGTTGCAAAGCGGCCTACGAAGTAGCTGTCGGAACGGTGACCGTCTCGACACCCATGTTTACGCCCCTTGAAACCTACGCCCATGGCGACCGTGCATTGAGTTTTGGGGCACTTCGCGACGAGCAGGCGCTGAGTCGTCGGGTGAGCAAGGCGAACGTTTCGATTGCCAATGTCGAGGTTTCGTTGCGTGAAGTACTCGGAGCACTTGCATATGCAGGAGGGCGTTCCTCGTCCTCTGAAACCAACGTTGCGACGAGTACGGGCGGAGAGGTTGTCAGTGAGCGGGGCGAGCAGACGGCGACAAGAACATTCGAGTCACCGGATTTGCCGGGGCTCCCGGGCCCGATTCCTGTCGACGACGAGGTCCGAAAAGCAGCACTTGCACTGCTCTCCAGTTCGGGCCAGGACTTTGACTTCACCCCCGACGAGATGGCGACGCTGGTCGCCTCACTGAAAATGTATATGGTCAATCTCGAGGACTATTACAATGCCTCGTACCTCCACTCCGAGATGACCGCGGGAGTGGTGAATCAGAAGCGGTGGGCGCCGTATCGAGTCAACTTTACTGTGAGTGCTGAACCAGGCTGGCACACACGCGCACGCGCGTATGATGCGGTCGCCCAGGTCTCGTTAGGGTCAAACTGCGAGGTCAAGGTGATTACAGCAATCCCGCCCCAAGCGACACAGGCTCTGCGGCAGTTCAGTGCCGTTTTTCGTCAGCTAGCGACAGCCATCCAGGGTGAGGGGTCTTTCAATCGCGTTGCCGCCCGAGCAGCGATTAAGTCGGTCAAGGCAGCGGCCGAGCGGCTCGAGGGAATCCGGGGGAACACGACATTTGTCGCCAGTTATCCGGATGATAAGACTCTTCGTCTGCGTTTTCGCCCCTCTGCTGTTCCGACGAGCTCGGGCGCGGAGCTCCAGCCTCTTTCGCGTATCGTCACGGCGATCGTACTCGTCGACCAAGATTCCTGCAAGATTTCCTCAACAAAGGATAGTAATACGAAAGAAAAACACGCAAACACTACTTCGCAGATGACACCAGCCGCAGGAGACGAGTCAAGAGGGAAGGAGGAGTCGAAAGAAAAATGTAAAGGGTGGCAGAAAAATTCACCTAGCGGAGACAACGATAGCTTTCACACATTGAGCTATACGACGGAGTCATGGTTTGAAATTAACGGAACGACGTTCTCTAAGGGAGGAAAGAGACGACGTCGACAACGTCCGCTTGCAAGGAAGTATCACCGGCTAGATGCGTCCAAAAACACTCCGCGAGACGCGATCGTCCCGGTTTGGAGTACCTTGGCCGGTCTTCAGCCGCCACAGATCTCGAATGCTGAGGGTTATTACGTAAAAGAGGCCGGTAGTCGCTACAAAGGTGTTATGATGTTCCACATCAATCTGCCTGATCATATTTCGTCGGACTGTCTAGAAAAAGAAGGAAGTGCTGTCGAGATCCAAGCTCCAGGTGTAACGTCGTGGAAATGCGATCCGATTCATTCCTCTCAGGATGTCCTGTGTACATTCGAAAGTAGCGAGCCCGTCACCGGATGGGAAAAACAAGCGCTCAGTGCCTATGTCAGTGTCAGGACCAACGACCGGCGTGCGCGTATCGTATCAACCAAGGTTACGCTAAAATCTGCATTTTCGTCGGGCACAAGTGCCAAATCACCGTCAGGCCCGACAATTGGGATTACGTCCAACGACATCGTGCTCAAGAACCTTCCGCTCAAGGATATCCCGGTTGATGTACTCAAGGTTCTCGTTGGCGAGCGGGTCACGCTTTCGGTGGTGGAGGCGAAACCCAAGCCTACGAGCAGTGCAAAGAGTAAAACTTCGGCTGCCAAGTGAGTGAACAGCCGGCGACTTGTACCATTCAGCCTTCGCCTACCCACTGCCCGGTGAGCTCGAGGTAGAAGCGAGCATTGTATCCCACCTTGAAAGGCCCGAGGGCCGGAAATGCGGGGCCGGCCCGGAGGCTGATAGCTGGTACCACTGCAATGGCGGACGATTGCAAGCTCGCGGTCAAAAGCTGGCGTGGGGCAAAAAGTTTTGCCTTTTCTTTATCGCCAATTGCTCTTACAGTAGCTGTGTTAACTGTCGCTACGAGCTCAAAAATATGATTCGTTTGGTTCGTGTACCCGTGCGCGGCACTGCGCACTTTCCCGTTTCCGTTACCCTGTGAGCTACGATGACGCTGCTTCGTGGAATAACAATTCTCGACCTCATCGACGACCTCCCGCCCGAGCTGCGTGGATTCGTCGCAGGCGATATCGCTGGATTTTTCGAACAGCTGTCAATTGTCAAGCATCATACGTTGACAACTGGCACCCACTATATCCACCACGGCATCATCCAGGCGGCCCTACAGGGGTCGCTGGCGCTGCCGCGCGGATTTCCGGTGGAGTTTCCAGGCCTCACAACCGGCTTGCGGTTTCAGTTTTCGTCCATACGTGCTGTACCAAGCGAGAGTCAAAACCTCGAGCCACAGCCTACCGGTTGGCAGCTCGATTTGTTTGTCGAACGGATCGCCGTCCCGGTACCTGGTCTTGTCGCCGCCCAAAAAGTTCCACGAGCACCGTCTCAACCCCCGCATCTCGTCCCAGCAGCAGGTAACGATAAGTCAGTAAAATTCTACGGTCGGGCGGTAATTCGCCTGTCTTCAGGGGCTGATGGGATCAACGTCGATATGGTCGCCGCACCAGACCCGTTTGCGCCCGACAGACCGACAGGGGCCATCTTGAAGCTCGGTCTCAGCCCACCGCATGCGCTGTTTGGAGAGGATAGTAACGGATTTGGCATGAGCCTCGGTGAGGTCACAATCGATGGATCCGATCAGTACACACCTCCCGAGGTAATGGCGCGAATGCACGGCCCCGAATGGATGGGGTTTGCGATCAGTGAGGCGGCAGTATTCCTCCCTCGCGGAATGCCAGCGCTCGGAGATGTTTCGCTGGGGGTCAAGGACCTACTCATCGGTATAGGCGAGCCTGGAGGGGTTCAGTTAGAGGCTTGGCTGGCACTTGGGCGCTCGACCGCCGCAGCGAGTGGGCTGCAGTTTTTCCAAGCTGAGGGGGAGGAACTCCACGGGCCATTGCCCTCGGAGCCAGTCGCCGGTGAGTCCCAACGGATTGAGGTCTCACTCGCAGGGACGCCATCCGAGATTGTCCAAGTTCGCGCGCGCGAAGGTGGGGATACACCGAAGAATGCTCGCTGGAAACGTCCGGGAGACAGTAACTGGTCTACTGGGCCCGATACTGGGTGGTTTTCGGTGCACCCCGGAGGCGGTGAAGATAATGTCCTGCACTACCGCGAGTTGTCGACGGGAGAAGACGAGCAAGAAATTGCTGGCGAAGAAGTCCTGATCGCCTTCACTTTTGGTGAGTCCGACCCGGCTCTGGCCCACCCGCCGACGATCAATGTCGAGCATATTGCCTCGGGGACATCTTGGAATAATGTCACCCATCTCAGCGGGAGCTCTGAGGCACTGTCGGGATTGCGATTTCACGCCAGCGCACCAGGCTCTCACTGGGAGCTACACCATGCTGGTAACACCACGCCTCCTCGCGAAGGCGATACCTTTGAACCGGGTGTGGTTTGGCAGGTCGGCGAGCACTCGATTTGTTTGCAAGATGCCAACAACCATGTACGGCGGGTTGCGATTTCGGTGCTCGAGCAGGGTGAATTGATCGTTGGGTCCGAGGCTGGCGTCGCCGAGCTTGATGGTGCCATCACGGCTGCGGCTGTGGTTGCTAGCTCCACCGCACAGACATTTCATGCATCGGGTCGACTCGACGGTAATGGAACCCCTGCCACACTTGAGGGTACACTGTCGGTACCTGCGGGAACCATCGCTGAGGTGTCGCTCGAGCGTGGTACCGAGACGGATCCTGACGAGCCGAGTCCTCCTCCGGCCGAACCGCCGGTCGCTCACTATCGGTTGTTGATGGACTACGGTGAACAAAATGTGGTTGGCGAGTATGAGATCCGCCCGCAGCAACTTTCAGGTGGTGGCGTTGATCCGTGGGGTCCGGAGCCGTTTTCGTATCCCGCCCGCGACCCTGGTGGAGAGCGCCTCGGTACGCGCAATGCTTGGGTCCAGCGGATGCTCGCCATCGATCCGAACATGCGGTTTGTGGTCATCGGGCGTACCTGTGACCTTGCTCGTCGGCCAGGTCCGGGGGGCGCCGTCGCGGTCAATCGCCCGTTGAGCATCAAACGCGCGAAAGCTGCTCAGTCGGAACTGTTGCGAGTACTACCGCCTGAGTATGACATGATGAGAATCACGATTCGAGGTGAGCTCGATCCGGATGGACCCACGTTGCCGGCTGGAGACTTCCTCGATGCGCCAGGAGCACGCAGCTTGGCCAGCCGAGCATTGTCCCCGGACTGGGAGCATACGCGGTTTAACCCTGCTCATCACGGCTCTGACCTCGACCGTGCACGTGCACATGCACGTGGTGCCGATATCTATGCACTCCTTCCCGAGAGCGTCGCTGAGGAAGGTACGCCAGATCCTGAAGAGACCCAGCATCCAGCAAGGCGACGAAGTCTGGTTCCTGGACCTGATCCGAGCGAACGTCGCGATGTTGAGACCGCCGAGCCCTCCCTCAACTACGCGCTCGAGCTACGTGCCAAATGGGATAGTCCGACGTGGGTCGATGAGCGCGACAGCATCCCCGTGCTGGTCGAACTAACGTTCGACTGGACAGATGCGTCGAATGGTCTGGAGGTTCCTCCTGTTCCCGATGGAGAGGGTGGAGAGCTGACACCAGGGCCGATCCAACCCGTCGATCCGAATACCGGGAGCTCCCCAGATAACTATCGATTTATCGCCCGCTTCACGTTTGACCCGCGCAGTGGTCAAGCCGTGATGTCGGCCTCGCTCGATAGTCCTGGTGACGAAAATGGGCTAGCGAAGTTTGTCAGTGATACGGATGATCCCGACGATATCGCCGGGAAAATGGTGGCCACAGCACTCGCTCTTGGCCCCGCGCTGATGGCTGATGTGAGTACGGCCAGTGATGAGAGCAAGGCCGTTCGCATCACCGCGTTGCTGGCTGCGATCGTGGCTGCAACTGCACTCGATATCGTCCAAGAGGGGTCGGTGACGCTGCATCGAGTCGAGATTGAGCACATGCAACGGGACCTTGGCAACATCGATGACAGTCGCTTCCGAGTGGTTTGTGATTATGTCGTCGAGCTCAAATGTTCGTGCGCCATGTTTGGGGTTGAGAGCGAAGACCCGATAAAGCTGCGTTACAAAAATGTTGGCTTCGAGCTCGATAACGTGAATACTGGAACTGAGAAGTTTTCAGTTATCTATGAAGAGGCTGATTTTGAGGTTGTCAATCCGGGGAAGTGGAAGGTCAACGGTTGGCTTGGCCAGCTGTTGGGAATCACTGCAGTTCGCCTCGGAACGGGGTCGATCTGGTTTGAGCTCGACATGGACCTCTCGGCCGATCTCGGGGTGATCGAGATTTCCCGGGCGACCATTCGGATTACGATTTCAGGTGGTAATGTCTCGGTCGATTTACGTGGTTTGGCGGCATCGGTCGACATTCCCGGTACTGTTAAAGGGGCAGGTTCGTTGCAGATCCGCGAGGGAGCACCCCTCGAAAACGGGACGACCGATACCGAGGTCAGTGCCAGCCTCGACCTCACAATTATCCCAGCCGACATACGTGCCTATGCCGCGTTGGCGATGCAGGGCAATATGGTCCATCTCGAGGCGGGCCTGCGGTTTGCTACCGCGATCCCGCTTGGAGGCACCGGATTTGGCATCTACGGATTTTCCGGACGGTTTGTCAGCAATGGCACGCGAAACCTCGACGAGGACTTGACCGACCCAGTCGCCCGCGAAATGGCCTGGTATGGCACCGAGGTGACCAACAAATACACGGCCCTCGATGGTCAATATGCCATCGGCCTCGGTGTCGTGGTCGGCACGATGCCGGATGCAGGCTTCACATTCAACGCCGAGGGCATGCTGACATTTGAGTTCCCTGATCCCTCGGTTGTGTTGACAATCGACGCTTCGCTGATGAATCCGCCGTCAGGCGAGGCTTCGGAGCAAGGGGACACTGAAGGTGGGGGCGACTTCAGTCTCAAACTCCTTGGCCTGATAGCGATCTCCGAAGCCGGTCTCGCTATCGGTGTATCCGGTAAATTCACCATTCCCGAAGTGGTCGAGGCCTCGATCCCGTTTGCGGCCTGGTTTCCGTTCCAAGCAAGTCCGCAGGCGGCCTACCTACGCGTCGGTTCTGATGGTCACAACGGCCGCGCCGGCGAACCGATCTCGGTCAAGATCCTGCCAAAGGTTTTCGACCTGCGGGCGTGGGCATTTTTCATGGTCGAGGAACTCGAGCTGCTCGAATTGGGCAAGCACCCGGCGTTCAATTTCCATGGATTCAGTATCGGCTTTGGCTCGGGATTCACCCTCAAATGGGGCGATGACGCGATCCGCCTCGAGGTCACCTCGTCGATCCTCGCGGGTTTCGGAACCCGGCCGTTTACGCTGATGGCCGGCATCTTCCTCAAGGGAGAGTTGTGGTTGGTAATCGTCGGCCTGAGTGTCGAGGCCGAGTTGATATTGCGGGTGACCGAGGATGCCTGGGACCTGCGCGGCAAGGTGTGCGGAAAGGTCAGTCTGCTGTTTTTTACGGTCGAGGGTTGTATCGACTTCTACTTGGGCGAAGAACCAGCGGCACCTCCACCCCCGAGCCAACCACTGATTACCGGGGTGCAGCTGACCGACAAACGGGCACGGGTGCTCGCCGATGCGGTCGCCGAACCTGCTGTCGGGGAGGGCGAAGAACTTCCCCCGATCGAACTCACACACGAGCATACGGCCTGGCCTGATACGACCATTGTGATCCACTTTGCCCATACCGTCGTGCTCGATCTCGGGGAGGATAGTATTCAAAGTACACCGACGACTACGGGAGCAGGGTGGGGCGGCACTGAACGTCTCAAGTACTTGTATGTTCTACGCCGTGTCGAGATTCTCGACCTCGAGGGCAATCCCGTGGAGTTGCGCTCGAGTGAAGGGGACCTCACCGGTCCTGAGCAGTGGCCGAGCGTGTGGTGGATGCCAGCGTTTCGTCCCGGATTACCCGAGGAAGGTGAGTCGTCAGCCGGGGAGCACGAGGGGTGGGACCTTGGTGTACTGAAGTGGGACCCTGCTCCGTGGTCGCGCGCTCTTCCCGGGGGTGGGGAGGGGCTTGCAAGTGACCCCGCGACTGTGCTTCCTCGCGCTTGTGACGACCCTCCGCAACCGTCGGTTCATTGTGTGTTTGGATCTCTGGCTCAACGGACAGGTGTCGACACCGTCGAACTGTTTGGTCCGGTCGGCGGGACGCTACCGTATCGCTCGAATTTCTTCGTCCGTGCGCGTGAAGGGTTTGGGGATTACGGTGTCGAGGCTCTGAGTGAGCTCCTACTACATGTCGATCACATGACACTTGAGCCTAGCCGGCTCGTGACGTTTGCAGAGCTTCCTGACCCCGAGCATGAGCATACATTTTCAGGCGCCTGGCAACTGCCCTACCTGCTGTACACCGGTATCCTTTGGTCGTCACTTGCGTTCTATGCCGATTACATCGGTCCTGTGCGCGGGCCGGATCTCGTGTTGTCGATCTGCGTACCACTTCCTCCTGAGTGGGAAGAGCAACAGCAGGTTGAGTGCTGCGACTTTGCCGACTTCGAGCCTAACAAGGAGCTTGCCCAGACGATTACGGTCGGTGGGGTTGTGTTCAGCGATTTCGGGGGGATTTTGTCGACCGTCGACATGCTCCCGTACGGGGTCGGAGACGGAGTGAGTGAACTTAACTTCTCGAACAAGGGGATCCACATTCTCCTGCCTGAGGATGCGATTGAGGTTACGATCAAGGCCGCATGGTTTGATGGTCAAACATCGCTGTTGATCCGAGCATATTCGGAAGATAACACCATGCTCGGCAGTGCAGATCCAGGCGTTCCCGATAGTCTGCAAACTTATACGATTACCGCCGCCGGGATCCGGAGTGTTGTGATAGCTGGTGGTAATAGTACCGGCGTGATCCAAAGCGTTTGTTACAAAACCCAAGGGCAAGGTGGTGGTGACGAGCTTGTGCAACAGGTGCTCAACTACCTCCAAGGTGCCTCCGACAACCTCGACCTCGATGTGACCCATGCTCCTAGCCGACCCCAAGGGGATCCGCTCCCGATGCCCCTCGTCAACGGTCGGCGGCCCGATGGCAACCTTGTCAACTGGCCAGGTACTCCTTTTGCTGGCCACGTTCACGACCATCACGTATGTCTATTCGTCCGCTACGAGCCGACGCAACATCTCGGTCCGTATGTCGGGTTTGAAGTCTTGCCGTTCCCGCGTTTCAAGGTCGCTGTCGTCAGTACTTGCGGGATTTCTCAGGACGCTTTTGAACGAGCGCAGGAGGATGCTGCTGTGCGCGAGACGCTGCATGAAGAGATCAGCGAAGTCGCTGATGGGCCTCAAGATGCGCGGGTCATTTTACTTGATGCAGATACAATTTATCGAGTGCGCGTGACTTACGACGAGGCGATTTGGGTGTCGGATGACGATACTTCCGAGCCACCCTCTCCGGCGAGTATCAACTGGGTCACACCTGGAGATGGTCTGTTTGTCACCACCGGCGTTGAACAGACGTTCCGCTTCCGGACGGCGGCCGATGGTGAGATCGCACCGGCAGCGCTGATGGACTTTGCTACCCAATCGGTGTTCGATCCAGGGGCGCTGGTACGCTACCTACTCGGCTTCGATCCCGATGTCGCCGGGCCCCATCACTTCCTCGAAGACCCGCTCATGGTTCACTTTGAGGTCGAATGGATTCAAACGCTGCTGGCCCGCTATGGCTACAGTTTGGAGCTCAGTGTGCGGCGGACCGACCCCGATCCGCAGCCACCCGACTCTGAACCGCTCGAGCTGATTCAGCTTCCCGAGCCGGGTTGGTTTCCCCTTCCACCGCATATGCGCGACCGCGCCGATTGGCGGCTTGGCGAAGCTCTCGTCGAAGCTCCGTGTCTCGGCGGGCCTGTCCCCGAGGGTGCGACCGCGAGTTTGAACCCGAACCTCGAGCCTCGGGCCGAGTACGACCTCGTGGTGACAGCCGACCACGACAACCCAGACCATCGCGAGCTTATCGCCCGCGGCCACTTCAGTACGTCGCGTTACAGCAACGTCAGCGAGCTGGTTCAGGCGACAGGTTTCACAGTTGTCGCCCGCGACGGGACACCCGTTGATGCGGATCCCAATCCGTTCCACGCGATCGATGTGCTTGCAACATCATCGGCACCTACCGATGTTCAGCTCGCCGACGACCGGGCACTCGATGCCGCGCTGGCACTGCTAGGCATGGACCCGTGGCCACTGCCGACGCGTCCAGGGACCGTGGTGATTTGGTATCTCCAGGCGGACTCATGGCATTTGGCTGGTGTCCTGCTCGATAGTGATGAGTCGATGATGCGTCCGGCCTATCCGGCATCCCTGCTCGGGGGCCACATCGATCCGGAGCAACCGCCGCTGTCGCTAATTCCACCGCGGATGGCCCTCACGCGGATACGCGTGCACGAACCCGATGATTCAGGTGGCGCCGTGCTGGTTCCACGCCGAAGCAATGCCGCGGGTACACGGGTGTTACTCGTTCCGGATGCACCCATCGACTTGGTGGGTATGCTTCCGGACCCGGAAACCACTTTTGTGGCCACACTCGAAGTTACCGATCGCACATTTGAGTTTGAAACTCAGACATTTACCAGCATCAACATCGATGCATCCCGGTTTATCAACGCATTACCCAATACCGTCCTGCAGGAGGAAGCATGAGTCTCCTAGCGCCATCATGGGCCCTTGGTGCCCACGCCATCGATGTCGTCAGCGACAGCCACCTAAGCCCGGGTGTCCATGTGCGGGTGACCCCGCACCCCCGATTTGGCCTCCCACTGGCTCCGTTGCTGGTGTACCGCATCAACCTCGGCCCCAATGCAAAATCCTTCCAAGGTGTTCGTTCCGACGTTCTCTGGCGTGATTCTCGGGGCAACGAGCTTACCGCACCGTTTTATGTGACTGAGGACAACCCGGTCACTGGGTACTTGCCTGTCGGATCAGGGATCCGCTGCTCGTGGATCAACGTATTAGGTAAGCAGGGGCAGCAACCACTGCATGTGTCGGCTTGGCGAGCAACTGCACGCGGCAAGCATGTGGTGGGTACCCGCAGCGATGTCCCATACTCCATTGGCGCGTCCGATATCCACGGGGTCGTGGTTTCGGGGACAGGCACTGTCAGCGGACTTATTTGGATCGACTGGGCAATGTTCAGCTTCGATGATCTAAGTCTTTGGCGAATCTGGACACTCCCAGTCAAGGCCGCAGCGCGTTACTCTGGGGTCGGTGGTGCGGATACACTTGCTCGCCAGGCGGTGGAGCGAGGTGCTCCCGCGCGTCTCGGGCTCCACGATGCTCCGAAAATGAGTGGTCCGTCTGCGTGCCCAACGGTCACCGTCGACGATGAGCTTGCACGGCTCAATGTACTCGCTGGCGAGACCATGAATATGCTTCATCCATTGCTCGAAGATGTTTCCCAGCGTCCGATCGAGCTCAAACAAAAGCGTGCCGTCGGGTTGAGTGCCGATGAAACGCGAACCATCTACGCCGACTATCCATTGTTGGCGACCCTATTCATGGCCAGCGGCGACCCAATGATCGCTCGCTGGTTGGGTCTACTCGATCGCGATGAGAGCCCTCCAGGGGGCCACGGAGATGTCATTGTCTACCTTATTCGTGGGTTTTGGGGGGTTGATACGACCAAGATGCTCCCCGACGACATCGCCCATGCCATCAGTCTCGGGGAGCTCGGGCAAGCGATTGTCACCAATGAGACGCCTGAGGAACCGGGACTTCCGTTTGAAATGCCGCGAACGAGTGTCGATGGGTTCGACGTGTATGATTTGTTTACGGCGGCGATTGTCCAACGCGGTGCCCCACTCGATCAGCCCGAGCGGCCCGCGGTCAACTTTGCCGACGACCGCCCGACCCGACCCGGCTATGTGCCCCCAGAGGCACGTTGGAATCCTGACTACTTACCCCCGGAGGCGCGACGAGAACTCCATCTTTCGCTGACAAACCTCGCTCCGATGGCAGGCGTTGCGGCGGCGCGGGAGGTCGCTGGTGATGTCACGGGGCTCAATCGCATGTTTGCTGTCAACGGGCCGAATGCCAACCAGCGCGCGCATGATTTGGTGCCCACACTTCCGGCCGATGCAGGTGTCCCAAGTGAGGGGCGGCTGTATGATCGGGAGGCACCACCCGAGGCGATGTCGATTCGTGTAGGTCAACACGACTGGTTTGGTCGATGGAGTGAGTGGACGATGCTGGCTGTGACAGCAGCGGATCGTCGCGTCCCGCCGGCACCGGTCTTGCGCGTGGATTACACAATGGCGTCAGTTCCCGACCCCGTGCCCGATGGCCCTCTTTGGGGTACGTTGACAGCGAGGGTACGGGTTCCAAAACCAGATGTCCTTCCAGTCAGCAGCTACTTGTTGAGCGAGTTGCATCTAAATGGGACGATCGATGATGTCGGTTTGACCATCCCGCCGACGAGCCTTCCCAGTGATCCCGATGCCTGGCCTGACGAGTTGGTGGTCGATATTCCACCCCCGAGTGGACATCTCGCACGCCACGGTTCGGCTGTCGTGCGTCTGCATGCTACCTGGGTGGATACCGCAGGGCAGACTTCCACAGCATCTGAAGTGGTCGAAACAACTTGTATCGACAAACGACCGCCGGCCCCAGCGGTCGTCGACCCAACGTTGCGCTACACGGCAAGGCCCGATGCAACGGGGCGGGCATGGGCGACGGTCGAGTGGACAGCTGGGTCAGGTCAACATGCATTTCGTGTGTACTATTGCGACGAGACGCGGTTGCTCAACCGACTGCGCGGGATCGCTTCAGACCTCGAGCTTCCACTCGAGACACGCACCTTGGCTCAAGAAACCATCGATGCATGGACGGCTGCGGGAAGCGATGTCGAGGCCCGTGCGGCGGCTTTGACCTTTGGCAACCGGCCGTCTGTTTACGAGCGTGGTGCGTTTCAACAGCTCACCAAGCAGCCGTTGCTCGCAGGTGAGGGGACGGTGCAATTTCGTCATGACCTCAGCGGCTCGCTGCGGGTCCTTGGGTTGTACCGGATTCTCAGTGTTAGCGAGCAACGTGTCGAGAGCCCGTTTGCGGCTGCGCCGGTTGTACCGTTTGCTGTGCCCAACACAGGAGGTCCGACCAAGCCGTTACTCGAACGGATCCACGCGGGGCCTGACGATCCGCCACTCGATGCCGGCGTTGTACGACTCAAAGTACGTGTCCTTCGGGGCACCCAACCTGTCGTCGCCTATCGCCTGCGCCGAAGTGGGGTGACTTCTGGGGATGCTCGCAAGATGCCGATTGCCCGCGAGGATTCGATTTCCCTAGTCGACGACGGTGAGAGTCCGCTCTTCTTCACGATCGATGACGACGGTGCGTACCTCCACGATCCGTCATTTCGCTTACGCAGCTTTGTTCGCTATTCTTGGTGTGTTGAGGTTCAGGCCCCTGCACCTGCCGGCAGTGGGATCCAAGGACAGTGGAGCCGAGCGAGCGAGCCTGTGACCGCGATGCTGATTCCGGAGGCTCCGACAACTCCGCAAAGTGTAGGAGCGTCGATCGTCGACGGCAATGCTGTGGTCGAGTGGGAATATAGCGGCGCAACCGATGGCGGAACACTCGGCCGCTACCGCTTCGACATCTACGGTCGAACCGGTATGGGGCCCGAGCGACGTCTGGCGAGTGTGCTCGCTACGCGCGGGCAGTCCGACTACAGCTGCTCGCTACCCGAACCCCCCGCACCAACTTCTTACCGCGTTGTCGCGCTCGACCCCTCTGGCCGTATGGGCCCACCGAGCGCGCCTGCTACGACCCTATAACCCGCGCGAGCGATCGAGATTCGTCATGACCGAAACCCTCAGCCCGGCACCGTCCTCCCTTCACCTTCACTCCCCCGCACTCGGGCCGTGGTTTCGCAACACTGCGACCTCGCTGGCTGCACCGGGGCCCGAGTTGGCAGTCGAGTTGCCGGCCTCGATTCATTGGCAACCTCCGGCCGCAGGAACGTTGAGCTTTTTTGTCTCGACGCCGACGCGTCCCAAACAGCTGGCACGCCTACGGGATGCCACGGGTGCCCCAGCGTTTGCAGATAATCGGTTTATTGCCCTGTTTCGCCTGCTTCCTGAGGTCGAACAGCGGCTTGCGGCGCTGTCGCGAATCCTGCCCACTCTCGCAGGCGATGGAGCTGCCGGAAGCGGTCGCACACGTCCCTGCGTCCGCAGTTTTGCCCTCGAAGTCATTCCTACAGGCGACCTCGATTGGGACCTTGTCGCGTCGATGCTGTACCAAGGTTTTGGCTGGCCTTCCCACCTTCAAGACTCGGATGTTGACCCCGCGGATCGGGCTGCTCACGTCGGTTTGCGGATCGAAGGAGATACGCTCACCAATGGCCCGAGCCCGATGGTGGACCTCCTCGCACCGGGTCGGGGAAGCTCCCAGCTAAACGAACTCGTCGATGTCGGTGCGCATACATCGAGACTGTGGGTGTTTGACAACCACGGACATCCGATTGATCCCGGTGCAGTGGCCACGTGGTGGCACTACCTGACGACTGTAGGCTATAGCAACCTATGGGCCGAAACTCTTCAAGGTGCCGATCAGCGGATCGCATCGCTGCATACCGATGCGACTGACCGGCTGACGATTCACCTGGTTAATGCCCACGGAGGGGCACTTGAAGACGCAGTTCTTGCCCGCCTTCAACTGACGAATACCGAACCTGGTGATGGACCTGTGCGGGTTCGGGGGGAGCTCGATGAGGCTGTCCAAGTCGGTTTTACCCCCGCGCCGACAGTCGATGATTTTCCGGTTGCACGTATGGCCGTACGCCCCGATGGGCGCTTGGGGACGAATGTTTCGCTGTGGCCCTCGGGACCGGTCGACGATGGCGACCCTCCGGTTTTGACTCGCGACTTTGCCCGCGTCGCGGTCGTCTCGCTCGAGCATCACCTCGTCGGGCAGGCAAGGCATCATGCGGAGGGGGCTCCCGAAGTCGTTCAGCGTCGGGCCGCGGATCAACAACGGGTATCTACCCGGGTCCGTGTGGCTCGCGCACAACACGACGCCTTGCGAGCAAATTTCGATGATGCAACCGCGGCTGTGATCAATACGATTCAACAGGGAGCTGGTGACGCTCGTGTGGTGACTTCGGTGCTCGACCCGGACTCGGGGTCGCGTTCGGTCTCACTTGCAGATATTGCTGTGCCAGCTTGGGACGCGCGCCCCGAAATCGATGTACATGCACTTGTTGGCGGAGGGGAGACGGGAGCAGTCGCACGGGACCAACGTGTATTGATCAGTCTGACGTTCCCCGATGGTCCAGTACTCGCCAATGCTTGGGTACGCGTATGGACGCAGGGTTTTGATCACGAAAAGGCCGAGCACATTCATCTCGCAGGTGGTGCGGGGCGTGTCGACGCGACCGGTCGTGTGCGTCTAGTCGCCAATCTTCCCGACGGTGCCGCAGACCCCGATGCTCTCATGGGCGTCGATGCGTTGGTCGTCACGGCGAGGGGGACCCGACTTTTTAGTGACCTCCGATTTGACCGTCCAGACCCGGTTGGAGGAACCCCTGTCGATTTGAGTGCACCGGGTATTTCGCTGCTGATTTGCGATACTGGAACAGTCGAGACGACCCCGCTTGCGGGCAGTGTCTTGCCGTCTGGAGCGGTACTCGTCGCCCATCCGGATACGGATGCACCCGCTGTTGTTGATCGTACAACTATTCCGGCGACTGCTTGGGCGGAGCAAACGATCATTCGCCAGCTCAACTCGAGCTCGGTCGTTCGTCTGACACAGCCGGCTTTTCGCGGACAGCCTAATGGACATGCTCCCGGAGACTTCAGCGCGTCTGGAGCGACGGTGACACGCCAAGACCGGGCGATCGATTGGAGCGCAGGTTCGCCACAGCCCGGTATGGAGCGACTCGAGACCGTTGCCGCGAGTACGACCGATACAAACGCGTGGGCTGCGGTCGCGTCGAGTCCGACACTTGCACTCGCCCACGAGTCTTCGCACCATCGTCACGGGCATCCCGGTTGTCCGGCGACCGATGATGCGCACGGTACCGGAGCCTATCTCGTTGGCCCCGCCGCGCTCGAAGTCGCGGAATATGTCCGCGAACGGACGGCTGGTGATACGTCGGCGCTGGCAACACTTGCAGATACACCATCTGTGACGGCACCCGAACCTGTGGAGGCTGGCCTGTGGGCTGCCGGGCTACGGACCGAAGCTGCTGGCGTTGCACTCGAGCTCAATATCCACGATCTTTTTGGCTCCGACCCCTATCCCTTTTCTGGGTCGTGGAGTGATAAACGCTCGGCCCTGACAGGGATCAGTTTGCCCGAGAGCCCATCTCACCCAGCCAATGTCGAGCGTGCGGTCGATCGCCGGGTACTTGCGGCAACGTATGGTGCCCGCGAAGCAGCAACATCGCTCGCTGCAGCACTGCGCCGATCCGAGCACTTCATCTACATCGAAACGCCAGCGATCGATATCGGAAGGAGTTTTGGCATCACCGACGATCAGATCGATCTGGCGACTATCATGCTCGATCGTTTGAACCAAAACTCTGGCTTGAATGTCGTGATGTGTATCCCGGTGGCACTCGGACGAGAGACGCCACGGCCGTTACAGCGTGTCCGCGACGTCGTGACGGGAGATGCGATGGCCGCGTTTGCGACCAACGAGCGGGTTGCGATTTTTCATCCGGCAAGTGGGCCGCGTCGGGCCCTTGAGATCCATAGTACATCGGTGGTGATCGACGACGTCTATGCGCTCACAGGTACGACCCATCTTTGGCGGCGTGGGCTAAGCCTAGACGCTTCGTACGCGGTCGCGGTTACCGACGATCAACTACGAGACGACCGTGCCCAAGAGGTGGCCGATTTTCGCCGGCAGTTGGTCGCTGGTCGGTTGGGGCTTACGACCGAACAATTGCCGGAGGACCCTTCAGAGCTGGTGGCAGCCATTCGGTTGTTGTCCAAACGCGGGGGACATGGCCGCCTCGCTAGCAAGCGGTTGCTACGTCCGCGACCTGAGGGAGAGTTTGACCCGTCGGCACTCACAACCGTCGATTTGTGGAACGGGGATGGTAGCGCTCCAAGCGATTTCAACTTAGCTGCCTGGATCCTCAGCCTCGCTGCGCTCTCGTCTTGGCTGAATCCTGAGAGCTAGTCTAGTTGCCTAAGCAAAAACCGCACACCATTTCGTGTTCGGCTTGCGGGAATCACCCGTCTATCGACGTCGGCGGCGTAACGGTGCTCATCGCCGAGGATGCTCCCGTCGCGCTTGAGCGAACCTGCGACGTAGAAAGGTTCCTCGGTAGATGATCACGTCGTCCCCGTTGGGCGCAAAGGCGACATCCGGACGAAATCCTCGGCAACGGTTGTCTGGTGTTGTCAGCAGGTCGGCTTGTGCGTGTAGATACTATTCGTGCAACTTCTTCAAATAGGCTTGGAGACTGGCTGCCAGTGCGGGGAGTTTGGAGAGCGTCGTCCGCGGCAGGCTGCGGATTTCGAGGATCGCACCCGACTTTTTTGTCGAGCCCGAGTCATGGCCGATGTCGGTCTCCCGGGTGATGCCGTATTTCCTGCGATCCAGTTCCGAAATATTGTGGAGCCCGGCAACCTGTTTGGTCGCCGGTTGTTTGACGACCCACGGATCCTTCCCTTCGGACAGCTGCGTGAGGTACTGACCGATCGTCAGCTTCCCAAAGTATTTCCGATTGATCTCGTATCCGAGTCCTTTGAAGTAGAGGCTCTTGAGCCCGGTTACAATGGGGGACGCGTCGTCGGTCAAGAACCACACATATGATTCCTTTTCCTTTTTCTTAAACGTTTTTGCCATGCCGATGAAGGACGTCCGGTGCATGATCGCCGTGGTGTCCTTGAATAAACTGCCGCCGTCATGACCCATGACGCTTCCGAGTTGGGCAAGGGCGAACGTGAGTACACCTTTTAGTTTGTCCGTGAGTGCAGGCTCTGACTCTGTGTTGTACTTGTTGAGGTCGGTGCGCACCTTTGTAAGAACCGTTTGCATTTTGGCAAATTGTTTCGTCCGCCGGTCCGAGGGTTTCACACCGAACTCACCACCGAGTGGAGACTGCTCTTCTTGAGATAAAATGCCGAGCTTGTCGGGCACCATATCCTCGAAAAACTGTGCCAGTTTTGTCAGGCGGACACCCATCGTCACCTGTGGAGATCCATACACGTCGGCGCCCTCGGGAAATCCAATCAGATAGGTGGGGGCTTCCTCGTCTTTGCCGAGTTCTAGGTCGAGCCCCGAATCGCGGCGATTGAGCGCGACAAAAGTGGTGAAGTCAGATTTCGTAATGCCGAGTTCAAGCGCGAGCTCATCTGAGACGACAAAGCTCTTATTTGCGATCCACGACTGTGTCTGAGTGTACATATCTTCCATGATGCTCGACAGGGCCGTCTCTGGAGCGGTCCGTTCGTCAATGGCATCGGTGATATACTCTAGGTCTTTTTCATCCTTCTCGAGTTTCCACTTGTTTTGTTTGGAGATCAGCGTGCCATGCCCCTTCTCCGCAACCTTCCATTTCCCTTTGGCGTAGATCGCGAGAATGGTCGGACCTTTTTTTGACACGGTTTGGAACTCCATCCCCATCTTTCGCTGAACTTTGGGCTGCATCGACGATGCACTCGAACCTCCGCGTGGTGCATGGGAGAGTATGGCTTCGGCGGATCTTCCTGCGACCACGGCATCCGCGACGCGATCGGCGTGTTGCTCATATCGATCGCCGACCTGTCCGATACCCCCCTTGAGGCTGACGCCCGCACGTTGCTGGATGACGTGGGCCGCTTCGTGGGCCGCCGTATGCAGGGTCGGTGTTTTGCCAAATGCAACCTTGTTTCCGATCGTATAGGCCTCGGCATGGATCGCCCGGCTGGCCCGCGAAGCATGTCCACCGCTGTAGGCACGGACACCGGAAAGGTCGTGTTTACCAAATAATGCCTGGATTTTATTGAGGAATGGGAATGTTGCACCACCGCCGCGAACGCCTGCGGTCGCAATCGAATGAATGTCACTTGTTTTGCCACGCGAGGTTGAGCGTTCGATCATTTGCACAACGCCTCGGTTGCCGATTTTTCGCTGTAGAGAATGGACGATTCTCTCCGGGGGTTGTTCGTGTTCACCGTACTCGGTCTGTTCGTGAACCGGTTCATGAACGGACTCGACGTTTGTCGGTTTTCGGCCTTCGGCGACGTGGGCAGGAACGTGTCTCACCTTTGCAGCGTATGTTTTCACCGGTAGCTCCTCGACGCGACTCGAACACATCATACACGATGATCGCTCGAGGTTCTCACTGTGCGTTGAAACGCGGAGCAAGACCGCACCGAGTGTCATCTGTGTCAATTCGCGGGATGTTTTACAGATCAGCGTGTTTGCACGTCAGAGCTGGCTTTTGCGGCAAAATCCGCGATCGAAGGCGCGAGCGCGGTCATATGATCGCCGGCCACATGTTCGACCGTGAACGGTTTGTGATGGCGTTTGGCGAGCGTTTGCACATGGGCGGAATTGTCGACAAACCACGTGTCTTCATTCCCGACATAGGCGACATGCGGGTGGACCATATCGCTGATGTTGGGCCCGAGTACCCGAAGCGTGCGTTCGAGCGGGTCAGTTGGATCGAACCGAATCAAGTGCTTGTTGGGCCCCGACTGACTCCAGCGAAGAAATGTGTCCGGCACGTAGATTCCGCCCGAGCTGCCCGTTCGGACAATTTCTGGCTCGGGGTACAGGCTGAGTAGCGCCGCGATCCCGCCCCCGATCGAATGGCCAAATGCGTAGATCCTGTCTTCTTGAACCTCGGGGCGAGCGGCGAGCCACCGCACAGCTGCACGAGCATCCTCGACTTCGCCGTAGAGCAGCTCAAAGCGTCCAGGGTTTCCATTCTCCGCGCGTAAGGTCGGTAGCAGCACCGCAAACCCCTGCGCGATGAATGGTTCGACTTCGGCAAAGGTGCGCTGCCGCAGGGCAAAGTCACCGTGGAAATACACGACACCGGGCCGTTTGGCGCTATCGGCAAGCGGGGCGGCATACCAAGCCTTGAGCTCGAGGTCGCCCGATCGGTAGCGAATCTCTTCAAACATGTCCGGCGGATGTAGTTGTTGGGGTTGTGCCGGTGGTCTGTCGTCGGCGCGGAGCGTTGTCTGGTGTCCCGCGCGGCGCTCGGGGAAGGTTCCATCCAGTTGTGTGTACATTGATTCTGGAGCCGAGCGCTCGTCGTTCGGCTTTGCACTCGCGCCAGAACGCGCGGTGCAGGCCGCAAGGGCGCAGACAAAGATCCAGCCCGGGGCCCGTTTCGTTCGTTTTCGTGACGCGTTGTCGTGCTCCATCGAGACCAGCTTACCGATTTCGCTGTGCGGTCGTCCCCAAAAACTGCCATCGATATGCAAAACTCCACCCGATGGCGCGGTGGGTCGATGAACGAAGTTTGATTCGCTACCCGTTCCCCGATCTGGACTGGGTGACCGTTGGGTGCGGGGACAAGGATGATATCCGGGTGCACGGCCCCGGTGTGGCCCGTCGACATCTCGTCCTGCGGCGCGTGGCCACAGGTTGGTTGGCTCTCAACAACAGCAGCACCACAGGCGTCTATTTACAGGGGATCAACCGACTACTGACGTGGGACCACGGCCTTCAGTCCGGGGATCGATTGCGACTCGGGGACAGTGCGGGCGCGTTGATACTCCGGTACGAGGGACCCAACACCTCGCTACAACCGCTTGCGAACCCAAGCGAAACGCAGCCACGCGTCCGACCGGTGATTGCACGCGAACAACCCCGCTCTCCCCCGGCAATGGTGATTTCACGCGAGGGGGAGCTCCCGCCAGGTCCAGCTGGTGGAGCGACATGGGGGCTGCGCTGCGACCTTCGCCACAGCAATGGACTCTTCATCGGACGTTGTGATGTCGATCGCCTCGTGACGAGTCATCCTCCGGGGTCGGGGCCGAGTCTCGAGGTTGTGCGTCTCACCGGGTCGGAGGCCACTCCCCAGACACCCGATTGGATCTGGCTATTTGGACGACGCTGCCCCGCGTGGCTTGGTGCTAGATTACCTGGTCCTCAAGGCAGGCAGAAGTTGGTGGTGCGGGTGATGACAGATGTGCATACAAACCACGGGTTTGAGCTTCGGTACATGCTCGCCCCCGGAGCGCCGCCATCCCGCCGTGCAGACGGCCACCTCACGGTCGACGGCGCGACCGGCTTCGATACATTGACCCGCGGCCTCTCGCTCATCGCTCCGGGCGTACTTGTGCCGGCCAGATGAACATGCATCGCGTGGGCGATTGAATCCAGGCAATTGGAAGTTTCGCGATCGAGCGGAGTCGGTCGAGGTTGAGTCGACATCGCGTTGTCCCCGTTCAGTCGTCGAGCGATTGGCACGTTGTGAGCATCACAGTGCCAATGTTCCAAAGTCAAGTGGTTGGAGAACACTGAAAAAAAACAAGCTCTGGGGGCTTGTCGGGCTCCCTGACGCTGCTGGGAAGTCCTACTTCTTTGTCTACCACGATGGTGAGCTCGTCAATACGCTCCATGACCGGTCTGTGGCAGAGTTGCGAGCAGCTCTGCGAACAATCACAGGTTTCTGAAGCCCGAATCGAAGGCCGCGCTTCAGGCCTTCGTCGGATGTCTCGATGACGGGCTTCGCCAGCTGACTCGCTTCGAGACGCTCGAGCACTTCATTCTACCATGCGTAGGTTTGAGCCTCGCTACGGTGAATCCTGTGGCCGACATCGGCGAACGAGTGATTTGACGTACTCATAGCAATACCGGCCATACCCAGGGAGGGTACGGCCGGCTAACATGTTTAGTCGCAGTTATGGATTTTACAGTCGGCGTATACGGTCCCGGGACCACACAGCCCCGTATTTCCGATCGGGATACAGTCATGGTATCCTTCACCAAAGTCGGTGACGGTGCAACAGTGGGTGTAGTCATCATCGCCGGCTGCAAATACGGTGACACAAATCAACGAGCCATCTCGTAGTTCGTGGTAGTAACCTTCACAAATCGGTTGATAATCGAAGCCCGCGGTCTGCGTATCAGCGGGAACGATTGTCGCCTTGAGCTCGACGTCAACGGCATCGGTCACGGGCGCAGTACGGCTAGCTTGCACAGGACCCGTGGTCGCAGCGAGGAGCACGGTTGTCGAACAGATCGAGGCGGCACAGATGAGGAAAGAACGGAGGATAGTGGTTCGGATAGAGCGTTTCATTTCGGTTTCGCTTTTCGACTTCTAAAGTGCAGATGAGCAGAGGATCAATTGGGAAAAAGATGACGATTCCCAGACCAATCCAATTTGCGCTTGGAGTGGAAGCCGGAGCATTGTGCGGATATATGATGACTGCTGTATCGAACAATTGTGCTTCCTCGAACACACGGCTTGACGATGTGTGCAAAGATGCTGTAATGGGTACATGTGTGGGGCGGTGGGCTACATCGGGCCGAACCGAACCGATTGCTGGCATCACCGATTGAGCGATTGGTCCAGTACCAAATCGCCGGCTTCACGGGATTTCGCGTTTCGTGGGGATTGATTGGCAATCCAACGCGAAATCCAGTGAGCCATCCACATTTCGGTTAATAGACACTGAGGTCCGCGAGTTTTCGGTTGCTCCCATCACCAATTACGTTGATGTGACCTTCAATCGAGGTTTGTTCACCGTCAAACTCGCCAAAGGAAAGTGTCAGCTTCATTTCCTCGAAAGACTCCTCAATATCGGTCTCGTCGAGTTCACCAGCCTGGTTTTCCCAGTCGATTGCATGGAGTAACTTGAGCCTGTCGATTTGACCTCCAGGACTAAGGGTGACTTCGGCAACGGCGGATTCTGCAAGCAAAAATGCACCATCCTCGCTCGTCATTTCGAAGTTGATGTCGATCTCGAGGTAGTTTGTACAGGGCTCGGGGGCGGCTGCATTCGGGTTGTCTCCGCCGGAGGCCTCGACTTCGATCAACCGCACTTCACCAACCGAAAATTTGAGCTCTACCGGTGTCGATGTGCCGGCATAGGGGGCGGAAATCACATCGTCACGCCACTTCAGTTCGCCTGACCAAGAACCCTCCATCGTCGCGATATGAGCGGCCGGGGTCTGGGAAAAGTTGGTGATCGGTGCCTCGAGGTCCGTCACCACGGAGCTCTCCACAGGATCGCAGGAATAGGGGCCATCGCCGAGGTCGAACCAACACCCGGTCATCATTGCTGATACAAATAAAGTGCCGAGCAAGAGGCGATTTCGATAGGTTCTATAAAATAGGGTCTTCATGCTCATTAGGATAGGTGCAAGCAGGGATGAAACAAGCCTGATCCGGCCTTCATGCTCACGACAATTTTTTCGTGGTCGGGATTGTCTTCTATCCGCTCATTACCGAGCTAATGCTGATCTTGCAACCGCGAGAGGCAACCCGAGACAAAGACGTGACCGTGGGGTCGGTTGGCTGTCGAGTGTGGCTAGCTGTTGTCGAAGACCTACTTCACGCCCGCGTCGCCGAAGTCCCCGTTCGATACTACTTCCGCCCAGCGATCACTGCGTATGCCTTTGATCAGCAGCCAGCCACAAAACCCGAGTTCGGCGATGAGCGGGAGGCCATAGGCGGGAGCAAACGCCGTGGCGAGCTCGGGGACGACAAAACGCAGCGTGCTGCCGACCAAGTAGACGAATCCCGAGGCACCGATCAGTACACCGATGGCACGCGCAATGTAGCGACTGCGGTAGACGAGTACGCCCACAAGCATGCAATTGATGGCGAAGAAAAACAGCCCGAGGTCGTAGCCGGCGGCATGGGACTCGAGGGCCGAAGTCACCAGCATCTCGCGCTGCTCGCCGAAGACCTCCATGGTTGCGAGGTTGATGGCCGTATTTAGGTGGACGAGGTTGAGCCCGAGGATCGCCGCCTGTGCGAGGCGAAAGGCCGCCGCCGCCATCGACAGCAGTGAACTCACCGGCTTGAGCAAGAAGTACAGGAGCACACCGAGACCGACGTCGGCAAGTGCCATGGCCATGTCAGCCAGGATGCTGAGGCGAAATGGGAGCTCGGCGGCCACCAGATTTGCCACGGTCTCACCAGCGGTACCGGCATGCAGGGGCGCGCGTACAAATGCCTCCCCGCCGATACCACAGACAATGATCACGAGGTAGAGTAGGCCCGCAATGCGGGCAGTTTTCTTGGGGGAGGGCAATGGCATTGTACGTTCCTCTCTTGTGATTCGGCGGCAGTTCCTCAGGCGGCGTGGGCCTGGGCGGAGGGACAGGTGCGACTGACAATGGCGGGGGCGACCTGCACCAGTTCTTCGTTCTCCACCGCCGCGACCATGAACAGTGCGAAGTCCGTTCGCCGAGTGCGGTTGCTCGCCAGAATCGGGTCGCCCACGTGCTCACTCCACACCGGCAGCCCCTCGCTTTCGCCTTCTTCGAGGTCGCTGCCGCGAACGACCGTCCACCGGCGATCACTGGCGAAGATCCGGGCGCAGGCTTCGACTTGGTCGTCGAGGTCGACCACGCCCGCGAGTCGACCGAGGAACCTCCCGATCTTGACGATTGCGCGAAGCTTCCGCGAGTAAACATCCTTGCCGTCGCGGGTGATGTGCCAGCCACACGAGAAGATCAGGCGGGCATGTGGCGAGGCGTAGTCGAGCACTGCTTGGGCGGTGCCAGATGCGTAGTTTTGCATGCCCCAGGGGACCAATACGCACAAGACCGCGTCGCAACCCGCGACCGCCTTTGCGACCACTTCGCGGTCGTCCGTCTGCCCGGGGATCACGGTGATGCGGTCAGCGAAGCGCGCGAGTTTGCCCACACTCTGTTCACGGCAGACACCGATGACCTCGTACCCACGTGCAAGCGAGTGCTCGATCATGTACTGGCCCAACTTCCCAGAGGCTCCGATAATACAGATTTTTTTGGTCATGGTCGCTTTCCTTTCGTCCGGTCTCGCCGGTACGAGAAGACTCTATCTATACAATCTCGTATACAC
>CAZUPD010000082.1:0-34164 GCA_964621785.1 uncultured Nannocystaceae bacterium
TACCTGTAACTGCCATTTCAAGCCGCCTGACGGGCATTTTTAAGGTTTTGGCGGAAGTTGTTGAGAGACGGCACCGTCCAGTTGGGTACCTCCATCGCCGGGATCGTCCCGTCTTCCTCGACGTTCGTCACGTGGTACGCGTGTTGATTCCAGATTCTTCTGGTTCGTACCCATTGATTGTTCGCATCTCCGAAGACTCGTATGCCTCTGGTTTTGATCCCATTGCAGTTGAGCGACGAATAATCATTGGATGCTACCACGATATCAGCTTGCCCGTCGTTATCAACATCTGCTACCAATGGGTATTCGTGTAGGGTTCCGGATGTATTACACTCCTCGGCCAGCACATCTCCTGTCGCTCCGTTGTAGATTCTCATGCGGAGCTCGTCTGCGTACACCACCTCATCTTGGCCGTCTCCGTTAAAGTCGAACACCGAGGAACCGGTGAATGCTGATGAACAGTCCTGCGTTTGTTTGATCCAAAGGATTGTCTCGGGGCCGGGGATATTGCTATCCATCAGCTTGGCTCCGTCGAACACTGCGTAGCCGATTCCGCCTGCGACTCCTACATCGGGTGTTCCGTCCCCGTTGAAATCAGCGATTGTTGGTGGGCCTCCGCCTCCTATGTTTCCGGCCGAGTTTGCTGAGCATAGCGATGGGGAGAGCGGTCCGTTGATATCGATCGATTGGCGGATGATCTCGTACTTTTCTGGCAAGTCGTCGCGGTAGCGCCAGATGTGGAGATTGTGTGGGCCTTGGCCGTGGACATTCCAGATTGTGATGATCTCTGGCTTTCCATCGAGGTCGAGATCCGCGACTGCTGGGAATGTCCCTCCGATTCCTGTACTTGCAAGTAGCGTTCCGTCCGACGTGAAAATGCGGGTTGGGGTCACAACATCGAGTAGGCCATCCTCGTCGATATCCGCCGCAATTGTTTTCTCGGACCACCAACTCGGACCGATGATCGGGAACGTCACTTTCGTCGCCCCTGTTTTTCCGTCGAGGATTGCACCTTGGACCAGTACTTCAACGTCTCCATCTCCGTCGAAGTCGGCGAGGGACGGCATGTCGCAGACAACTGCTGCCGATGTCCACAGGTCGGCTCCGGTCGCGGTAAATGCTCGGACTTTGTTGGTATCTGTACACGCAACGATCTCGTTTCCGGGCACCCCGTCGATGTTGCCGGCAGCCAATGCCCGCCCTCCCCACAGGCGGTCAACCTGTGGATTGACCGAGAATTTTTCGACGATCTCTCCGCCGACGATCGAGATTGCGTGGAGCGTCCCGTTGGAGTTGTAGGAGCCTCCGGGAAACGACATGAAGACGATCTCGGGGATATCCTTTTCGTCGACGACCTCGTCGCAGTTGTCGTCATCGAGTTGAATGACGACCGGGGGCATCATGACACTCGCGCCGTTCCAATGGTACTTGAGTTCAGGTTGAAAGCTGTTTTCAGGGATGTATTCGCAGGCGGGGAGACAGGTGATTTCCTCTCCTTCTTCGGGTTCCTCTCCCTCGGGGCACTCGGGTGGGCTCGGAAGACATTTCCCGGTCTGTGGCATGAAGCCTCCCTGGCATTCGTCCATCCCCATCGACCCCGGCTCTCCCAAGGTGTATTCACAATAGGAATCTTCAGGGCATTCACTTGCATCGACACATTCTTCGCCTGGGACCACACATTGGAGGAATGAACAGACGGCTTCTCCCTCACAGCAGACGTCTCCACAGGCCTGATTCTGCGTACAACACACACCACCGACGCACACGCCGTCCTCGCAGGTTTCCTCGCAGTCTGAGCCGGTGTCCGTCGGGGTTGTGTCCGTCGGGGTCGTGTCAGAATCCGTCGGGTCGGTGGACTCGGTATCCGTCGTCGGCCCGGTCGTCGGATCCGTCGTCGGTCCGGCAGTTTCACTTTCGCTGCCGCTATCGGTCCCCGAACTCGTCATACCGGTCGGGTCGCCACTACTACTGTCCTGCGTTTCGCTCGAAGGACCTGTGCCAACTGTCGTGTCCGTCCCGAGTGTGGTGGCGTCGGTCGCCGAGCTCGTGTCCTCGCCACCTCCCCCACAGCCGGCACCCACGAGGAGTCCGAGTCCAACCACCTGAAATGAAACCAACCCACATCGACCCCGCGAACGTCCCAGCATTGGCCGATCGGACCACAAAAAAACACCCACTGCAAGCGACATGTCTTTAAGAACTTATTTTCGGCCCGGTGGCCGTCGCTCGCTCGTGTGTATCGACAGACATATTGTTGTGACTCGGCTCGCCGGCCGGCTGATGACTGGAGCCCTTGCCCCAACCACATGTCCCTCCATTCATGTACGGAGTGCACAGCTCGGGATTCTGTGACGAGCAGCCTCCGCCCGCACCTGCACCGTCACGCGGTGGGGTCAGGGTCGGCGCTGCCGAGGAGACCACCTCGACAAAGTTCTACAACACGTCCTGGGCGTCGCGGTTGTGGAAGTAGCGACTTCCCCACCCGTGGACACTGATTGTACACTCATCTGATCCATTTGAATGTACAACTCTAGAACGCCATCACCCGACACCGCCCTACTCCGACCATGCACGTTTTCGTGCCTATGCAACTGGATGGTTGCTCGCCCAAACGACGTTACGAAAACGATTGCCAAGCGATAGGGCACAAATCGCCAACTGGGGATTTTCTTGCGACGAAAACCCAGAATTCCGGGTACAGCCATCGCTACGCTGCGGTACCCTGGGTGTATGACCGATTCGCCGTTGTCTCGCAGAGTGTTGCTCGGCGCTGTGCTGGGGTTTGCGTGTAGCCCACCTGACGCTCCACCCCAGGAAGTCGCCGAAAAGGGTCCCCCGCAGGTCGTGACCCTCAAAGCTACGCCGGTGCATTGGTCGGATACCATCCACGGCTTTGGGGTGGTTTCCTCGAGTGCCGAGGTCGAGATTTCGGTCCCGTTTTCGGCCAAGGTCGCGGCGGTTTCGTTTGCCGAAGGCGAGCGGGTCGAAGAGGGTCAGGTGCTCGTCAAGTTTGAAGCGGTGACTCGGCGACAACGCCTCAAGCAATCGCGGGCCTCGGTCAACGATCTCAAGGGGGCACTCAAACGTGCGCGTACCGATCTCGAAAAGACCCGGACATTGCTGCAAAGCGGCGCCGCGTCGGCTGCCGATGTCGACACGGCCGAGGACAGTCTGCGGCAGACCCAAGCCCGCTACGACGATGCCATGGCCAGCCTACGCCTCGCCGAGCATGACGTCCGCGAGACAACCCTGCGCTCTCCGGTCGCCGGTGTGGTTCAGAGTCGTTCGGTCGATGTCGGCGAGACGGTCAATGCCGGGGCTCCGATCGCAGTGATCCAAGCAATCGATACCCTACGCATCGAAACCCACGTCTCCGAGATCGAAGTCAACGCGATCGAGATTGGTGGTAATGCAACGATTACCAGTGCAGGTGCACGTGGACAGACCTACACCGCACGGGTTGAGTCCATCGGGATCTCGGCCGATCCAGAAACGGGCAACTTTCCGGTCAAACTCGCACTTGCAGATACATCCGGTCTGTTACGCCCGGGGATGACAGCTCGCATCGCCCTGCGTGGGGCGGCGGTTCCCGATACAGTTGCGGTACCGACCCGGGCCATCGTCGACCGCCACCGTGAGCGCGTGTTATTTGTCGTCCAAGACGGCAAGGCGATCGAGCGCACCCCGGTGCTCGGCCTCACCGACGGGGCCTGGATACCGGTCTACGAAGGTCTCAACCCCGGGGAACAGGTCATCCTCGAGGGACTCGCCTATGTCATCGACGGAATCGATGTAGAGGCAAGCGAAGTTGAAACCCCTCCTCCACCCCCCGAACAGGCTCTTCCCGCCGAGGATGAAATTGCCGAGAACGAGGGCGATCCCCCCAGGGATGCGGACGAAGCGGAATCGAAGGCGCCTAAAACCGAGGACAAAGGCAAAGGCACATCGGGCAAAAAATCCGGGGGGAACGGCTGATGAACGCGCTCATCGCCTACTTCGCCCGCCGACCGCTGATCGTCAACGTGTTGATGATCGCGGCAATTTTGGGGGGCCTCATCGCCACCAAGATCATGAATGCCGAGACCATGCCGCAGATCGACATGGGCACGGTGTCGATCACCACACTCGATCCGGGAGCCGGGGCCGAGGATGTCGAACTTTCGATCACCGCCCCGATCGAGGAGGAGGTGTTGAGCGTCGACGGAATCGACAAACTGACATCCTCGAGCATGGAAGGGGTGTCGAGCATCACGGTGACACTCGACCCGGATTTGGAGGGTGAGGCAAAAAAACAGGCCCTGACCGATCTGCAAAAGGCGGTCGACCGGGCGGCCTCCAAGCTGCCGACCGACCTGCCGCAAAAGCCGTCTGTCTCCGAACTTTCGTCCAAGAAAATTCCGGTCATGGAATTGCACGTAGCCGGCGACGTGCCCGAAGAGACACTTCGTGTGGTCGCCCGCCAACTGTCGGAGGGCATGCGCGAGCTCGATGGTGTGGCCGGAGTCGACAAGGTCGGGATGCGCGACCGCGAGGTTCGGGTGATGCTCAACCCGGAAAAACTCCACCACTTGGGCGTGTCGATCGACGAGATCCGCGGGGCGATCACGCGTCGCAATGTGCGGGAGTCTGGCGGTGCGTTGGAGGCATTTGCCACCGAAAAGCAGATCTTGACCGTCGGCCAGTTCGACTCGCCGCGAGATGTCGCAGAGGTCATCATCCGCTCGCGCGGGCCCGGCAATGATGTCCGCATCCGCGATGTCGCCGATGTCGTGCTCGACTACAACGATTGGGGTGTGCAATCGCGGTCCGACGGACAATTGGCGATCGTCCTGTCACCGCGCAAAAAAGCCGACGCAGACGGAATCAACACCGCGGCCGAAGTACGTGCATACATCGACCAGGCGAGAACCACGCTGCCCCCGGGTGTCGAGTTGCGGATGGTCAACGACATTTCGCGCTTCACCTACGACATGCTCAACATGTTGCTGTCCAATGCGCTATTGGGGTGCGCTCTGGTGTTTTTGGTCCTCCGGCTGTTCTTCGACGGGCGCCTCGCGTTTTGGGTCAGTGTCGGCTTGCCGATCGCTATCTGCCTGACGTTTTGCGGCATGGCGTTGGTCGATCTCAACCTCGACCTGTTGACCCTGACAGCGCTGATCTTGATGCTCGGCATGTTGGTCGACGACGCGATCGTGTCCGGCGAAGCGATCTACCATGAGCGCGAACAGGGAGTACCTGCACTAGAGGCCAGTACCAAAGGGGCGCAGCGGGTCGCTCCGCCCGTGTTGGTGAGTGCCTTGACGACAATGCTTGCATTTGCACCAATCGCGTTCCTGGGCGGACTCGAGGGCAAGTTTTTGTGGTCGATCCCGGTAGTCGTCGCCCTGACCCTCATCGGTTCGCTGATCGAGTGCCAATGGATGTTGCCGGCCCACCTCGCCCACGGCTCGAACCAACCGGTCCGCCAGCGAGGATGGTTCTTGACCCTCAAACGCGCCTACGGGCGTCTGATCCGGGTGTTGATCCGCCGTCGACTGCTCACGATCGGAGGGTTTTGTGCCGCGCTGGTCGGGATCGGGATCTACGGGGCGACGGCGGTCGGCTTCAACCTCTACCCTGAAAGCGAGGCCGATCAATTTGTCGTCGAGTTTTCACTACCCCAGGGCACACGGCTCGAGGCCACGCGCGAGCGCGCTGAGATGCTCGAGCAGATGATCCGCGAAGAAGTGCCGGCCGAGGAACTGGTCAATGTCAGTACACGGCTCGGACAATCCAGCGGTCCATCGCTCGGGGGCGGTGGCGGGTCCGATCCGGCCAAGGCCCGAATGACGGCCTATTTGCCCCCACCCGGGGAGCGCACGACCAAGTCGAGTGCAGTCGTCGAACGCCTGCGTGAACGCTTCGACGAGCTCAAGGGATTTGAACAACTCGACATTTCGGCCTCGGGCAGCAAGCCGACAGCCGGGGCGCCGGTCGAGGTCGAAGTGATCAGTGGTGGCCCGGGGCGGCTGGCCGTTGCAGATGCAATGGTTGCCTACCTGCAGGCCCACGAGGCGGTCGTCAAGGTCGATACCAGCTACAAGCCGGGCAAATCGATTGTCGAACTCGAACTCCATCACGAGGCGATCGCCGCCCGGGGCTTGAGTGTTCGCGACATTACCGACGCCGTACGGATCGCATTCGATGGGGCGACTGTGGACGAAGTTCGCACGCCCCAGGAGACCGTCCGCTTTCGCTTGCAGTACGCCCGCGAGGATCAGGGCAAACTCGACACGCTCAAGGGGTTGTTGCTACTCAACGCCCAGGGAAAACTCGTGCGTCTCGACAGTCTGGTGAGCTTCCACGAGCGACCTGGCCAAGCGGCCATCCGACGGTACTTCGGGCGTCGGGCGATCACCGTCACCGCCGAGATCGACCGCGAGGCGATCACGGTCGAGAAGATCAACCGCGAGTTGCGGGAGCACATTCAAGGCACGGCTCTGTTGGCCGAATACCCCGATGTCCGCCTGCACTACGGTGGGGAATATGAACAGCAACAGGCCGCGTTAGGGGGGGTCGCCCTCGCCTTCCTCGCCTGTATCGCCGGCATCTTTTTGGTCCTCCTGCTGCTATTTGGCTCGGCGACCCAACCGTTTTTGATCCTCATCGTGTTGCCATTCGGTCTCGCGGGCGCAATCCCGGGGTTGGGCCTCTCGGGGATGGACCTGAGCATGATGGCCATGGTCGGACTGTTGGGTCTCGCGGGCGTGCTGGTCAACGACTCGGTGGTGATGGTCTCGTCGCTCAATGAGAGCAAGGGCGACAAATCGATGCTGAGCCATGAGGAGATCTGCGAGGGGGCTGAGGGACGCCTGCGGCCCATCCTGTTGACGTCATTGACGACGGTGGCGGGGCTATTTCCAACAGCCTACGGGATTGCCGGTTCCAACCAGTTTGTCGCGCCAATGGTGGTGGCGATGGCCTGGGGTGTACTGTTTGGGACGTTCGTCAGCTTGATGTTGTTGCCAGCTCTGTATGCCGTCGAGCAGGACATTCGCCGGATCATGGGGACAATCGCCGGCGTGTTTCGCCGGTAGCTTTTGGCGGAACGGCTATTTCGCCGCCGTCTGCTCACGGACAAATGTAGTCAGTAACGCATACAACTCGTTTCGCATCTCGAGGGTAATTTGATGACCGACATCGGGATATTCTTTGAGCTCGACGCTGTACCCGAGCTTTTTTTGGGCGGCGACCGACGTGCGCGTCCGGTCGATTAGTAGCGCTCGATCGGCATCGCCGTGGAGCGCCACGACCGGGGGATTGTGGGCCTTCGAGGCGGGCTTTTGTTTGGGCCACAGCGGGTCGGGGAGCCAGCCTCCGAGCGGTACGGCGGCGGCGAACAGCTCGGCGTGGCGGCTGGCGAGAGTAAACGACAGCATCCCTCCCTGGGAAAACCCGGTCACGATCGGCTTGCCGAGGGTCGGACGCGAGGCTTGCACGGCTTTGGTCATCTCGGCGAGCTTGTCGGCTGCGACTGTGATTCCGTCACTCAGTGCGTCGATGTCCTTGGACCGCGCACGGATCGGGAACCATGAAAACCCTTCTTCGTGATCGTCGAGCGCCCGCGGGAAGATGACCCGTGCCGGTTCGGGGAATGCTCGTAGCAGGTCCGCGAAGTTCTCCGGGCGATCGCCGAGGCCGTGGATGGCGATGATCATCGGCAACGCAGAATTTGTATCTACATTCTTCCCGGTAACAATCTCGAGATACTGTACCCCGCCAGCCTCGACATATTGGGGGCCGGTGGGCTCGGGCTCAGGCTCCGCGACCGGCTCGGCTCGAACTTCAGGAACCTTCGCCTGAACCGGCGCCTCGACTTTGGTCGGCGGGGCTGGTCGAGTCGTCGGCTCACAGGCAACCGCGGCAACAAACGCGAGCGACCACGTCACAGACACGAACGAATGATGGCGAAACATCGAACGCAGATTCGCACGCCGAGTTGCTCCGGGCAACTCCTCGGCATGCGTATCGTTACTTGCAACCTGCCAGCCCGCGTTGCCCATCTCGACGTCGTGGTACATCCGGGCTGCTAGGGGCCCCAGATCACGCACGCGATCGTTTCGAGGTCGGGTACCAAGCTGGCCGCGCACAGTTGTTTCCACAACTCTGCGTCGACTTCTCCCTGCCATTGCACGGTGCACTTGCCGTCACCCTCGCAGGGGAAACCATTCCCTTCACAGGTGAACATACCAGGGAATAGCGCCATCACGGCATCGTGCAGGGATTGTGGTGTACACACATCGACCTCGTCGCAGCCGTCACCCTGGACAAACGGATTTTCTTTGATACCCGCGCCGATAAACTTGTCCGGGTTGCACTCGCCGGCGTCGGCACAGGTCGTTGCACATTCATCGAGTGTCTCGTAAAACAGGTCGCAGTCGGACTCGCAACCGCAGCCACTGAGCAGGACACACTCCTGGCCGTCGAACGCCCAGCCGATGATCGCATCGCATGTGCCGTAGTCCCCGTCGGCGATCCCACACCCCGGATCGCCACCGGTTTCGGTTTCACTGGTTTCGCTCGGATCGTCTGTCGTTTCACTCGGATCGTCCGTCGTCTCACTCGGATCGTCCGTCGTTTCACTCGGGTCATCGGTCGTCGGCCCATCCGTCGTCGGAGTCTCGGTCTCGTTGGCCGTTTCTGTGCCGTCTGCGGTCGTCTCGGTCTCGCCGGTTGTCGCCTCTGTGGTACCCTCCGTCGTCTCACTGCCGGTCGACGCTTCGGTCACCGTCGCCTCCGTCACCGACCCATCCGAGGTATTGTTGTCCTCCCCACCGCAATTGACACAGAGACAAAGTCCTACGCATATGCAAGCAAATCGTGTGTAAGTCATGGTCCCACGGTACGAGCTCCAACCGTGGTTGTCAAAGGACGCATTCCTCACAGGTGGCGGGACCCTCATCCGGCTGATAGGCCGATTCGGATTTCATAACTGACGTGGGTACGCAGCAGAATGCTCGCCGAAGTGTTCTCAATTGTCTACGTAATCCAATGCGGGCTTTGACAGCCTCGCTCGAATGGGGCCGCGGACTACTCGCTGAGCATGATCCCCGAAGCCAGCAACTTGATCCGCGCCAGGGTACCACCACCCTCATGGGGTTCGAGCTCAACTGTCCCTCGGTGCAGGTCGACAATGCGTTTGACGATCGCCAGTCCGAGACCGGTGCCGGTTTCTTTGGTGCTGACAAACGGACGAAACAATTCGCTCGATGTGCGCGTGCCGATACCCGAACCGTCGTCGATAATCTCGATGGCCACGTATCCGTCTTCGCCGGCGTAGGCGCGAATATCGATGCGCCCGTCGGATTTGGTGCGCAGCGCATCGATGGCGTTGACGACCAAGTTGATGAGGACTTGGGTGAGTTTGGCCCGGTCTCCGAGGACCTGCGGCAACCCCTCGGGAATGTCGACATGGATCTCGACACCGGCAGCTTCGGCGACCAATCGTTGCATCGACAACATATCGGTGATCAAGCTGTTGAGATCGAGGGGATACAGGTCGAAGTTGCGGGGCCGCGCGAGGTGTAAAAAGTCCTCTAGCAACTTCGAGAGTCGGCGGATTTCGGCGCGTACAAGGCCGATCGAATTGCGCAGGCGATCGCGGGAGGGGCTCGGATCGAGTTTGGTACCGACGCGGTCGAGGAGCTCTAGCTGGAGCCCGGCGGCATTGAGTGGATTGCGGATCTCGTGGGCGAGCCCCGCTGTCAGTGCACCGAGCGACGCCATCGCCTCCGCGTCGGCGGCCCGGCGCTCGAGGTCGAGGCGTTCGGTCACATCGTTGCCGACCAATAACAACATGCCGAGCAGTTCTTCGCCTTCGACCAATGGGTCGATGCTCCAACGGACCAGTCGCCGGTTGCCGCCGCTGGTGTGGACTTGGGCCTGAAACTCCCGACTCTTGTGCCCCGCCCAGGCGCTGGCGATCAGCTTGCCAAACCGGTCGGCATCCCGCTTGTCGATGAGGATGTCGAGGAAGCTCTGGCCTGTGACCTGGTCGACGGGATAGCCCGAAACCGCCGAGGCGGCGTGGTTCCACATTTGGATTTTGCCCTCGCGATCGACGCCGATAATCAGCGCGTCGACCGTTTCAACAACCCCGCGGTAGCACTTTTCACTGCGCTGCAACTCGGCGGCGAGGCGCTGACGTTCGTGGCGAAGTTCGACCTGGGCCAGGGCCCGGCTGGCGAGCTTGACCAAGTCTTCGAGGGCAAACGGCTTTTGTACGTAGGCAAAGACCCCCTCGCGAACGGCAGCGATCGCCGTGTCGAGCGAGGCATTGCCGGTGATCAGGATAAACTCACAACCTGGTGTATATTCACGTAGTCGAGGGACCAACTCCACACCGGTGAGATCCGGCAGGCGGACATCGACCAGCGCCAGGTCAAAGGCGTGTTGGCTGGCGCGGTCGAGTGCCTCCAGAGCCCGGGTACACACGGTGACAGTCACGTCAAACGCGTCTTCAAAAATCTCGGCGACGTTCTCCGCCAAATCGAGATTGTCCTCTACGACGAGTACTTTCATGACGTACCTCCTCCAGGCTGTGGTTTTTGTTCACTGCCGCCAAAACTCCGCAGGGCCGATAATAATGTATCTGCATCAAATGGTTTGGCGAGATAACGTGTGGTCGACGGTAGCATCGAATGGACCAACTCGGCGACGCCGTCATGGTCGTAGCCCGTGATCATCACCACCGGGATCCCGGCGTTGGTGCACAGCTCATAGGCGAGCTCGGCCCCGTTGCCGTCGGGCAGACAGACGTCGATCACGGCGGCGTCGGGGAGACGCGCAGCGAGTTCCGCCTTTGCAGATGCAAATGTCATGGCAGTCCGCACGGCATACCCCCGGTTTTCAAGCATCTCCGAAAACACCCGCACCAGGGTCGGGTCGTCTTCGACCAACAAAAGACTGGCGTCGTTTTGCTGCTTGGGCATGATCTGGAGCAGACGCTCGACCGCCAGCGGTTTGGGAAGGATCGCCTCGACCCCCGAGAGCATCGCCTTGGTCAACATTTGGTCGGAGGTGTAGGCGGTCATCAACAGGAAGGTCGCCTCGGGATTGAGCGTGCCCAAGACTTCGATGAGCTCGACACCGTTCATCCCGGGCATCCGGATGTCGGCGAGGACGATGTGGTAGTTGTTTGCTTGGGCCAGCTTGAGCGCCTGCTCGCTGCTGAAGGCGACCGAGGTCTCGTAGCCCTCGTCGGCGAGCAGCTCAGCGATGTTCTCAGCTAACTCGTGGTTGTCATCGACAATGAGAACACGGTTGTTCATGGCGCATCCTCCTCGCGCCTGGCCTCGAGGGCAGCCTGGACATCCAACGGGATCTCGACGACAAACTTCGCACCACCGGACGTCCGATTGCTGGCGCGGATCCTGCCGGCGTGGTTTTCAACCACCCGGCGACACACGACCAACCCGAGACCCGTACCGCCCGAACGGGTGGTAAACATCGGCTCGAACAGCCGCTGTACGACTTCTTCGGGAAGCCCCGGGCCGTCGTCCTCCACTTCGATGCGGATCGTCGAATCAGTTGTCCATACACGGACATGCACCTGGCCTTCGGGACCAACGGCCTGCACCGCGTTGAGCACAAGGTTGACGACCAACTGACGCACCTGCCCGGAGTCGACGGCCATCTCGGGTATATCGCCGGGAAGCTGGAGATAGAGCCGTACACGCTCGGTCCGCGGAACGGCACCTGCAGCCTCGCTGACCAGCTCCTCCATTCTGGTGAGCCGCAACTCGGGCGGTCGATCGCGGGCGAGCTCCAACAGGTCCGAAATGATCATGGTGCACAGCGAGATCTGATTGGAGATCCGTGTGACGTGACGACGCGCCCGGGGCGTGCTCTCGATCCGTCGCTCGAGCAACTGCAACGAGGTCTGCATCACCGCCAAGGGGTTGCGCAAATCATGACCGATCGAAGCTGCGACCTGGCCGATGGTAGCGAGCCGCTCGGCGTCGCGAACCTTGCGGACATAGGCCTCGCGGTAGGTCTCGAGCATGATCGACAACTCGATGTCGCACAGGCGATCGAGCACGGTGTGGCCGGGCCCTCCTTTGCCAGGGCGAAATCTCGAGGCTGTAAGCCCGTGGTGGAGCTGTTCGCGGATCTGGCTCATCGCCGCAAACACACTCGCCTGCTCCACACCGAGCCGGACCAACCGCCGGACCTGTCGCGCCCTCCTCGAGCGATACGCAGCGTCGTAGGTGCCGCCTAGTAACTCGCTCAACCAGGTTCGCAGACCCTCGCCGCGGGAGTCCGCAGCCGCCCCCGAAAACACGGCACCAACCTCTGGGAGGTCGCGGACCGCCGAGGCGATCCGCTGGGATATTTCACCGATGCCCGATTCCAAGTGCGCGCGTATCTCTGCGACCAACGCTATCTCCGCCGCGGTCAGCGAAAGCACCGGACTTTTGGACACGTCTGGCTCCGTATGGGTATCCATGAGGCAATTTCAGGTTGCGGCCTGTGCCGTACCGACGTCAAGCAATGCCTCACGCGACAATCGCGCGAAGCACGACTCATCCGCCGACACGACCCAACGCAGTCGTCAGCATTCTTACCAGGCGCACTTGCGATCCGTCGCGGAACGGGGAGCACGATCCATGCATGCGTGCACCTGGCACGATCTAGGGATGCGTATCTTTGGCGGTCGCAGACGCAAAATCGGTCGGACAAGCGACTGCGAGCCGCAAGCCCGGGCCGAAAAACTGGTGAGATCGCCCAGTGAAGGGGTATGCTGACCGCCGCGACGGCAAACAGCCGAGCGCGCAAGGTACGGTCGATCATGAACGACACCCTCAAGATGTTCCTCATCGCCCTGATCACCGCGGTGATTGTCCAGCTGATACTGGGCCCCGAGATCATGAAGATGCGCGGCATGGTTCCCGCCCAGCCGCAACCGCAGCCACAAGTACCGGTGACGGCCCCCGTTGGCACCGTCACACCCACACCGGTGGCCACTCCTCCCGTCGTCCAACCACCCCAGGTCGACGCCAAAAAACCCTCGATCGCTCCCAACTACTTGACCCTGCAGGTCAACAAGGCCCGCGAGCTCGCCCACAGTCAGGGGATTGTCGTCATTGAAGATGGCAAAAAACCCGTCGAAGGAGCCCCGGCAGGTCAGATCGTCGAGCAAGTTCCGGCGGCCGGTTCACCCATGCAAAACGCGGAGATCCGGGTGATCGTTGCCGCGGCAGCCAATAGCAAAAAGGTCCCAACCGTCCTCGGCAAACAACTCGAAGAGGCCAAAAAAACCCTCGAGGATGCGGGATTTACCGTCGAGACCGTCGAAAAAGAGTCGTCAAAAACCAAGGGTACGGTCCTCGGACAAAAGCCCAAGGGCGGTGACAAGACCAGCACCGACAAACCGGTGGTCCTCGAGATCGCGAGCCTGCCCATGATCGAGGTTCCCAAAGTGACCGGACGCTACCTCGCGCGGGCGAAGACGACGCTCAAAGGTGCGGGCCTCGCCGTTGGCAAACTCCGGCGAGTCGAACACGAAGAACACGGTGAGAACTTCGTCCTGCGCCAAGAGCCCGAGGCCGGCTCCAAGGTGGCATTCGGGGCTGAGATCGACCTGATCATCGTCGCCCCCAACTGATGCACCCCACGGTGTCGCTCCAAGCGCCTCCAATCGGAGGCGCTTTTGCGTTGTCTACCAGCCCGTGACCGGGTTTTCTCGCCTGCAGATTCGGCATGCTTCGCCAAGTCATTGTATGGGCATCGTTGTCCGAGTCACACGAAGTTGAACCTGCAACCAATCCCCGCCGAGTCTCCGTGGCCGACGACGCACACATGACCATTAAGACATTCTCTAACACCCTGATTCATAGACAACCTCCAGCCCGAGTTGCGTCATCAAGGCTACGCTGGTGAGCCCGAGCGCTTGCGGCCAGCGTGCCATCCGAGCTCGACCGAGAAAAAGCCATCCGTCGACGCCAAACAAAGCTACGAATGTCCGAACGAGCACGGACTCCAGGTCCACCCGAGCACCCAAACGGGCGATTGTGTAATGCTCGTCACGGTTTTCGTCGATGCTCGGAAGGTCGCTCATCCCCGATCGATTGCGAAATGTTATCCTGCCCGCGCCGACGGTTGGAACGCGCTCTCCACTGCCGGTCCCACGGGTACACCTATGCCACACAAGTCGACTCGTTCCCTGTACCGCCTGTTTGCCTTCTCCCTGCTCGTCGGTGTCGTCGCCGGAGCCTGTGGACCCGGGGTGCCAGGTCCGGGGGGCTACGCCGACAACCCGTGCCGTCTCGACCCGCGCTGTGGAGCGGGGGACATCGGGGCCTACTGCAACGACGACCGCGACTGCGCCTCGGCCTTTTGCTGCGACAGCGGCAACTGCGATGGCGGGATGTGTACACTCCCGTGCGACGGCGACCGCGACTGCCCGATCGACATGTTGTGCGAGCACAGCACCTGCTTTTTTGTCTGCGACCGGGATGCCGATTGCGCCAACGGGCAAGAGTGCGAGCACGGCAACACTGTGTGTGAGTGGTAGTAGCCCCAACTGGGATGACGGTGCACGGCCGACTGGGATCTGGCCGCGATCATATTTGCAACTACATTGGTAATCGACCTCTTCGGGAGACCGATATGCCTACCGTCCAACACGGCATGTCCACCTCAGCCGGTAAATTTAGTGCGCTCCATGCCACCGGTTGCGGGGCCGCTCCCGCACGGTAATTCTTGGTGAGACATTCGCGTGGAGCCTGGTAAAGTCTGTGCGTGGCCGCAACACGCCGTGGCGCGCGGGTGAGCGCTCGCAGTTTCGCATGCTCGTCGTTTTGGAGTGTTCGCCGAGCCGGTAACGTGTTGAGTGTCGCCGTCATCGCGGCCGCACTGTCGGGTGGCTGTGCCGAACGCCTCGCCCGCAAAGCTGTTCCCGCGAGCATCGAGGTCGCACTCGAAACTCTGAACAAGCCGGAAAACCGTGAACAACTGGCCCAACTCATCGCCCTCGAGGAGGTCGAGGAGGCGGCCAAACGCCTGACCCGGGCGATCCTCAAAAGCACCGCTGAGGAGCTGAGCGACGAGGAAACCAAACGCCGTCTACTCGCCGTGAGTGATGAGTTCTCGCGGCAAATCGTCCGCTCGATCTCCCACGCCCTCGCCGAAGAAGTCCCCGAAGACCTCGCCCCGCGGCTGACCGCGGCCGTCAATGAGAGTCTGCAAACCGTCCTGGGTTCGGAGATGAACCAAAAACAGGCGTCGGCATTTGTCTCCCACGTGACCCGCTCGACGGTCGCCGCCGTCACCAAGACGCTCGCCTCGGGCATCGAGCACGACGTCGGCCCTGCGACCGCCCGGACCTTGAAGCACGACCTCGGTCCGGCGGTGTCGACCGTGGTCGAGGAGCAACTGATCCCGGCGCTGTCCCGGGCGATCCGCGACGACCTCGCACCCGCCCTCGCCAGTGCCATACGCGACGAACTCGGCCCGGCGGTGGGTTCGGTCGGCGATGATCACGTCAAACAGCTAGTCGGCCAGGTGACGCGAGAGGCCACGCGGTCGGCGGTGTTGGGGATGCACGATGCGTTGAGTGAAGAACCTGTACGCACGACGATCCGCGACGTCGACCAGCTGTTGTGGCGGCGCTATGAAGATCAGCGCGACGGCTTCTTGCTGTGGCTCCTCATCACCCTCGTGGTGGCCCTAGCAGCATCGACGATGTACTTCGTGGCCAAAAACCGACGCACCCAAAAACAACACAACAAGGTCACGGGAGCGCTCTCGCGATTGCAGGAAAAAACCTGGTCGGACCAGTTGATGGCCCTGCTCGACGACGACGACGACGACGACGTCCGCATGGTCCGCGGGATGATCCAACGCGACGACGACAAGCGCCACGTCTAGGTCCTCGCGTGTACCGGAGGTCGCAGTTGTCGTCCACCCCCGGGCCTGCAATCGCCATCGAGGGGCATCCGGACCAGTGAAGCATTCGTTGTATCAACATGCACGTGGACGATGGTGGCAGGCATGGACCACGCACGACGAATCCGCACGGGGTGAGGTCAACCGTCCCCACGACGGACCTACGCACGGCTGCTACAGTACCGCCCATGGCAACCAATCGCGCCCCCTGGACCTGTGTCCTGCTGTTGACCGTGGCCTGTGACAGCCCCCCGGCATCTCCCGATGCAGCCACCCCGGCAGGTCCTGAAGTTGCAAATACACCGACGACTCCCGAAGCAACCCCACCGCCGGCCAACCCGACCCAACCCGCCGAGCAGCCCCCGCCGCCGGTCGACACCCATCCCCCACCCGCACCACAAAACCCCGACAAGGCCCCCGTGGTCCAGCCGAGTGGTGGGCGTACCCCCGCGATAGCGACCAACCATCCGAAGTACGCGCGGTTCGAAGGCACGGATTTTAATAATGCATGCACATCCGATTCGGCGTGTGTGAAGGGTGGATGCTCGAGCGAGGTCTGCTCGGCCGAACCAGGTGTCAACACAACCTGCGAAGTGGTGGAGGGCCTGCCGACGGGTGCCCGCTGTGGCTGTGTGTCCAACACCTGCGTCTGGTACACCGAAGGCGGCACGGCACCGCGTCCGGGCAAACCGGTCACCCAAGAAAAAACCACGACCCCTGCCAAGTCCGGCGTTCGCTGTGGCAACAAAACCTGTGGCACCGGGGAAGAGTGCATCGAATACTACGGAATCGCCGGGCCCAAAGGACCCAAGTTGCGAACCTGTGGTATCCGCTGTGACCTCCGCAAAAAAGGCACATGCCCGAGCGGAAAACGCTGCGTGATGATTTCCGACGGCGCCGGTGCGGTCTGCCAGTAGCGACGTCCCATCCCATACGGAACACGACGCTTCGCGATTGGTGAGCGGACCAACCCCGAACCCAGTAGAGTTCACGAGCGCTGCTGGATTCGTGCCGCTCCATCGCACATGCGATAGGTAGGTCCGCTCGACCTTCAACGAATCAATGCACCTGCATCGATCATCACACCGGCTCACAAAATCGGGCGATGATCGTCTTGGCCCCGTGGCCGGGGAAGTTGAGGACGAGCTTGAGGTTTTGCCCGCCTCCGTTCCACCCCACGACCTCGCCGACCCCGAACTTTTTGTGTCGCACCTGCATGCCGATATAGACAGCCACACCCTCGTCAGGCGCGCTGTGGCTGGCGGGCTCGTCGTATTCGATATCGCTGTCCCAGTGTTGACGCCGGGCGGGGCCGCGTGTGGGTATCTGCGACGGCGGCCGCGCCTGGCTGACCGCCCCGCGACGCCCGATCAATTCGACATGTTCCCGGGGTAAGTTTCCGAGAAAGCGCGAGGGTTCACGGATTTTCTGCAACCCGTACAGCCGCCGGGCTCGCGCCCACGAGATCGTCAACACACGCTTGGCCCGGGTCACCGCCACATAGGCCAACCGGCGCTCCTCCTCGATTGGATCGCCTTGATTTGATTCCGCCTCATCGAGCGCGCGGGCGTGGGGAAACACCCCTTCTTCCATCCCGGTGAGATACACGCGCTGAAACTCGAGACCTTTGGCGCTGTGTATCGTCATCATGGTGAGCGACCCGCGTTGGTCGACACCATCGGCATCGCTGGCGAGGCTGACCTGTTCCAAATAGTCGGCCAAACCGGCCCCCGGAACTTCCTCGCAATAGGCCTCTAACTCGCCGACAAACTCCTGCAGGTTTTCGAGTCGCGTCTTGGCCTCGTCGCTGCCCTCGCCCGCGAGCATGTGGCGGTAGCCGGTGCGCTCGAGGATCTCGCCGGCGACCCGTCCGAGGTCGCGGTGGGCCGAAAGCCCGGCATCGAGCTCGTCGATCAACGCACAAAAACCCTCTAACCGCCGCTTGGCTGCCGACTTGATTCCGGCTGCTGTGGCCGAGGGAACGGCGTCCCACAGCGAGAGTCCATTTTCACTTGCATATTCACTCAAGCGCGCCAGGGTGGTTTTGCCGATCTTGCGCGCAGGAGTATTGGCGACCCGGAGGAAGTCGACGTCGCTGCGGCGGTTGATCAACAACCGTAGATAGGCGACCAGGTCTTTGATCTCCTTGCGATCGAAAAACCGCTGCCCGCCGAATACGTTGTAGTGGAGGCCCGACAGGCGGAGGGCCTCTTCGATCGCCCGCGACTGTGCATGGGTGCGGTAGAAAATCGCGATGTCACCGGGTGCCCCGCCATTTTGCAGGTAGTCGACGATATCGTTGGCGACCCAGCGCGACTCTTCGCGCTCGTCATACACACTCAAGATCCGCACCGGCTCGCCCTCGCCTAGGTCGCTCCACAACTTCTTGCCGTGACGACCGAGGTTGCGGCGAATGATCTCAAAGGCACATTCCAAGATATGGGACGTGCTGCGGTAGTTTTGCTCGAGCCGAATCAAACGACTGCCGGGATGGCGCTCGGGGAAGCTGAGGATCTGGGTGACATCGGCCCCGCGCCATCCGTAGATCGCCTGGTCGTCATCGCCGACGACACAGACTTCAGCGTTGTCCGACAAGGCCCGCACGAGCCGGACCTGCACGGGGTTGGTGTCCTGGTACTCGTCGACTAGGACCTGCAAAAACCGGCGCCGCAGCTTGACGACGGGATCGACGTCGGTGAGTTGCCCCGAGGGCTGCGTGTCTTTTGGGGCACCTGACTTGCGATACCGAAGCCGCCCGTGGGGTTGGCCTTGAAACGGAAACAACTGGCCAAACTCGCTGGCGGGCGCCGGCGGTTGAACGACGGGTTCGGGCTGCGGCCCCGCCCGCTCGAGCAACTCGACCGCGCGCACCAACAGGTCGCCAAAGTCGACGGCATCGGCCGCCCGCAACCTCGATTGATACCGCCGCAGGACGTTGGAGGCCGTTGTCAGCACCGGGTCGGCAAGTCCGATTTGCGTCAGCGACAGCCGCGTGATCGGCTTGCCAGCGTTTTTGAGTTTGTCGAGGTACCCCAAAAACAACCGCGGCCGGAAGTTGGTTTCGCTGACCCGAAGCTCGCGCATGACCTCCTTCATGAGCGACTTTTGATCGGCCGGATCGTAGATCGAGAAGTTGGGACTGAGGTCGACCGGCTCGCCATACCGCCGCAGGATCCGGGCGCAGATCTTGTGAAACGTCCCGACCCACAAACCTTTGATGTCGTGGTCGTCGCCACACAATTCGGCGATCCGCTCGCGCATCTCGCCCGCTGCTTTGTTGGTAAACGTGACCGCCAGTACCCGCCACGCCGGAATCCCGTCGTCGAGAAGCGAGGCGATGCGATGGGTGATCACCCGGGTCTTGCCCGTACCGGCCCCGGCGAGGACCAAAAGCGGTGCCCCCCGGTGCTGCACCGCCGCGAGCTGCTCTGGGTTGAGCGACACGCCGGCCTCATACCACAATTGTCAGGCCGGGGCGTTTGTTCCGTGACCGACCTGGCAAGCTGGAACGTGAAGCGCGAGCTTTTGCAGATGCACGCACCCCACGCTGTCGACGCTACCGCACCGCATCCGGCGGGCGGAAGAACTTGCGACCGGTAGCCCCCGCCACGACCGAGGCCGTGAAATAAAGCGGCAACAACCACGGGGCGACCCCGAACAACTCGTCGGACTCAGGCAGGTAGCGAAAGACACCCACCTCGACCAACACCCACTCGGTGAACGTAGCCACGACGGCGAGCACCACCCCGACAATCCAGCCAAACCGCGTGCCATCGAGTCGGCGATAGGTGATGACCGCCACGAGGGTCAGCAGCACCTCGAGACTCCCGCCCTCGCGCCACGGGTAGAAGCTGGTCAACAGGTACAAAAACAGCACCAACAGCGGAGTGGCAAACACAAAGGTACCGCCGACGCGCCCGCGCGCATGATTGTACAACCCCTGAAACGAGGACATCGTCGCCATCGTTGTGGCGACCAGCAAGACAAACCACAGCGGGCTGTTGCCAAACCAAATCGGACCGAAGTCGGTGAAATACTCGGTGACCCCACAGGCCACGTGATAGTGATCGCCGATGGGGGCGATCGTCGCGGCGCTGAGAAACCCAAACAAAAAACAGGTGGCGAGGGGATGGTTTCGGTGCATCTTCACGGGCAAGTGTGTGACACGAAGGCCCGCGACTCAAGTCCTGCGACCGTCGACTCAGATACGATGTGCTGACATTCGCACAACGAGTACCGACTCGCTCATCGAGACCAGCTACCCAAATGTCGACAGCAGGTGTGCCGCATGCAGCTCGTGGAAGGCGAGCTCATCGCTGTCTTCAATCTCGGTGTGGATGAGATTGAGAAGTGTATATACAGCGGAAACCACCATGCTGACCAAGAGTGGATCGGCAGAACGGTTTTTAACCGCTGCTGAGACCACCGGGTGCAGGGTGTTGATCGTCACCTGACCGGCATCTTCGTAGACCATCACCTCTTCGGTCGTGCATCCGTAGTCGAGGCGTTCGAGCTGGTGGTTGGTCAACAGACTGTGGTTTTGTCGCCGCAACACCCGTAACTCGTTGCGCACGGCCTCGAGCAACAACTGCTCCGGTTCGGGAGGCGGGGGAGGAGGCTCGGGCTTGGGCTGCGGTTTTTGCTTGGGCTTGGGCTTGGGCTTACGCTTGCGTTTGCGTTTGCGCGGTTCCTGCTTGGGTTCAGGTGCGGGCGCAGGCTCCGGCGCGGGCGCAGGCTCAGGCTCAGGCTCAGGCTCAGGCTCAGGCTCAGGCCGCATCTCGATTTCCTCGCGAATCGCCGTCGGCGGCCACAGGTCAAGATGGCTAAGATCGGAGGGCCGTTCTTCGAGTGCGACCTCCAGCGAAATCATGCGACCGTTTCGCAGCGACAACAACGGGGCCTCGCGCAGGCGGCGGTACAGGGTTCGCTCGCGCGAACGCGTGGGGTCGGCCCCCGACAGATACTGGTTGAGCAGGGCCTTTCGCAGATACCCCTGGATGACAGGTGCAGATACATGCATGCCGAAGGCTTCTTGAATCCTCGCCTCCAACGTGCCCTTCCCCGTGGCCTTGTGGGCACGGTCGTAGCCGGCCATGACCTCGCGGTACAGGCGACCGATCGCCTTGCGAACCGCCCCCTCCTGTTTGCGTGCGAGTTGGACATGCTCCCAGGCTCCGCGGATCCGCGAAGCGTCAACGACGATCGCCCCGCGACACGGATAGGGCCCATCATCCTGCCGCTCTTCAACCACGCGCTCGTGGTCGCCAAAGCTGATCGATGCATCACCAATGACCATGGCCGGTAACCAGATCCATCCGTCGAGTCCCTTTTCTTTGATCCGAACACTCGCCACCGACTTGCTCGGCGGCTCGCGCAACATTTTGGGCGAACGTTCGCGTTTGAGACGGACCTCCTGCTCGGCGCGGTAGACCACTTCGTAATCGTCAAGTCGGGTAAACAACTGGTCGAGGGCCGCGTGTACCGGACCCTCCGCGGCGATTACAAGCTCGTCGGGAATCTGCTCGCGCCAGCCCGTGGAGACATAGCGAATGGACCCGTGCTTGTTGTAGTGATCGACCAAGTCAAGCAACTGGTATTGCACTCCTGACAGGTCGTGAAAGACAGGTAACTCGGCGAGCTTGCGGGTCGAACCCCGCATCAATCGCCGGCGGTCGCCGTTGACCCTGCGCGCACGCACGGCCAAAATATAGTAGACAAGCTCGGTCGCTTGCATATCCCCGGCCACCGACACAGCTGCCCAACTGCTGGCGAGAGCAAGTACCAACTCATCGAGTTTGTCCTTACACAGTTTTCGGATCGCGTCCTCCTGCCTGCCCGTCACCTCCGAAAACGTGTCATTGGTCTGTAAGTCGTCGTGATTTAAAATTCCGACGATCGCCAGATCGAGGGGTACCGAAAGGCTGCAAACTTCTCGCCGGGTACGACAGAGCTTCACCCGCGAACTCTCGGGTTCGCGAAAGTTCCACCGCCGCAACCCGAGCTGTCCGGTAAATCCCCCCTGTTGGATGTCGACCATCACGACCGCGTCGCGTTGCGACACCGTCAATGACGAGACTTCACTCTTGCGATCAAACCGGCGTTTGCGGTGCCAGGCCTCGATAAAGTCGAGCGAGTTGATCATTTTGATCGGCCCGCAAAGTGCCTGAAACCGCCGGCGTTGATGGGATGTGAGGTTGAGGACCAAACGCTCGTCACCGTCGTACTCGACAGCTCCTGGCAACTCGCGACGGACGAAGTAGAGCTTGCCCTCCGTGCGGTAGTAGGCGAACACATCGTGGAGGCTGAGACCCTTGCCGGCGGTCGTCAGCAACAGTGGCAGCTGCAACAACTTCGACAGATGTATCAGCAAGTCGATGCGCAACACGTCGAGTGGACCACCACCGCGCGGACGGGTCTTGCGCGACTGCAACTCGTCGGACACCGCCTTTCCGGTGACGTCCTTGCCCCGCTTTTGCACATAGCCGATGGCCTTGTTGACCTGCGAAAGACTGTAGGTTTGGGACAGACGGACGATCTCGCAGTACTCGTCGAGTTGCGCGCGCCCGTGTAGCTCAACAAACGTGTCAAACAACTCCTTGGGCAGCAACGAGGTGGTCGCGACAAACAAAAAGGCATGCAAATCACGCCTGTGAAATCGCTGCTCGAGGGCCGCCTTGACCAGCTTCGGCAGTGCGTCCAATACGTCCTGTAAACAGCCAGGTTGTTTTTCGCCGAGGTTGCTCCAATCCTCATTGGTCGCGACCTCGTCGTCGTTGACCACGGCGATGATGCCGGGGACCAACACCTTCGGACTCAACTCGCCGAGTCCGCGGTGGAACTTGCGGACCGCAACCTCAGCGCGAAAGATGCTATCCGAGAGATTGACATCGGTGCTGCGGATCCCGACCACCCCCTTGCGGGTACCCGAGCCGAACTCAACACTCAGCTGGGTATCGTGGCGCAGGGTCATTGGCAACCTCGGTTTGCGCAAGAACCTCGCTTGATACTGCAACGTCCGCAACACCGGGGTGAAGTCCAACAGGTGCTTGTGTCCGATGAGATGCATCAACACCGTGCGCTCGACCGGATCGAGCAACAGCAGCTCCGGAGGCAGATCCGACACGTCCTTGAGCCCCGAGCGATCGGCAACCGCCGGCAACCACGGGATCCGCGGTCCCTCCTGCGCGAGTGTGTGTAGATGCTGCAGCGACACATTGTGGCCCGCTTGGGTGCGAAACAACGGTACCCGGGTCAAGGGATGGGCCTCGGGCTTGTCCAGCGCCCATGTTGGTGTACATGCATTGAGGTCGTAGCCGCTGAGCTGGCGCTTGGCGTGGGTGCGGGAAAACCCGAACTCCTCGAGGACATCAAGGGCGTACTCCGGCTCGCTCACCGCGGCGATGTAATCGAGGATCGTGCGTCGTAGGGATGCGGATTTTCCCGAGGCCGCAAGCTCGGACGAAGCTGCGGTCGCCATCAGACGCTCCACAGCACACAAAAACGCAAACAGTGCACGGGCGTAGTTGCGGTTGTGACGGGCGTTATCGTAGGAGCTCGTGGGCTCAAAGTCGGCGACCACCACCCCCAATAGTCCGGCGACCGGACCTCGGGGATACACCTCAAACAGCACACAGCCATCTTTGATCATCCGCAGCTCGGCCAAGTCGGTGGTCATCTCGCGCAGACCGATCTGTCCACCCACGCCGTCGTCGACAATCACAGCCGTCGCCAAAAAGATGCCCTCGCCCAAATGCGGTGGATGAACGCGCTCTCGCCACTTGCGGCGGTTGAGCTCATGGCGATGGGCACGCTCGATGCGACGCGTCACAGACTTTGCAGATGCACCGAATACTTCGAGGAATCGCGGGCCTGTCGTATCGTCCTCGTCGAGCAATACAACCTGCGGCAGTTCCTCGGGGAGGTAGCCGTCGAAGTCGCGTTCGCTGTAATGGACGTCGCCCCCTGCGAGGAGTTTTGCCGTCGAAATCGCCTGACCACCGATCAGTGGCCAGACCGGGATGGAAAGGGCTGCGGCGAGCGGAGAACCGGCCGGGACCGGTTGCTCGCGCTTCGGCAAATCGACAGCCTGCTCCTTCAGACAAGTTAAAACGAGGCCCCGAACCCACTGTGGAAGCTCGCCCTCACACGAGGACAGCAGCTTGACAAACGCTGCCTCGGCGGCCTGTTTGACCGCCGCCATCATCTGCCCGTAGGCGTCGTTGCGCACAACATCGCGTTGCGACACATCCTTGAGCAGGTGGGAACCATCGACTAGGGCGTGAAAGTAGCGCGGGAGGTCGTTGTGGTCGTGGCGGGCCAGCGACACCCCGTTGCTCAGGACCTCGACGACCGCGGGCGGAGGCTTGTCGTCGTCGTCGCGGGTCGGAGGCTCAAACCCCGCCGTTCCCTCGACGCCTTCGGCCTGCACGCGGACGGAGGCGACAATCCCCTCCGGCTCGGTCCCGTGGGAAATCTGTTTCCCGTCGAGGGTAATCGTCACGCTGCTGTGACGACAGCGCTCGATCAGGTGCACTTCTTCGGCGATCGTCCCCCGGAGGTTGCGGACAAACGCCATCATCAACCCGGGACGAAACCGCTGTTTGATGTGGATCCACGTGCCGGGAACGGTCGGATCGACCTCCCGCAACACATCGTTTTGACCCGGTTGCATCTGCAAATAAATCCGGGTTTTGTCATCGCCGCTGAGCAGCCGAATGTACCGCGGGTTGAGGGCCATCGCCGCGTTGAGGGCCATCGCCAACTCCTGGCGGGCGTGGATCTGGCGGTCGGTGCGATCGACAAACATCGCCCCGTAGATGTTCTCCAAGTCCTCTCGCGTAAACGGCTCGCCCTCGAAGTTCATCCGCACATCGTCGGCGTCGATGTCGAATGCGATGGTCGTCGCGCCTTTGAGCACGGCGGCCTGGACCAGCAACAGGACATACTCCTGGGGCACCGCCAGCTGAAATTGACGCATCTTGTCACGCGCCTTTTCACTGTCGATCGTAAACCCACCGCGCGCGCGCAGGGCTGCCTCATCCCGCATTTCCGACACGAGTTGGTTGACTAGGTCGACCTCTGACACCGGCTCTCCATCACGTGTTTGGCCAGGGTGGCATCGACTTTGGGATCGAGCCTATCGCCGAGAAAAAATAGTTTGACCAGCACATAACTCGCAAACTCGGGCTCGTGCTGGGCCAGCTCCATACACCGGATCACCGCCGGGTGGTCGGCGTTGAGGACCAACATCCGGCGGCGGGAAAACAGTGACATCCCCAGGGTTTTAACCTCGCTCATCGGACTGACATCGCCGAGGGTCTGTTGGGTGATCGCGACCATCGTCGAGATCCCAGACTCGGGATAGTCGAAGTGGGCGAGCGCAACACCCGAGAGCTTGCCGCCGTGCTCGCGGATCAACTCGCCGACGCCGCGCATCAGCGGATTGAAATCACGGACCTCGCTGTTGTCGTCGGGCGGCTGGGGTTGGCACACCTCGTGGGGAATCCAGCGCAACGTACCGGCGAGCCCCGTCACTCCCAGGGCCGTCAGCAGCACCATGGCCTCGGCGTCGTCGGGTTCAACCGGACAGCCCTCCACGACCTTGGTCGGTGGGGGCAGGGCGAGCACGACTTCTCCGGAGGCCTCGACCGCATCGGTCACCGGGCTTTGACGCCCGGCGAACAATAACCGCTTCTTTTTGCCGGCGGCCTGCAACTGGTCGAGGGTTACCTCGGCCCCAGATGGCTGCATATACACTGTTCGTGACCGGACCGTGTCCGGCAAGCGATGGCCGTTGCCGATGTGCCAGGCAGCTGCCCGGTAGAGATACGCGCGCAACTCGGGGTGTTTGCCGAGGGTGACATGCGCCTCCAACATGGAAAATACTTGCTCACACAACGGTCCGGCGACCAACTGGTGCACCTGTTTGAGACACGCCCGATAGCCGGAATCTTCGATGACGTTATCGCGGGTGAGCGTGTGCTCCAAACGCACCGACGAGACCTTAAACGCCAGCCCGGGGATGATGGCGTCGCGGTGTTCGATGAGTGTGAGTCCGCGGTTGTAAAACCCCTGGATCCCCCGCCCCTCGTCGCGCGGGTGGCCGACGACGATCGCCGTCTCCTCACCTGGCCGCTGCGCCACACACGGCTCGGTCAGCGAAAATGCCTCGCTGACGACTTCACCTTGAAATCCGACCTCGCCGCGGACGTGCTTACACCAGTAGCGAACGACATCGCGGGCGCGGGTGCGGATGTCGTCGGCACGCTTGCGGGTGGCGTTGACCAACACCTTGATCTTGGTGCCTTCGACCGGATCTTCGCGCTCGAGCAGTGAATAGTTGCGCTCGCGATCAAACACGATCCGCCAGTGCTCCCCCTCGCGGGAGGTGTCGATCACCACCGCGTCAGGTTGCAGGGCAAACACCGAGACAAACCCGATGCCAAACTTTCCGATCTTGGTGCGGTCGCCATCTTTGGCCGAGGAAAACAGGCGGGTGAGCTTCTTTTCGATGATCTCACGGGTCATCCCCTCACCCCAGTCCTCGACCCGAATGACCATCACCCCGCGATCGTTTGGCGTGCCCTTGCTTCCCTCGGTGGCCTCAAAGTCGACCCAGACATCGACCTCGCGACTGCCGGCATCGAGGGCGTTTTGAATGAGCTCCCGCAAAAACGACAGCGGGTCGGCAAACTGGTTGACCAATTTGTCGAGAGCGTCGCGTACATGCAGGGGCTCGGGCGCAGCCATGCTCGGGCGACGGTAGCCGGTCTTCCCCTGCTCTGTCACCTTCCGGTGGCCCAGCCAAACAAGAGTGCCCGCGTGGTTGAGCGTTTCTCCGCGTCGCCTCGCGGCCCCGCTCGAGATCGCCGCACGCGTGGCGGTCGAGATTGACAAACCCAAGCACTTTTGCCGATACATGTTTTTTTACGCGCGCGGCTGGTTGAGCTCAACGCGATACCGCGCTCCCGACAATCGCTCCTAGCCTGGACGGTCGACCATCGCGCGAGGGTTTCGTTTATCATCCACGCACGTGGCGAAGTTCCTCGACGACGACGGCAAAAAAGCCCTCACGTCCGCGATCAAGTCGATCGAAGGAGTCAGCAGTGCCGAGGTCGTGGTTTCGGTGCGGGTGCGGTCGGGGAGCTATCTCCATACTGCCCTGCTCGCGGCAATGTTTGCTGCGTTCGCCATTTTGGCGGTCCTGCTCTACGCCGAGGCTGCATTTGACCTGCACTGGTTTTTGCTCGACCCGGCCTTTGCCGCGATTTTTGTCGGACTTGTGTGCCACAATCTCGCACCGCTCCAGCGCCTGCTAACGCCCGCGAGCTTTCGCCGCAAACGCGTATACGAGGCGGCCAAGGCTGCCTTTTATACCAAGGGGATCCGACTGACGCGGGCCCGCACTGGGGTCTTGGTCTACATCTCGATCGTCGAGCGCGAGCTCGCTATCATCTGCGATGCTGCGGTGAGTCGGGCGATGGTCGACCACCCGGCGTGGAAAGCCGGGCTGCGAACACTCCACAACGAGATGAACCGCGGGGCAGATGCGAAAAAAATTGCATCTACACTCGAAACCCTGGGCCCGCTGCTGGGCGAAAAACTCCCGCGCGACGAAGATGACATCAACGAACTTCCCGACGACATCGACGAGGGGCGGGGCGGATGACGGTCGATCGCTTCTCGGGACTGCGCGGGCTTTTGGCTCAGGCGCTCCTCCTCCACCCGCGTGTTGCCGCGTTTGTGTGCCTCGCGGCCGCACTCGCAGTGTGTCCCGAAGCACTGGCCGAGGCGCGCCCGGGCGGCGGCCAATCCTATTCGGGCGGCGGTGGTAGTTCGTTTAGCGGCGGCGGTAGTTCGTTCAGCAGCAGCGGGGGCGGCGGAGGCGATGGCGACGCGATCGTGTTTTTAATTTGGTTGTGCATCGAACACCCGGTGATCGGCATCCCGCTGACCGTCTGCGTCGTGTTCTACGTGTACTTCACAAAAATGAAGACCGATAAACAGGCGTGGGACAGCGCGAGCGAGGTCGATCCCAACAACGTGTTCGACGCGGGGCCAGTGCGGCGTGCCGCCAACATCCAAGCGGTACGCCAGGTCGACCCCGAGTTTTCCCAGGTTCTGTTTGAGGACTTTCTCTACCGCCTGTACGCAGCTGCTCACCAGGCCCGGCAGGGTCCCGAGGCAATGGCAAAGCTCGCGCCCTACCTCAGTCCGCGGGCACGCTCGCAGCTGCTTCAACGGACACCCGCCGGGGTGCCGGTGAGCAACGTCGTGATCGGGTCGATGAATGTCACCTCGGTCAAGGTTCCCGACCTCCGGGAAAATCGCCAAGGTCAACCAAACAGCGTGCGGGTGACCGTCAAGTTTGAGTCCAACCTCACCGCCGGTCCTCCGCACGACCTCCATACCTACTACCTGCGCGAAACCTGGACGCTGGTGCGCGACGCCACGGTGTTGACCAAACTACCCGACGACGGTGCGCAAAGCCTCCACTGCCCCAGCTGCGGTGCGCCCTATGTCGCCTCGGATCAAAACCGATGTACCCACTGCCACCAGGCGGTCGAGGGCGGCACGTTCGACTGGAGCGTGAGTGCAGTTCGCCTCCACGAACAACAACAACGGCCGCCAGTGCTGACCCAAACCGTGGCCGAGTTTGGCAACAACAAAGCCACGGTGTTCCAGCCGATGTACGAGATGCGGTTTGGCAAGCTGACCAAGGACGACCCGGCGGTGACGCAGGAGAGTCTCAAGGCCAGGTTGCAGATGATCTACACCGAGCTCAACGCGGCTTGGACCGCCCTCGACCTCTCGAGCGTGCGTCCGTTCGTGTCGGATGGTTTATACAACTATCTCCAGTACTGGATCGACGCCTACCGCAACCAAGGCCTGCGCAATGTCCTAGAGGGTATGCAGATCACGCGCAGTGAAATCGTCAAGACGGTGCGCGACAAACACTTCGACGCGGTCACCCTGCGGGTGTACGGGACCGGCCGCGACTACACCGTGCGGCAGTCGGACAACAAAATCGTTTCGGGCAACCGCAAGCGCGACCGCAAATACACCGAGTACTGGACCCTGATCCGCAAGGCAAATACCCGCGGCGCGCCGCGGACCGATCACAACTGTCCCAACTGCGGCGCCCCCCTCAACATCGGCATGGCCGGTTCGTGCGAGTACTGCGGCGCCCACCTGACATCGGGAGAGTTCGACTGGGTGCTCGGGCGAATCGAACAGGACGATTCCTACGACGGGTAGGCCGGGTTCTCGCCACGGGTTGGGCGGGGATTGTGCATGCGCAAATTCAGTGGCAACCTCCCCGAAGTGGGAAGGCACAACATCGGCTGGACCTTGTTCGTACTCGCAGTCACTGCATGTGCCGTTGCGGATACAAATTCCACAACCACCACGACCACGTTTACGCCGACGACCGAGGAAATCCCCGAGCCGACACTGGTGACCTCGACCGGCGTCGCCACGACCACGACATCCGACGATACGGGGACGACCGAAGATCCGAGCACAAGCAATAGCCACCCTTCGGATACGCTGGTGCTGCCTGACTTCGGCGACGACGGTCCGGACTGCAACGGGAAGATCGATATCTTGTTTGCGATCGACGTTGGCGTGGACAGTGAAGATACATGGCAGCGCATGCTTTCGGCGTTCGAGCAGGCGCGCCCCCAGTTTGTCGAGTGGTTTGCCAACTTCGACACCCACTGGATGGTCGTCACCCAGTTCCCCCACTGGGGCACGTTGGCCTGCGTCGAAAACTGTGCCAACAACAACGGGGAGAGCTGCGCTCCCCTGATCCCCGGCGGCTATCCGTGCGCGGCGTATACCGACGGTTCGCTGAGTGAATGCGATGCCACCAAGGGTGCCGGATTGACGTTCCCGGCCGGCCTGTCGTCGACCAACAAACGCTGCGAACTCGCAGGCGAACAACGCTACATCCAATCGAGCGAACAGCCTGATTTGCTCGCAGCCCTCGAGTGCATCACCAACGTCGGCTGGACCGATGGCGTGGGGGTGCACTTGGAAGAGGCCATGGTCGAGTCGATCTCGCCGACCATGGCCAAGGTGCCCTCGGGCTGCAACTATGGGTTCTTGCGCGACGACGCCTTGTTGCTGGTCATCTGGCACTCGCATTACATCGGCACCGACGCCAACCCGACGGGGCCCAAGGACTGGGCGGCGAGTCTCTACGGGGCCAAAGGCGGGGATGAGGACAAGGTGGCTGTCGTCGGGATCGTCACCGATTCGACGCTGCCCGAACCGACCGTTTGTGAAAAAGAAGGGTGGTACGAGTACGCTTCGGATGTGGAGCGTTTTCTCCACTTCGACATCAAACACGCGATCCACGGCAGCTATTGTGCAGACGACTATTTCCCGTTTTTAAAACAGGGTATGGAACTCGCCCTCGCCCTGTGTGGCGAACAACCTCCGACCTGAATCTACGGATTGGCGGTCCACACCACACTGTGAACGGTCCCGTCGATGTGGATGCGTCCGACGAAGTATGTGTATCCGTGGCGGTCGATCGCAATGTCTTGAATCGCCCCGGGCCGAATATCCAAATAACCAGCCCATGGATCCGCATTAAAGTCAGGATAAACCGACCCCTGGCCGGCGATGACCGCATAACTGCCCGGGTGCCAGGCGATCGCGTTGCCGGCATGATTTTTCTTGGTGACAAAAGGACCCTGGAACAGGCTCGAGGTGAATGCTGCCCGCGACAACTCCCGCTTCGGGCCATTGGGTTCGTAGCGGTACCAACCAAGTGCCACAAGCCCGCTGGGCTCGGCGAATGCCACAGCACGCCACCCGGAGTGCTCCTTCGGGCTGGAGAAACCTTGCAAGTCCACGAGGGTGAGGCCGGAGTCCTCGAACTCAAACAGCCCTCCGCGAAATGGTCGATCTATTCCACTCAAATGAACTTGAGACTCACCCGCCCACAACGCCCGCTCCTGATCGACGGCCACGGCGAACAAAGCCGAACTGAGTGGTTTTGAGTCGGAGTCCTTCGCCTCGTAGGTATCGTGCAAAACCGTGCCACCCGACTCGGTCAGAACCCACGCGGCCGCATCGGTGTGATCTGAATAAATCCGTGCACCTGCAACATAAATCTGATCCGATGGGCCGACCTCGACATCGTGGACCTCGGTATGCTCGAGCCTCAGGTCCCACCACAGCACCCACGTGCCCGCAACCTGCTTGTAGCGGCGAACCTCGGCATGCTCCTCGACGTTGCCGACCACCGCGAGACTTCCGTCTGCGAGTGCCGCTGCGGCCTCGACCCACAGCGGTTTGTGTTCGCCACTGTCGACGACCATCGGCAACAACTCCCCAGGTGAGACAAGCTCGCCGATCGCAACCTCATCTTCATGGTTACCGATCGCGAACACTCGGTCCCCGTCGATCCCCATCTGTTTTTGAACGACGAGCGCGCGGCCCGATGTCTCCGCCGCACCGACAGCTCGCCCCACCACCGATCCCGACTCCGGCAATGCAACCTCGACCTCAGTCGTATCGCTCGCCGGCGGACTGTGGCCATCTTGCCCGATCACCCGGAACAAGAGCGTGCCGTTTGCCTGCGGGTTGTCGACGATGTACTCAAGCGACTCCTGTCCCAACGGCCACTCGATCTTGGTGGTGACATCGCCGCGGACAAACAGGTCGAGGGACGTCGGTTGTCCGGTGACCTCGAGCGTCAACACGATCGAGCCGGCGTGCTCGAGTGTTTCGCTGCTGGCCGAAACAACAAGCTCGAATGGATCCGCAGCATCTGTGCTGTCGGGATAACCTGTCCCATACGTCACCTCGACATCATCGGCGGTCGTACCGGTCGTTTCGGTCCACTCGGAACTCGAACTCAAATCTTCACCGGTCGACGCGATTCCGGTGTACTTGCCGTTATGCTGCGTGATTTGTCCGTAGATGTAGTCGTGCTCGCTGCAGGCACCGACCAACAGCGAAGCGGTGAGGAAAATGAACCCTGTGAACCTGGCCATGTGACCGAGACATTTTCGCACTTTCGCGCTAAATTGAGAACTTTGCTCAAAAACAATCGCAACAAACCTGCCAACCCGAGAAAAACCACGCGCGATCACGGTGATGAACAAAAGTTCATTGGGTGAACCAAAATCTAAACGGCGTCCGGCCAAACGGCCGCCCGATTTTCGCGCATCACATAATACTTTGTTTTTATTATATTTATAAAATATGACCACAAAACCATTTGACATGAATCGAGATTCACGTAAATGAATGGGCACTGAAGAACGGTGTTCGAATGGCGACGAGAACGGCGAGAGAGAGGCGCGCGAGTGTGCGCGAGACGGTTCGGAGCGAAACCCGGGCTGCCTACCGCGAAGCAATCCTGACCGCTGCCGAGCTGGTGTTCGGTCGCCTCGGCTTTCACGACGCCAAAATGGCCGACATTGCAGCCGAAGCTGGGGTCGCCGCTGGCACCCTCTACAACTACTTTAAAAACAAGGACCAGGTGTTCGAGTCGATTCTCGGTCGCGGCCAAGACCGCCACTTCGAGGAACTCAAACCCGCCCTGCAAATCGAAGACCCGATCGATCGCCTGCGCACCATCACCAACATCTCCCTGCGCTTCCTCGAAGAAAACGGGGCGCTGTTTATGATCTATATCCGCCGCGGCGGGTTCAAAAACCTTTCGCTACGCCACGTCGGCGAAAGCCCGCAGCAGGAGTATCACGAACGCCACGAACAACTCGTGATCGAAGCCCTGCGCCTGGCGATCGCAACAAAACAAGTTCGCCAAGACATCCCCGCCGAAGAACTTGCGGGGCTTTTTTCTGGCCTCACCGAATCGGTCATCTTTGCGTGGATCCGCCGCGGATGTCCCGACGGACTGACCCAAAAAACCGACCTCATCATCGACTTCTTCCTCCAGGGTGCAAAGCCACAATGAACCCCGTCACGCGTCTGCGTCATCTGTTTCTCCCCACCGGATTGTGCCTACTCATGCTCGCCGGTGGTTGTACTAGCAATGAACCCGCCCAGTCCGGGCTCCCCCCCGCCAAGGATTCCGAGGGGTTCAACCCCGTTGCCAAGGCCGAGGCCGAGCTCAAAAAGTCCTCGCGCAACAAGGCCATGGCCGGACCCGACGGCACCCTACTCGAGCGCTATGTCGGGGCTGTCACCCCGCTGCGCGAGGCCACCATCGGACCCAAGGCGTCGGGCACGATCAGTGCCATCCTGGTGGACGAGGGCGACACGGTCAAAAAGGGCCAGACCCTGTTTCGCCTGGCGGGCGGGGCTCAAAGCATCGGTATCAAACAGGCCCAAGCATCCCTCAGCGGGGCGGTCATCGCCCGCGACCAGGCCAAGCGGGCACTCGACCGCCAGCAAAAACTCAAGGACCGTGGGTCGATCTCGAGTGCCAACTTCGACCAGGCCAAAAGTGCATTTGACCAGGCCGAAGCCGGGGTCGCCCAGGCCCGTGCAGCCGTCTCGATGGCCCGCCGCAACCGGGCCGACACCGCCGCGATCGCCCCGTTCGACGGGTTGATCGTGCGCCGGTTTAAGCAGGTCGGCGAGACCGTCACCATGATGCCGCCGACACCGGTGATTTTGTTGCAGGATCAAACAGTTCTCGAGCTGCGGGTCAAACTTCCCGAGATGTTGCTGCGCACCCTCGAAGTCGGCCGCGAGATCACAGCCGAGTTCCCCGCCCTCAATATCTCGCGCACCGCGACCATCGCCCGCATCCAGCCGATGGTCGACCCGATCACACGCACGGTCGAGATCGTCGCCCACCTGTCTAATCGGGACGGTCTGCTCAAGCCCGGGATGTACGTCGAGATTTCTTCGCAAGCCTTTGCTCCGCCGCCCCCCCAAGCCCCGGAGATCCAAAACAATCCCGATCTCAACCTCAAGGCAACTTCGGGCGATGCGGCCCTCGCCGCCGCCGAGGCATCTGACGACAAAGAGAGTGAGTCATGAAACTCGCAGAGGTTTCTATCAAGCGCTCCATCCTCGCCGCGATGATGATCGCCGCGCTGATGGTGTTTGGGTTTTTTAGCCTCCCACGCCTCGGCGTCGACCTCTATCCCAGTGTCGACTTTCCGATCGTCACCACCACCGTGATCTATCCCGGCGGCGACCCGGCGACCATGGAGACCAAGGTCGCCGACAAGATCGAGGAGGCCCTGCAATCCCTCGGCGGGGTCAAGCGCATGACCTCGCGCAACTCCGAGAGTGTCTCTC
>CAZUPD010000083.1:0-29436 GCA_964621785.1 uncultured Nannocystaceae bacterium
CTCGAAAAATCGGCCCGGGCTAGCGGCACATCTATCCGAACGGGTTCCCGTGTGACCCACTTGTTGACCGACGGGCAACGGGTCGAAGGGGTCGCGCTCGACAGCGGGGAAGAACTTCGGGCGCCGGTGGTCGCGAGTTCAGCCGACCCAAAGACTACGCTCCTCGATCTGCTTCCGCCGGGCGTACTGCCGCGGAACACCGAGGAAGGACTGGCCTCGTACCGCACGCGTGGAACGACCGGACAGGTGTTGCTCGCGCTCGACCGCGAGGTCGCGTTCGCCTGCCACTCCGATAAAAAAATTGCATACGCACGGACTGGAGCCCATATCCTCGACATCGAGCGGGCCCACGACGCCGTCAAATACCGCACCGTCGCTCCCGAACCGATCCTCGAGATTCACATTCCAACGGTCGAACGGGCCAACCTCGCTCCCTCGGGACACGCGGTCATCTCCGCCCTCGTCCACTTTGTCCCCCACGCCCACGACGGTGGCTGGGACGATGCTGCCAAGGATGCACTGGGCGAGTGTGTGGTGGAGCAACTCACACGCCACATTCCAAAAATTGCAGATACAATCGTTGCCCGGGAAGTCCTGACGCCGGCCGATATCGAACGGGTGTACAACACGACCGGAGGTCACATCCACCACGGCGAGCACGCCCTCGATCAGCTCCTTGTGCGCCCGGCCGCCGGTTGTCACCGCTACACCACGCCGGTCGATGGTCTGTACCTGTGTGGCTCAGGAAGCCATCCTGGCGGAGGACTGACGTGTGCGCCCGGAGCACTGGCCGCGACTGCGATCGTACGCAGCTAGCGGGCCGTGAACGTTCTCGACGCGCCGGCTTGCCGGGGATTGCTCTCCAATCGCAATCCCGCGGCTCCAAAAAGCTCCGCGGCGAGTGAGGAGCCTTCGCCATGGTGCGGTACATGTATTTGCACCGGACCGCACCAAGGCCAACAACCGGCCATCACTTGTTTGGAGACCTCGACAGCTCGATAACGGACGGTGATCGAGAAATCCACGGATCCGCTGTACACTCCCCAGCAATGTTGGCAACAGTCTACTCATCGGGGAGGCGAGCATCATGATCGGCTGGCTCAAAGGTACGCTCCACGCACTTGATCCGAGCAACGGCTCGGTCGTGTTGGCAGTCGGCGGCGTCGGCTATGAGGTTCGCGTCTCCCTGCAAACCCTGGCTCAGATAGGTGATGTCGAGAGCGAGTGCGAGTTGTGGATCCATACCCACGCGCGCGAGGATCAACTCGTCCTTTTTGGGTTTGCGACCACGGCCGAAAAGCAGATGTTCCTGATGCTCACCGGGGTTCCCAAGGTTGGTCCCCGCTACGCGTTGGCTGTGTTGGGTGGCTTCCCACTCGACGAGCTCGTCCACATTCTCGTCGGAGGCCAGCAGGGCAAACTCGAGAAAATCCCAGGAATCGGTAAAAAGACGGCCCAACAGATCCTCTTGTCCTTGCGAGACAAGGCCGAGAAAATGCTTGTTGATACAAACAGTCCAGCGAAAACGACTGCGGACGGTGACAAGCAAGCGGTCCCCGCAACGGGTCTGACGGCGGATGCAACCCAAGTCCTCGTCAACCTCGGATGGCGCAGCAAACAGGTCGAGAAAGCTCTCGCAAAGGTCTTAGGCGACGATCCATCTCTCGGGCAGGGTCGCCTCGATGACCTCGTGCGCAAGGCCCTTGCCCAACTGATGGCACGCTGATGGGACCCGATGACATCACCGGCGCAGCCGCGACATTGATCCACCGATTTGCGGCCGATCCACCTGACACGCGCGCCGATTTGGTGTTTCTGCGTGAGGCTGGTGTAGATGCAATGTTCTATCCTCCGGTGACGGACATCGCAGTCGAGGTCACGCCGCGGCTCGGGGTTGGTTTGGCCACCCGCCAGGACCTCCGTTGGCAGTCGACCTACCGCCCGCTCGCCCCCGGCTATCAGCGGCGTTATCTCGAACAGTACAAACCGCTCCATCAAGCGGTCGCCCGCAGGATCCAACCCAAGCGCGCCGGTACGCGCCCGCGCTTGATGTACATTCACGGTTATATGCAACCTGAGACGCCGGTCGAGGAGCTCGGGTTTTTAGTTCCACTCGCGCTCGCACTCAACATGGAAGTTGTGCACATACAAATGCCTTTCCATGGGAGGCGCAATCGCGGGCTCTCGCCCCTGTCAGGTTCGTTGTTTTGGACGGCCGACATGGTGCGGAGCTTGGAGGCCCTGCGACAGTCCCTCTACGACGCGCGATGCCTGCTGTCGTGGATGCTCCGCGACGATCCGCGACCGGTTGGAATCGCCGGGATCAGCATGGGAGGTGTCCTCGCACTTGCACTGACCTGTCTCGATGATCGGTTCGCATTCTCCCTACCGTGTATCGCCCACATGGACATTACGGCGATGACTCAGCACGCACCTGTACTCACCGAGATGCGTCGACACCTGCGCGAGCAGGGATGGGGCCCGGGCGACTTTGACAAGCTGGTTCAACAGACCGGTTGGAATGACCTGCGGCCCCAGTTGGAACCCGATCGAGTCTGTGTATTTGCAGGCGAACGCGACCAATTTTTTCCACCGCAACTCGTGTCCGACATGCTCGATACGTGGGGTCGCCCCAAGGTTCACTGGAGCCGAACATCTCACCTCGGATGGATCCCGAGGTTGCCGTCTCACGTCCGACGGATGCGGACGTTTCTCGACGGCCTGTACGGGTCGAGGTGAAAAAGGCAGCTAGCAGGGTCCTCGGGTAACCTGACGGACAAAACACTCGACGGCTCGGATCGCATCGGCGGTGCGAATCGAGTGGAAGACATCGAAGGCGTGCTGGGCCCCGGGAAGTTCCGCGTAGACGACAGGTTGCTGGGAAACACGACGAAGTGCCGCGACAAATGCACGTGCATCGACGACAGGCGCAAGGCTATCCTGATCCCCGTGGATCACGAAAAATGGTGGGGCATTTGCATGCACATGAAAAAGGGGGGAAGCCTGCTCAAACGCCCCCGGATCAGCCGCGAGGCGGCGTTTCATGACAAACTGCTCGAGTAGCCACAACAGCCCAAAACCCGGATGTGTCCCCAGGCTATTGGTGAAGTCGTAGACGCCATAAAATGGGATACATGCGTGAACCGATGTATCAGCATCTTCGAATCCAGGCTGAAATGGTCGATAACCGGGCGTGAGCGCGGCAAGCGATGAAAGATGGCCACCAGCGGAGCCACCCGTGATGATGATTTGCTCGGGATCCCCACCGTAGGCGCCAATGTGTTGGCGCACCCAGGCGATAGCGAGCTTGATATCGATGATCTGCTCCGGAAATGTCGCTGCGGGACTGAGGCGGTAGTTGGTGGCGACGCAAACGTATCCCCGGCTCGCCATGTGTAGCATCAACGGCATTCCCTGCTGGCGCTTGTTGCCGAGCACCCACCCCCCTCCGTGAACTTGCAGGATCACAGGTGCTTGGGTGACCCCACCGCGCGGGACATAGATGTCAAGCCGCTGGCGCGGATGCCCATTTGTTGTAAACGCAACATTCCCGATCCGCTTGACTTGGCGGTCGCGCAACCACAGAGGTACCAGCAACTGCTTGCGCGAACGACGGGTTCGCAGTGGGTCCACAAGCCAGTTTCCTGGGCCCAAGCTCTCATCGAAGGCCGACTCGAATGCGTCCCGGGTCTGACTTGAAATCACCACCATCCGGAACATCAACATCCAGGCGACAACTTGAAATCCGAGACCGATCCAGCCGGGCAGTCCTTCGAGTCCACCCAGCCAAATGAAGCCGAGGACAAACACGAGTTGCAGGACGAAGTTGTGGAGCGCGAGCTCGGCCGTCAGCCAGGAGGCGAAAAAACTCGGCACTGCAAATGCGCCAAATCGCCGGCTGGGATTCACGGCATTGAGTGCGAGCCCAAGTCCCCAGATCCCAAATGCAAGCAGCAGCCACGGCACACTGTTTAGGTACCACAACCCGGCGGGCACAGGTGCGCATCGCCGTTGTCTTCGACGGTCCTAGAACCGTCCGTGAAGTGTGAGGCCAGCCGCGTGTGGCTGGACGTAGGCTCCGACCTTGGTCTTGGATTTTTTCTCTGCCCGCCGCCAGACGAGCGCGCCGGTTCCGGCACCAATTAGTGTACCTACACCGACACCGAGAATGACGCTTGAGACAGCCTGGTTGATCCTCAACGACCGCAACACAGATTCCTCTGGACGCCACGTCTGGTACATCTCGAAGCGGTCGGCGTTGGCGATATCACGGTTGTAGCGGGTAGCGACAACGCCAAACCAAGCACTGCCGGCCACGGCGAGGGCTGCCCCGATGCCGACTTCGGTCAGCCAAATCCTTTGTCCTTTTTTACCGACGGGAGCCTTGAGACCGGTCACGGCTGCCACACTCAGGCCGATCGTTCCGCCGATAAGGGCACTGCCGACGGCCTCGAGGGAGAGCCCTCGACCCTTGTCGGAGATGTACTCCTGCCGCGGATAAATCGTCTCAATCAGATCAACTTTTTTAAAGTCGTCGTCCGTGGCCGGGAAAAAGTTTTCAAAATCGTAGATCCCGGCTTGGCTAGCAGCCTGTTCGTTGAGCCACTTTGCACTGTTCTGGCGGTTGAAACCGTCGACTAAAAAACCGATCCCGACCGCAATGGTCAACAGACCGACGCCACCCAATGTACCTGCAAAGATGTAGCGCTGCCGGGGCTCAAGCACCGCCGGGGCTTCTTCGGTTTCGGTTTCGATTTCCGGCTGTTCGATCGGCGTCAGTTCGAAATTGACTTGCAGCACACGGTCCGCGCTGACGTTGAGTTTTTGCCGAAGTGGATGAAATCCAGGTGCTTTGGCCTCAAACACCCACTGCCCGACCCGCAGGTGTTGGCGCACGCGCCCGTTGGTCACCCGCTGCACACTGGTTTCGCTCAACCCTGGACCCTGCAAAACTTCGAGCTGTACGTCGGCGGTTGCGGGGAGAAAGATGAGTTCGACGGTTCCCATGTCCGGCACCATGTTGACCGTGACCTCGGCCGGAGCTTGGGCTTGGGAGACAAACACCTCCGACCATCCCTCGCGAAATCCGGGGGCCGAAAGGCTGACCCCCCACGACCCCGGTTCGAGCTCGAGGCGATAGGTCCGAGGCCCTTGTGTCTGTTCCCGCAAAACCCGGAGGGGCGTCTTGACGGTCCACGGACGGTAGGGACGAGAACTGTTGCGCAACGTCAATACGGCATTTTCAGGAGCATCGATCGGCTCGACACGCAGGAGCACCGGGATGGTGTGACTGCGTGCGTCGAGCATGCCGTTGCGAGCCTGACGCGAGAGGGCGGGATGGAGTTCCTTGTGTACAAGCAACAAGTGTCGGTACAGGTCGATCGCCTGGCCGTATTGACCTGCCTCGGACCGCGCCTTCGCGGCGTTGGCGAGGTCGTCGGGATTGTTGGTCTGTTCCCACTGCTTTTCGTGCCCCTCGGCCGCTTGGATTGCCTGGTCAAGGTCTCCGGCGGTCGCGAACTGAACCGGCCCACCGGCCACTGCACACGCAACGAGTCCCACGACGACCCGCCGCCAACCGCGGCCACATTTTCTCGACGCGGTCCGACACATGAACTCGGAGTCGTGTGGCATCTGTGGTGCGAGCGAAGCGTTCACGGGTGCGTCGGCGATCGTGCCGCGTCGGCCGAAAGAAACCAAGAGTTGCTCCCACATCTTTATTCGCGCATCACTCCTTGAGGCTCTGTGCACTCGCTGTACATTGGTATCGCCCGTCCCATTGGACACACGCGCGCGCACCTGCACAGGGACAATCACGCGCACACGAGTGGCATGTTTCGCCCCGCTGGGTTTCGCACCTGCCATTCCCACAAGCTCGGTGGCGGCGCGGCTGAGCAGGCGCCGATCCGGTAGATTCGTCCTCGACGTGCTCTTGAGTAGGAATCTCAGCAATTTCGGGTAATTTTTCGTCCGTCGTTCCCTCGACCACCGCGCGCAATTTTGGTGCTGGTACATCTAACTGACGCCTGTCCTCGACAACAGCCTCGGGCCCGAGGTCGCGCGAATCCGTAGCAGCTGGTTGCGTCAACACCCAGAGGACGTAGCTCGCTGCGCAACCGAGCGCGAGCAGTATGCCCCACATCATTCTGGGAAATTGAACAGGCACCGGAGCCTCCAACACATTCCCCAACTCGGTTTGGGTCTGTGCACCTTCAACGCCCGCGAGCTGGCTCGGCGTTTCGTCGGGGGCCGCATCCGGGCTATCCGGCATCAGACGAGTGTTGCTACCACCCGCGACGGGCGGAAAGAGGTTGTCACTGACACGCGGACCCGTGACGCCGACATGCGCGCGGACGATTCGCGCGAGCTGATAGGTGGCATCGCGAAACCCTGGCCAACTCCGCAGAAGCTCGAGGGCATCGCTCGCCGACGCAATACGCTGGGCGGGATCGGGCTCGAGCAGACCGAGCCGAAGCGCGTCGAGTTGCGGCGGAACATCCCCGCGTCGAAGCGGTGGGATCTCCCCGCGGCGAGTCAACAACTGCAACTCGTCCATCCGCGATCCCTGGCGAAAACGACAACCATCCAACAGCTCATGGACAATCGCGCCGACCGAGTAGAGATCGACCGATGGCTTGCGGCTGTCACCGAGCAGTTGCTCGGGTGCCATGTACCGCAGCTTGCCTTTGATGTGCTGTCCCGATGTGTCTTCAGAGACCTGTCGCGCGATTCCAAAGTCGGTGATCTTGACCTCTCCCGAAACACTCAGCAACACGTTGTGCGGCGAGACGTCGCGGTGGATCACACCGAAGGTGCCACCTTTATGCGTGAGCGAGTGGGCGTATTCGAGTCCCTGAAGCACCCCCGCAATACAGTGGGCCGTGACCGCGTCGGGCAAAGGTTGACCGCGTTCGCGATAGCGATGGGCAATGGCCGCAAGGTCGACCCCGTCGACCCACTCCATCACAAGGTAATGGCGTTCGCCATGGCTCCCAGCATCGAACACCTGGACGATGTTCGAGTGGGTCAACAACATCGATAACCGAGCTTCCTCGACAAAACTCTGATGCGCCCGACTGTCGACGGCCGACCTCTTGCGCAGGACCTTGATCGCAACGGACTTGGCGGCACTGCCAACCCCAACGACCCGGCGGGCGACCCAGACCTCCGCCATGCCGCCGGATCCGATCTTTTTCAACAGCTCATAGTCACCGAACCTATGGCCCATTTCGAGCATCGTCGTCTTCCTTTGTCGAGGTGTCAACCACTGTAATTTCAGCGACCTATTGGGCGCCGCTCGCCCCATCGGCCCCCCGCTTGTGGTGTTGCAGCCAAGCTCGGAGATATCTCACGACTCAACCAACCGCCGACGGCAATCCGACATACCAAGTTAAAGCATGTATCAACAATTATATGCTTGTACTATCATTTAAAATATCAAACTGCAACCCGGAATTATTATTTCCCCACGGTGCGACGGTTCGTCTACACATCGAACCATCACAACCACAAAAACATGTCTCTTGGCACATGTAAAACTTGACACTGCTCAATCGCCACCTGTACGCTCTCGTGTACGTGAGGCTGTATGCGTGTCCTAATTGTCGATGATGACCAACACGACCCAACCCCTCCTTCACGGCCCGCAGCTCGAAGATGAAACGGGATAGCCCTAGTGCACCCAAACGGGTCCTCGTCGCAGAGGACAGCGCCCCCAACCAGATCTACCTGCGCCGAAACCTCGACCAACTCGGATGTACCGTCACGGTTGTCGATGATGGTCAGCAGGCGCTCGCTGCCGTCGAGACATCTCGCTTTGACCTGTGCATCCTCGACTTCTATCTCCCCGGGGTCCACGGGCTGGAGATCGCCAAAGTTGCCCTCGCACAGCCCGATCCACCGGTCGTCGTCGTGTGCTCGGCCGGGCTTGTACAGGAGCACGCTACTTTGTGCGAGGCCGCTGGCGTTGCGCTCGTCGACAAACCGATTTCGCTCTCAATGCTCGCCACACTCGTCGGGGAGCCGCAAAAATCCTCGATATCGTCCGGTGATGGGCCGGGAGAATTGCTTGTACAACTTTTTGATCGGTCGAGAGTGCTGGAGATGCTCGACTCGTTCGAGCACCAAGCACTTGAACTGATCTCTCAGATCGAACGGGGAACCGAGGTCGTCGCGGCGGCTCACCGTTTAAAAGGAAGCGCGGTTGTGGTTCAAGCCATCGATTTTGGCCAACTCGTGGCCGAGATTGAGCAAGGCGCACAGGCGGGATTCGTCGACCCGAAACAGGTCCTCGAGCTACGTCGGGCGTTTGAGAGACTGTCGCAACAGCTGCATTCGCTCCGAGCGCGCCTCGACACACCAGTTGCAACTACATAGATTTTTGGGAGGCGCGAGAGCTCGTGGCCCTCGTCTGGCGCTTCGATGATAATCAGATTGCTGTCCCCCATACCTCGGGCTTTGAGGCGTTGCGCTGACACCCCAAAGCCTTCGAGCTCGCGTTTCACACTTTCGGCTCGCTGCTTCGAGAGTTCGAGGTTGTACACATTCGATCCGACCGAGTCCGTGTGCACTTCGATCCGAACGACGCCGAGTAACGGATTGCGCACAATAACATCTGCAAGCGCCCGCAGCTGGTCGATCGAACGCTCGTGGACCACAACTTTGCCGAAGTGAAAGTAGATCTTCTCGTCGCGCAACAGCATCGTTGAGCCGGATACCAAAGGCGCCGGTATCCGGACATCCGTCGTCGTCTTCGACATCGTTGATCAGTTCGATCGCATGGGGGCACCGGTCGTCGCGATCTGGAATTGTATCTGCATCCGAGTCGAGATTTGGATCGGGGAGATCGTCGGGCTCGGTTGGGTGGACATTGGCTGGCACCGATGATGTCGATGGCGTACACCCACACACGAGGACGAGCAGCATCGGAATCCCACATAATTGTTGATACATCTTGTGCTCGTTTCTCTCGTTAAACCCAAAAGCCCGCCAGGAGGGCGGGCTCTTGGAAGGTAAGGCGAACCAACGAACTATTTGTTCACTGGGGGTGGAGGCTTGCTCGCCGGCTGGGCCCCCTTGGCCTCGTCTCCAGCGGACGCTCCTGGACGGGGCTTGGCACCGGGGTGTGGCATGCTGCCAGGAGTCTTCGCGTCACCCGGCATTTTTGGTTTGGCACCGTGGGGGTTGCCATGTGGATTGGCGTGCGGGTTTTTGCGGTTGGGACGCTTGGTCCGTCGCGGATCGGGACCAAGTGCATCGGTCATGTGGTTTTTGACCGCGTACTTCTCGAGCAACTTCTCTTTGAGGTCGCGTCGGCCCTGGTGAAGTTTTCGCTGGGCGAGCCGTTGTTCGAGGGTATCGACGAGGGCTTCTTTCGGCAGGTCACCGGGGGGGTACTTACCGAGGCTCTTGATGATGTGGATCCCAAACTTGGTCTCGACCGGCTTGGATACCTCGTTGGGCTTGAGTTTGAACGCCGCGGCGCTGAACTCTTCGACCATCCGATCTTTTGTAAATACACCGAGGTCGCCCCCGCGGTTGGCACTCGGGCCCACGCTGTGCTCCTTGGCCAGAGCTGCGAAGTCCGCCTCAGGTGCGTTTGCCTTGGCGTAGATCTCTTCAGCTTTTTTGAGTGCGTCAGCCTTCCACTGTTTTTTCTCTTCTTCGGTCGGCTCCGGCGGTTTTTGGCCGGGCTTGGGACGCATCCGCTCCTCGGGGCCAACCGGAATCAGGATATGGGCGGCGTGCACCCGTTCTTTGTCGGACTTGTAGTTCGGCTTGACCTTTTCGTACTCGGCGTCGACCTCTTCGGGCTTGACCTCGAGGACTCCGGACTTCTCGAGCAACGCCCGCTCGAGCAACTCGGCGATGTACATCTGGCGCAGGCTATCCTCGGTCTCGCCGCGGCGCTCGAGATGCTTGTCCCAATCTCGGATCCCGCGGCGCTGTTGCTCTTCACGCTCGGCGAGTTTGGCAGCGTCGTGGGTCACGCCCTGGGCGGCGGCCTCTTGCCGCAACACCTCTTGGTAGATCAGGCGATCGGTGATCGATTTTCGGTAGCGACGATCGGCCGATTGTGGGATCTCGCGCCCTCGGTCCTCATACTTCTTGATCTTGAGATCGTAGATGGTGCGGAAGTCGGCGGCGGTGATCAGTTTTTCACCGACCTTGGCCACTGGATCTGGGATCCCCCCGAGGTCTTTGTTAACCGTTTCGCTGGTCTTTGCCTCGTCCGGATTTTGCTGGATCTTCTCGAGGCTAGCCGGGTCGGCTTTTTCGGGCTTGGGCGGTTGGGGACAGCCCGTGAGGGCAAAACAGGTAAACGCGAGGGTGAATGTAGTAAACCGGCGCATCGGGTCTCCTGATCTCCGTCGCTCCCGGTTGTGGGAGTCACCTGGGAGTTCAAGCGTTGAGGTTCGGGCGGGATTTTATGCCCTCATGCGCTCTACATCAAAGAAGGGCCGGACGTCCATACCGCGCCGTGTTTTCTCACCTCGACGGCGCAGCGGGAGAGGTCTCTCAATCTCGACGTGAGGCCGCGAAACCTCGCCTGTCGGTCAGATTTCGCCGTCCCGGCAGCGGGTTCTCACCTGCGAGTCATCTGTACAGCGCAGGGTTTTTTCGTAGGATGCCCGCTAGTGACCCAACTCGTGGACATCAAGCCGCACCCGCGGATGCGGGAGCCCGAGGTACCTGCGGTACCTCCACAAACCGACGTTGACGGGCCCGGCCCGGGTCCAGGCGTCTACTTGGAGACCCTCGGCTGCCAGATGAACGAGGCTGACTCCGCCCTCATCATCGGGCAGTTGCGGGCTCGCGGATATCGGCGCGTCGGTGATCCGGCCGAGGCCGACATTGTCCTGCTCAACACGTGTGCGGTCCGCGAGAAGGCCGAAGAACGTGTCTACGGGCGAACGTCGCAATTGCTCAAACACCGCGGCCAAAACCCCGACCTCAAATTTGGGATCACCGGGTGTATGGCCGAGCACCTGCGCGACAAAGTCACGCAGAAGGCACCACATATCTCGCTTGTGGTTGGTCCCGACAGCTACCGCCGGATCGCCGACCTAGTCGACCGGGCCCGCGAGGGTGAAACCGTGGTCGACGTCCAACTCGACAAGACCGAGGTCTACGAAGGTCTCGACGGTCTCGCCGACGACGACGGCGTCAGCGGACAGGTCACGATCCAGCGCGGTTGCGACAAGTTCTGCACCTTTTGTGTGGTCCCGTTTACCCGCGGACGCGAGCGCGGAGTCCCGCCCCGCGAAGTGTTACGAGCGACCCGAAACCTGGCCGAGCGCGGCTATCGAGAAGTCATGCTTCTCGGCCAAACGGTCAACTCCTACCGCTACGAGGACGTCAGTTTCGCCGCCCTCCTGCGGGCGATCGCCGAGATCGACGGGATCGAGCGGATCCGGTTTACGAGCCCCTACCCCGTCGACTTTTCCGACGATCTCATCGCCACGATGGGGGAACTCAAAAAAGTTTGTCCATACATCCATCTCCCGCTGCAGTCCGGGTCCGACCGCATGCTCACGGCCATGAAACGCGGCTACACCCGGGCAGAGTTTCTCGAACTGGTCAAACGCATGCGTACGCACATACCCGACCTCGCCCTCAGCACCGACATCATGGTCGGGTTTTGTGGCGAAACCGAGGATGACCACCAACAGACGCTCTCGCTGATGCGCGAGGTCGCCTTCGACTCGGCCTTCATGTTCCGCTACAGCGACCGCGGAATCACCTACGCATCCAAGCGCCTCGCCGACGATGTACCTTCAGAGGTCAAGGGGCGACGCCTGCAAGAAGTCATCGACCTACAAGAACAGATCACCCGCTCCTCACACCAGGCTCGCGTGGGTCGCCGCGAACAGATCCTCATCAGTAAAATCTCGCGGCGCAAAGACTGTATGGTCGGACGCACGCCCCGGTTTCAAAAAGTCCTGGTCCCACTCGACGCAGGTCGCCCGGGCGAGTTTGTGGATGTCGAGATCTACGATTCGACCGGGCACTCGCTGCGCGGACGTTCATAACTTTAGGTGTATCTACACCCCGAGTTTCGGGCAGATATCCTCGACCATGCAGCCGTCACAGCCCGGCTTCTTGGCTTTACACACATAGCGTCCGAGCAGGATCATCGCCGGGCCAAAAAACGTCCACTCGTCGCGGGGGATGATCGCCATCAAATCGTCCTCGATCCGGTCGGGCTTCCGCTGGCGGGATAGACCCATACGTTTGCTCAGACGGGCCACGTGCGTATCGACAATGACCCCTGTCGGATCGTTGAAACAAGTTGCAAACACAACATTTGCAGTTTTGCGGGCGACCCCCGGCAAACGCAACATCTCCGACATGGTCCGCGGGACCTCGCCACCAAAATCCGTGACCAAAGCCTGGCACAGTGTCTGGACAGTATTGGCCTTTTGGCGGAAAAATCCCGTCGGTTTGAGATCCTGCTCGAGCTCCGCGCGGTCGGCTTCGGCATAGGCCCGGGCGTCGGGATATTTCACAAACAAGGTCTCAGTCACGCGATTGACACGCTCATCGGTACACTGGGCCGCGAGAATGGTAGCCACCAACATCTGCAGCGGCGTGTTCCAGTTGAGCTCATAACTCGCGCCGGGATACTGCGTGTGCAAACGGGAAATCAGGGTCGCGAGGGGGATATCCGGGGAAGCCGACATGGCGCGAGTCTCCGACAAGGACGTGATCTGAGGGGGAACATCCGCCCGAACGAGCGGGCTCGCGGGCAGGCTGACCCATCGTACAGGGCGAGAGATTTCTGCAAAGGCGTTATCCTGCACCCCCTCGACGCGAATATGCGCACCACGAAACTCCCGCATACGCACATATCGCGCAAAAACACTCGCATATACATGATGTGTGTGCGTCCCAAAATGCGATCGAGTCCATCCACCAACGGATAGGCGCATATACACTCTTTTTGTCCGTCGACGCTCGCTCTTGCACCCCCCGGTTTTTTTTGAGACGACAGGTCTCCCGATGCCCGAGCTCGCTGGCCTTTCGCGCTACCAGATCATGGAACAGTTGGGACGTGGCTCCCAGGGCCAGACGTTTCGCGCCATCGATCGGGTCGACAACCGCGAAGTTGCGATCAAAGTCCTGCGCCTCGGCGATATCGCGGAGTGGAAGGCCTACGACCTGTTCGAACGCGAATGTGCAGTGTTGGAAGAACTGCACTTCCCCGGAATCCCCCGCTACTACGACCGATTTGCCCACGAGGACCGCGGCGAGTTTTTCCTGGTCATGGAACTGATCTCAGGGACTCCCCTGAGTGAGCGTCTCGGCGAAGGCAAGTCGTGTACCAAACAGGAACTCGAGGACATCCTGTGGCGTGCCCTCGATATCCTCGGGTACCTCCACGCCCGCAAGCCACCGCTGATCCATCGCGACATCAAACCGAGTAACCTGATCCGCCGACCAGACGACAGCCTCGTGTTGATCGACTTCGGCGGGGTTCGGGCGAAGCTGGAGCCCGACGGCGGGTCGACGATGATCGGCACGTTTGGCTATATGGCGCCGGAACAGCTCCACGGAGATGCTACCCCGGCAACCGACTTGTATGCGCTCGGAGCCACGATCGCGGCCCTGGCTGCGGGGCGCGAGGCCGACAAGCTCCCGCGCAACAGACTCGCCATCGACCTCCCCAAACTTCTGTCCGACACACCTTTGCGCAAGATCCTGTCGGGGATGCTCCAACCTGATCCGAGCCTGCGCTTTCACAGTGTCGCCCAAGTCCGTAGCGCATGGGTTCAGGCCCGCGGGGCACGGCCTAAACAGGCTGTGGCACCGCCCCCCCATTCAAGTGTACCCACAACAAAAACCGACGCACTCGTCCCGGTCAAAATTCCGAAGGGGCTGGTCCGGCTGAGCCAAACTCCAAAACCGATCTCTCTGCTGATCTGGATCTTGACGGCCTTTGCCACCGGTGTCCTCACGGTTGTCGAGGTCGCATTTTTGCCGCTGCTATTTACCTTCGTCCGTCGGTTCGCCAGCAACAAGGAACGTCCGAAGGTCAAAGCCGATCAGCGCAAAGCCCTCGCCAGTGTCCGGTCCACACGCAAGAAACTTCAATTCGTCGCCGAGCGTACACACCCGCTGCGCGACGAAGACAACGCCCCGTGACGTCATGCGTCAGTAGTCGTCGACTAGGTCTTCGAGCGGCCGGCCGTGCTTGCAGTGCTCTTGGATCAATCGGACGCAGGTCTCTTCGGTCATCCCCGGATAGAACCCCCGTTGTGCGGCCATGCTATCGAGGTCGGGTTCTTGGGTGGGATCGTCGGTGGCAGCGAGGCTGCGGACGTACATGTTTGGCCCTTCGCCGCAGCGCCCGAAACATGTGTAGCTCACCATCGTGACCCGCCTGGCAATCTCGCTGTCGGCCGCGAGTGCGGCCTCCATTTTTTCCCGCAGGACGTCGCTTTCGAAGGTGAGTCCACAACTCGGGCCATCGCAAACTAAGATCTGAAAACGCGCGGCGCCTGGCTTGCCCTTGGAGTCGTTCATCCGCTCGATCTTAGGACGAGCTTGTACGCAGGAGAACCCCGTGCCGAGTGATCCAAATTACCTTTTGATTTCAATATTTTCTTTTCGTTTTCTCGAGTACGTCTCCAACTTCGCTGACGACCGTCGACCCCGCCCGCACAGCCGGGCAGACTTTTCGACAGTTTTTTGTCGCCTCCCGACTCGCGGTTTAGCGTCGACCCATGGATGTCGAAATGCCGCGGGAACCCAGTCTCAGGAACCGTGGCCGACGGACGCCAACTGGGCACCCCCGCAATTCCTGTGAATTGCTGCTGACGCTGTGCCAACAGGCACCGGTCGCGGCCCTGCTCGCCGAGTTCGGTGTACATGCACAACAACTCGCGCGCGAGTCATCGTCCGTCCGCGATCGCCTCGATCCGGAACCGGCCGATTGGCGACTCCGGCTCGCCCAACGCGGCGGGGGCAAGCTCGGGGTCAGCGAGCTCGATCAATTGTTGGCGATCGCGAGGAGTGCCGAGTGCCACGCGTACCATCTGCTGGAGCACTGCGGCGTGTCATGTACACAGCTGCGCAAACAGATCATTGTCCGCCTGCGCGACCGCAGTACCCAGGCAGCATCGCGACCTGCGCCACAGACAAAAAAACGCGTGTTTCGACGCTCGAGTCGCCAATCTGACGCGCCGCAGCAGACCCGTGCCCAAGGACATGTCGAAGAGGTCACTCACCAGCGGACACAACGTTCCCGTGCCCGCCCACAGCAGCCGCAACTGCAAGGACATGTCGAAGAGGTCGTTCACCAGCGTGCACACCGTGCCCCGCCGCCAGAACCGCAGCGGTACCGCGAACATGTCGAAGAAACCGTCCGTCAGCGTATGCACGGCTCTCTTGAATCGACACGTCCTGCAACAACCGAGCCCATCCCCCCAAAAACACAGATCCAACCAACTCCGCAGGTCGCCCCGGCGGCGACGGTCCAGCTGCGTCCCGTCGATCCGGATTCGCTGCCCGTCCTAGTCGGCCAACACGAAGTCCTCGCCCGCCTCGCGGATGCTGTTTGCCGCCAAAGTCCTCGCCCACCCGTGCTTGTAGGTGCACCGAAAAGCGGTCGCACATTGGTTGCGGTCCACCTCGCCCGGATCGTCAAGAAAAACGTCTACCGCCTACTCGCCAGCGACTACGATGACGATACCCTCCGCGAAGATCTCGACCGGATCGCTCTTGATTCGGGGGTTGCGATTCTCGATGACCTCGACCGCATCGCCGCCGATGCCCCTCCAGGATTTTTGACCGCCCTCAGCCAAGCCTGGACCCGGGGCATGCCCCCTGTCGTGCTTGTGACCTCCCACGAAGGCCTGTCCCGGCTGCAGTCCTGGCTCCCGAGCGTGCGCGAAGTTCTAGATGTGATCGAGCTACCGCAACTTCGCGGTGAAGCCCTGCAACAGGCTGTCGATGCCAGTGGTCCTGCGATCCTCCATCATCACGGTGTCCACCTCGACCGCCAGACCAAACTCGCCGAACTGACCCGCCTCGCAGATCGATTTTTGGGTGGTCTCGCCATGCCCGGGCGCGCACTCGATGTCCTCGACCTGAGCTGTGCCCGGACGCTCCGCGAAGGCTCGAACGAGCTGTCACGAGAGACATGGCTCGAGATCATTAGCGAACGCACCGGTATCTCGCAGGCACGAATCGAAGGTCATGGACATCAGGAAGTCCTCGATTTAGAGGCTGTCCTCGCCCGCCAAGTGGTCGGACATGGACCTGTCCTCGAAGCCCTATCGAGATTGATCCGCCGCAACCGCGCCGGCTTTCGCAGCGAGCGACCGGTCGCCACCGCCCTCCTGTTGGGACCGAGTGGCGTCGGTAAAACCGAAGTCGCCAAAGCCCTATGTTCCGCGCTCTACGATAACCCAGCGGCCCTCGTCCGTCTTGATATGAGTGAATATGCAGAGAGTCATGCAGTCGCTCGGATCGTCGGTGCGCCACCTGGCTACATCGGTCATGAACGCGGAGGAGCGCTGACCGACCCTCTGCGAGAGCGTCCCCACTGTGTGGTTCTTCTCGACGAGATCGAAAAAGCCCACCGCGACGTTCACCAATTGCTGTTACAAGTTTTCGACGACGGCCGACTCACCGACGGACGCGGACGGACAATCGATTTCCGCCACGCGATCGTGATCATGACCTCCAACCTCGGAGCGGGTTGTTACACCGGCACTCGACGCCAACGACTCGACGCCTCCGAGGTCCTCGAAACAGCTCGTGCGGCCTTTCCAGTCGAGTTGTGGAACCGTATCGAGGCCCCGTTGGTGATGCAGCCGCTGACCCGCGACGAACTCATGCGGATCTGCCAACGCCTCGCCAAGGCTTCGAGTGAACGCCTGTTTGCCGATCGCGGGATCCGATACACGCTGTCGCCAGGAGCCTGTGAGCTACTGGTCGATGCCTGTGGCCAAGATGCCGCACTCGGGGCCCGGCCACTTCGCCACCTGCTCACGCGCCGGGTGGAGTCAAGGATCGCCGAGGCGATCCTACGCGGAGAACTCCGGGCAGGCACGCGCGTCAAAGTCCTTGCGAACAACGGTGGGTTTGAGCTTACCACCGCTCGGTGACTTCGACAGGCGCACGACCCACTCGCATGTATGTGTATACATTATCCCCGCAACGACTCGCGGGCCAAAACTGAACGCGCGACCCGAACGTGTTCTGCTGCGAGATCGGTGGTTGAAGCCAGTGCCGTCAAATGGCCCATTTTTCTCCCCGGACGCGGCACATCCTTGCCATACAGATGCACCTTGATATCGCCGATCGCCAGGGCTTTCGACCACGGCGGAACCCCGTGGGCCCACAACTCGCCGAGGAGATTGGCCATCGCAGCCGGACGTAGGAGACTCGTATCCCCCAGCGGGAGGCCACACACTGCACGAACCTGCTGTTCAAATTGCGACGTGACATTCGCATCGATCGTCAGGTGACCGGAGTTGTGTGGCCGCGGGGCCAGCTCGTTGATCAACAACGCACCATCTGGCTTGACGAACATCTCGACACACATCACGCCGACGACATCGAGGGCTTTCAACACCGTGCGTGCCAACTCTTGGGCGCGGTCCAACACAGCAGGTGGAAACCTTGCGGGCGCAAGCGTGACATCGAGGATCTGGTTTTGGTGTTGATTTTCAAAAACGGGATAGACTGCGACGTTCCCATCGAGTCCGCGGGCGGCGACCACCGAAATCTCGGCGTCGTAGTCAACCCACGCCTCGACGATCGCCTCAAATGTATCTACATCAGGTTTTCCCGGATGACCGGCAGCCTCGAGTTCCGCAAACGCAGCAGCAGCGTCCTCAACCCGTGTGAGCCTGCGCTGACCTTTTCCATCGTAGCCCCACCCCGCTGTTTTTAACATGCATCGCGGCCCTATCGCGGCCACAGCTTCGACCGTTTTTGCCGCGGTTTTCACCGCGCGAAACGGGGTTACCGGCAGTCCGTTCTCGACGAGAAACGTCTTTTCACGGACGCGGTTTTGCGTCGTGTGGAGCACCGCACCAGCCGGTCGGACGGGCCCGACTTCGGCGGCTGCTGCCGCTGTCGCTGCCGGGACATTTTCAAACTCAAAGGTGACGACATCGACCCCTTCGGCGAAGTTGCGCACCGCATCGAGATCGTCGTACGGGCGTGAGACCTCGAGATCGGCAACGTGGCCCGTCGGAGTGTCTGTCCCCGGAGAAAATGTATGCACACGATATCCCAGTCGCGCAGCTGCAATCGCAAACATACGGCCGAGTTGCCCACTCCCGAGAACGCCCAAGACGGCGCCGGGTTCGATCGGATCTATCCCAGTCACGGCAGCGTCTCCGCAAGCACGCGGTCGCTGAGCCGCTGGCGGTACTGTTGTAGTTGCTGTTGCAACTTTGGTCGCGTAAGTGCCAAAATACTGACCGCGAGCAGGCCGGCATTGACGGCCCCCGACTCGCCGATCGCCAACGTTCCCACAGGGACCCCCCGCGGCATCTGTACGATGGACAACAGCGAGTCCATCCCTGCCAGCGCGCGGCTTTTGATCGGGACGCCCAACACTGGCACCGTGGTCTCCGAAGCCAACATCCCGGGCAAGTGCGCGGCACCACCCGCACCCGCGATGATGACTTGCAACCCTCGGTCGCGCGCTGTTGACCCATACTCGACCAACAACTTGGGCGTGCGATGAGCGGACACAACGCGGCACTCGTGGGCAACCGAAAACTCCTCGAGCACCTCGTGGGCGTGGCACATCGTCGGCCAGTCGGATTTACTCCCCATCACGACGCCGACAATCGGGGTGTTTTGCTCCTCCTGCATGGCCGGATTATCCAAAAACACTGCAGGATCGCCAGTAAACCCGCCCGTGTGCGTGCACACCCGTAACCCGTGTATCGAGGACCGCCTTCGACGAATCGATGTGTGCTGAGCCAATCCACAAACAACATCAATCTGCTAAATATCCCTGACGTTTGGAGGTCTTTGAAGCCATGCGCCCGTATCTCTCCGCCGCCACATTTTCGCTCGCTGTGTTGCTCACCGCACTCGCCTCCAATACATCCGAGGCCAAGCCCAACATCAAGCGTACAGGCGGACAAGCAGAGCTGACCTTCGGCGGTTCACTGTGTATCCCGGGCGCTGCCAGTTGCTCGTCCGCGGTCGATGTCGTCGGCAAGACGGGCCCCTCGATCGGTGCGGGGTTCACCCTCGGATACCGCCCCCTCAAGTCGCTGTTCATCGGTGCAGCTTACAACGTCGGATTTTTCAACCCCGACTACCGGCTCGCCGATGACGCGAGCGTCGACGTCTACAAACTTGCATATCAAAATAGTGTCTTCGGTGTCATTCGCGGCATCCTCCCACTGTGGCGCTTCGACCTCGGCTTAGAACTCGCCCCCGGGTGGTCGCGCCAGGCCTTCAAGGTCGCCGATGCACAGCTCCTGCGTACCCCACCCGAGCTCGGCGAGACGATCACAGTTAGCAAGGAGTTCTCGCAGGGGTTTGCCCTCAAGACTGCTCCCGTGATCGACATCTACATCACCAGGCAAATTTTCCTGGGGGTCAAGCTCGACCTGATCTTCAACTTCCACCGCGAAGTCTGTTACGACCACGACGATGGGACGCGCCGTTCGTGCTTTCGCAAGCAGGCCGACAACCAAGCCTCGGTCCATCAGATGATCGTCGGGGCCCACATCGGCGGCACGTTTTAAGCCGAGGCCTCAGCCCCACCGCAGGACATGGGCCGCCCACGTGTAGCCCGTTCCGAACGCGGTCGTGACGACGATCGAACCGGGACCGATGCGCCCGGTTTTTGCTGCCTCGTCGAGCCCCACCGGGATGGTCGCAGCGGACATATTGCCGAATCGATCGACGATCGAGAGCATCCGCTCGCGTGGGACTTCGGTGCGTTGACGCGTCGCCTCCATGATCCGAGCGTTCGCCTGGTGCGGGATCAAGAGGTCGACATCGGTGTGGGTCAGCTCTGCCTCGGCGAGCGCCATCTTTGTCGCGTGGGACATTTTCTCAACCGCGTAGCGAAACACACTTTTCCCTTGCATATGCACTGTATGTAGCCGCTCGCGCACCGTCGCATCACTCGCGGGCATCCGGGTGCCCCCTGCCGGCTGGTAGAGACTTTTGGCATGGGTCCCGTCCGCTCCCCAGTGTGTGCCGAGGATCCCTGCTTGGGTGTCACTCGCCTCGATCACAACTGCCCCCGCACCATCTCCAAACAGGACGCAGGTCGTGCGATCTGTCCAGTCGACGACCTTGCTCATCACCTCGGCTCCGATCACACCGATCCGACGCCCGCGGCCAGCCATCAGCAAGGCTCCGGCGAGCTCGAGTGCGTAGACGAAACCTGAGCACCCGGCGCTGACATCAAATGCAAACGCACCGGACAGACCGAGTTTGTGTTGAACCCAACACGCCGTCGAAGGGAATGAAGTATCTGCAGTCGAGGTCGCCAAAATGATGCCGTCGAGCGAATCGACTCCGATGCCGGCATCGTCACAGGCACCCGTGAGAGCAGATGCCGCGAGGTCGGACGTCGACACATCATCGGCCGCGATCCTGCGTTCCGAAATCCCGGTTCGCTCGACGATCCAGGCATCGCTCGTATCGACCATGGTCGCCAATTCGGCGTTTGTCAGCCGTCGCGCTGGTAATGCGCACCCCGTCCCCATCACTCGAAATTGATGTATCATCACATTTTTGACTGACGAAGAACAGCCAGCCACCCCATGAGTACGCCGAAACCCGCGTCAGGTAAAGGACGTGAAACGTGGGTCATGACTGTGCGTCTACGACGGTTAAAAATTGTTGGGGGATTGTCACGTTCCCGAACGAAAGTTGTTATCCACGCGAGGAACGACCATCATGTTTTCCGGGGATGTTCAAGAACATGACCGATAAGACATCATCGTGTGCACATCTTTTCCCAGTTCCAACTCCGCTGGACACCCGAAAAATTGGTGAAAATTTATGCTCGGTGGAGGTTGGACAAACACCAAAAACCCGTGTCATGTTGGCATTGTGAGTGAAGAGGCGAAATTTCGGATCCAGTCCGTCGTCGATATGACAGGGGTGTCTGCCGCGACACTGCGGGCCTGGGAACGCCGTTATGGAGTCCCCTCCCCCCAGCGGAGCGCCAGCTCCTACCGACTCTACAGCCAGCGTGATATCGCTATGGTCCGCAGGATCAACGAACTGTGTCAGGGCGGAATGTCTCCTTCGCAAGCAACTCGGCACGTCGCTTCGTCCAAGGAATTTTCGCCCAAAGTCGAGGTTTCGCAACCTGCTCCCGACGCGTTTGAGCGCGTTTCATCCGAGCTCATCGACGCGGTTTGCGACTTCGATGTTGCTCGACTCGAGCGCGGGATCCAGCGAGCAATGTTCCTGTCATCGGCGTGGCTGATCTACCACCGCGTGTTCGCACCGACGATGCGTCGACTCGGGGACATGTGGCACGCAAAGCAGATTTCTGTGGCGCAAGAGCACATGGCATCCGAGTACCTCGAGCGGGCCACACGATCGTTGTTGCGACTCGTCGCCCCCACGGATACGAGTCACCCCGTTCTCCTTGCCTGTTTCGCCGAAGAGCTACACACCCTCCCCCTGTACGGCGTCGCGTTTGAGCTGGCTCGTGTACAAGCCCCGGTGTTGATACTCGGTGCACGGACGCCGGATACGGCGATCCGTCACGCGGTCGAGTCGCTCGCTCCGACTGCGGTCGCACTCTCGGCAACCGTCGCTCCGCCGCCCGAGCGCGCCCGCCAATTGGCGAAGGGTTATGCCGACGCCGTTGCCGACGTTCCCTGGATTGTTGGGGGTGCAGGGGCCGAAACGATGCGTCACACGATCGAGCGTGAAGGTGGAGTTGTCGGCGACTATCGCCGGCTGCGGCAACTGGTGATTCAAGCCCGCCGCGGTGTTAAGTAAAAGCTGTAGGTGCATCAAATACAGATCGGTTTACAGCGCAAACACGTTGCGAGACGATTGCGTGTGTGAGCGAGTTTCGCATCCGCAAAGCCGAACAACTGTTCACGCAAGCCCTGCAAGCACGGGCTGCGGGTGACGATCAACGGTCTGCCCGCCTACTCCATACCTGTCTCGAGCTATACCCGGACCACCGTGCTGCACACCTCGAACTCGCAAGGTCACTCGAGCGGGAGGGCCAAGTGGTCGAAGCCGCTGCACACCTCGCCGCCGCGGTCGAACGCTTTGCCGACGACGATGAACTGCGATTTTTCCTCGCATACCTCCAAGCGGATGCCGGCCAATTTTTCTCGGCCCGGGCACACCTCCTCGACCTGCTCGATCGCCACCCGAGCGACGAGAACCTACTTTGTGAGTATGCCCTACTGTTGCGCAACACCCATCAGTACGCAGCTTTGATCGAGCATCTTACACCAACTGTAGATACAACTTCAAACCCGCAGTTGCTCGGGCTCCTCGCGCAAGCCCAAAAGATCGTGGGCAGTCCCGACACCGAGACTACCTGGGCCCGCGTTCGCGGGCTCGACCCGGAACTCGCCCCGCCGATCCAGTCGGTGCATTTACAACAGGATCTCCTTCAGCGAGGAGGTCATCTCCTGCTAGGCACTGCCCATGACGATGGACAAGCGATCCCACGCTATTCGACGTACATCATCTCCAACGACGACGTGATCGAAACGATCGTCCGCTTTGTCCGCTGTGCGCAGCATTTTTTGTGGTCGTGGCCGAGTGTGGTCGCCGTGACAGAAGAAGCCGACGTTCTCGCGTGCCTGCTCGCACGGGCCCTCGACCTGCCAAACCTCCCTCGTCCGACCTCCGCTCGGGACGCGAACCAACTTGCCCAAATCCTGCCGTCCCCCGCGACAATGCCACTCGCAGTCGCCTCGATACTGGCACCGGGTTGGCAGCGCCAATACCCGTGGGCCACCGTCTTGAACCGAGAGGGGAGCCTGTTCGCGTTTGGCGTAGTCGATATCCATGCGCATGCACATAAAATTCCCTCGGTTCTCGGAATCCCCTGTGGTGACCGAGTGTGTTTCCCGTGGCGCCGCCTCGGCGAGGCCCGGATCGGCTTTACCCCCGAGGGGCTCCTCGAAGCGCTACCACTCGAATGCGACGGACGACCTGCCCCTGCCATCGCTGACGACTATTGGCCCGCCATCTGCGAACGCCTCCAAGGCGAACCAAACACCGCCTGTCGCCACCTTCTCGAAACCTTCACACGATCGCAACACCACCTCCACCCCGGGCTCCGAGTGCGTGCGGACGCCCCGCGGTTGCCGTTCCACAGTCGCAAACCGGTACCCAAATCAGTTGCAAGCACACCTAACACCTTCCGCACTGGTCCGCGACTGTCTGTTGAGACAGCCCTCTCGGACCTCGAGACACGCCTCGGCAGAGAAGCTGTCCCGGCGCACGAAGACCTCCTCGCTGCACTCGAGGCTGCATTTCACCGTCTGCCTCCCCTGCGGATCCGTATCGCGGATCTGTTGTTTCGCCTGGCTCCCGCACGGTTCGGGACATTTCTCGCCGGGTACTTCCAGGAACCGACTTCCGTTCCAGAGCGCGAGCGGGAGTGCCTCGTCCACCTGTTTGGGTGTAACCCATGGTCGCCCGAGCCCCATGCCCTCATGTCGAAGTGGCTCGATCTCGCAGCGTCGCAGCACCCGTCTGCGTTCCGGTCGGCTCTGCGCAGTGAGTTTGTCCAATCGAAGTACGGGCTCCTGTTTGCGCTGCACTCGGGGGCGTGGACCAGCTGGATCGAGCAACTGCGCAACGACAGTCCTTCGGTTGTCCTCGGCTTGCTGCGATGGATGCAAGATGAACCTGCAGCCCACGGTGAATGCCACCGCGTTCTCGGTCTGGTGCACCACGCAAACCCGGATATCGTCTACGAAACCCTGTGCCTCGCCCACATCGCCAGCCATAAGCTCCCCCTCTCCCGCCTGCGCACGCTCATCTGCGACACCGGCTTGCCCACCCGGATTACCGAGGTGGCACTGATGCACCTCGCCCAGCATCCGTTTGCCGAAGTTGCGAATCAGTTGCAACAGCAACTTGATGTGTCAGCCGCTCCGGCGCGACGTGCCGCAGCGACGCGGGCCCTTGTCCTTCACCCTGACCCCGAAGCCAACCTCCAACTCGCCGCCTGGATTCGCCAGTGGGAGGCAGCTCAACCCGTCGAACGTCAAGTGTTACACGCGCTCAATGCCTGTGAATCCTTTGCTGCGTTTGAGCCGATTTTGCTCGCCTTCCAACACATCGGCCACATCAAGACGCTTGTCAGCGCGTGCCAAAGCCGACTCATCGGGTTCGACAACACCCGGCTCATCGACCATATCCGCCGGTTTCCCACCTGCTACGCGCTCGACCCCGTCCTCGGCTTTGCAGACTATGTGTATCGCCATGGATCGCCGGACCTCGATACCACGATTGTCTACAATGCACTCGGCTCGACCGACCCGCGTTCAGCCTACCAGGCGATGGCTGTGCTCGCAGCATGGGGCGACCGGAAGATGGCTGCTTCCCTCGAAGCGGCCCTCGACTACACGGACGAGCATGCCCAGCCTGCACTCGAAGCCAGGCTCCACGACTGTTGCGTCAACGAACTCCCACGCTATTTCGATCGCCTCGAACAACACCTCCAAAGCCCCCTTCTTTGGCAGATTCTGCGACGGCTTGCACAGGTGCCAGAACGTGCAGCCGTATTTACTTCCTGGACCGATCATTCGCCATCCAGAGCACACACCTGGGCCGCGTACTGCGAAGATTTATTACGGTGCCAAATCCCCCGACCGTATCGACTCGGCGCCCAATCAGCGGACTTTCATGTCATGGCAGCGCTCCTCCCCGGTGCATTTGCAAGCCTGCACCGCCGCGTCCTATACGGGGTCCCCGACCGATTTGCGGTCGACTTGCTGACGTTCCTCGGCAGCCACAACCTTCCCCTCGCACGTGCATACGCACGGATGCACGTTGACTCGCGTCACTTCGGTATGCGGGCTTGTGCGCTGAGCTTGGCATCGGCCGCGCCAAGATCCCCTACCCAATCGGATTAATCACTTCGAGGTTGAGCCCCCCTGGGTAGGCGTAGGATGTCACCTGTGTATACCCCACCTGAATCACACCAAATGGCGTTTCACTCGCGGCACTGTGGGCACCTTCGGCAATCGGCCAGTCCGCCACCTCATAACTTCCGACCAGTTCGTAATCCGTGACTTCTTGACCGTCGACATAGACCGGAGCGCCACCGAGCTCGCGGATGATTTGGACAAAGTTGAGTGTGTACTCGGTCCCCGTCACAAACGCATAGCGGTCTAAAAACTGCTCGACAGGTACCATTTGATACATCGCGGGGTCACCCGTCCCTGCGCCGCCATTTTGCCCCTCGAGGAACTGAACCGGCATAAACGGGCCATCGCCGGTAAATATGAAGCTCTCGGAGGTTTCAAAGTCGTAGAATTCGCCCGTATCGAGTGTCACCGGAAATCCCGGCTGTGGCGGGTCGGTCTCGATTGTGACGGCATCATCTCCCGCAAACACTCGCCAGTGGTAGTCCTCTTGGCTTCGACTAGGTGCATGCGCACCGACATAAGTCTCCCCCCAGTACTCCATCGGAATCGCCTGTTCCTCAATATGATCGCAGTACGTGATATTGTCGGGAATATTGACACATTGGACGGCAGACACCACCCACACGGGTTTGGAGCTGTGAATGCGGGTGCCACTGAGATCTTGGGTCCCATTCTCGACCTGCAGCATGTCGCCGGCCTGAAGCGTCACCATCACCGTCTCGCCGTAGTCGGCCTGTGGTACGCCATTGCCGGCGATGCTACCTAGCGGTGGCGTCCATGAAACTGTAGTGTTGTCTTCGAGGGCAATCACATTGAAATACGCCGGGTTACCGTCGATGTTTGGACGGTAGGTCATGACAATGTAATCGCTGCGCTGCGCGTGGTCAGGCAGCAGCATGGAGGAGTCGTTGTGGGCCTCGGCATCGATCGGAGAATGCTGGTATGCAACCACCGGAATATTGCTTTCGGCCCGGTAGGTCCCACCGGGACGTAACACCGACACAGGCCCAGGCTCACCGGGTTTATCGAGGTGAAACACAGTGCTCTCGCCGGGTAACACCTCGACAGACGACCCTTCGGACACCTCTGGACCTCCGGGAGGCTTATAGTACAGCTGCACGCTCGCGGTCCGTGTGTCCGATAAATTGCCGATCACCAGCGAGCTCGGTTCCTCATCGAAATTTTGCATCTTGTTGGCGCGGAAGACACATCCCACACTCGACGGGTCTTCTTTGATGATGGTGCACAGCGGCTGGCATTGGCCCGCTTTGCATCCCTCTGTCTCTGCGCAAGGAATCGGCTCTCCGTGGCCCAAACCGTCGTCATTGCAGATCTCATAGCTCAACTCGTCGAAACATCGCGCCGCACCCGGTGTACATACACCCATGAGACACTGCCCGTCCTCGCACATATTGATCCCCGGGCAAGCCGTGGTCTCAAACGACATACAATCATCGGCACAGATGTTGAGAGCACCTTCGTCGGCACAGCCAGCCGCTTCTCCCGGTGTGCACAGACAACCATCCGTCGAGCTCGGATCGTCGGTCGCCGTTCCGGTCTCACTCGCATCCACAGGGTCCGTCTCCGATGTCTCGGTCCCCCCCGGTTGCGTGGTCGGGCCAGCCGAGGTTGTCGGGTTGGTCAGCGCACCCGAGGTCAGTGTCAGCACACCATCGGTTTCATGCTCGCTTCCACCACACGATGCGAGCGTAATCGTTGTGATACTTGCAAGCAGGGCCGAACGTTTTCGTGTCCGCGGTTTCTCTCGCACATCGCCTCGAGTCGAGGATCTTGTCGAGGTCGTGTTTGGTGAACCGCAACTGTTCTGACGGTAGCTTGCGGTTTGTGAAGCGCGTCCTCGCCAAAATCGGCGAGTGACGCGGCACGTCGAGAAGGTCCACGGGCTCATCAGGCGGACTATCGCGTCCGAGCTGCGATTCGGCAAGTGCAGGATTCGATCCTCGCACGTGCGCCAGCAGGCGCGACGGACAAGACAAAGTGGGTCGGCTCACGTATTTTGTATGTGCACGCAGGAAAATACATGCACACACATTCAAAATCTACCAACCGCAGGTTCGGCCCTGATTTTGCTCCGCCAAGTATTCGCGCAGGGGAGCAAAATATTCGAGCAGCGGACCTGCATCCATCGTTCGGGTCCCCGTCAACTTCTCGAGTGCGTCCGGCCACGGCTTGCTCTGCCCCATCGCCAGCATCGCCCGCAGTTTGGCACCCGCCTGCTTGCTGCCATACACCGAGCATTCGTGGAGTGGACCTTGATACCCCGCCGCCTCGCACATCGCTTTGTGGAACTGAAATTGGAGGATATGGGCGAGGAAGTAGCGCGCATACGGAGTATTGCCGGGAATGTGGTACTTGGCTCCCGGATCAAACAGGCTCTCATCCCGCGGCTCGGGTGCCACAATCCCTTGATATTGCTCCCGCAGTTGCCACCACCGGCGATTGTAGGCATCAGGCCCCGCCCGTCCGGCGAATACATCCCAGCGCCACTGATCGATCAGTTTTCCAAATGGCAAGAATGCGATCTTTTCGAGCGCTGTCTGCATTTGGCTGTTGATCACTGCCTTTTTTGAGTTTGAGATCTCGTCGAGCAGACCGATCTGTTTGAGATAGCTGGGGGTGATCGAAAGTGCAATGGCATCGCCGATCCCCTCGTGAAAACCGTCATGGGCGGCGCCTTGAAACAAAATCGGGAGTGTGTAGTAACTGTTGTAGTAGTAGTTGTGACCGAGCTCGTGGTGAATCGTTACAAGGTCTTCGTGGTTGATCTTGATACACATTTTAATGCGCAGATCGTTGTTGCTGGTGACATCCCACGCGGATGCATGGCACACGACCTCGCGGTTCTTGGGCTGTTTGAACATCGAGCGTTCCCAGAAGGTCTCAGGCAGTTGTGGCAGCCCCAGGGATGTAAAAAACGATTCTCCCAAGCGCACCATTTTGAGCTCGTCGTACCCCTTGGCCTTGAGGGCCCTGGTCACGTCGATACTGGGCTCGCCCTTGTAGGGCTCGAGCATCGGATAGAGGTTGCCCCACGACTGTGACCACATGTTCCCAAGAACATGTGCTGGAATCGGGCCCGTCTCCGGGACTTTGTCACCATATTGTTCGTGGAGGCGGGCACGTACATGGCAGTGTAACTCTTCGTACAGCGGCTTGACCTGCGTCCACAGTCGCTCCATTTCCTGTTCAAATGCTGCGGGCGACATGTCGTAACCCGAACGCCACAACTCACCCATATCGGCAAATCCGATTTCCCGCGCGCCGAGATTGCCGAGCTCGACAAATCGTTGATACTTGGATCGCATGGGCACCGAAATTGTTCGCCACCCCTTCCACGCATCGAGCAATTTGTCGTAGTTGCGGCTTTGCGCGAGGACGTCGCTGAGCTCCCCGAGGTCGCGGCACGTCTTGGGTTTGTCGGGGTTTTTGCAGTACTTGCCCTTCCCGTAAATCGCGTCGAGCTTGGACTCGATTGTCGCCAACTCCTCCCGCAACGCTTTGTCCTTTGGGGCAGGTAGTGAGCGCGAGAGCTTGAGCAAGGTGAGCTGGCGAGCGGTCTCCGGATCCGCAGTTGCGGAGTCGTACTTGGTCGCGTTTTGAATCGCCTGCACGGTGTACCCCATGATCTCGGCAGCCGCGTCAGCGGCAGCCTGCTCGTGCTCGTCGGTAATATCGGTCTGCTTGGCCCACGACGCTCGCGCTTCTTTGACACCCAGGCGGCGTAGTTCCCGATCGACCGCGGTGATAAATGCCTTTGCATCCGCAGCCCCCGGTCCCGCATTCGCCGACTCAGTAGGTCCGACGTCGGCCCGCGTTTGCCCGCTGGCCTGGGTGGGGTGCGGACGATGTTCAGCACCACATCCGGCCGCAACACAGAGGAACGTGGCAGTGAGCAGGAGATGATTTCGAAGACACGCGAGGATCATGGCCGGGTGGATCTACTGCGTTCGCCAAGTCTGTACAACTATCGAGCAACCTTCGTATGTACACCGATCCAGCAGCTCGAAATCACCCAACCTCACAAACTCCAACTCTTCCGGGAATCGCTCCGAGTTGCTGTATACTGGCCCCGCAACCCGTGGCTTTTCTCGCGTGGCGTCACGCCGAAAGTCGACGGTCGAACCTAGGAGTTCCCGATGCCCGTGACGATCAAGATCCTCGCCCTGTGTTCTGTGGTGCTGATGCTCAAGATGATTGCGATTGGTTTTTACCAAGGTATCCAGCGCAAGAAAGAAAACGCGACCGCAAACCCAGAAGACGCCAAGATGCTCGGCCTGACCCACCAAGAAGAGCCTGAGTCGATCCAACGCGGCCACCGGGCCTT
>CAZUPD010000083.1:29446-33661 GCA_964621785.1 uncultured Nannocystaceae bacterium
CCTTCCGCAACGACGTCGAGAACATCCCAATTTTCCTGATTTTGGCGATGATCTACACCATGCTCCGGGGCTGGGAAACGGGGGCGTACATTTACTTCATCGGATTCACGCTTGCACGGATCAGCCATACCTTCTGCTACCTCAACCAGATCCAGCCTTTGCGTACGATTTCGTTTGCGATCGGTACCTTGTGCACGCTCGCTGTCGCCGGACACATTGTATACGCAGTGATGTAACTGCGTGAGAATCCGTGAGGGGGCAAGCCCCCTAACATGTCCGTTTGGACATCCCGTGACGCGGCAACGCGCGCGTGCTATAAGGGCCCCAAATGCTTCGCAAGGCCCTTTTGTTTCCCACTGGTTTGGTTTGTTCACTGTCCGTATTCGCCTGCGGAGGCGGCGAAACGGAGACGGACGGAGGAACGACCGCCGGCACGACTGACACGACGTCCGACTCGCAGACATCCACCCCGACGACATCCCCGACGAGTGACGGAACCTCGGCAGGCCCCGGTGGCTCGGAGTCGGACTCGACTTCCGACTCAACCACCGACCCCTCGACCACCGACCCCTCAACCACCGACCCCTCAACCACCGACCCCTCAACCACCGACCCCTCGACCACCGACCCCTCGACCACCGACCCCTCGACCACCGACCCGACAGACGCAACAACCGACGTTTCGACCACCGAAGACCCGCTGTTCTGCACCCCGGGCAATACGATCTGTTACAGCGAGGACGAGTTTCAAACGTGCGACGAAGAAGGGTCCGACTACGGTGACCCCGAAGCCTGTCCGGATGGTCAGGGTTGCTTGAGTGGGGATTGCTTGACCCTGTGTGAGATCGTCGAAACCCAACCGAGTTCAGTCGGGTGTTCGTTCATCGCCAACCGCCAAGACAATCTCAATGCAAGTACACCGGATTCTCTTGTCGTCGGGAATGTCTCCGATTCACTGACCGCAACGGTGCAGCTGTACTTTGTCCAGAATGGGCAAAACAACGAGGCGCCCCAGGGTGCTGCAGTTCAGATCCCGCCACAGGGAACCCATACCTTTACGCTGACCAACGCCCAGATCGAAAGCATCACGACCGTGCGTGTCGGCGGTGCCTATCGGGTCGAGAGTGATATCCCCCTCGTCGCCTATCTGCACTCCCCCATCGGCTCGCAGGCGACCAACGACGCCTCGATGTTATTACCGGAGCACGCGTTGACAGGCAACTATATCATCGCCTCCTATCCGGGTACGTTCCCGACGCACTACCCGAGTTACTTCACCGCAATCGCGGTCGAAGATGGGACTTCACTCGACTTCACAGTTCCAATCGCAACCGCGGGTGGCGGCGGCGTTCCTGCGCTCAGCGCCGGTGAGTCGACAACTGTCAGCAATCTCAATCGCTTCGACACGCTCAACGTTGTCGTACAGGCCGATTATACAGACTTATCGGGCACGATCATCGAATCCGACAAACCGCTGTGGGTTACGGGTGCGTCCGAGTGTGCCAACGTTCCGGGGTATCCCGTGACCTATTGCGATCACTTGGAAGAGGTCAGCATTCCACTCGAGTATTGGGGTGAAACCTATGTCGGTGCACATGCACCTCAGCGGGGCAACGAGACCTATCACTGGCGGGTGTACTCGGGTGACGATATGGTGACGATCGATACAACACCGCCCCAGACCGGCTTCCCGGTGACCCTCGACCGCGGCGAATACCTACAGTTTGAGGCCCAAAACAGTTTCATTCTGACCGCCGATGGGCCGTTCATGCCGGTTCAATACGTCGAGAGTCAAAATGGTGGCGGGGGTACGGGCGACCCATCAATGTACCAAATGGTCCCGGTCGAGCAGTTCCTCAACCGCTACGCATTTGTCACTGGCACCAACTACAACGAGCACTACGCCCAAATCACGCGCCCAGTTGGCGGCCCGGCGGTGTATGTCGACGGGCAAGAGGTCACCGGCTATTACACGGTGGGCAACTTCGAAGTGGCCGACTGGGAAGTGACCGAGGGAGGCCACTTTGCCTCGTCCGACGGCGATTTCGGCATCATCCAAGTTGGCTATACACCAGTTACATCCTACGCCTACCCGGGTGGCCTGAAGCTCGAGGTCATCAACCCACAGTAACGACTGCTGCGTACCAGAAGGGCCCGCGATACGTGTTATCGCAGGCCCTTTGTACGTGATTTACTCCTGTGCACGCCGACGCCGACCGGCGATCCATACCAACAAACTGGCCGAAAACCACGCGAGCGGTTGCTGACCCGGAGTGTTGCACCCACAGCCCTCCCCGCCTTCTTCCATTCCGCTGTCGGTCGGTGTCGCGCGTCTGGTCATCGGCGGCACGGCGCTCGCCGCGATCGGCTTCGTGCTCGCGAGGCGCCGCACCGCCCGTACGCCGAACCCGAAGCTGACGGGCCGCGCGTTCGGGCTCATGGCCCTCACGGGCATCTGCCTCGCCGCCTACCAGCCCCTGTTCTTCCTCGGCACCGAGCGCAACGGCGTCGCGGTCGGCACCGTGATCGCCCTCGGCTCGGCGCCCGTGCTCGCGGGCCTGCTCGAGTGGGCGCTCACGGGCCGCCTACCGACGGCCGGGTGGATCGCGGCGACGGTGCTCGCGACGGCCGGCGTCGTGCTGCTGAGTGCCGGCGGCGGGCTCGAGGGCGCAGCCGATCCGCTGGGCCTCGTCGGCTCGATCGGCGCGGGCGCCTCGTTCGCGGTGTTCGCCAACGCGCAGCGGCGGCTGATGGATGCCGGGTGGGATCCGTTCACCGTCGCCGGGGCGATGGGCGCCGGGTCGGGCGTGATCGGACTGATCGCCCTGCCGTTCGTCGATCTCGCGTGGATCGCCGAGCCGCGGGGCGTCGCGATGGCGCTGTGGCTCGGACTGGCGACGATCGCGCTCGCGTACACGCTGTTCACCTGGGGCCTCGAGCGCCTCACGGCCGCCACGGCGGCGACGCTCACTCTCGCCGAGCCGCTGACGGCGAGCATCCTCGGCATCTTCGTTCTGGGCGAACAGCTCAGCGTGATCGCGGCAGCCGGCCTCGCGGTGCTGGCGGCCGGACTCGTGCTGCTGGCGTGGACCGCACGTGCGCCGCGCAACCCCGACCCCGTGCCGATCGAGGGCTGAGCGCGTGGAGATCCGCGAAGACGACCTCTCGGGCGGCGCCGTCCAGGCGCTGCTCGCGCACCATCTCGCTGAGATGCACGCGCAATCGCCGGCCGAGAGCGTGCATGCGCTCGATCTCGCGGGGTTGAGGCATCCGTCCATCGCGTTCTGGTCGGCATGGCGCGGCGACGATCTCGCCGGCGTCGGTGCCCTCAAGGATCTCGGCGACGGCCGCGGTGAGCTGAAGTCGATGCGGGTCGACAACCGGTTCCGCGGCACCGGCGTCGGTCGCGCGCTGCTGCGGCACATCGTCGCGGCCGCACAGGACCGCGGCTTCACGAGCCTGTGGCTCGAGACCGGCGGAACTGCCGAGTTCGCCCCCGCGCTGCGCCTGTACGAGAGCGAGGGGTTCACGCGCTGCGCGCCGTTCGACGACTACGTCGAGGACCCGTTCTCGGTGTTTATGATGCGCGCGCTCTGAAGCGCGGCGCCGCCGACCTAGGCGGGTACGACGAGCGCAACCGCGAACGCCGCCACACCCTCGCCCGCCCCGGTGAAGCCGAGACCGTCGGTGGTCGTCGCGGCGAGCGACACGGATGCCCCGCCGAGAGCGGCCGACAGCGCCGCCTCGGCCTCGGCACGGCGGGGTGCGAAGCGGGGGCGGTTCGCCTGGAACTGCACCGACACGTTGCCGATGCGCCACCCGGCCTCGCCGAGGAGCGCGTGCGTGCGGGCCAGGAAGACGTCGGCGTGCGCCCCGGCGTACTCCGGGTGGTCGGTGCCGAAGTGGGTTCCGATGTCACCGAGGCCCGCGGCCGACAGCAGCGCGTCGACGATCGCATGCGCGACGGCATCGCCGTCGGAGTGGCCCGACAGCGCCGGCTCTCCCGGCCACTCGAGCCCGGCGAGCCACAGTGCGCCCTCGCCGCCGAAGGCGTGCACGTCGGTGCCCATCCCGACGCGCGGAACCGCCGGAGCCCGGTCGAGCCCGACCTCGGCGGCAGGCAGCGGATGCCCGGCGACGAGACGACGCGCACGGTCGAGGTCGGCGGGTGTCGTGATCTTGAAGGCGAGTGGGTCGCCCGCGACGACGGCGACG
>CAZUPD010000084.1:0-320 GCA_964621785.1 uncultured Nannocystaceae bacterium
CACGAGCGCCTGATCCAGCTGATGGAAGGTGTCGAAGACATCCCCGGGACCGCGCTTTCCGAAGGGCTCACATGGAAGTGGGAAACGTTTTCCGAGTATATGCAAGCACTCGACGATATCCCCCACAGCATCAATTTTTGTGCCCAAGTTCCGCACGATGCTCTGCGTGTGTATGTCATGGGTTCGCGGGCGCTCGCCGACGAGCCCGCCACCGATGACGAGCGTCGCTGCGGCGAGGAGGCCCGTGGGGAGGCCTCGTTTGCGCCGGGAGCGCACCGCGGCGGACCGAGAGGATCGGAACGCGCCGGGGCCGACGCAGG
>CAZUPD010000084.1:330-8290 GCA_964621785.1 uncultured Nannocystaceae bacterium
GCAACCATGTCCGCCAGGCCCTCGAGGCAGGTGCACTGGGCTTCAGCACCGGCCGTACCGACAATCACCGCACCAGCTTGGGCGAAGCCACCCCGGCATCTGAAGCCGCGACGCGCGAACTATGTGGAATCGCCGAGGCGTTCCACGGACTGAACCACGGGGTGTTGCAGGCGGTTTCCGACTTCGACATGGCCCGCGGCCCCGAGCCGTTTGACGCCGAGTTTGACATCCTCGAACAGATGGTGCGTAACAGCGGTGGCCACCCCCTGTCGATCTCAACCATGCAGCGCGACCAAGCCCCGGGTCAGTGGCAGCGAATCATCGAGCGCGCCGAGCGGGCCAACCGCGACGGAGTGACGATTCGGCTGCAAGTCGCCCCGCGGGCGATCGGTATCATGCTTGGCCTCAATGCCACGTTTCACCCGTTCATGGGCTTCCCCAGCTATAAGAAAATCTGTCACCTACCGCTCGACCGCCGCGTCGCCCAGATGCGCGACCCCGAGTTCAAAAAACAGTTGCTGACCGAAAAGTCCGAGCCTGTCTCGGGCGACGGCTCTGCGATTCCCCCACTCGCCGACCTCCTCCTCGCCCGTATCGACCAACTCGCCATGCGGATGTACAACCTCGGCGAGCAACCCAACTACGAGCCAAGCCCTGAAACATGTATCTACCAGCAGGCGAAACTACGAAACTGTGGTGTCCTTGAAGCCATCTACGATGCCCTCCTCGCCGAAGATGGCCGCGCGCTGATCTACTTTCCGCTCTACAACTTCGGCAAGCTCAACCTCGACGACGTCCATACCATGCTCACCCATCCGCTTGCGCTCCCGGGTTTGAGCGACGGCGGTGCCCATGTCGGAACGATCTGCGACGCGAGTTTCCCGACCTTTCTGCTGACGCACTGGGGCCGCGACCGCAGCAAGGGCCGGCTCCCGTTAGAAAAATTGGTGAAGATGCAAGCATTTGACACCGCCCGCTACATCGGCCTCCACGACCGCGGAAGCGTCGCGCCGGGGCAACGTGCGGACCTCAACATCATCGACTACCCCAACCTCCGACTCGGTCCCCCATCGATCTACGCCGACCTTCCGGCGGGTGGCAAACGCCTGTTGCAACGCGCACACGGGTATGTCGCAACACTCGTCGGAGGGCAGATCATCGCGCAAAACGGCGAACTGACCGACGCCCGCCCGGGGCGGTTGGTTCGGTTTGGCCGCGCATAAGCGATATTTTCCGACTGCGGCTCGCAGGCCTGTTGCACTGGCGCCACAGGCTTGCGAACCGCGTCCGCAAACAAATGGTACACCACGCACTGCTACTTGCCGATACAACTTGGACTTCTCTGCACCGCGTTGCTTCGATATACTACCCCGGTGAGCGAGACAACCGTCTGGGGCCTGTGGGACTGCACCACCTGTAAAACCAAGGGAATTAGTGGCAAGCACAAACAGTGCCCGCACTGCGGTGACCCGCGTGGGGAACAGGAACTTGCGGGCATGTACCTCGGTACCGGCGGGTTTGATGCGGCTGAGCGGGTCTCCGGAGCGGACGAGGTCGCCCTCGCCAAAGCCGGCCACGACTGGACCTGCGAGTTTTGCCAGTCCAACAACCGCGGCGACCGAAGCACCTGCCGCAACTGCGGAGCCAAACGCGATAGAACCCGCATCGACACACCAATCGTCGATGAAAAACCCCCCACCGCGACCAAAACAAAAAAACGCTGGGGAGTGTTGCACTACCTCGTAGCGAGTATCGGTCTTCTCGTATTTATCCTCGTCGGGCGCTGTGTCTGGGGCAACATGACGTCGGACGTCCCCGGCGAAGTCGGTGAATTGCAGTGGTCCCACACCGTCGCTCTCGAGCGCTGGCAACCGATTACGACCGGTAATTGGGCCCCCGTCTCCCCCCGAGATGAGGTTCCACCCGTGGCAGGTGAGGGAGGCGTCGGAGGGATTCAAATCACGAGTTGCTACCCCAAGCACCACCACTACGAGCAATACCAGTGTGGAACCAAGAGCGAATCCTACTCGGTACAAGAGTCCTGCGGAACGCGGCAAGAATGCTCGACCGTCAACAATGGCAATGGCTCATTCAGCCGACGCTGCCACAGTGTCACCAAATACTGTACAAAGCACAAAACACGGACCGTCCCCCAATACTGCGACCGCTCGATCACCCAACAATGGTGTGACTACAAAAGCCAAGCGTGGCGAGAAGTCGATGCAAGTACACTCAATGGAACGACGACCGAGGAGATGCAGTGGCCCGTTGTCACGCCCCGCGGAGACCTCGAACGAACAACACGCAGAGGCACGTGGAAGGTCCAGGTGTCGTTTCCCGACGGGGACACTCTGCGCACGTACGCCTTCCAAGTCGCGGGCGAGGCGGAGCTCAAGAGCTGGTCGATCGGTGAAAAGGTGATCGTCACCGTCGAGAACTTTGGCGACGTTGAGAAAGTACGACGAGCGAGTGAAGCCAAAAAACGCTGACCTCGCACACTGTGCGATTTTAGTTCGGCTCAAACACATCGATGCATCCTGGCCGGCGAACAGAGGTGGTACGATGCAGTATGAAACAAGCTCTTTGGGCCAGGCTGTTCCTGTTCGCAATCTTCTTTGGCTCCGCCGTAACGTGCGACAAACCCGGAGACGCAAACAAGTCAGGTACACCGAGTACGCCCGACCCTCCGAACGAACTCGGGGAGCCCGTGCAGGAAGTATTTGGCATACAAATGCCCCAGGGGAGCTATCAGGTTGCCGAAGACGATGAGGTCGGCCACGAAGGAGCACCCAGCTCCACCCGGTACCTCGTGACAGCGCAACGCGTCGAAGACATCGACCAGTTGTTTTCGAAGGCATCGACCAACTCTGATCTGAATCATCACCGACATTCGTTCGCGGGAGGCGTGAGCGTAGCGGTGAAACCGATCGCCGACATTCCGCGCAGGCGCCCCGCCCTCGCCGAAGCCCCGGCAAACATGAACAGCTGGGTCGTCGTTCACCGTCAAGGGGAGCCAACTCCTTGCCCTCCCTGTCCCGAGGGCTTCTCCGGTACGCTCATGCCCGGATGTACGTGCAAATAAAGTGTGTTCGTACCGACGGCGTGGTATAAGAAGGCGATGAAAGCGTTCTACCTACTCGCGGCTATCGGTGGTGGTGTTTTTCCTTGGATATACAACATTCAGGCGTTTGACCAATTCGGCGCCGACTTCACCCCGCAGGCGTTCTTCAGGTCCGGGTTCGAAGGCTCCCCGATACTCGGTTCGCTCGCGGCGGACTTCTGGATCGGCTCGATCGTCGCGCTTGTCTGGATGGTCGTTGAGGCGAGAAGGCTCGGGATCAAACACTGGTGGTTTTTTGTCGTCTGGACGTTTGTCATCGCATGGGCAAGTGCGCTACCACTCTTTTTGTTTGTTCGCGAGCGTCATCTCGAACGCACACACGAGGGTGCCTGACGACGCGACCCGGTCGACCATCACAGGATGACCGACAACAATCCGTCCGGGCAAATCACCGCCATATTCGGGACTTCCCGGCAGCCCCAGTCGATGTTGGTCACCCGGACATACACAGGACAAGCGGCGGATCGGTGTCTGCTGCGAGTACACCAAAACACCACTGTTCACCGTCCCCCCTGCCCTCGACCGCGAATGCACCGGTTGTGGTGCCGGCCTCGGTGCCGTCGCGCCAATGCAGCAAAACCCCCTCGCCAATCTCAACAGTCTCAGTTTGCTCGCCTTCCGCAAATGTCCGGTTTGAGTCCGCCCGCCGGGGTAATGGTTGGGTGGTGGCCATCTCGTCGGTTGCCCATACAACCATACGAATGCATGTATTACCTGCCTCAGCAATCGTCCCACGCGCAGTCTTAGCAGAACTCACCTCAACAAACATATCACCAGGAATCGGTTGATTATCGACCATCACCACCGGCCGTGGACGCGTCATCGGTTTGGGCTGACCGACCTCGAGTGTGGGGAAATACCCCCGTCCGACCCGCTGCTCGGGCAAGGAAAGTTGGAGTTGAATGCCGTTGGCATTGATCCGATACAAGGGACCCTTCGGACCTGACACCCCCGTCCAGTACACAGGCACACCCGGCATGAGAAATACCGAAGTCAGGTCGTCATATCTGACCTCGATAGGCATGGTGGCGACAGTGGCCACTTCATCGGCTCGCACCCACATACCGACACCTAGGGGGTAGGTACCGAGTTGTGGATGACAACGAAAGGTTAGGTCTTCGGTTGGGCCTAGCCATACTTGCAGCCACTGACCGCGCACCTCAGCCACTTCAGCTACACGGGTCTCCCCTTCCTGAAAGTTCAGCTGGACCGCCGGGGCCTGGGCGTTGGGGGCCTGAAACAGATACGCACCGCGGGGGATCCGAACATAGGCGGTTACTTCGGGAAGGGGCCACAACGGTTCAGGCGCAAGTTTTTCCCGAGTTTCGGCCGGAGTCGCAACCTGGGGAGGTTGGGGAACGTGCGGTCGACATCCGACACCACAAACAACGACCGAAACCGTCAAGAATGACCGATATACGAACACCGAATGACCGTACCACAGCGGTGCGGACCGTCGCCACAACCGAGCCGTTGAGGGTTCATGTAATCGGTCTCTGCCATCGGTACCGCGTTGTCAATTGGTCAGAGGGAAAGGTCTCATCGCGCGCGGGGATCCATCCTGAAGGCGGCCAAGGACATGTCCGATGAGACATGTTTTTTTTTATCGGGCCGTGGCTGTCCCCGCTTCGATTAGACAGGGAAACCCCGTTGTTGTCACTCCTCACAGGCGTCTGCGGCCTCGGTCGATTCCGCTGCGATCACACATAGCGCATAGTCGCTGTAGACACCGGTATCCTGTAACCGCCGTGACTCGAGTTCCTCGATACACCGGCCGGTATCGTTTTCATCCTTGCCAGCCAGCTGTTGTAGACGCTTGCACAATTCCTCGGGCGTGTACGTGGTTTGGCTGCCGTCGGCCGGCTGCTCGCCACTCGGTTTCGAAGCGGGCGTGCTCGGTTCGCCAGCCGGTTGTTCGACCGGCTGTGCAGGCTTCGCGCATGCGAGTACGAGCGTGAGCGTCGCGAAGATTCCCCATGTCGAGCCGGTGTATTGCATGCCGACAGCCTACCAGCCCGCAAGCCAATGCGGCGAAAACTCTGCTATGTTCCCGTTCGTGGATGGGAGTCGTCCCCAACGCTGCCGGCGTGCACGAATGAGCCAAGGGTTGTTGCTCCTCTCGCTCATCGGGGGTTGTAGCTCTCAGCCAGCAACAACCACACAGGCAAGCTCGAGTTCTGGCGCGCTGACGACGACCGACGAACCGACGACGACGGGTACCTCGAGCGATGATCTGCCGCCTGCCACCACCGACGAAGGATGCTCGCCGGGACAGGCCGAGTGCGGTCCATGGTGTGTCGACGTCAACTCCGACCCTGACCATTGTGGCAGCTGTGACAACCCCTGCCCCGACGATAAAGTGTGTATGCAAGGGATTTGTGCGCCTGACTGTGGCACGCTGACCCCCTGTGATGGCGGCTGCTTCAACGCCGATATCGATCCAGAGCACTGTGGTGGCTGCAACCTCCCCTGCCCCGAGGGCAATGTGTGCGTCGGTGGAAGCTGCCAACCGGCCTGCACCGATGGGCAAACGGTATGCGCGGGGCAATGCGCCGACATCTTCGCAGACCCACAAAACTGTGGCGGCTGCGGGCAGGGCTGTCCACCACCTCCGAATCACGGCGAGGCTGGATGCGCTGTACCAGGAACATGTACATTCAACTGTGAACTCTACTACCACCCGGCACCACCGCTCGATCCGCTCGACTGTGACCTCTGTACCGATGCGCCTGTCCTCGAGTCCGAACCGATCCACTACTGGCGCTTCAGCGAGGCAAACGGGACCGTCTCAGTGGACGATATCGCTGGTGTAGACGCAACATACCTCGACGTACTACTCGACCAAGATGGTGTACTTGCACCAAATGATCGGGCCGCACTGTTTGGCACAACGGAGCAGTCCGAAGCCAGGATCGAAAACATGGTGTTTCCGACCACGGCGGTCACGGTCGAAGTCGTCGTACGAATGGACGACCCGCTGCAACCTGTCCACCCGTTTATCTCCGTCGCTAGCGGGGATGGTTCGGCGGCCAACGAGTTCTTATTTTACCACCGCGTCGGCGATGACGGGAACCAAGGTCTGCGAATGATCGTGGCCCAAGCCTATGAGTGGCGAACCGCCATTCGTGTCGACGACGGTAACTGGTACCACTTGGCCGCGAGTTGGTCATCGACGGCCGGGGCGACGATCTACGTCAATGGCCAACGCGTGGCCCACAAGCCAAATCTGGGAAACAACCAGGCCATCTCCCCGACCGGAACCGTCATCTTTGGTCAAGAGCAGGATCTCCTCGGCGGGGGCTTTGACCCGACGCAATATCTCAAGGGTGCGCTCGACTCGCTGGTGCTGTACGACCGGGTGTTGACGGACGAAGAGGTATTTGTCCATGCAACTTCTGTCATGTGCTCGGGTACCTAGCCTGCACGGTCAATGGCTCCGTGATTTTGGCGGTTGCACAGGCTGCAATTTCGGCGACGCTCGGATTTCTGTTTCGCGCTCGCAAAAAGACGTCGTCTGTGCCGGTTGTGCCCTACACTCCAAAGGTGCCCCGGCAACGAACCGCAGCCGCCCGACTCGCGCTCGCCAACGCAGCCATCAGCGGCCTGTTGTTTGTCGGACTCACGGCTGTTTATGTCGCCTACAACAGCAACCTCGGCCTCGCCCAAGCAGCCGACTCGTTCTCCGACCTGTTCATCTCGAGTGCGTTGCTCGTATCCATTCGTATCGCTGCCAAGCCGGCGGACGAGAATCACCCCTTCGGCCACCAGCCGGCGGAGCCTATCGCAGCACTCGTCGCTGCAGTGTTCGCCGGCGTGTTGGCAATGGAAGTTGCTCGGGCGGCACTCGAGAGTCTCGCTAGCGACGGTCAGCCGACGCTCGCGTGGCCGATCGCAGCGGCATTTGCTCTCAAGGGGCTGGTGAAGACCGGGCTTGCGATGAGGGCCCGACGCTCCCGGCAAAGCCCTGCCCTCCACGCACTTTTTGTAGATGCACGCAATGATGCTCTGGTCTGCCTACTCTCGCTCGTCGGCTTCCTGAGTGCTCGCTACGGCTGGAGCGACCTCGATGCTTGGCTGGCACTCCCTGCTGCACTTTGGATCGGGGCCTCGGGTGTCGAGCTCGCGCGCGACAACATCCAGATGTTGATGGGTGTCGCGCCGCCGGTCGAGCGTCGCACCGAGTTGCTCGCCCTGTGTCGCGAGGTCCCCGGCGTACAATCGGCCCACAACCTGCGGGCGCGGTACCACGGGGCGTCACTCAGCGTCTGGGTCGAAATTGCGGTCGCCGACGCCTTGTCGCTTCGGGATGCTCACGACATCGGGGAGGCGGTTGAACAGCGGCTACTCGCAACCGACGATGTATGTACTGCCATCGTTCATGTCGATGTTTTGTAACGAGGTACGCAAAAAAGCCCGGACGTGCCGGGCTTTTTTGTAGACACAACCGATTGTCAGTCGTCGGATTTGCCTTCTTCGGCAGCCGGCAACAGACGTGCCAAGGGAGTCCCTCGCAGCAGTCGCGCCAGCACCTCGGACACACTCTCGCCCCCCAAAATCGCCAGAGGAGCCATGCTCTCGGCCATCTTCTCGGCCAGCGCTCGGTCGCCGAACGCCTGCAACGCGGCGATCAGGTCTGGCGACACCGCACCCGCCTTGTCAACCACGGCCTTGACATCGGCCTGCAGCTCTTCGAGTTTGGCCTGCAGCTCGCGCTTGGCCAGCTCGTGGTCCAAGTCGTGCGATGCTTTTTTGCGTGCGAGCTCTGCCGTGTGGATGGCGTCTCGCGTCTGTTGCTCGTCGAGCTCGGCCTGTTGCCCGCGCTTGCGGACCTCGTTTCGG
>CAZUPD010000084.1:8300-17592 GCA_964621785.1 uncultured Nannocystaceae bacterium
CGATTAGCTGGCCCAGCGCCTCGTTTCGGGCCTGTTGCTCGGCGAGTTTGAGGGCGAGTTCTTGGCTGACTTCCTGCTCGCGGCGTGCGAGGTCCTTGCGCTTGGTCTCCGACTTAACCTCGCCGATCTCCTGGGCGATCGACTCCTGTTGGCGGGTGAAATCGAGTTTGCGCTGCTCGGCCGCCAGCGCCAAGGTCTGCTGGACGGCGGCGTGTTGGGCCTCGACCAACAACTCGGAAATTGTATCATCACCGATCGTCACGTCGAGCACCTCGACGTCGTACACGCGCATCCCGTTTTCCTTGAACGCCCTACCCCTGCGCTTGCCATCTTCGCCGGGCTTGCCGAGGATCACGTCGCGCAGGATCGAGATGGCATTGGAGTAAAATGCCTCGATCCCGATCTGTTTGACCGCGTTGCGGATCAGCGATCGCAGGTGGTCGGTGAGGAACTTGACGTAGTTTTCGACGTCAAACCACTTCTGCGGGTCGCCGTCGAAGTTGACGCGGTACGACAGCTTGATGCCGACACGCACGAGGTCTTTGGTCTCGATTTCGACGATGTCCGAGACCTTGTTGTTGAGCACGCGCAGGTACGCGGTGCGCAGGAGGTTTTTGTCGGATTTCGGGCTCCCGGTCGAGAGCTCCAATACCTGAAGGGTTTCGTCGTACTCGAGCAGGTGGGTGTGGGGTCCGGTGACGACCCGACGCTCGCCGGACTTGTTGACGACCAACACGGCGTAGCCCGTCCACACATCGATCGACACGGCACCGTCGTAGCGGGTGTCGAGAACAATCGTGCGGGGACCGGTAAAGCTCTGCTTGCGGGTGAAGTCGTCGCCCGCGAACCCTGCGGGGACCGGGGCCGGGGCATCGGCTTCGGCCTCGTCGCGGCGCTTACGGGCCGCGCTGCGACTGCGACGTTGAAGTTCGCGTTCGGCGATGAACTCTTTTTTCTGTTTGTCGCGCCCGCTCGCCTCCGACAGCATCTTGTTGTACTCGAGCGCCTGCTGGTTGCCCGGGAACAGCAGCGTTACCAACTTGGTATCGAGGACGCGACGGACGATCACCTGTGTCCGTGGATCGGGCAGGAACATGCACGGGCCGCGCTGGAGGGTGATCTTGCCGGTCTGGCGGTCGAGCACATAGCGAGCTTCACCGACGGGAATCGCGACCGCGTGGTGCTTTTCCTGATCGGTGTATTTGATGATCGCGTGCTCGGGCCGCGGGAAATAGATCATCTGATCGCGGCCGGTGATGAATAGCTCTTCGCCAGTGTGGTACTGGCGTCCGTCCTCCTCGTAGGGCGTGATGACCTTGAGGTACAAACCGCTGGTTTCGTTGAGCTCGATGGCGCGAAACTTCCGCGAGCCCGAGCGGCTGACAAAGCGCTCGGTGGGTTGGGGAAACACCACCGCGGGGCCCTGGATGTAACGCTTGTTGCCGTCTTCATCGAGCAGGATGCAGTACTCCAAGCGCTCTAGCGTGACGGCCTCTCGCACATACCGGCGCTCGGCATCGGGGACAACTTCGACGCCCGTCGGCGGGATGTAAAACGCGACATCGGTGCCGCGGATCACCAACACCTTGCCCATCGTCAACTCGGGCAGGATCCGATCGGCTTGCAGGATGTGCTCCGGATCGTCGTCGATCGGCTGCGAAGCTGTCTCTTCGGACTCATCGCCTTTGGCCGGCTTGATGACCGCGTTCTTCCAATTTTCCTTGGCCGCTTCCTCGTCGTAGACGCGAACCAATAGATATTGATTGGAGCGCAGGTGGTGCCCTTGCAGCACCCGCACCATCTGTCCAGGCCACAGGGCAAACGACACCGGGCCGGGGATGTTGACCTTGCGCCCGATGTTGAGTTCGGGGAGGTTGTTGAGCGCCCCCGTGCGCGGGTGGCAGGTGTCGACAGCCGGGTTTTTGAGGGTCAGGTACCACCCCTCCGGCGCGATCGACATAATCTGGGTGGCGGACTCCAATGACCCGTGGACAAACTTCTTGCTTTTGGGGTCAAAGAAAACCGGTTGGTCCGTATTGGCTAGGCTGGTCTTGTGGGGCCCCACATACACGTTGATGTTGCCCTTGGTCTCATCGGAGATGAAGGCAAATTCGTTGGGGGCTAAAACCAAATCACGTTCGCGTCCTCGGTCGGGCATGGAAACTCTCCGCACGTCAGGTCTTTCTCAGCTAGGGGTTGCCAGGAGCCCCGAGCATAGTGACGGGTGGGCAGTCGATGAAAGTGGCAAATCCAGCGAACGCTGGTCCCTCACGCGCAGGTGCCCGGGGTCGCTCGCAGGTGCTGCTTGATCCGGGCGAGCGCGCCCTGCAAATGCTTGCGCGGCACATTCACGCGCGTCGGCATCCCTCCCCCGAGATCGAGCAGTTGTACAAAATTTATCCCGCTGTCGAAGCCTGCCGCAATCGAGACGTTGCTCCCGTCGACCACCACCGCGACCCGGGCGAGCTTTTGACCGAGCAACAACAGCTCCGTCTTATCGAATTTATCACCGGTCGCCGGCACCTCGACACAGGCGATTTCGTCGGCAACTTGGTAGCGCCTGGCGATCTTATTTGCACCTGCAATTAGTTTAGCGAAGTCTTCCGCGGCGCGTTCGATCGTCGCAAGCTCGAGGCCCGGTTGGCACCCACCGACGAGGTAGCGGACGATCCGCTGTTTGACCTGGTCATCGGTATACTTGCTGCGCAGGGCCTGGTCGATGAGTTCGGCGGTCGGACTCATCGAGCCTATCCGGGTATCGACGGCGCGGGCGTCATCGTCGGCCCCGGGATAGGGCTCCACCCCGCCCAACATCCATTTAGCGGCCGAATACAGGCCGTCGAGATCGAAGTGGCAAAGGATGGTCTCCACAGGTCCTGTCTCTTGGACCATCTGTGGCGTAATGATCTCTGGACACGCCCCGTGCTCGGCCTTGGTGTGCAGGACAAACCGCGGATCGTCGCGATATTGTACATGCAAATCGTGGTCGTGGTGGTCGACCCAACGCGCCAGTCGCGGTCCGAGCTCGTTTAAAAACCGACCGGTGATTTTGCGAAACCCTTTGCCCATGCCATCGGCGGCAAAGGCAATGTCGAGAACGACGACCCGGCCTTTGAGTGTATGTGCACGGGGAAGCTTGCGGGGGCTGGCAAATGCCAGCTCGGGCGTCGTCATGCCGATCCTTCGCCGAGGGCATCGCGGGCGACCTGCAACTCCCCCCACGCGTGTTCATTGCCGGCGGCCTTCGCCACCGCCATCCCGCGCTCGTACACGCCCTTGGCTTCCTGTGCGAGCCCCCGGGCTTCGAGAATATTGCCGGCCATCAGGTAGGAAGCGACATAGGACGGATGCTGGGCCATGAGCTCGGCAAACGTATCGGATGCCTCCTCGAGCCGTCCGAGTTTTTTGTACTCCATCGCCAAGCCGTACCGCGGAAATGGATCGTCGGGACGTGTCTTTGCAAATTGCTGCAGCATTGTCAGACGATCCATGGCTCTCTCCCCACGGTGGTTGTTTGGCGACGAGACGGCAGTTCGATGCGGCTAGGAAGCAGCTTTCTTTTTCTCGTATTCGGCCTGGTGCCGCTCGACATAGGCGGCTGCGGCTTCACTGTCGAGACCCAAACCTTGGAGCACCTCGGGTGTTTGGTCGAAGATCGGAGTCTCTTGCAGGTGCCCGACCAGCAGCAGATAGGTGGCGACGTGGTGGGCGGGGTACTTCTGCATCAGAACCGAAACGCCCTCGCGCAACTTCTCGGGCTCGCGTGTCTCGCAAAAGTCCTCGTCGGTCTCGCCCCCGCGGTGGGGCACACCCAAGAAATCGAGGTAGTCGACCAGCATCGTCCGGTGGTGCCGCATCAACCACTCGATCAGCAACGCCAGCGCCAGCGCCTGGTTTCCGGTTTGAAATTCGCTGTCAAACCGCTTGCGCCAGATCTTGCGCCGGGCCGCTTGGGTGAACGCGGTCGAAGGCACGCCGGTGGAGGAATTCCCCGCCTTGAGGACTGCCCGGACCTCTTTGCCAGACAACTCCTTGTAGTAGGCGTCGATGTGTTCGGGACCAAGATGCTTGCAAATGTCGACTGGCTTCACGGCGACCTCAATTGCGACGCAACCGGAGTGTGTTTTGGTTGCGATGCGGGCGGCGAACGTAGCGGTGCTGCGCGTGGCGTGCAAGCGGCAAAACCGACTTCACACAATCCAACCTCGAAACCCCTTCTGCGCTGGTCTTCAGCTCACAGGGCGCGCGTAACCGTCCATTCAAATTCCGGAGACTCCGCGCAAATGCCGTTAAAGTACGACGCGAAGTTATAGATCTTCGCGGTGTCATTGCCGATCTGGGCGTTCTTCGAGCTGCCGGGATCGAGGATGACAGGCGTGAGCTCTGTGCCACCGAACTCGAAGGCATACTGTCCGGACGTAAGATCGTTGAGCACACAACAATTGGGCCCCACACACGAGCACTGCTGCTTCAGGTTACGCGTGACGGTGACATCTGGGCCAGCCGCCGCGGGACTCTTATACTGTCCGCTGACACCGGCAAACAGCAGCGGTTCGGTGCTTTCTCCAGCGACCTCCCGCACCACGAGGGAACTTCCCAAACACATCTGGGCGATGGGCTTGTGAAACTCCACGACGAAGCGAACACACTTCCCGAGCCCAAGCATCGGCAGGACGTTTGAGGCTTCGCCCGGCGGGATTGTGAACCCGGTCTCAAACACAGCTCCTTCACAGCTATTGGAGTCTTCGACACACTCTGCTTGGGTCTCACAGGTGACGATCTGGACAAATGGCGTGTTGGTGTTGACCTGCTGAAGACGTCCAAACCCCGTCATCGAGGAGTCACACATGCCCTGGAGGACTTCCTCCGCGAGTTGGAAATCCATATCGAAACCGGGCGCGACGAGATCTGGGCAAACACCACCGGGGTCTTCGGTATCGGTTCCCGGGTCTGTCGGATCTGTCGGATCCTCGGTCGCGTCCGTCGGATCGGTCGCGTCCGTCGCGTCCGAAGTCGACGAGTCCGAATCCGTGGGACCCGACGTCGAATCACTCGTCGGACCATCTGTCGCCGACTCGGAGGTCGTCGACATCGACGTTCCCGTTCCCTCGCTGCCGGCAGAGCCCTGACTCTCGCCCTCGTCCGTCTCGCTCGATGAACCAGCTTGCGAATCGCTCCCACCAGTCGAAGTCGCAGTTTCCCGGAAGGCCGGATTATCCATCTTACAGGCGGATAGCGTTAGCACGAGCACAGCGACGCCAAACTTCCATCCACGGTTCATCACCCATGAATCTACCACAAAAATCTGAACGAACGATGCAAACCATCATGTTCCCGACTCAAACAACATGACTATTTATTCATGTCCATTCGATAACTCGAAAACAAGCCGCCGGGACGGATTTTGCCCGGGCAAAATTGCGCCGGCAACTTCGCCGCTTACTAAGCTGCACATACAATTTATATTATGTACTTACAATCAATTCCATCGACAAAATGTGTCACCAGTGTTACGAAGCCACGCATCTCCCGCAATCCGGATCGGCAAGCCGATTCACGTATGGATTGGGAGCATTTGTGGATACATCATTATGTGAGTTCGATTGCAGACGTTAGGATTGTATTTTTGCAACATCATCTATTATAGTCCAAATACCTTCCAAACCGTTCGCCGCCTAGGGCACGAATGCACCAACAATCTGCAATCGTGTGGCTCTGCGCGGCTCGCGATGGGGACTCGATCCCCCACTTGTACACACAACACTCCTGAATCAGGTTTCCATGGCAACCACGATTTTCCGTTCGTCGCGTCTTTTGCTCATTGCTCTGCTCGGCCTGCCTGCGTTTGAAGCTCAGGCTGACGAACTCGACAACCTCGACGCTTGGCTGCATGCAACTCCGCGGGCGAAGGGTCTGACTCCGGTCCTGCGCAATGCCCCCTCTGCGCACATCGCTTCCAAAGACCCAAGCGGAGCTCCTTCGATGCTGGTCTTGCCAGCAAACGGCCCTCGCTCCAAGGCGCGGAGCAACCTCGCTGCTGCCCGCAGCCAACTCCACGCACTGCGCGACTACTACGGAGTGAGTAACTCCGTGGTTCGTGGGACCCAACACCGGTTCACCCACGACCTCGGGCACGGGCCGGTGATCGTGACGCTGCGCCAGACCGTCGGCGGTGTCGAGGTGTTCCACGGCGACGTCAAAGTGTTGCTCGACCGCAGCCGCCGCGTACGGGCGGTGTCGGGTACATTGCACCCGGCAGCCCACAGCCAAAGCGCCCAACCATTCATCCTCGATCAGACCGATGCGATCTCGCTGGCGCTGCGCGACCTGTTGCCCGAAACGGCCGCCGCGGCCACGCCCATGCGCTCGACCGGGAAGACCGATGGTGGCTGGGAACGGTTCGAGTTGCTCGGTTCACCTGGCTTTGTGTTCCGCCGACCAGCCCGCGTCAAACAGGTCTACTTCCCCGAAGGCGAGGCCCTGGTGCCGGCCTACTACCTCGAGCTGCAAACTGTGCAGCTCGACGGTGGCACCGACGTGTTCGAATATGTGGTCGCAGCGGGGGATGGTCGCGTCCTGGTCCGCCGCAACCTCACCGAATACGAGTCGTACCAGTACCGCGTGTGGGCCGACGAGGGTGGCGACAATCGCCCGGACGACTGCCCGCTGATCGACTTCTCGCCCCACCCCACCGGGACCCCGGGGGAAGGCCCGTCCGAGTACACGTCACCGTCGCTGATCACGATGGAGGGCTTCAACATCCACGGCGATCCGTGGCTGCCCGACGGTTCGGTCGAGACAATCGGCAACAATGCAGTGGCCTATGTCGATCACTCCAACCCCGACGGCTTGAGTGGCGACGAGTACCACGCGGCCATCACGGCACCCGGGGTATTTGATCATACATACGATGTCACCCAAGAGCCGCTGGCCAGCCAAACCCAATCGATGGCGGCGACGGTCCAACTGTTTTACACGGTCAACTGGCTGCACGACTGGTGGTACGACTCGGGATTCACCGAGGAGGCGGGCAACGCCCAGTTGCTCAACTACGACCGCGGGGGGGAAGAAGGCGATCCGATGCACGCCCAAGCCCAAGATGCAGCCCTCGAAGGCGCCCGCAACAACGCCAATATGTCGACGCCGGCCGACGGTGAGTCGCCGCGGATGCAGATGTACTTGGCGACCGCTGGGATAGCTTCGTTGACTGTACAACCTCTCGATGCGACCTACCCGGTCGGCACCGCGAGCTTCGGCCCCAGCGAGTTCAACCTGACCGCACCAATTGCGCTCCTCGACGACGGTCAAGACGAAATCAACGACGGCTGCGAACCCGCTGTCAACAACCTCGCCGGCACGATCGCGCTGGTCGACCGGGGTCAATGCACATTTGAAACGAAAGTCGTCAACGCCGAGAATGCCGGGGCGATAGGAGTGCTGATCGCCAACAACCAACCGGGTGACTCACCGCCAGGGCTAGGCTCCGACAACAATACGCCCGATCCCGGGATCCCGAGCCTCGGGATTTCCAACAACGCCGGAATCGCGATCAAAGCGGCGATGGAAAACGAAACCCAGTCGGCAACGATGGTGCGGGAAAACCAAGTCGAGCGCGACGGGACGATCGATAACCTGATCGTCGCCCACGAAAATGGTCACTACGTACACAACCGGCTGGTCGAGGTCGGTTCGATCCAAAGCCGTGGGCAGGGCGAAGGTTGGGGTGATTTCATGGGGCTGCACATGTCGCTGCGCGAGGGTGACGACCTCGACGGCGCCTATGGGTTTCCCTACTACGGTGCGTTCTTTGCCGATAAAACGGGCTTTTTCGGGTATCGCCGCGTGACCTACTCGGCCGACCCCGAGAAGAATGCACTGAGTTTCCGCCACATCCAAACCGGCGAGCCACTCCCCGACACTGCCCCGCTCGATCCAAATAGCCTCCCCAACTCGCAGGTCCACAACACGGGCGAGATATGGTCGACGATGATGTGGCAGAGCTACACCGCCCTGCACAAAGCCCTCGAGGGCGAAGTCCCGTTCGAGGACATCCATCGACGGATGACCGACTACGTGGTCGAGGGCATGATCATGGCCCCGAGCAACCCGACGTTTACCGAGCAGCGCGACGCGATTTTGCTGGCGGTCGCAGCCGGGGAGAACCCCGAGGACTTCGCCACCATCGCGGCTGCGTTTGCCTTCCGCGGCGCCGGGACCTGTGCCGAGTCGCCGCCGAAGATGTCCGAAGATTTGGTCGGCGTGGTCGAGGACTTCGAGCTCAGCGCCCGCGGCTCGCTCACCGCTGTCAGCATCACCGACACCTATTCCTGCGACGACGACGGTATCGTCGATGTCGGCGAGCTCGGGCATATCACCGTCGGGTTGCTCAACACCGGCTCGGCCCCGCTCGAGGCCGGCTCCACCGTCGAAGTTGTCGATCCTCCGTCGAGCCTCGTGTTCCCGAACGGGCCGGTCACCACGTTAGACGCGATCAACCCCGGCATGGCCGACGAGGCCACCATCTCGGTCACGATCGACGAAGCGCAGATGTCCTACGAGCACCTTGTGCTGACGATCCGACTGACCGCGCCCAACGGGTGCGAGACGATCGTCGAACAGGAACTTCGGACCACCATCCACGGGGACATCGTCGCCAACAGTTCCAAAACCGACGATGTCGAAACTCCGGACACTCCATGGCTCACCGGTGGCACCGATGCCGATGAAATTTGGTACCGCGCCAGCTACTCCGAGGGCTTCCGCTGGCACGGCGACGACGTCGGCCGCGTCAGTGATACCTGGATCGAAACTCCAACCCTCGAAGTCAGTGAAGACGAGCCCCTTGTTGTCACCTTCGATCACGCATTCTCGTTTGAGTTGTCGGATGACACCTACTGGGACGGTGGCGTGATCGAGGTTTCGGGGGACAACGGTATGAACTGGGACGATATATTGACATATGTCGACCCGGGGTATGTCGCGCCGATCAACAGCGCCGCCAACCCGCTCGACACCCGTCCGGCATTTGTCGGCGACAGTCCGTCCTACCCAGATATGGATCAACTCTCGCTCGACTTCGGCATGGCCATGGCGGGTAAGGAGGTCAAACTCCGGTTCCGAATCGGTACCGATGCCGCTGTCGGGGGAGCCGGTTGGGACATCGACAACATCGCGTTCGCGGGGATCAACAACTCGCCGTTTTCGACGTGGGTGACCGATGAAGACGAGTGTGTGATCGAGACGACGGAAACCGATACCGATCCGACCGACACCGACCCGACCGACACCGACC
>CAZUPD010000084.1:17692-33618 GCA_964621785.1 uncultured Nannocystaceae bacterium
CGACCGATACCGATCCGACCGATACCGATCCGACCGATACCGATCCGACCGATACCGATCCGACCGATACTGACGCGACCGATACCGACGCGACCGATACCGACGCGACCACGGCCGGCACGGACTCCGACTCCGATGGCACGACTGCCGGACCGACCACCGCAGGACCCATCACAACGGGTCCCACGAGTGAGAGCGACACCGACTCCGACAGCGAAGGCACCGATACCGATACCGGTGGCGAGACCGTCGACGACGGAGGTTGTGGTTGCCGCAGCAACAACGAGGGTGCACCGGCAGGAGCCGCCCTGCTCGGCCTCGCCCTGTTCGGTCTGCGTCGCCGACGTCGCTAACCGCGAACCGAATCATCCCGCATCGAGCCGTACACCATTTGGTCTGCGGCTCGATTTTTGGTTGTAACATCATTTATGTATCAGCACTTATTCTCCGCCTGTACGGGCTCGCTCCCGTCGCGTACCAAATCGAGACCGATGGCAAATTCGTCGGTGTCGTCGTGCATCGCGTGGTATGACGCCCTCGGAGATTCGCGGGGCCAACCTCGGCAACATCCGTCAGCGAGCCGCATCGAGAAATCCCCAGATTGTTCGCCGCGTGGCACGTGCGCGTCCGGGTCGAAGTCGCGTGGGAGCCAGGCGAGCACGTCCTTTCGGGGAACCGATGGAGCGTCAAAACGCGTCTGAGCGAACTGTTGGTCCTTCGCCGCGCGAAATGGGTTCGTACGTGCGCGAAAGAGACTCTTCGCCGACAAACTTGTGAATATACAAAGGATATGTAAACATGTTCGGTAAAACGCAACCATGCAGGGCAAACCGACGTCGACATCCGAAGTGCCTATCTCAGCGGAGCTCCACGAGCGGCGAGAACGTGTGTTCTTGGTGCTCGCAGGAATTTTCTTGGGCACACTCACGATGCTCAACCTCCTTGGGATCACGCGCTTCATCGACCTGTCGTTCGAATTATTTGGCTCGACAATCCCGTTTGTGGTGGCCGTGGGTGTTCTGCCGTACCCTGTTACATTTCTCTGTACCGATCTTGTCAGCGAATTGTACGGTCAAAAAAGGGCATCACTACTGGTGTGGATGGGCCTTTTGCTCAACGTTTGGGTGGTCTTTATCCTGTGGCTGGGCGGCGCACTTCCGCCAGAGGTTCCGATCGATCCGCAAACGGGACTGCCACCCGTGGGAACCGATGGCCGGGTCTTCTTTGAGTTGAGGTTCCTCGCCATGGGGGCCGTTGCCGCATCCATGGTCGCGTATTTGCTCGCACAGTTTTGCGATGTCTATCTCTTTCACTTCCTCAAACGTTTGACCCGCGGCCGTCATCTGTGGTTGCGAAACAACGGCTCGACGTTGTTGAGTCAGCTGGTCGATACCGTCGCGGTGATTACGATCACCCATTATTACGCCGGGGCACTTCCCCTCGACCACGGTCGTCCATTGTCCACACAACTCCTCGAGTACATCGCGGCGGGATACCTTTTTAAGGTGATCGCCGCCGCGTTCGATACTCTCCCGTTTTATCTGTGTACCCGGTGGCTCACACGTTACTTGCAGCTTCCCGGTTCCGAGACAAAACGCTGAGCACCCGAGTCGCCAAATCGCGTTTCTCGATGCTCACATCGGGACGACGCCGGGCGCCGACGCTTCGACATCCCACTCCCAGTTGTCGAGCAGGACCAGCGCATCGGCCAGCCCCGAACCGCTTTCGCCGGCATCAAACACAAACATTCGGATTGTAAACAACTCCCCTGGAACGACATTTCCGTGCATCCGCAACCATCCCGTCGCCCCACCCGAAAATTGGTGGTTCACGTCGCACCCGGCATCATTCGCGCCATACGGCGTCCCAATGAGCCCGTCGACCCCTTCGCAGCTGGTCGCAGCCTGTTCATCCGAACCGAGACAGCCGAATTGCGATCCCACCCCACACTGGCGAAAGAGTCCACTATCACGGGCGAGGTTGACCCCTATCGGGAATTGACCATCCATCCCATCATCGAAGATCGCAACATTGTTGTCCGCGGGATTGTCGGCTCCAGGGGCATCGATCAAGGCGACAAACATATCCTGGTACTGCCCACAAACCCACTCGGGATACTCGGCATTGAAGAAATTGAGATCGACGCTAAATGAAAGTGCATTGGTCGGTGCGCGAACCGTCAATTCGAGCATCGACGGATCGCGGATGGTCTTTCCATCTTGCCCGCAACCGGGATTCTTTGGCAAATAACCGTTGTGATGGGCAATCCATTGCGCCGGCGCATCTTGAATCACGCCCCAGCCCTTGCCCCACTCTGCGCTCGCGGCTGTATCCGACGCCCAGCCCGATGAGAGCACGGCCATCGCGTGGTTTTTTTGTGGCAGGTTTGGACCGTAATTTGTAGGTACACCGACCTGTTCCCAGTGCTCGAGCGGCTGATCGTTGGGGAGCTTGATCGCAGACCCGATCACCCCCCAAATCCTGTCTTCTGGCTCTGGTGGGTTGAGGGTCGTGAACTGACACAGGTCGATCGCGCGGGCAAAATCGTCGGGGTCTTGGGACGTTTCGACGATCCCCTGATCGCAGACCAAGGCCGCCTCGTCGGTGTCACCGTTGCAATTGTCATCGACTTCATTGCCCTCGACCTCGTAGGCGCCCGGATTCACGAGCTCTGGGTTGAGGCACTCGATCCCTGCGATATCACAGCAATCGCCGCCGCAGGCGGTCCACCCATCGCTATCGAGATCACTGTCCTCGTCGGTTTCCCCGTTGCAGTTGTCATCGATGTTGTTGCCGCAAACCTCGGTGACGGGCGTGACCTCGCCTTCGCAGGGGCCAAATCCAGTCCCATCGTCAAGGCAAACTTTTGTCCCGCCGACGCAAGCTCCGACATCCAACGTGTCGCCTGGCGCCGTGTAGCAAGCTTCCTGAACTCCGGGGCTACACATCACACAGAGACCGGCATCGAGGTCGCAAACCGGTCCATCTGGGTCGTCGACACAATCGTCATCGCTGACGCAGCCGCCGTCCGTGTCCGTGTCCGTACTCGGGTCGTCGGTTGTCGACGGCTCGGTGTCTTGTGTAGGATTCGTTGTAGGATCATCGGTCGACGCGTCACTGCCACTGCCGACCGAGGTCGAACCGTCAGTCGTCGCAGCGGTCTCGGTCTCGGTCTCGCCCATGGTCCCGGCCGAAGTACTCGCGGTCGTCGGACCCTTTGTCGTCGAGCCCTCGGTCGCCGAGCTTGTATCTTCATCGGCCGGGCTACAGGCAAACAGCAACCCGAGGACGATCGGGAGGGGGATTTGTGGGAACAGGGTCGACATGGGCGAGATCTAGGATCGCAATGTTACACGGGTTGGGCAACTGTGTAACAGCAACATGCTTTGGCAGGGCGTTTCGCCGGGCTAAATCTAGCCATGGACAGGAATTTTTGGCACGGCGGCGCCTCGCGTTGCCGCGGATTTCGAAGCTCTACCTCGTCGCAAAGGGCCCGCGTCGAGAAAATTCTCGGGCTCTGCTTCATCAAGCCGCTCGCTGGACCTGGACGATCGACAGGGCGTTGCCGTCGGGGTCGTGAAACCAGGCGATCTTCGTCCCACTTGGGGCAGCCCAAATCCCGAGTTCGTCCTGCTCAAAACAGGGGAAACGCGCAAACACAACGCCGCGTTCCGAGAGCTTGTGGATCGCGGCCACGATGTCAGGCACACGCCACGAGAGTACCGAAAAGGGGTGTGGAGTAAATGCCTCAACTTTGGTCACGCGCAGCATTTGGTCGCCCATCCGAAAGGCGAGGCCGTGTGGATCTTCGCCGGTTAGGTGCAGGCCAAGGGTGCGCTCGTAAAACTCCCGCGCGGCCGTGGGGTTGCTTGTGGCAATCAACGGGACGAGGGTCGAGTCGGCAAGCATCGCGCTCTCCTATCGCACACGCGACGGCTTTCGTCACGGGATTTCTTCTCAATCGGCGCAATCGATCAGATGCAGAAGTCGCCCGCACAATCGGCGGACGACCTTCACGCTATCCGTTTCGGGCCGATGATATGGGTGCTCCTACACGTTTCACGAAGCTCACAACGAGGCCCCGCGACCAGCAAAGAAATATGTATTTGCAAAATTTTGGTATGGTCTAGACTACGTGCGAAAGACCGTCCCGTAACACTCGATGATCGACGAGTTGAGCACCACCTGGCGATCGGTCTCGACACACCGGACCCACAGTCGCCACCCTTCCCCACTCGCCGGCACAGCCCGGTGGAGTGAGAGGCCGTCAAACCGCACCACCGAGCCCGCCGGTTGGGCCACCGTTGGCGGATCGCACTCGCGAACGGCGGCATCGAGGCCATCGAAGTTGGGTATCAACTCGGGTAAGCGCACCTGGACTGGCGTCGTCACAAAATGGGTCGCGCAGTGGGACGACGATTGGTAGGCGAGATATGTCGGGGGTTTTGCGGGACCCTGCAACCTCGCCCCCATATCGTGGAGCAGTGTATATCCCAAGTTGCGCACACGCTCGTCACGCACCGCAATACTCCCGTCGACATGCCACAACTGACTATCGACAGGTAGATCCCCGGGACGAAAATACTGGATCTTTGAATCGATATAGACATAGCGCTTGTGTCCCTCGAGATGTGCAGCCATCGCCTCGAGTACCCGGCCGGTCAGTGGCCCTGCGTGTTCAAAAGCCTGTCGCAACGGACACCAACAAAAGGTCACCTCGTCGTCAGCGATCTCGGTTTGACACGGCACAGGTAGCGTTTGCTTGACTTCAAAATTGTTTGGAAACTCGGCTTCAATCTCGGCGACCTCGCGGTTTTCCCCGTATTTTTCGAGTGAGAACGGCTTCATCTCGTCGACCACGGGCGGTGGTTTTGGCTGCGGATCGGCGCGCGGACGGGCCTTCGTCGACCCGTGATATGCCCCCTCTCCCGTAAACGGCACAACTTTTTGGGTTTCGACGCGTCGGCGCTGCTGCAAGAAAGTCTTCATGTGAAATCAAACACCGTCTGAAAGTATTGAAGCTTTGCCCGGGGATTGCGTGCAAGTGCAATGACTTCTGGAACCCGGTCGAGCAAGTGCATCGACTCGTCGGTGGGTCGCTCCTTTTGCTCGTACAACCCTGGCAACCCATAGGATTCATTGTACTCGAGGTTCGACACCTGTTTTCCCTGCATAAAAATGGGAGGAAGTGGAGCCCAGTCGTGCTCGAGAAAAAAACTCTCCGCACCCCAACGCAGATAAAATCCTAACCGCTGCATCCGCACAAGCCAGGGCGGATCTCCGATTTGCCAAAACCCTTTGCCACATAACAAATACTGTGAATGCTCGATCGCTCGATTCTGCGAGGCCATATAGTCTCGCGCGTATTTGTGCAGGATCGCATCGAGGAGCACCCGCGACAGCCCCTGACCGCGATGGTCCTTGGCGACCACAAAATTGGCGATATGGTGATAGGCTTGGGGCTTGAATACCGCCGGCTCGGGGAACGCAAATTGATCAAACCACTTTTGCTCGGGGTTTTTCCCGGCGGGCTGGTCAAAGTTGACATCCCGGGCCATCGTCGAGTGCCGTAAATTGTTGTATCGGCCGGTCAGAAAAAACACAGTCCCTTTGCGCCTGGCGACAAGGATCGTCGCCAGAAACTCACTCGTCGTCGCGTCGACCCGGTGGGAAAGTACAAAGCGATGTCCAAACGAGCCCCAGAGATTGGCCACCCCGTGGGGGGAGATGATTTCGCGTTGGACTCGCTCGACGACTCCCACCGGTAGATGCCCGCCCTTGTCGTTTTTTGCATCCTCGAGCGAGCAACTCAACAACGAGGATACGGCACGCGCAATTTCGGGAACTTCGCTGGCAACGATCCCGAGCTCGAACCCATCGAACGCAACATAGGGTTTCGCAGATGGATTGTGACTGTGTTCGTAGTGTAGATATGATTTGCGCAACATTTCCGTCGGCACAAATCGGTCGCGCCAATTGAGATTGACTACCATCTCGTCCACCCGATGAGTCTATCCGAGTGGTCCCCACAGTGCAATCACTTCAATTGAGTGATGCTCCGACGTATGCCACACGCCGACACCACCAAGACGCTGCGACGTACCGACGACTTGCGAACACGCGATGCATGGAATCGAGAGTACGACAGGTCTCGACCCAGAGAGTGCCTCGCCATTCATGTATACACAAAGATGGACAGAGCCACACCACGATCGCGCATGTGCGCGATGAAAATTCGCCGATATTCCGGCCCCTCGCTGGCGATACACGGATGACCCATCAATCAGGGAGTCGCTACGCCTGGGTTTTATCACCAGATTTGATTTCTGACGAAAACGCCCCGGCTGGCGCGATCCAATCGCCAATTTTCTCGCGTGTAGGTTACGGTCTCCCGTGTATCAGCACCTGGGATATCTCGTCGCCCTGAGCGTGGTGTTCGTCAGTTGTCGGCCGCCGACTGCGACCCAGCCACAATCCACATCAAACATGCATGCACAAGATAAACATGCAGGTGACAGACCAGAGAGGTCCGCACGTCCACCGCGCCAGTCGCTCCCGAGCGAAGGACAGCCCGATGATCCCCGCGTGTACAAACCGGATATCCAGACCCCAGCTCCAAACGTGTCGCTCTCGGGCGAAGAAGCTCCCGACGATCCCCACATGCACGAACCGGGCGTCGACCCCCCTGCTCCAAACGCATCACTCCCGAGCGAAGGACAGCCCCACACACCCCGCATGCAAAAATCGGGTGTCGAGACCCCTGCTCGCGGCAACAACACCCGAGCGTGTTGCCGCGTCTGTCGGAAAGGTAAGGCCTGCGGAAATACTTGTATCTCCAAAGATCGAACATGCGAACACCCACCTGGTTGTGCGTGCGACGCGAACCAGTGAATTCGATGAGGACAGTCGAATTGCGAAGAACGTACTCAACGAACCATTTTGTTGGCCTCGACAATACGAGCAATCGCCGTGCTTCGACGGTGTGGAAGACACAGAGTGTGTTGTTCGGCAGGGAGGTCCCGTACAAATCTTTCGCCATGGCTCGGCCTCGAACCAAATCGACATCCGCTCAGCCGTCGACGCTCGTGTCTGCTCTATCGCGTGAACAAGCTCATTTGAGCAGATCAGAGCCACAACATTTTTCCCTTGCTCTTTTCATAGATGTCACCAATACTCCTTTTGCGCATCGCGCTGGTGGGCATCCGAGCATTTCGCCGGGTGTAATTTAAATCTGGAGAGATCATGTCCGCCACGCACATTGCGTGGGGCAGCATCGCGCTGCTCCACAACGTTATTAAAACCCTGCAGCTCCTTCACGAGCGCACCGATCAGCCGCTTGCACGAGTGACCTACCGCGCAAAGGTCAAACTGCATGGAACGAACTGCGCGATTCAACGTACGCCCACAGGCGTGGTCGCACAGAGTCGCAAGCGACTTCTCGTCGATGGTCGCGACTACAAAGGGTTTGCGGCCTGGGTCGCCGAACACGAAGCATGCTTCGCACAACTCGCCGAACATCACACGGTATTCGGCGAATGGTGCGGCCCGGGGATCGAAAAGGGGATGGCCATCTCCAAAGTCGATCGCAAAATCTTTGCCGTCTTCGCAATTCAGGTTGGTACAGGTGATGATGCCACCTTGATCACCGAACCCGAGGATATCCGGGCACAACTACCGGAGCATCCCGACGTGTTTGTGATCCCATGGTGTGCCGATCCAATCGAGCTCGACTTCGCAAAAGACCTCGAACAGGCTGCAACTGCCATCAACGAGTTGGTCATGGCGATCGAACGCGAAGACCCGTGGGTCCGCGACACGTTCGGTATACGTGGCCTCGGCGAAGGCGTTGTCATGTATCCCTTGGGTCAGGTACTCACCCCTGCTCGCTTTGCATTGTTCGGATTTAAAGCGAAGGGGGAGAAACACCGGACAGTCGCCTCGCGTCAGGCTGCGCAGGTCCGGCCCGATGCTGCTGCGAACATCGATGCATTTGCCACGCTCGTGGTCACCGAGGGGCGTCTGCTCCAGGCCGTGAGCGAAGTGTGTGATGGCTCCCCATCGATGAAGCACATGGGTCGGTTTATCCAGTGGATCGAGTCCGATGTACGCAAGGAATGTACCGCCGAACTCGAGGCCGCCGGACTGACGTGGCACGCAGTCCAACGCGCACTTCGAGCGCGTGCACGCGACTGGTTCAAGGGCCACGTTTCGCGGTTGTAGAGTCTATCATCCGCAACCCATGTACTGCTGTGCCCCCCACGTGGGGGCACAGTCTTTTTGATTCGAGTGAAAGCACGTTCGTGAGCGCGGTCCTACTCAGCCATCGGGCCACGACCGCACTCGGCACAGGTCGAGAATTTTCTGACACCAATGTCAGACAATTGGGGTCTATGATCAAAGCCATCCCACACTTGCCGAAATGTGCCCCGACTTGGATTCCTACTTTGCTCGCCGAACTCCCCTGTTTGCTCTTTGCCTCGCCTGTTGCAGTACATCGATGCCCACATCGACAACAATAGCTACAGATACCCATGAGACAACCCAAACACCGACAACCGAGACAACCACGGCCCAGTCTTCGGGTGATAGCGACCTGATCACGACCGCGGGCACCACCGATCCGTCGACAACCGACGAGACAACCACCGGGGAAACCGGTGCAGCCCCGGTTGGCCACGCAAATTTTGTCCTCGCTGGCGAAGACTACGACAACCAGGCCTACGCGTGGAGCAACGATGGTGGAAATCTCGTGTACTGCTACTACTACGCCGGCGAAGCCAAAGGAGATTACCTTTGGATTCGGTTTGCCGAATCGCCCGAGCAAAACGGCGACACATCACCACATATCGACATCGATGTCTGCCGATTCGCAAACGATGGATTCGGGGGGACCTTCGATCCACAGGACCCAACAAATTTTGGCTCCCAATGCCCGGCCGATCCTGGATTTGGAATTTGGTGGCATGCGGGCGACATCGCCTACAACAACGACCCAAAAGCAGAGAACTGCCTGCTAGAGGCATCTGTGGAGGGTGAAGTTGTCACCGGGACCTTCCATTGCTCGCCGCTGCCCGAGCTCGATGGGACGAAAACTCTCGCGGTGTCCGAGGGAAGCTTTTCGTGCAAGGCTGAAGCGAAATAGCGAGCTCGTCGTGGGTTCGCGCGAGCGCTGTTAGAACTGGACGATCAGCTTTTGATCTTCGATCAGCATCAACTCGCGATGGATCTTTCGTCCATTTTCTAGGCGAAACTCGAGTTGCACTGGTCCGAACGCCCGGCGTAGTTTGAGCGGTGTTGTTCCGACCTTTTTCCCTGCGACGAACACACTCGACGGGGGATGACTCAGCAGCTCAAGCTCGGCCGAGTTGTCCGCGGTGAGCTCCACCACCTCGGTTGGGGTCGGTACCGGTGGTTGGGCCTGCGGCACCGGCGACGGGGTCGCGGGAGTCACTTCGGTCGGCGCGGGTACGGTCACCGTTTGGGAAGGCGGAGGCTGAAACGGAACCGGCTGAAGTTCTGGCTCGTCGGTGACCAGAAACAACCACGCTCCGATCGCGATTGCCATCACCACGGGAAGCAGGAGTAGATAGGCTGCGGGCGAGGTCGTGGCGGTGATAGCAGGTCTCACCACAGGTTGCGGGGTGGGCTGAGATTCGCGGATAGGTGCTAGGAGCTGCGGAGCGGGCGGCGGTGCATCGAGTCGCCGCAGTGCCTCCTGCGGATCGCCTAGGCGCCCGCCGACCCCGGGCCGTGTCATGTCGCGAAGGACATGGCGCAGCGACCCCTCGATACCTGCGCGATCTAGAAGTGCATCTACATTTACTTGTCCGGTGTCCGGATCGATTGGGAACTCCGAAGCATCACAACGTACGGCCAGGGCCAGAAAGCTCATGCCCAAACTAAACATGTCCGAGGCAGGCGTTGGGCGGCCCATGACCTGTTCGGGCGCCATATATCCGAAGGTGCCAACCGACGTTAAGTTGGTGGCATGCCCGTAACGGACCGCACCAAAATCGATAAGCCATGTCCGTTCACCGAGTATCATGTTCTTTGGATTGATATCGCGATGGATAAGCGGTGGGACACGACTATGTAGATACACTAAAATCGCAAGGGTCTCCCGCAGTGCCCGCTCGAATCGTTCAGGTGCCATCGGGCCTTTTGCGATCAGGCTCGCTAGATCATCGCCCTCGACAAACGTCTGTACGATTGCCACAGTCCGTCCATCTTCGATAATGCGATCGAGGAGGCGCGGAATGCCCGGATGCTCGAGGGTTGCCAGAGCCTCGACTTCGCGCTCGAACAATTCGAGCGCCTTCCAGTCGTCTATCTGCTCGATCCGCATTTCCTTGATGACACACGCGTCGCCGGTAGCGAGATTGCGAGCCGACCACGTCACCCCCTGTCCACCGGAACCGAGCCTCGAGACGACTTCCCATGTGCCGTTTTCCCCACGAAACCTCCGTTTTTCTTGGTCCGGCATGATCGTTCCTTTGACTTGCTAATTTTAGTACGCCAGCGTGATAGTGTCAGCACAAACTTGGAGGGACTCATGTCGTTGTTCGAGCTGCTGAAGGATTTCACCACGCGCCTACCCGTTTTGATTCCCGTGGTTTTTGCCACCGCACTCGCTCCTGCCTGCGACTCGGGCACGCAGGAACAAGCTGCGCAAGCCAAACCGGAGGGCAAGACTGCCCCGGCCCCCAAGCCCGAAAAACCCGAGCCGCCGGCCGAAGAAACGTTTCTCAATCACGTGTGTGTCGAAAGTGAGCTGATGTCTTGCTACGACAAATTCAACAAGCACGGCTCGATCGATGGAACAGTCATCGTCGACATCGCCAAGGACGGGAGCCTCCACAGCGTGAGCTACACGGGTAGTGCACCCAAACCGGTTTCGGAGTGTATGGTTGCGTTGGTCAAGGCCAAACCTCCTGTCCCAAAGTTCACCGGCTCACCGCTGCAGGCGTTGTGTAGTTACTCGGGCAACCGTATGATGGGCGGTGGCGGCATGATGATGTGGTCCCCCGCGTATAAGCGTTTACCCGATAATGCACTCGACGCGGCAGGGCCTGCTGACGAGGCGAAGACCGATGCAAAGGCGTCTGAGGCCAAGGATCCGAATTGAGCGGCCTTGGGCTCGCCCCGACGCCTGTGGTCGGCGGTCCGCAAAATATTTGTATCAGCATTGAGTTGGGCGTCGGAGGATTCACGGCCGGGCGTCCGGCTGGTTCTCGCGTCGGCCGACTCGACTCCATCTTGCGGGGAGGTCTACTCCATCAGCATAAGCGAGGGACGGGGCTTTCGCTCCTGGTCGACGAGTGAGCGCAGGAGTTGAGTCAGCGAATCGTATTTGCTGCTGTCGTCTCGCTGGAGTGCCTCGTACAGTTCTCGCGCGGTCGCGCCGATCTCGTGAAAACCGTAGGTCCCGGCGGTCCCGGCGAGGTTGTGTGCCAGTCTTTCGGCATCGGCACCCCGGTTCGCAACTGCGGCCACCAACCCGTTGATGATATCGGGCAGGCGCTTGGCGTACTTTGCCCGCAAAGTGGCGACCTGCTGCTCGAACGGACTTGTGGGACGCAGCCTTCGCACCTCTGGCACGAATGTCTGTACATGTTCGAGGATTTGTTTCGTCGTGATCGGTTTTGGCAAATAGTGGTCTGCCCCCGCTGCGAGACAAATACGCCGATCATCTTCCATCGCGTGTGCCGTCAGGGCGGTGATCACACCGCCAAACCCACGCTCCCGCAGGATCCGGATTGCTGTCAATCCATCGAGTACCGGCATGTCGAGGTCCATCAACACGAGGTCGACATTGCCTGCACGCTCGAGGGCCACCGCGCCATTCTCCGCGAGAATCACCTCGGCTCCGTGCGAGGCGAGTGTCACCCGCAATAGCTCGACAAGGTCGGGGTTATCGTCCACGACGAGGCAGCGAAAGCCCAGTAGATCGACTTGCTCTTCCCCTTCCCTGGGCGCTTCACCTGGCTTCGCCTGGAGCTCGTGGATCCTCTCTTCGTCGGGTTTCGCCGGCGCCGGAAGGGTCAGCATGAATGTGCTCCCGACACCGAGCTCGCTTTCGGAAAGTGTGAGACGACCCCCTAGACTCTCCGCCAAACGCTGCGACACGGATAACCCTAGGCCTGTTCCCGCAATTGTGTTGACATCTTCCGTCCGGAAAAATGGCTCGAAGATCCGCTCACGATCCGCGCTCGCAATTCCCGGCCCTGTATCACGTACTGCCAAACACAACACGCGGGTGTTCCCCATTCCTCGCAACTCACCGTGTAGACACACTTCACCTTCTTGCGTAAACTTCACTGCATTACTCAACAGATTGATCAGAATCTGTCGCAGACTCTTCGCATCACTATCGAGCTGCGCCGGGATACCCTCCGGTGCGAATGTGTGACGTACTGTGAGCGGACGATTGCGAGCCCGCATCGTCGCGATATCGAGGACCCCGTCTAGCAATGGCTCGAGCTCGACCCGTTGCATCGAAGGCACAACCGACCGATTCTCTGCCCGCGAGATGTCCAATAGTTCGTCTACGATTGACAGCAAATGTCGACTGTTTCGCGTCGCTGTCGTCACATACGCCCGCGCCTTATCACGTCCGTGCAGACTTTGGTGCGTCAGTTCGAGGTAGCCCAGCATCGCCGACAGTGGTGTCCGAAGCTCGTGACTCACCCGTGCCAGAAGCTCCGTCTTTGCGCGATTCGTCCGCTGTGCTTCGTCCCGCGCGACAACCAACTTCCGCCGACTGCGGTCGACCGTATATGCAAACCATACCACTGCCCCACCCACAATCGGGAGTGTCGCTGCGTGAATCGCCACAACATCGAGCGGCAGGCTTCCGGGTGAAAGGAGTCCCGGAATGCTGACCGCGATCACAGTCGCCCACGACAGCGCAATGGCGACTGCCATCATTCGACCCCAGGGCAACAGTACCGCCGGAAGTACGAGTACCGTGAAACAGGCTGGAATGACTGCGGTGCCAGCCGTGATTGCGGCGTCGATTTCAGCGAAGTTTGTGATCGCTACCAGGCTCAATGCCCCGATATCGGGCCAGCGCCGCGATACGAACAGCCAGACGCACAGCGATGAAATGGCCACCCCACCTGCGGTCGCCGCAAGTCGATCATTTCCAGTAAGTAAAAGGCCGCTCGTCGCCAACAACGACCCGAAAAAGAGGGCCGTATGAACACCGATGAGGGTTTTCCTGTGCACGAATTCGTCCTTCTAAGTCACTGCAGCGGGGCAATAAGCACCATCACGCAGATTATCAGGATTTTTTTTGTATGCGACCCCCCATTCACAAGCAAAAAATCCCGGATGTTTGGGAACGAGCCGCAAACTATGCAGTCGTCGCCGTTCTGGCTTTGTGAACACTCATCCATACCACGTTAATGTACACATATGATGTAGAGCAGACCTGAGGAATGCACCTCTCCCCACAACAAAGCATTTGCACACTTTTCATTCTCTTTGGCGACAACCTGCGTTCTGCGCCCGCAGTCCCGTTCGCAGGCTAACGGGACAATGGAATGGTTTTTACGCGTCGACCCTATGGGTATTCGCTTCGGGCGAGTGCCTACTATCATTCTGAACCGGGGGGTTGCCAGTGAAGCGTTTGAGGCGAAACACAGGGGTGTATCGGTCGGTATCCGAGGAAACATTCAGGCCCATACCAATTGGAGGTTGTCTCGCCCCGGCGGATCGCATCACCCTATGTGGGCGATTACAGATCGAGTGACCAGACACGCTCCCACCAGCGACATGTCCCGAAAGACCTGCTCGGTAGCCGTTTGTGTCGTTTGTGAGAAGAGACTCTGACAAGCAGATTTCGATGTTCAAATCTAAAAACATGTCCTATAAGACATGTCAAATGCATCGTCGTGGAAGAATTCGCAATTGTATCTCAGCACTGTCCATCTTCGCGCTTGTGACCGCCTGTGGTGACGGATCGGCCGATAGCGACGAGACAGATAGCGCCGGAAGTTCGACTAGCAGCTCGAGCGAGACTTCGAGCGGGGAGGTCACAGGATCGGAGTCGGAATCCGAAACAACCACAGCCGGTCCGACGGGGGGAATGAGCGAGTCCGAAACCGGGAACCCGGCGACGATGACCACGCCGACAACCACCTCGGATGAGTGCGTCCCTGGAACCGAGGAGTGTGGGGATGACTGCGTCGACATCATGGAGGACCCGGAACACTGTGGCGCCTGCAACAACCCCTGTGACCAAGGGCAGGTCTGCAACGCGGGCGAGTGTGTCTCCTCGTGTGACGAAGGACTGACCGACTGCGGCGGCGCCTGCATCAACACCGACGACGACCCGGAACACTGCGGTGCATGTGACAACGCCTGTGAATTCGGCGAGAGCTGCATCGACGGGACGTGCATCCCCAACGAGGTGTGCGATGGCGAAGACAACAACATGGATGGCGAGATCGACGAGAACTTCCCAGATACCGATATGGATGGGATCGCCGACTGCGTCGACCTCGAGTGCGCGCTCGAGATGGTGGCGCCCGAGATGGTCGACGTCGACGAGATGTGCACGGCACCTGATGTCGAGGTACTCGACCCGTGGAATGTCGTGATCGAGTGGCAGTGGCAGCCGAGTAGCAACTTGGGCTCCTACGCAGTGCCGCTCGTCGGTGAGCTGACCGATGACAACAACGACTCGCTCATCGACGAAAACGATGCCCCGGATATCGTCGTGGGCGCGCGCGATGGGAAGGTCTACGCGTTCAACGGCGCGGACGGTGCCATGCACTGGAGCTGGACGGGCAGCCATCAGGGTGGTGCACTCGCCCTCGCCGATGTCGATGCGGACGGGAAAACAGACGTTGTCGTCGTCGATTCGTCAAGGCGAGCGGTTGCACTCGACGGCGAGACCGGAACCGTCAAGTGGACGTCGGTCGTCTCGAGTACGGCCTCCTACCCCATGCTCACCGTCGCCGATGTCGATGCCGATGGAGCGCCCGAGGTCCTCCTAGCCAATCATCTGCTCAACGGCGAAGACGGTTCACTCGACCGCACGTTTGCCGTCTCCGGGGGCATCCCCTACTGGGCGCCGGTGGCCGCCGATCTCGACCAGGATGATGTCCAAGAGATCATCATCGGCAACAGTGTCTACGCACCCGATGGCACGCTGCTGTGGTCGACTCCGGTGACAGGGAACTATGGCCACTGGGTCGCGGTGCTCGATGCCGACGACGACCCGGAGGCCGAGGTCATCATGATCGGCGGCAGCCAGCTCGGTGTGTACGACCACGACGGTTCTGAGATCTTTCTCGTCAACGATGCCGCGTTCTCACGACCTGGCCCGGTGTGCGCCGGCGACTTCGACGGCGATGGCCACAGCGAACTGGCCTGGGCGTCACAAAGTACCTTCCACGTGCGTGAGCTCGACGGTTCGATCCTGTGGAGTAGCCCGGGGATCAACGACGCCTCCGGCCTCGCCGGCTGTTCGGCCTATGACATCAACGGCGACGGAGTCTACGAGATCCTGTTCGCCGACCAAGACACATTCTACATCTACGACGGCCTGACGGGAGCTATCAATTTCTCGCAGCCGGGGCACCAGTCGGGCACCGTATTCGAGTATCCGACGGTGGCAGATGTCGATCAAGATGGCTCGGCCGAGATCGTGTTTGTCAGCAACAGCTACCAATCCAATTGGGGGGCGCTGACCGTGATGGGACATAACGGTGACGGCTGGCAAAAAAGCGGGCCGACGTGGACCACCCACGACTTCTCTGTCACCAACGTGTTGCCCAACGGGAAGGTGCCCGAAAAGCCAGCTCCGTGGTGGCAGATCTACAACATCTACCGCGCACGCCCGACTGTCGACGATGCAGCCGTCGACCTGCGAGCCGAGATCATCGATGTCTGCAACGCGGGTTGCTTCAACGACAGTG
>CAZUPD010000085.1:0-33468 GCA_964621785.1 uncultured Nannocystaceae bacterium
TACCAGTTCGTCAAGCACAGCAAAAAGTTTGTGCTCGTCTCGATACTCCTCATCGTCATGGCGATCGCGACGATGATCTTCAACCTGACCCAAAATGGCACGATGCTCAACTTCGGCATCGACTTCCAGGGTGGGTCGACGGTGCGGCTCGAGCTCAAAAAAGACGCCGATGTCAGCATCGACCAGGTCCGCGAGCTGCTCACCAAACACAACTACGCCGGCAGCTCGGCGGTCACGGTGCCCGACGCCGAAAACCAGGTCCTGATCCGGGTCAAGGATGTCACCACCATCAACCCCGAGCAGTTTGAAACCTGTCGCGACGCGCTTCACAACTACAAAGATGCGAAGCTGGTCGACGCGCGCTACCCCGAAGGCGGTAGCAAGGTCTTCCTAAAGTTCGATGCCCAGCCGACCTACAGCGAGGTCGACAAGCTGTTCTCCGAAGCAGGTTGCGAAGGAAAGGCCGACAAGGGCGTCGGCAAGGAGGGTGAGTTCCCGGTCGAGATCAGTCTGATCGGCATCGGGGCCAAGCTCACCGAGCAGTTCAACGCCGAATTCGGCGCCCATACGGTCGACCATATCGTGTCCTCGGAGACCGTCGGCCCCAAGGTCGGCGAAAAGCTCAAAAGCGACGGCGTCACCTCGCTGCTGTCGGCGATGGGCCTGATCTTCTTCTACGTGCTGGTCCGCTTCGACCTCCGGTTCGCCCCGGGTGGCATCGTCGCGGTCGCCCACGATTCGGTCCTCGTGGTCGGTGCATTTGCAATCTCCGGCAAGGAGTTCAACCTCCAGATCATCGCGGCCCTGCTGACCGTGGTCGGCTACTCGATCAACGACACCATCGTGGTGTTCGACCGGATCCGCGAGCGCATCGCACTCCACCGCGATGCACCGATCGAAGAGACGACCAACCGCGCCCTCAACGAGACCCTGAGCCGTACCATCCTGACCTCGGGGACAACCCTGCTGGTGGTGTTGGCGATTTGGGTACTCGGCAGTGGGGCGATCAAAGACTTCGCCTTCGCCCTGTTCGTCGGCGTCATCGTCGGTACCTACTCGTCGCTGTTCGTCGCTTCACCCCTGTTTTTGTGGATCAACAAGCGCTTTTACGGCGGTGAAGGCCACCTCAAGGGGCTCGATAACCAGGAGCGCGAGGGAACCGGGATGTTGCTGGCCGGAGCCGGGGGCGAGGTCGACGACCTCACCGGCAAAACGGTCGACGAGCTGCGCAAGGAAGCCCGCGAGAAGTCGGATGGTGACCCCGAAAAAGCGATCGAAGCAGCGGCGGCCGCCGCCGTTGAGGGCGAGGAGCCCAAGAAGAAAAAGGCCTCGCGACGACGCCGACGACGGCCACGATAAACAAAAAAGACCCTCGCTTCGGCGGGGGTTTTTTCGGTCCCACGTTCAGGCCTGCGAGCCTCAACTGCGAGCCAAGCCATGTATGTAGGGAATCTGCCAGGCCGAATCGACCCATCGCTTGTCGGACTCAAGGCGCGAATCGTTCGTGATGCACGAAAATCGTCCGAGGTGCATGTATCTGCAACCCGTCTGAGTTTCCGTTAGCTAAACGAGACCGAGAGTGTGTAAAACGGGTTGATGTCGACGCTTTCGTGGTCGACGACGAGGTAGTACGTCCCCGGACTCTCGAAGAAATACTCGATGTAGCCCGCGCCTTGCTCGGCACAGACCTGTGAATGCGCGCCACCGCAGGCCTTGCGTAGATCGACCGACACATCGCCTGTGGTTTTGGCGGTCATCAACCCGGGGTAGTCGACGTTGATCGCAAACATGTTCTCGGTGCCAGGCCCTCCACATGGACCGTCGGCATGCCCCTGCCCCCGCGGAAGTTCGTTTTCCCAATAAAAATAACCCCCCGGAGACTGGCTGATCGAGGTCTCGTGGAGCTGGCAGTGTTCGATCACCGGGTCGCCAAACCACACATCAAAGGCGTAGGAGGCGTTGGTACGCGCGGGCGAGTCGATGACGATGGTATAGGTCTTGCCGGCGTCGGCGTAGAAGTAATGGCCATCGCCCGGCGCGAGACCACTTGTACACACAACTGGATCTCCGTCGCAGTCGCCCTCGTACACCCGTAGCGTGGCATTGAGCTCACTTTCAGGGCGATTTTCAAGCACGATGTCGACATCGTAGTTGGCTGTCACGACATACACGTCTTCGAGCCCGGCATCGTTGCGATCGGCCGAGCACCAGCCCGTCTGTTCACCCGAACCGAGCAGGCGACCGCGAACCGTCTGGTTGGCAAACGGGAGTTGATACGGATTTTCGCAACTGCCTAGCCGCGGCTCGTCCTCGGTATCCGACTCGCTGTCGGTGGTCGCTTCGGTATCCGTCGTGTCGGTATCCGTCGTGTCGGTGTCCTCGTCCGGAGGAGATTGTCCGGTACGAGCACCACACCCGATCGCAAGGGCGAGTGCGCCACACACAAGCGGGGTGCGGATGTGCTGACAGACCGACGAGACAGGCCCCATGGTTGCCAGTGTACCGCGCGTGGCGATGCGGATGCACGTTTTCCCCGAAAACCGGTGCGTTCAACCTGTTTTGGGGCCCTATCGCAAAATGGCCGACTGTTTCAACCTCGCGCCCGAGCTCGCGGGGTTGACCATCGCCAACCTACTGTCTCGAAGTTCAGGTTATCTGTGCGACCTCCGACAGCGGAGTCACCCGCGGTCGTTAGCAACCGTCCACCGGAAGCATCATCGCCGACAATGTACCCATCGGTGGGGACCACGGCATCGAGTGATCGAACGTCAGCACGGCATCGACGTTGAGCTCGCTCGGACATAGTTGCTCCGTCTCAAACGCGACGGAGCCCTGGCCATCGATCGCAAACTCGGTCTCCCCCATCAACATCTCCGGTTCCAAACAACCGACGGTCGAATTGGTAATCGAGGCCATCTCGACACTCCAGTTTTGCGGCGTGCTGATGTCCCACATCGCTACGTCGACGGGGTGGTACAAACGCAGCTCGGTACACCAATTGTTGTCGTAGTCGGCCTTGCGAATGAAGAGGCGATCGAGGCCACCAAAGTAGGGAAATGCGTAGTACTCGACGTTACCACCCCCGGTGTCTGTGGTCGGGTCTTCGGTGGTCGGGTCTTCGGTGGTCAGCTCGTCCGTCGTCGGCTCGTCCGTCGTCGGCTCGTCCGTCGTCGGCTCGTCCGTTGTCGGCTCGTCCGTTGTCGGCTCGTCCGTCGTCGGCTCTTCCGTTGGCCCGACGGTGTCCTCGGTGGTCGAGCTCTCCGTGGTTTCGGTGGTCGTGTCGAAGGTGCCCCCTTCGGTCACCGGCGAATCGCACTGACAGCTCCAACCTTGAGGTGTGCATATCAGCGAACAAATCCCCGGACCGTCGCAGAGGTACCCAGACTCGCATGTATCTGCAACCGTTGTCCCCTCGGTCGATACGGTCGTCGACGAGTCGTCGGCCGGACAGGCCGCGAGCCAGATCGGGAGCATTGCAATCCACACACGGGTACGCACGCCTGCCATGGCCGAAGCATGCGCGAGGGCGCTGGCGATTCCAAGCGTGAAGTTTCAGTTCGCCGAAGGTCTCTCTCAAACGGGCGAGCCGTTGAGGGCGAGGCCAGTGAAGTCCGTCAGCGCGAGGTCGCGTGCAATGACACCGAGGGATGCGACCTGGCCGGCTAGGCCCTGATGAAGGTTGCGCGACGGGGGTTGCCATGCCGTAAATCCCGACCCGCGGCGGAACGATTCAGGGAGGCAAAAACAACTCAGGATGTTTTCGCGCCGGGCTCTTCCGTCGAGGACCCGAAACTTCGGACAGGTTTAATCCCGGGGTCGCCAGGCACTACTACGAAAACGTCGCATACGTGACGACTCGTCATATCCAGCCTGCGCGTGGAGGTGTTGCGTGTACCATCCATTGTTTTTGCTGTCGTGGTTACAAACCGCAACGCCGGAGGCGGCTGTACCCGAAACTCCTGTCCCCGAAGCACAACAGCCCGCACCGGATGATGCGCGGGAGACCGATGATGATGCGTTCATCGAGCAACCTCCGACGCCTGAGCAGGGCGTCCAGATGCGTTCGCGTTTGCTGCGACCCGGGCGGGAGCCGGTGTATGGGCCGATTCTGCTTTCAGCTGGCCTCGGGTTCAGCCGCCAGCACTTCGGGATCGGGATCGGTGCGACCGGGTTTCCAAATCCCTACATCGGGTTCGGCGTCAACATTCAGGATTCGATGGTGTTCTACGATACTGGGCAATACAACGATTTTGTCCTGACTCCCCACGTGATGGTGATCGCGCTGCCGTTTTTCCGTGTGACACCGTACCTGCACGGGGCGATCGGCGGGGAGTTTGTCAGCAATGGACTGGGAAGCTACGGAAGATGGGAAGCCGGGAGCGGACTGATTCTGCGCCTAGGTGAGCGCCAACGCATTGCCCTGCGGGTCGGTGCCACCGTGATCGGAAGAATTCCGGACGATCGCTGGGCGACCCACTTCCACTGCCTGTTGACAACGGAAGTGTGCTCGCTGGCCGTGGTACCCGAGATCGGTGTCGGGCTGCGGTTGGGAAAGTAGACGAGCTACGCGTATCCGACGAGACGTCGCCCGAGTGCGGAGAGAACCGGCGCGGGTGGGATGGTGACGCGGGGTACCGAGTTCCCATACATTTTTGGCGTGACCGGAAACAGTTTGACTTTGTCGGGCCAATGATTGGTCGTTCGCCGCGCCTCAAAGGCCGCGATGCGTTTGGACAACATTTTGCTGGTACAACGAACACGCGGGATTTGGCAAAGATAGACGACATGCCGAATCTTCGCATGTTTGCGCTGTTTAAATGCCTTTGTACCTGCATGGACGAGCCGCGAATCCCACAACACTAGCGAACCAGCCCGACATGCAATGGCTTTTTGCGCGTGTCCATTGCGACGGTAAAATTCGAGTTCCTTGGCCTTGAAGCGATACCAATCGGACTGCTCCGTGACCTGAAAGTGCTCCCGAAACTGCTTGTGGCGCTGGTGAGATTTTTCGAGGAACAGCAGGGATGCGTCGCCTTCGTCGATGTCCCAGGCGGTGACAAAGCCTTGGATACACTCAAACCCATTGCGGGTAAATGATTGGTCGACGTGCAACCAATCTTTGCCGTTGTGCCAACCCTTGTTCGTCACTTCCGGCGGAAAGTGGACTGAAAACCCATCAAAGGATGTGACGAGGTCTTCGCCCGAGCACTTCCAAATATGGGCAAAGATATCGACGAGGTTCTGTTGCTGCCGCAGGTCCCAGATATATTGGGCGTGGGCGAGGCAAAAGTTCTGAATCAGCATACTGTGCTTGGGCATGAGTTGATAAAAACTCCGCCACGAATCCTGGTCATCCCGGCGAATCGGCCGATCAAAGTCGACCGAGGCCGACTCTAATAGCCCCCACATCCCCTCGCGCATGTTTGCGATTTGCGGGCCACGCAAAGCATTCGGAATGACAGCAACCCCATATTCTGCCAAGTGCGAACGGAGATTGGCCAGCGAAGTGTCATGATTGACATACGGTATCATCCGCCGTTAGAGGCCGCCCCGCGGGCAGTATTCATCACCGGCAGCCCGGTTGACGGGTACCGTTTTGAGGATGCTCACCGGCTGGGATACTTCCTGTGTGCGCTGGTGGTCGATCACCCCGCTCGAGCGTCGGGACGTCACGGGAATGGGACTCCTGCGGTTGGGGGGCTGTCGACGCAGGAGTACCCGGTTCCCTTGCAGTTAGGGTGTATTTCCGTGAGCCTCCGCGAGGCTGTTTGACCAGGCGGTAAGGGCCTCACTGTGTTCGGGTTGGGATGAGTTGATCAAACCGACCCACGTCGTGTCGGAATCGGGACAGGACAAACCGTATGAGCTGTAGCCCGAAAACTCGCCCGCGTGGCCAAAGCACCCGTTGTTCGCCGACGCACCCAAACTGTATCCGGACGCCGCTGGACGGAGCAACTCGCCCAACGCCCCGTGGTCCACGCCCGGCAACTCGGTCGCGCCACCGAGGAAGGCGCGCAGAAAGGCCGTCGTATCCTCGGCCGTCGACACGAGACCGCCGTTGGCAAATCCGTAGCCCTGATCGACCGCAAACCAGTCTTCAAAGTCGAGGCCGATTTCCGAGGCATCGCGGTAGCCGTGGCTGAGGCGATCGAGGTCGAACGCGTCAGCCTTCTCGGCGTAGGTGTCAGCCATGTTCAGGGGCTCGAAGATCCGGGTGTGGAGCTCCTCCTGGTACGGGTGACCGAGGACTTCGGTCATCACCATGCCCGCGAGCACGTAGCCGGTGTTCGAATAGTGGGCGCTGGTTCCCGGCTCGAAGCTCGCAGGTTCGCCATACACAATCTCGAGCGCCTGGTCTTCGCTGACGGGAAGTCCGGCAAAATGACTCTCTAAACAGTGCCCGATCCAAGCCGGTCCAAAGTCGCCGAAGTAGTCCGGGATACCGCTGGTGTGACTGAGTAGCTGGCGGACCGTGATTTCGTCGGCGTACTCGATTTTGTCCGCCACCTCCGGCAAGTAGTCGGCGAGAGAATGATGCCCGTCGCTATTGTCGAGATCGAGTACACCGTCGACGGCGAGAAGCGCCGCCAACACCCCGACATGACTCTTCGACATGCTAGCGATCCGGAACAACCCCTTCGGATCCATCGCCTCCCCGGTGTCTTTGTTCGAGATACCGCGGGACGCGAGGAAGTGGAGCTTTGGTGAGCGAAAGTCGATGGTTGCGCCCGGCACCCCGCGCTCGATCCATGCATCGAGTTCGGCCTCGAGCTCTAGGCACGTATCGAGTTCGTCGTCTCCTGTCGACGAAGTGGCGAGTAACTCAAACGTGAACCCATTTGGGCCAGTATAAGGAGTGTTCGCTTCAAGCTCGCCAGACTCGACGAGTCGTTGAATATCAGCACATGTAGAAGCTTCATATGTTTCGGTGGGAACGGGCGCAGGGTCATTGGTCTCTTCGGTTTCGCTCATGTCACAGGCGGACACGATGAGGGGAAGCAGCGCGAGGATCGTGATTTTCGGATTGATCATTGGTATCTCCTGATAGGTGCTCCCAGCATGTCCAATCCGGACCCGTCGCTCGCCGCGTCCCATGGGGCAAGACTCGATTTTATTGATCAATTCGGGCCCTATCCCACGGGATGACACCTCGAGGGTCTGCGCATGAAGCTGGAGAGCTTCGCCGACTTTGTCTACCTGTTGCTGGCGGCCCAGGGAGTGTTCGTTGTTGCGCTACTCTGGACCCGCCGGTCGAATCGAGTGGCCAATCGAATCTTGGCGGTTCCGATCGCCGCGCTCAGTGTCAGCAGTTATTACACCCTGTATTTTCGCGCAGGTCCCCTGACAGCCGAACGCGCACAGTGGCTGTTTTTGATCGACAGTTTCCAAACGCTGTTTGGGCCCGCGTTTTATGTCTATGCCGTGGTCCTGACACGGCGCCCACACCAGTTGCGGCGCCTGGCGATCCACACACTGCCGTTTGTGGCCCACACCCTGTACCTCATGCCCCGATTGCTGATGTCGGGCGAAGACAAGCGCGCACTGATGGGTGTGTTCCAAACGCAGGGCGTACCTGTCTCCGATGTGGTGGTCCAAGGGGCGGTTGAGGTCACGGGCCTCATCTACTTTGTCGCTGCACTTGTCACCGTACGCCGCTACCAAGAGAGCGTTGCCGAGCAATTCTCCAACCTCGACCGCATCACGTTGCGCTGGCTACGGCGCCTCCTGACTGCGATGTTGCTCCTGTGGATTGCGTCGATGTTCTCGTTTGTGACCTCGATTCCGATCCTGATCTATGTCCACACGGGGATTGCCGTGGTTGTGTACGCGATCGCCTACCGGACTGCGGTCGAGGCAGACGTGTTGCGAGCCGAGCTTTCCACGCGCGTTCCTCCACCTGACCTCGCCGAGCCACCCAAACGTCTGCGGATTCCATCTTCCCCACACAAGGCGACGGCTCCGGTCAAAACCGCTGCTCCACCCGAACATGCGCTTGCAGATACACCTAAACAAGGGACGTCCAGCGACAGCCCTCGGACGCTCGCACAGATGTCCAAAGACGGCGACCCGCAGGATGTGGATCCGCCCAGTGCCGACGTTCGTCACCCGGCGCACGGGTCCGGGGTCCACACAAAAAAGAAGAAATATCAAAAAGCGCGGCTGAGCCAAGCCAAGCTCGACGAGATTCGGACCAAGCTCGGGGAGGTTTTTGCCGCTGAGCAGCCCTACCTCAACCCAAATCTCACCCTGACAAAGTTGGCCGCACGTCTGGCTGTGTCACCGCACCAACTCTCCCAAGTTCTGAGCCGCGCGTTCGACCTGACATTCCACGACTACGTCAACCTAGCCCGCGTGGACGAGATGAAGCGACTGCTCGCCGATCCCAAATTCGCCGATGAGAAAATCCTGTCCCTCGGGCTCGACTGCGGCTTTAGTTCGAAGTCGACGCTCAATAATAATTTTAAAAAGCACACCGGAATGACACCGAGCCAGTTCCGCGCGCAGTGTGGGTGAAACGCTCGGCGTCGGGATGCGATGGCGCCGACGTGCGCACGTGGATAACCTTGGCCCAAAACGTTGACGAGATACCCCAGCTCGAGCTGTGCTTGCTTGGATCCATGTGGCGCTGCGCTCTACATGCACGGGCATCACCACAAGCTCGAAACGAAAGTTCAAAAGGTGCTGTACCGTTGGACGCGTAGACAAGGGAATGACGACGGCGCGCGGGTGTCTCGAGAGCAAAACGCGGCGCGCATGGATCAGGCTGGCCGGAAGGGTCTGCGCGCATGACTTGGATGGAGATCGAGTTGCGGACCCGCCACGGGTCGTTGTGGGCAGTGGGGCGCGGACCACACGGGCAACGAACCGGGGAGCTCGAAATTTTGACCGATGCACGTCGGCGACTGACTGCCTTTCGAATCCATGTCGGCAACGCGATTGCGCGGGCTCAGCCGCTGGTCGGGGAAACTGTCGAGCACGCGAGAGCGTTGCACGGGGCTTTGTTTCAGGGTGAGCTCCGTGATTTGTATACACAACTAATTAATCGAACGCGCGCCGACAACACGCCTCTGCTGTTGCGGTTGGTCACCGACGAGGCCGAGCTTCAAACGGTACCGTGGGAGGCGCTTTGTCGCCCACAATCGAACCTGGGGTTTTTGGCCGCGGCCGCGGATGTGGTGGTTGCCCGTGGCGTTTACTCGCCCGAACCGTGGCAACCTCGGCAGCTGCGCCGCGGACTGCGGATCCTCCCGGTGTTGACACTGCCCGACCATTCGTTGCTGGTGCATCTACAGCAGGCTTTGCGCGAGCATGTCGACGTCGGTGCCATCGAAATCCTACCGCCCATCACCGATGGTGCGGCGCGTAATCCATACCTGTTTGAACGCCTTCGTGCTGCCGTCAACCCCCATGTGCTTCACCTTCTGGGGCATGGTGGATTTGACCGGCAACGCAATCCCGTGTTCCAGCTCGCCGAGGAACCGGGTGAGCCGCAGCAGGTGTTGCCCGTCGAAGTGTTGGTCGAGGAGTTGAGAGCTAGTTTTCGTACTCTGCGCCTGATCTACTTGCAGGCGTGTGCCGGTGGCCGACCTGGTGTATTTGCAAGTGCAGGTCAGTTGCTTGCGCGCGCGGGGGTTGATGCGGTGGTCGCCCATCTCTGGCCGGTGCGGGCTGAGGTGGCCAGGGCGACAGCCAAGGAATTCTATGGGCATTTGATCGGTGCACACAACGGTCAAGGAGATGTGGGTACGAGCCTCCAGGCTGCCCGTCGCAGCTTACTGGCCGATGGGTCAGATGCATTTTCCCCCCTCTTGTTTGTCCGCGGGCGTGGGACCCGCGTGTTCGATCTCCGTGACCGCCGGATCCGACCATCCCGGTCCACGCCGCCGCGACGCGAAGACGGCCTCGCCGATGCGATCCAAACGTTGCTGAAGCAACCATTTACCCTGCTCCTCGGCGATACTGGCCACGACTCGACCGCAGACCTCCACGACCAACTGCGACAGTCGCTCCAAACGACCCTCGAGACACCGGATGCGAAGGACAACCAAACACCGCTGCATGCACTCGCCCAGCGCTACGCCCTGAGTGCGGGGCGTTCCCGCGTCGAGCGGATGCTGCAAAGAGTGTTAAAGTCTGCGCACGCACGCCAGGAACCGTCGCCGTTTCTCGAAGCATTGGCTCCGCAGATGCCACCAGGTGTCCATTGTACCCTCTTGTGGTTGCCATTGCTCGAGCACGCGATTGCTCGCCACCATCCCGATCGCCACGTCTATGTCGTTTTGCCGGGTACCGAAGAAGACGTTCGTCAGATTGTTCTGTGGCGACCACCCGGATCCGATGACTGGGACGAACTCGAGTCGCTTCCGCCAATTCAGCTCGATCGAGATTTTGTGATTCTACAACTTTATGGGGGCTATACGCCAGAGGCCACGTCGACCCTCTTCCGCCCACAAATCACCGAGGACGATCATATTGAGCGGTTCGCTGAATTGCGGCACATGCTGCCCTCGGTGTGGCGAAGTCGGGTGTTGAGTTGTATCCGCATGCGTCCGATAATGTGTGTCGGGATTTCGGCACTCGATTGGCGTCACCGGACGTTGCTGCGGTGGTTGTTTGACCGTCGGCCGTTGCCGGAGCACAGTGTCGCAGTCCTGACGCAGCAAGCGGAAGGTCCGATGTGGGAACGATATGGGGCCGGGATCGCCAGAAGTCGGATCCAAACGGTCCAGGCGTCGCTCGATGGGTTTACACGTGGGCTTCGGGATTTGAACAATGGTTGACTCCGCCAGCAATCCGTTTCCCGGGCCGCGACCGTATCGCGCCGAGGATCGCCCCTACTTCTATGGCCGCGAAGCGGTCGCTGCGGAGCTTGTATGTACGATCCTCGCCAATCGGAGCGTGGCCCTGTTTGGTCCCTCGGGCGCGGGTAAGTCGTCGCTCATGCAGGCCGCGGTGATGCCTGCACTCGACGACAACCACGATTTTCGGTTGGTCGCGATCGACGGTTGGCCCGCGGACACGCGGCCGCTCGAGTGGCTTTTAGAAGTTGTTTACGATCAACTCCGGCTCGAAGAGCCAGAGGGATTGTTGCACGGGCACGGTCCGTTGCACGCGTTAAAATGGATGCTGCAGCAAACATTTTTACAGTCGGACCGCCCGCTTCTCCTCTACCTCGACCAACTCGAGCAGTTACTGTACATACACCGGGATCGCGCGCAGACGGACGAACTGCTGCACTGGCTCGAACACCTCGCACAGCGACCGATCCGCGGCGTCCATTTGGTGGTCGGCTTGCGCGAGGACTATCTCGGACGCTTTCGCGATCGTGCCCGCGACTGTCACGAGTTGTTGGAGCACGGCTTTCGCCTCGGACCCATGACGGTCGACGAAGCTGCCCAAGCCGTGTGCAAAGCAGCCGGCCACGGCAAGCCTCCGCAGACATGGTCGAGCGAGCAGATGAAAAATGTCATGCTCGATGTACGGGTTCCCGGTGAGAGCCACAGTGGTCGTGCTGAAGTCCAGACCGCGTTTGCCCAGATCGTGTGTCGAGCTCTGTTTGCCCAGCGTTCGACCACAGACGCGCAACAGTGGGCCAACGAAATCCACACCGCCTCGATCCTGCAAACGTATCTCGACAATGCCCTTGAAGGCCTCGGACCGCAGCGGGATGTGGCCGAGCGTTTGCTCGAGGATTGGTTGGTCGCAGCCGACGGCACGCGGGCGTTGCTGACCGAAGAGGGTGCTCGCGCAGCCGGTCTCGCCTCCGCGGCGGATATGCTTCACATTCTACGCGAACTCGAACGGGCGGCGATTTTGCGCGCGGAGCAGCATCGCGGTACGCGGTACTTCGAGCTCGGGCACGACTGGCTGGCTTTGCGGGTCCATGCTCGCAGGCAGGAGCGTGCTGCCAAAGCTGAGCACGAGGCCCGTGAGCGCGAGCGTGAGGCGCGGGAACAGGCCGCAGCCGCCGAGCTGGCGAAGGCGAGGGCCGAGACGCGGAAAAACCGGAGACGTGTGTTTGTACTTGCATGTTTTACTGTGATCACTGCGGGGTTGGGCCTCCTCGCCTGGGACCAACGCCAAGCAGCCATTGCTTCGCAGGCCGAGTACCGCATCGCCCGGGATCAAGCCCATGTGTATTTGAACCAAGCCGCGGACGTCACCCGCTATCTGTTGATCGAGGTGTTGCCGGAGTACGAGGAGGTCCCGGGGACAGCCCACCTACAACGCGAACTACACGAGCGTCTGACCGTGTTGCTCGATACCCTGCAACGCGAGCAGACAGACGACCGTGATTGGCAACGACTCAGGGTCGAACAGCAGTACAGACGCGGTGTGTTGACCTTCGAACACGAGGACTTTGAACGTGCGCGGACTAAATTTGCCGAGGCGCTTTCCGGGGCTGAGAAACTGAGTGCAGCTCAACCCGACGAGCTCCGCAGTCAAAGTCTATTGATTCGTATCCTCGGGTCCCTCGCCAATGTCGAGCGAATGTCCGGCAACCACAAACGTGCAGGCGAACATCTGAACCGTGCCTATCAACTCGCGCAGGCGCTTGAACAGGCCCATCCCCGCGCCCGGGAGACCCGAGAGTGTCTGATGTTGACACTCGAGTACAAAGGGCGGCTCGCAAAAGAGTCGAATACCGAGGAGGCCAGGCGTCATTACCAGCGCGCCATTGAGATCGGAGAAACCGCCGTTGCCGACGATCCGTTGCCCGCAACACGGGTTTCATTGTGCCGCTTGCGGGCCCAACTTGGACGGGCTTCGGCGACGGCGGACCGTGCCGCGATCTTTGCCACGAGTCTTGCAAAAGTACGGGCCTTGATCCGTGAACAGCCGAATCTCATGTCCGCAAATATTTGTTTGGCGGATGGCCTGTTGTCGCTCGGAACGCTCGAGCGACAGGCGGGACAGTTCACCCAGGCACGTGAGCATCTCGGCGAGGCAAAGATATTGTATGAGCAACTCGTCGTCAGCGATCCGACCCGTGTGCACCACCAGATTCAACTCATGGACGTCTTACGTCACTTGGCTGGTGTGGCGACGTCGTCAGGTACGCTCGAGCGGGCACGTGGCTATTTGGACAGGGCCGTCGGGATCGGTGAAAGCCTGCGGGTGACGCATCCGACAAGGCTCGGTTCGGTGTACACGGCCGTTTTGACGGATCAACTCGAGTTGGAGTACGCCGCAGGCAACTACGCCAAAGCACGCGCGGTCGGCCTGTTGATGCTCGCTGTGGTCGAGGAAAATCCCGACCGCGATACCGAATTCACAAACCGGGCGCAGCACAGCAAAGTCCTCCAACAACTTTCCTATGTCGAGGCCGGAGCCAATGACCTGATGCGTGCGCGCAGCTATTCGGATCAGTCCCTCGAGTTACTCGAGCAACTTGCGCGTGAGCACCCGAACGAACCTGAACTACAAGACAGCCTCAGTCTCAGTCTGTACCACCGGGCGTTGTTGGAGCTCCATGACGGACACGCCGCCGAGGGACGGCCCTACATCGATCGTTTTGGCGAACTCCTGGCAGCGCGGAGCGATGCGTTGGTCGAGACCGAACGCCAGCGAAACCGTGGGGCCTACCTGCTTGTTCTCGGACAAATCGAAGTTGCACAAACGAACTACCTCGCCGCGAAAACGGCTTTTGAGAGTGCCCTGGCGGAACTCAGGGCCATCTCCGAGGCAGACCCTGGCAACGACCTCGCCAAGTTCGATGTCGTCGAAGTCCACCTCGCCCTCCTCGACCTCGCCAGAAAACAACGTCAGCGATCGCAGCGACTACGGCACGCACAGGCGGCCTACACCCTGCTCAAACCGTTACAGGCCCGTGGGCTGGTCGAAGGCATTGCTGTCCGACGAGACATGTGGAAGCAGGTGCGAAACGAGCTCGCACAACAAGAGTCGCAGTAGGCCCGAGTTCTGCTCGCGTATCGGTAAACTGGACGTGGGTTGACGCAAACATCGAATTGAGATAGTTTTTTTCGTTGCGTTTGTAGGTCGAGAGTGGGGTCAACGATGGGATCGAGAAATCGCGGGAGAGGGTCAAATAAGCCCGAGGAGGAGTCAAAACAGGACAGTCTCTTGTTCAAACACGACGACAAAATGCGCGACGATCAACCCGACGAATCGTCAGGTGAATTTCTCTTTTCAGGTCATTGGCGAACACATGGGAAAGGCACACGAACAGCCATCACCTGGGGGCTCGCACAACCGCGGGTATTCAAGCTTCATTGCCCAGCAGGCGACCAACTCTACTTTAGTGTCTATGTGGACGGTCGTGTCGCACCGACCAACTTTGTGTCGGGGAGTACTGTGATTGTTGAGGGAAGCAACATCGAGGTTGAGCAGGAAGTCGACGCAGCCACGCCAGAGATACTCGCAAACTGCACATGGACCATGGTCGGCACCCCGCCAACCGATACAATTGAGGGAACGTGGCGAGCAGAAAGTGGCCCGGAGGTGGAAAATCGAAACACGCTCCTGACCGCTTTGGCCCAGCCACGGCTTTTCTTACTCTCGTTTGATCGGGCCACCCCTCCAAGTGACACCGCAATTGAAGTGTACAGCGGGCAAAAAGAACCCCTCGAAAAAATAAGGGGACAGTTTTTTCAAGGCTCGTCCATGATAGGCTACGGGAGCCAGGTTTGGGTGCGCTACATTGGCGCGAGCGGCTCCCAACTCAAAGGCACGTTTGTGGTCGATATGAGTGGATCGTAGTGCGTATCGTTCCAGTGAATTGGCCCATCGTATCCTGCTACGACTGAACGTCCACAGGTCCCGGGTACCACGAAGCCTCCGCGATTCGCATCGTACCGCGACGATGCTCGCGAAGGCCTCGGTGCTCGGTCCCGAGTGTTGGCTAAAATGGATTGATATCGTCCCAGCGGTCCTTGACCCAATCACCGGCATCCTTGAAGGTATCTTCGATTGCATCGCCGACTTCGTTGGCTGCATAGCCAGCGGACCGGAGTGCGGAACGAGCTGCATCTTCGGTCATATTGGGCATACCCGAGAGAAACGACGCTGCTCGTTCGGCAGGGGTGCCAAACACATCGCGCAGGATTCGAACACTGTGGGATGCCCCGAGGTCGAGGGCACGTACCACTGCCCACGGCGAGGCTGAGAACGCGTCGGCCAGTCCGCGGGCGACGTCCTGTGCCTTCGCTCCCGCTGCCTTGAAAAACGCCGCCGTCTCACGCAGGGTTCGCGTGACATGTCGGCGGACCCACTCGATGGTCGCAGCAGCGGCGTCCTTGATGATGTTGAGCAAGGGCCCGAGGGCGTGGGCCGTAAATACCTCATAGAATTTCTTGAGTAGATCCTCGGCGTTGCGGACCGTGAAGTCGATCTCGTAGGGGCCGAGTTGGTGATCGCGGCCGAGGAAATGGTAGTGAAACTTGACCTGCTGGTGCAGGCCGTTTTTGTCGACCGATAACTTGTACTCACAAGCGACTGCAAGGCCGACCTGTCGGTTGGCAATCGTGACGGTCGCCCCCATCCCCGGTGCAGACTCGATCAGCAGACCCTGTACATTGACCCGGATGCGCGCCCGATAGTAGATACCCGTGGATCGTTCTAAGAACCATTCCATGCCGTTATGACCGATCGACGCAGTGGCAGCCATGTCGACCAATCCCCCGAGGATCACGACTCGGCCAGATGAGGAACCCCCCTGTTGGGTGGCACTAAACTCGAAGTCAACCGCGGGGCCGTGTTTGCCCGACTCGTCGGTGAACTCGAAGATCTTCATGCCGCCCGCACGGATCCGGATGGGGTCGAACGAGCCCTGTAGCCGGATACCCGAACCGAGGTCGAGTGAGCCGCTGACCGCAGCGTCAAATCCCCAACAGTCGAGCCGGCCCGCGAGGGAGAATCCGGGAGCGTAGTACTGGCCGGCGATCCGCCCGCCAAACGGTGCGGCGAGCAGGCGAAAGTCCTTGAAGCGAAGTTGTGGCGAATTCCTGGTTACGATGGATCTCGGTCCGAAAAACGCCCGGAACAACTGCGGGAGGTCAATACCCTCGGGGCTTTTGATCTCGAGCATCGAGGCGTGGGGATTACCGGTATCGACGAACACCGCAATGTCACCGCCGAGAACGTCTTTGCCGAGATGGATCCCGCCCCGCACACCGACTGCGAAGTAGGGGAAGTTTGGTGTTGCACTGATTTGGATTCCGACACCTGTGAATGTCAGGCCCTTGAGTCCAAATGGATCTTTCCATGCGCCATCGTCGACGTCGATCGCCCCCCAAATCGAGGCCTTGATGGCACTCCCGGCTTCGAGCGACACACCGCCGCGGCAGTGCAGGGTATCGGCTCCGAGGTTGAGGTCAAAACAGATGTTGGCCGCGGCGGAGATATCCTGGGTGCGTTGGTCGACAGCGATGCCGATGCTGCGAAACACCAGGACAGGGGTGCCAAACTCGAGGTTGAGCAACAGATCGGTGGAAAGTAAAAACGACAACCCGCCGCCCGATTTGCTCGCACCTTCGCTGGCGGCCATGGCCGCGGCGCCAGCTTGGCCGTCGAGTGTCGCCGGTTTGTTGGTCGACTGACCCGCAGAAGCCTGGGCAGCATTGGCAGCCACCCCACCGGCGGTGTCAGGGTCGGTCGACGGATTCGCAGCTCCTTGGGCAGCTTCGGCAACCATCCCACCGGCGGTATTCGGGTCGGGCTTCGCAGCCGTTTCGCTGGCGTCGCTATCCTTCGACTTGGAGGTACTCGGCAAGCGAATCCCGAGCGACAGGATGAGGCTGCGTTTGTCGAGCTCGAACATCGGAAACGTCTTGTGGAGCGTCCGAAACGGCTCAAACGTATCGCCCATGATCTGGGTGTAGAAGGTGATGCCACTGACGTATTGGCCGAGCTCGTCATCGAAACCGTCGTTGTTGGCAATGATGACAGATGTCCTATCGAACACCTCTAAAAATGGGACAACCGTCGAGTCGAGCACACTCCACACCGAGCCCGGAACTTCGGGGCGAACCTTTGACTCGAGCAGGTGCGCGAGGGACGACGCGAGGGCAAACCGCACCATAAAGCCCAAGGACCCCTCGTCGGTCGACAAGGTGCACTTGGCCGCGGCGGCGAGGTGAAACGGATTGTCGATCGAGGCCTCGCCCTCAAACGTGATACTCCGGTCTTCGGCCGAGACCGAAATGTCGCCGGTAAAACGGAAGGGTGCCGAAAATGGCAACGTAAACAGGTCAAATGGCAGCTCGCCGAGCCGCTGTAGTTGCAGCAGGCGCTCGTCATCTTTGGCCACAACTTCGGCCGGCGGTGCCGGCTTGCTCGGCTTGACCTCGGAAGGCGGGGCACCGATTCGCTCGACGACCAAGCTCGTGGTCAGGTTGTCAAAATCGCCGAGGTTTGAAGCATCGGCGTCGAGGGTCAAGCTGCGACCGCGACCGCCCGCGCTCCCGTGTTCGTAGAGCGTCACCCGCAGGCCGCGAGGGACCCATACGGATGAAATGCTATCGTTGGCGAGGCCGAGGTGACCGCGGTCGTAGTGCCCAGGTTTGAGTTTGTGTGACGGCCCGCCGAAGCGAGGGTCGCGAAAAATCGTCACAACATCTTTGTCGTAGCGTTTGGGCACCCGCTCGACGACGATGCTCGAAGTCTGGTCATTGAAGCTCCCGAGATTCGAGGCATCTTCCGTAAACACAACCTTTCGCCCGCCAAATCGATGGTGTTGAAAGAGCGTCACACGAAGCCCTTCGGGCACCTTCACCGAGGAAATGGAGTCATTGGGAAGACCGATCTGATGGAGGTCGTAGCGCCCCGGGGCGAGCTCTTTGCTGGGTGGACGAAACCGCGGATGGACATAGACCCGGGCCTTGGGCCCTGTATTCTTCTCTCGAAACGGTGCGACAATCAGACTCGAAACGCTAAGGTTGAAACGCCCAAGATTCTGCGCGTCCATGGTGAATGTTGCCGACTCTCCAGCGAAGTTGTCGTTCCGGAATAGTGTGACTTGAAGGCCCTTCGCTACTTTGAGCGATGTTGCGCGATTGTTGAAGAAACCGAGGTCGCGCTGATGATAGCGCCCAGGGGTCAATTCGAGGTGGCGACCCCCGAATCGAGTCCCCTCGTAGAGCGTGACCGCCGGGCCCTTGGGTTTACCGTCCATCTTCTCAACCCGCACACTCGAGATGGCGTTTTGCAGGGAGCCGATGTTGCTTGAATCTTCGGTAAAGCTCACGCGTTGCCCAGCAAAGTTGGGATCCGCAAACAGCGTCACCCGATACCCACGGGCGACCCGCACCGACCGGATCTGGTTGTCGCCGAGTTCGATGCGATCGATGTTGTAGTCACCCGGCTCCAAGCGCTGGCAGTGGCCCATATGCGAGGTCTTTGAGTAGATTTGTACCTTCGCCGGGGCATCGATAGTGACGATGAGTTGCCCGGCTCGACTCCCTGTATAACGAAACAAGACTTCCCGCACGTCGCTGGTAAACTTCCCACCGCCTCCTCTACTGTCCATAGAAAGCCAGTGAACCGTCATCCCGGCAGGAATGCGGATAGACATAAAATCGTCACTGTAGTCGAGATAGCTCCAAAAAAGCCCTTCGCCGAGCTCTTGGTAATCACCGCTAAAATTTCTCCCCTGGTACAAGCGAATTTTTTTCTGTGCCACAACGCGCTCCTCTCACTTCGCCGTAGCGTACGCGGAGCTTTTTCCTAGGCGCAAGACTTTATTTTATTTGACTACACAAGTTTAATTTGGCTCTCTCGCGCAATATGATGGAATTAACCGCAACTCAACTGCGCATATTGTATGCCAGCAACTCACTTGTATGCACAAGCAAAGCTGTTCAAAAACGACTCTCGAGGCGCGATTCACCCCCGAGGCGAGCAAAATGCACCTGTCTGTAAATTAAAAGTTTTGCGTTTAGGACATAGCTAAAAGAGAGGTATGTATATTTGACCGAGAATGCACATGGATTGTCACTACTTGGAGCGAGTCCATCGAGTCTATACCGCACAGCGTCCTTTCGCTCGACGTGTTGACCCGTGTCCGATCCAAAAGTCAGGCCCGTAGGCCGGAATCCCGGGGGGGTCGATGCACATGACTGTGACCCCAATGATATATCTACCCAACACCGGGGGGATCCCGGCGGGTGTGCCATACGGAGTAGCCGAATCCCATGTAGACGTGGCGGATGTTGTCGGTTGGAAGCACGAGGAGTGTTGAGGATGTCCGGGACGAACATCCAGACCTCCTCGAATCGATGAGTATCAACCGGTGGCGGACCTCGCCTACGGCCGTCCGATCGGTGCTGCGACAACAGCCTGCGGACGTAGGCGACGAGCAACAACAGGTCGTGCTGTGCATCGAGGTCCGGACATGGCGTGCTGCTCCCGAATGGTGGAAACTTATGTCGCGAGCCTCATCGTGAACGTATTCTTCGACAGCTCACAACAGCCCAACTCGGGAGAACAACTCGCTACACAAACAGCCCCATCGGAGCCTCCAAAAGACCCTTGAGCGTCACCAGGAATTTCGCGTTGTCGGCCCCGTCGAACACTCGGTGATCGCTGCACAGTGTCACCCGCATCATTTTGCGGATCACCATTTTTCGGTCCTCGACCACCACCTCATCTTTGATGGCGCCCACAGCCAGGATGCCTCCCTCGCCGGGATTGACCACGGCCATGAACTCCTCGATCCCGAACATTCCCAGGTTGGTCACTGTGAATGTACTTCCGGTCATCTCGGCGGGGGCGAGTTTCCGGTCTCTGGCTCGTTTGCCCAGACTTCGGGTTTCGATGCCGATGGCCTTGACGGTTTTTTGGTCGGCGTAGCGAATCACTGGCACGACTAGACCGTCGTCGAGGGCCACGGCCATGCCTACGTGGACGTTGCCGTACTCGATCATGCCGTCGGGGGTGTAGCAGGCGTTGACCTTGGGGTGGGCTCGCAGGGCCTTTGCGGCGGCCTTGATGATGAAGTCATTAAAACTGACTTTGACGCCCTGTTCGGCCAGGCTTGCGTTGAGTTGTTTGCGGGCGGTTGCTGCCTCGTCCATGACAATCGGGATTGTCAGGTAGATATGCGGGGCCTCGCGCTTGCTTTGGCCCATGCGCTTGACGATGGTTTTGCGCATCTGCGACAGCTTGTGGACCTTGTCCTCGTTGGTTGCGTAGGGCCTTCCGTGCTCATCGACCTCGGCGGCTGCGGTCGCGACCTTGGGTGTATCTGCACCCTTTGTCGGCACGCCCTCGGCGATCGCTCGGTCGACGTCGGCCTTGATGATCCGTCCGTGGGGGCCTGATCCTTGAATCTGTGAGAGTTCAAAGCCTGCTTCTCGGGCCAGACGGCGGGCCAGTGGGGACGCTGGGATGCGCCCGTTGTCGAGTGCTTGGGCTGCTGCAGGGGCGGTCGAAGCTGGGGCGGTCGGAGCCGCGGCGGTTGGAGCTGCGGTGGTCGGGGCTGCTGGGGGCGCGACCTCAGAAGGTGCATCTGCAATTTTTTCCTCGGCAGCTGCAGGTTCCGAACCGCCGGCCTTCGCTGCGAGTCCGGCGAGCAGATCGGCGACGTCTTCTCCGTCTTTGCCGAGCACTGCGATCGGTGCCCCCAAGGCCAGGGTGTCTCCCTCGGCGGCCACCAGCTTGAGCACGATGCCGGCGTCGAACGATTCAAACTCCATCGTCGCCTTGTCGGTTTCGATGTCGGCAATCACTTGGCCGCGTTTGACCTTGTCACCCTCGGCGATGTGCCACTGGGCAATGACCCCTTCTTCCATCGTGTCGGTGAGGCGGGGGAGTTCGACGATAACTGCCATGGTGTGTCGGTCCTCTCAGGTGAGGCGTTTACGGGCGTAGGTTAGGCCTTGTAGCAGACCTTTAAGATCGCAGCGAGACCGCGCTCGGGGGTTGGGAGAACCATGTGTTCGAGGTTCTCGGCGTAGGGCATCGGGACATCTTCGTAGCACTCGCGCAGCACCGGGGCGTCAAGGTGGTCGAAGGCCATCTCTTGGATCCGGGCGATCAACTCGGCTCCAACCCCGCCGTAGGGCCAGCCGTGATAGATGAGTGCACAACGATTGGTTTTTTTGATCGACTCGATGATGCAGGCGTCGTCGAGCGGCCGCAGGGTTCGCAGGTCGATGACCTCGGCGTCGATGTCGTGGCGGGTCGCCAGCTCGGCGGCCTCTAGGGCTGTCGGGACGCCCTGTCCCCAGGTCAGCACGGTGACATCCTTGCCGGGGCGCTTGATGTCGGCTTCGCCGATCGGAATCAAATATTCCTCTTCGGGCACCTCGCCGCGGACCGAGTACATCAGCTCGCTCTCTAAAAAGACCACCGGGTTTTCGTCGCGGATCGCCGACTTGAGCAGACCTTTGGCGTCATAGGGGGTGGCCACGGCGACGACCTTGAGCCCGGGGATGTGGGCATAAAACGGATCGAAGGCTTGGCTGTGGGTCGACCCCAACATGTGGGCCGCGGCATTGGGTCCGCGAAACACAATCGGGACGCTAAATTGCCCGTTGGTCATGTGGCGGATCTTGGATGCGTTGTTGAGGATCTGGTCGAACGCGACGGCGGAGAAGTTGAAGGTCATGAACTCGACAATCGGCCGTAGACCACACATGGCAGCCCCGATGGCGACCCCGGAAAAGCCGGTTTCGACGATCGGTGTGTCGATCACACGTTTGGCCCCAAAACGCTCCAAGAGCCCTTCGCTGGCCTTGTAGGCGCCGTTGTAGTGGCCGACTTCTTCGCCCAACAAAAACACGTTTTCGTCGCGGGCCATTTCCTCGGCCATGGCGTCGCGGATGGCTTGGCGGATCTGAAGAACGGGCATGGTGATGCTCCCTTTTAAAACTGGCTCGGACGGTTAGACGATGATGTTGGCAAACCTGGCTTCGGGGTCAGGCTCGGGGGAGGCGTCGGCAAACTCGGCGGCGGCGTTCATTTCGGCAACCACCGCATCGTCGATCGCTTCGAGTTCCTCTTCGGTCATGTTGTGCACCTCTTGCAGGGCACGACCGGTGCGCTCCATGGGGTCTTGCTGACGCCAGGCGTTGACCTCGTCTTTTTGCCGGTACTTGGCCGGGTCGCTCATGCTGTGGCCGCGAAACCGGTAGGTGATCATCTCGATCAACGTGGGTTGGTTTTCGGTGCGCGCATGGTCGACGGCGGCTTTGAGGCGGCGGTGGGTCTCGTGCACGGAGGTTACGCGGAAGCGGTCGCGTTTCATGCCGTAGCCGGCGGCCCGCTGGGTGATGTCCTCGACCGGTAAGGTCCGCTCCAACGGAGTGCCCATCGAGTAGCGGTTGTTCTCGACGACAAACACGATCGGCAGGTTCCACAGTCCGGCGAGTGTCATGCCCTCATGGACAGGTCCAATGCCGACGGCGCCGTCGCCCATGAAACACACGGTGACCCGACCATCGCCCTTGTACTTGGAGGCGAAGGCATGGCCGGTGGCGACGGGGATGTGGTTGCCGACGATCGCGTAGCCACCCCACAGCCCTTTGTCGCGGTCGAAGAAGTGCATCGATCCGCCGATCCCACCGACCAGGCCATCTTTGCGGCCGTAGAGTTCGGCCATGCAGGCGTTGGGATCGCTGCCCAAGGCGAGGGCAAACCCGTGGGTGCGATAGGCCGATACGACCCGATCACCTTCTTCGAGGGCTTGGGCCGTGGCCACGGCGATGGCTTCTTGGCCGATGTACAGGTGCAAAAACCCGCTGATCTTCCCGCGGGTGTAGGCGCGTGCGGCCGACTCTTCGAACCGCCGGATCCGCAACATCTCGCGGTAGGCATGCAGGGTCTGATCCCGATCGGCGAACTGGTTGGCAAACTCCTCGGGGGTCTCGACCAGTTCGGGCGGCATCGGATTAAAGTCGTTCATGCTGGGCCTCCCTCAGGGATGGGCGGAGGGTACCACCGGGCCGGGTCGGCATAAACCGCGGGAACCCCGGAACAAGACCCGCCACATTCCGTGTGTTGACGCGTGCTCAACGTGCGTACAGACCTCAAACGAGCTTATGAGGCATCAACCTCGAGTGACGAGGTCTAGATGCGTTCGAGCACGCGAGGTTGGAGCCGGCGGCTGCCGGCAAGCGACTGCTGCCGAGGTGCGGCTCCGATTGAACCTCGCGAGGCGCGTCTTGGGCTAGACTGCAGGGCAGCGTTTCACACCGAGGTGATCCGCAGGTTTGAGCGAGGTTGTCAGTGGGCCGACGGGATAAGCGAAGGGCACGCAAGCGAGCTGCACAAAAGCCGCCAGATCCCGCGAAGTGGTCTGCACGCACAACTGCCGAGTTCCTCGCCCCCGGTCCGTTGATGGCCCGCAAGGCTGCCGAAGGCTGGTTTTTACTCGGTGTCGTCGGGTTTGCCGGTCGCTGGCGGCCCGGTTCGGAGCAACTCGTTGCCGATGCTCGGCGCATGCTCGAGGCCGAGTTTGCCCGCGCAGTTGAGCAGCGCGGCACATCCCTCGTCGTCGTCAGCGGGGCGACCAACGCGGGGGTACTCGAGCTGACCTACGCCGCCTGTGCGCGGATGGGGATCACAGCCATGGGGATTACGGCCGGTCAAGCGCTGAACTTCAACCTCGCGCCGATGCACTACGTGACGCCCGTCGGCTCGCGGTTTGGCGATGAATCGCCGGTGTTCGTGGCCGCGATCGACGAGCTGATCATGTTGGGCGGTGGCAACCAGTCCCGCGACGAAGCGATCTCAGCGGCTCAGCGGGGACTTCCAGTGACGGTGATCCAAGGCTTTGGCGGGACCGCCGACGCGTTGACGAAGCTCGAACTGCCACATGCGCGGTGGCTGCAGCGAGGTTGATGCAGCGATGCGATTGCTCCACGCCCAACGCCACTCGTCGTGAAGGTTCGCTCGTCCGGGCCGTGCACCGGTCGACGCACCTTGCCCGGGTGAGTCTGCAAGCCCCTGGGCTATCCCCACAACAGGGCGGTTTTGGTATACCCGCCGCCATGTTCGACCCGCCCGCAACCAGTCCCGAACTCCTCCATCCCCGGGAAGTTGCCGACCGGGTGTTGGCCGGCGATGACGCGGCGCTCGACCACGCGACGCTGACCCGCTACCTCGCGGGCGAGGCTGAGTTGGGAGACCTGATGGCGGCCGCCGATCGATTGCGGCGGGCGAGGTTTGGCAATCGCGTGCACCTGTGTTCGATCGTCAACGCCAAGCGCGGAGGCTGCCCCGAGGATTGCGGATTTTGCTCGCAGTCCAAACACTTCGCCACCGAAGTCGAACCCGAAAAGTTCATCCCAGCCGGCGAGATCGCAGCCGCCAGCAGCAAGGCGAGGCGTCAGGGGGCAACCGCACTGGGACTGGTGACGGCGACACGCGGGATGCGAGCGGGGAGTAAACCACTCGAGCATATCTTGGAGGGCGTACGAGCGGTGCGGGCTGCGGGCCACACCGAGGCCCATGCGTCGCTGGGATTTGTCGACCGCGAAGGTCTCGTCCAGCTCAAAGAGGCCGGACTGACCGAACTCAATCACAACTTAGAGACAGGTCGCAGTTTCTTTCCCGAGATCGTCAGTACCCACACCTACGACGAGCGGATCGAGACGATCAAAACGGCCAAGTCCCTGGGCCTGCGGACCTGCGTCGGCGGAATTTTTGGCATGGGCGAGAAACCGGAACACCGGGCCGAACTCGCACTGGAGTTGCGCGCACTCGATGTCGACGAAGTGCCGCTCAATTTTTTAGTGAGCATCGACGGGACCAAGCTGGAAAACGTCGAGCCGTTGGGGGCGCAGGAGATCCTGCGCGTGATCGCGAGTTTTCGCTTGGCCCTGCCGCGGCAAAATATTTTCATCGCCGCCGGGCGTACCCACCTCGGCCAGCTGCTGCCGCTGATGTTCGGTGCAGGTGCATCGGGCATGATGGTGGGCGACTTTTTGACGACGCCCAACCGCTCGGTCCAGGACGACCTGGAGATGTTGGACCAATTGGGGCTCGTCGGCCTGAACTGTGGCGAGACCCGGCCGGAGATGCAGCGCACGCGGCTTCCGGTCGTTGGATAACGTCGGTCCGAGAGGTTGAGTCGCGCCGTGGGTTGGTGTCCAATGGGCTGTCGGAGAAACCATGGGACATCGATCAAACCTGCGAAATGTTGTGAACGCGAGCTACCTGCTCGCGGCCTGTTGTGCCCTTGGCTTGAGCGCGTGCGATAAACAACCGACCCAACCCCAGGACCCTCCACCTGCGTCGAAGCCGACACCTGTTCCAGAACCGAAACCACTCCCGGAGTCGGGGCATGGATCTGGAGGACCTGAACAGCCACACTCGCCACCTGTGGATCCGACCCGCCAAACCGATGTCTCGCCCAAAGCGATGGGCCCGAGTGATGCCAGTGTCGCCGCGAGCAATTCCTTTGGCCTGTCCCTGTATCCCCATGTTGCGGGCACGCCGGGGAACGTTGCCTATTCGTCGGCGAGCATGTCGGTCGCGCTGTCGATGACCTACGCCGGAGCCAAGGGCGAGACCGCAGACCAGATGCGCAAGGTGCTGGCACTGCCCGGAGATGCGACCGTGCTCCACCGCGGGTGGGCATCGGTTGTATCTGCATACAACAAGCCCAACGAAAAACTCGAACTCGCCCTCGTCAACCGACTGTTCGGCGAAAAGCAATACACGTTTGAGCAACCATTTTTGGACCTTGTGAGCAGCCACTACGCCGCGCCGCTCGAACCTCGCGATTTTCGCGGGGCGTTTGAGGCTCAACGTGTGTATATCAATGATTGGGTGGCGCAAAAGACCCGCACGCGGATCAAGGACCTGATCCCCAGCGGTGGACTCACTGCAGATACGCGCCTGGTGCTGGTCAATGCGCTGTACTTCAAGGCCAAGTGGATGAACACGTTTCGCCCCGAAGCGACCCGGCCGGGTGCATTTTTTGCCGATGGCACACGCGAGGTCTCGGTCCCGATGATGGGCCAAACCGAGTACCACCGGTTCGCCGCGGTCGACGGGGTCAAGCTGCTCGAGATGCGGTACGAAGGCGGTGACTTTGCCATGCTCGTGGTCCTGCCAGACGCCCGTGATGGGCTGGCCGCGGTCGAGAAAAATCTCTCGGCAAAAGTTGTTGATACATGGGTCTCAAGGCTGCAGGGCCAACGCGTGGCCGTGACACTACCCAAATTCAAGATCGATCCGCCGAACTCGATCGAGCTGGGCGATGTCCTCAAAAAGATGGGGATGCCCCTGGCGTTTGAGCGGTTCAAGGCGGATTTCACCGCGATGGCAAACCCGCCGTCGCCGGCCGATCGCCTCCATATCGACAAGGTGTTTCACAAGGCGTTTGTCGCCGTCGACGAGCACGGCACCGAGGCCGCAGCCGCGACCGCGGTGGTGATGGGACGCGCCGGCGGGATGCCGGCCGAGCCGGAAACATTCGTCGCCGACCACCCGTTTTTGTTCTTCATCCGCGACACCAAAACAGGCCTTTTGTTGTTCACGGGCCGGGTCAGCGATCCGAGCCCAACATCCTGAGCGATACCTGCGAGGCGCTGGCTCGGGCATATGCTCCGAACTTGCAAATCGGATAACCTGCGGGCATAGCAGGCCATGATCGTCCGCGAACGCCTGTCGTTTTTGACGTTTCGCCTGGCCTGGTGGCAGCGCAGGGCGATTGTCATCCAGCTCGCCCTCGCCTCGGCAGTGGTCGCCGCGGCCTCCCACCTCGACATCAGCCACCTCTACATCACGCCGGTTCCGCTGACCGTCATCGGAGCTGCACTGGCGATCTTTGTCGGCTTTCGGACCAACTCGGCCTACGACAAGTGGTGGGAAGGTCGCAAACTCTGGGGTCGGATGGTCAATGTCTCGCGGATGTTCGCGTTTCAGGTGCTGACCTATCTGCGCGCCCCGGCGGATGCGAGTGCGGACGAAGTTGCCGAAGCTCAGGCCCTCGGCCGCGACATCCTGCGGATCCATCGCGCCTATGTCCACGGGCTGCGGGTCGCCCTGCGCCAACAGGTCTTCGACCGCGACGAGGACCTGATCCGTTTGTTGAGCGAAGCGGAACGCTCGCAGCTGCAGGGGACGACCAACCTGGCGATGGCACTCCTGCAGCTACAAAGCGCCCGCCTGCAACAGGCGTCTGCGCGCGGGTGGCTCGACGGACTCCAACTGCAATCGCTCGACTCGTCGATCACCGAGATGCTGGCGGTGCAAGGCGGGTGTGAACGCATCAAGAAGACACCGATCCCGCGGATTTACGCCGGGGTCGCCAACATTTTGGTCGGCTGGCTGAGCGTGTTGTTGCACCTGGGCCTAGTCGAGAAACTCGGGTGGTTTGCCATCCAGATCACAGTCTTGGGGACATTGGCATTTCACCTGGTCAATGAGACAGGAAGGATCCTCGACGATCCGTTCAACCTCTATTACAACGCCCTGCCCCTGTATCAACTCTCGCGCATGATCGAGGCCAATGTGCTCGAGCAACAGGGCGACACCGACCACCCGCCGATCCCGGGCCCGGTCGATGGCATCCTGATGTAACGCTCCCGGTTATCGCGCACCGGCGACCTCGTCCTGACCGGCGACCTCGTTTGTACAGTGTCAGCGTTTGCTGGCGGTGCCGATCGCCGACCAATTTGCTGGCGCGCCCGTTTGCGAGGAACACTTCCTACCCGAGCGAGGTATCGACTTTCCACATTCTCCGCCTCCGGGTACGATTCTCATGGGTCCGCGGCAGAATCATTGCCCGGGCTCATCCGTATTGGTGACGCGACGCGTAGGCGTCCCCCCGAACGAAGTAGGTCTCATGTCTCGATTCCAGAGTTACCGCCTCGCCGCTATCCCCTTCATCACCCGGTCGCTCCGCGGCGGTCGCCTGCGTCGGTACAGTTTGTTAGCGGGACTGCTCGCCCTGCTGACGATCGTACTCGGAGCATGGATCGCCCTCGGTACCGGTGACTTCGAACGCGAAATCCGGGTCGAGCTGGACCTCGAGGAGTCGCGTTGGGATCGGGAACGCGACGAGTACACCGTGTTCGCCCGCGATGCGGAGGATGCCCAGATGTTGCGGATGGCGCGTGACCGGGTCATGGGGACCTACGCCGATCCGCGCTACGACGTCGATTCGTCCTACGACCACCGCGAATGGGAACTGCTCGATGTCATCAACGACTCGGTCGGGGTCGTGGTCGCAGCCAGTGAGACCCCGGTGCCGACGCGCTACCGGGCGTTGCAACAACAGACACACCAACTGCTCAACCGTCCGCATATCGCAGCGTTGGCCGAACACCACCGGCGCTACTTCTCGTGGGACGATCCAAAAAGCCGTGCGCGGCTTTCGTTGCTGGTACAACGCGAGCTCGTCCCCGAGGTCAAGATCTACCGCTCCCCCCTGACGGTCTTCGATGCCGTCCGCATCACGGGAATGCTCGCCGGGTTTTTCCTGATCGCGCTATTCCTCGTGTTTGCCCCCCTGGTCGCCGGTACGCAGATGGCCCAGGAGACACATGAAAACACCTTGATGCCGCTCACCGGGACCTCCCTGCGCGCGCGCGAGTTGGTACTCGGGCTGCTCGCCGGTCCGCTGAGCATCATCACCCTACTCGCGCTTCCGCAGGTCGTCCTGTTTTTGCTGGTCGCGGCGATCGTCGGCTCGGTTGTCCCCGCGGTCGGACTGCTCGTGGTGATCCTAGTCGGCGGCCTGATGCTCGGGATGCTGACGCAGCTGGTCGGACTCGCGGTCGGCCGCGCCCGGACCCCTGGGATCGTCGGCGTCGGATTGACCGGGATGCTGTCGATGCTGTTGCTCCTCGGCGGTGCGATCGGACTCAACGTCCGTGGCGACGCGCTCGGACTGCTCGCCCTGTTGCCCGAAGCCGCCTCGTTTCACCTCCTGCGCTGTGCTGTGATGCCCGACGCGTTTTGGGCATTTGCCGACGCCAGTGCGGCCGATACCAACCTGGTCATTGGTACCGTCGGTATCGGTCTGCTCGGACTGCTGGGCTTTCGCGCACTCGAGCGGCGACTCGCCGGACGCAGCGAAACGGCTCTCACCCGCGGCGAGGCATTCTTGGGTGCATTCGTCTCCACCGTGTTGGTCGCGATCGCGGTCCCGACCCGCGGCGGACCCTACTTCCTCGGCACACTCGCCCTGTTGACGATCCCGTTTGCCATCATCCTGATGATGCGCGTGCCCGCGGGCAGCACTCCGCCCGCGCTTCGTCGCACACCCATCGGGGCGTTGATGGCCGAGTTCATCGGCTACTGCGGGGTTCACTTCGTCGTCGCCACGATGATCCTCGGCCAGCTCGGGAGCTCGCGCGAGGACACGCTCACACATCCGGCTGCCTTGATGCACCTGGCCCTGTTTTTGGCCACCGCCGGATTGCTGTCGATCCGCGTAGTCGCCCAGCCGCTGACACTTGGCTCGCGGATCTGGGTCGGACTCACCGGCATGTTCCTCGCCTTTGAGATGGTCCATGTCATCGAGTGGGCGAGGCATGCTCACCGCCTCGGTGTCGACGAACTGTTTATTATGAACACCGTCAGCCCGTTGCTCGGCCTTGTCCAAGTCGCCATGACTGTGGCGATTCCGGTGGTGCTGTTGCGCGGGATTCGTCCGCGGGCGAAATAACCGTCGCACCTCCGCGCGGCGACGACCGCCGCAATCACGCTTTGCCTGTCTGCAACTGCGGTGAGATAGTCCTGTGCGGAGGTTCGTTTGAAGCTACACGCAAACGCTGTTACCCACGTCGGCCGTACGCGTGGCCACAACGAAGATGTTGTGTTTGCCGCGCCCGAGCTCGGTCTGTTTGCCGTGTGTGATGGGATGGGGGGGCACCACGCCGGCGATGTTGCAGCTGCAACCACTGTCAAGATCGTCGAGACCGCAATCCGTCGCCAACACGCCCAGCTCGAAGCTGCCTCCGATCCCGACCCCGGCCGGGTGCTCGCGGTCATGCGGGGCGCCGTCGAAGAGGCCTCGCAGGAGGTCTACCGACTCGCCCGGACAACCGGTGGGCGCCATGGGATGGGCAGTACCTGCACCGTGTTACTGGTCCTCGGCGGCAAGGGGTTTATGGCCCACGTCGGCGACTCGCGCCTGTACCTCGCCCGCGACCATCGCCTGTACCAACTCAGCGACGACCACACCTATATGCGCGAGGCGATCCGCATGGGCATGATGACCGACGAACAGGCGCGCAACAGCAAGTTCGCCAATGTCGTCACCCGCGGCGTCGGTGTTGCCCGTTCGGTATGTGTCGATACACTGACATTCGACGTCGTCGCCGGAGACCGGTTTTTATTGTGTTCTGATGGGTTACACCGCTATGGCGAACAACACCCGGGCGCGCTGGTAGAGCACCTCGACCTGCCTCCGGGACAGGCGACGGCCGAACTGGTCAACTTTGCCAATGAAGCCGGTGGGGACGACAACATCGGCGTCGTGGTGGTGCACGCCGACGTTCCCGACGAGCAGGCCGCACCGCTGGAACAGCGCCGCCGCATCGACCTCAACGAAAACCTCGGCGCCCTCGGGCACGTGGCCCTGTTCGCTGATCTTTCGATGAAACAGATGGTCGACGCCCTCAACGGATTCGAGGTCGCTGACTGCGAGGCCGGCGAAGTCATCATCCGCGAGGGCGAAACGTCCGAGACGCTCTTTATCGTGGTCAGCGGCGAGCTCGAAGTGACCCGCGGGGGCAAACCACTGGCGAGGTTGGGCGCCGGAAGTCACTTCGGCGAGATGGCGCTACTCAGTCGGCGCCCGCGTTCGGCCACCGTCCAGGCGACAACCCCGGTACGCCTGCTCGTCCAAGAGCGGCAAAACTTCCTCGATCTCGTCACCCGCGATCCGTCGATCGGTCTGAAGTTTATGTGGCAGCTGTCGCACTCGCTGAGCATCCGTCTCGACGACGCCTATGCCCTCGGAAGCGCCGGCGGGGAGCAGTCGCCGCCCTCACCGTTCGCCGATCGGTGAGTACGCACCGAGTTGTATACACATATGATTTCGCTGTGATCGCTGTCGCACCCAGCGATGTACCAGCGATCATACGCGCCAATTATTTGTACTTACAAACGTTCGAGAACCTTTGCCAGCTCTTCATCGGTCGTTTTGACCACCGGTAGCGTTCGGTACAACAACCGTGTGCTGCGACAAGCCGGCCCGCGGTCGTATTTTTTTTCGGGGATGTCGAGGCGGTGTGGCGGAGGACGTACAAACCCAGCTTCAAGCGCGATCCCGAGGCGGCCGTCGCAGCGACAAGGATTCATGCGATCGAGATGGGAACACCGCGGTGCGAGGTAGTCTTCGAGGCGTTTGCGAGCCCGGGTGAGACGCACGCGAAATGCACTTTCTTTGATGCCCAACATGTCCGCGGCCTGGGCGACGCGGTAACCGTGAAGGTCGACCAGGACAAATGACAACCGCACACTCGGAGGCAGACACCCGAGGACAGCTGTGAGACACGATCGCTTGAGTTCCCACAACAGGGCGTGGACATCGTTGGGCCTGTTGAGCAGGTCCTCATCGATCTCTTGCGTGACATCGCTTCGCAAAATACGCTCTAAAATCGGAAAGCTCTGTTCGGCGTGGCGCGGCAAATGGTTTTCCAGCATCCGCCCGAGTCGTCCCATCAAGGCTTCTTCGTGGGTAGGACCCTCGCTGAGCGCTTGAGGTCCGACGCTTCCGACTTCAGATACCAACGCCTCGACAAACCTCAAGGCAGACTCGCGATCGCCTGAAACTTGGTAGGCAAAAGCGTAGAGCCTCGGTAGATGTTCACGAACTGCGAGTTTGAAATCGTTCGTCGTCTCCATCACGTGCCAACCATGTCTAGCACTGGTCGTTAAGCGTTAACTGTGGGCTTCAATACACCAAAATCATGTGCTGCTGCGTCCACTGTGGCGGCTTCTGCATCTGGGCGGTGGTTTTAAGGCGTTTCACGCACGAATCGGCCGAAGCTGCCCAAACTTGCCGCCGCCGCCGCCGGAAAGTTCTTGTTTGTGCAAAGATCTCCCCGGACGCTCACCACGCGATCGACGCGATCGCCTCAGATTGTTCGCATATACACGATTTTCGGGTGTTCATACAAGCAACGAAACAGTGATCTCGCGCAGTGACAACCACGCAAAAAACCCCCGCAGTGCGGGGGTTTTGAACCGTCTCGCCGCGACTTAGTTGCCCGCGGCTGCAAGTAGCGGAGCGATGACCACGGCCACGATCGTCATCAACTTGATGAGGATGTTGAGGCTGGGGCCGGCGGTATCTTTGAAGGGGTCGCCCACGGTGTCGCCGATGACGGCGGCCTTGTGACGCTCGGAACCCTTGCCGCTGTTGCCCTCGCCGAGGTCCTTCTTTTGATCCTCGACCTGCTTTTTGGCGTTGTCCCAGGCACCGCCGGCGTTCGACATGAAAATCGCCAACATCACGCCCGACACCAGGGTGCCTGCGAGCAGACCACCGAGGGCCTCGGCCGACCAAAAGCCGACTGCCACCGGGCAGATCATCGCCAACAGACCAGGTTGGATCATGCGGCGGATCGAAGCCTGGGTCGAGATGGCAACGCAGCGCTCAACCTCGGTCTTCTCACCGGCGGCGAGGACCTGCTTGTCCTCTTCTTCGGTCAGCGCACGATCTTCTTCTTCGGCCTTGGCGACGATCGTCAGGGCCTCGCGCAACACCGGGATGTCGCGGAACTGCCGACGGACCTCGGTGATCATGTCCATGGCCGCGTCACCGACGGCACGCATCGCCATGGCGGAGAACAAGAACGGCAACATGCCACCGAGCAACAGGCCGATGAGGACCTTGGGTTCGGTGAGGACGAGCTCTTGACCCTGCAGGGCGATCCCGCGGTAGGCGGCGAACAGCGACAGGGCGGCGAGGGCAGCCGAAGCGATGGCGAATCCCTTGCCGATGGCCGCGGTGGTGTTGCCGACAGCATCGAGGTTGTCGGTACGCTCACGGACTTCGGGGGGCAGACCACTCATCTCGGCGATGCCACCAGCGTTATCCGAGATCGGACCGTAGGCATCGACCGCCAGCTGAATCCCGGTGGTCGAGAGCATCCCAAGGGCCGCCAGGGCAACGCCGTAAAGACCGGCGAAATGGTCGGCGGCGAAGATCGCAATCGCAATGAGGACGATCGGCAGTGCCGTCGACTCAAACCCGATCCCGATCCCGGCGATGATGTTGGTGGCCGGACCGGTTTTCGACTGGTCGACAATGCTGTTGACCGGACGCTTGTTCTTCGAGCAGTAGTAGCCAGTGATGATACCGATGGCGACACCGGCGACCAAACCGGAGACCATCGCCACCATCAGGTCGACCGTCCCGACACTGATCGCAGTTTTGCCAAAACCCAACTCGATGGTGCCACCCGCTGCGGTCACCGCGTAGTCGATGATGAAGTAGGAGATCGGGAGCATCAGTGCAGCTGCACCGAATGCACCAATGTCGAGGGCGACCTGCGGGTTGCCACCCTCTTTGGTGCGCACGACGTAGGTCATGAGCAC
>CAZUPD010000086.1:0-33378 GCA_964621785.1 uncultured Nannocystaceae bacterium
AAAATTGCACATACACAATCTGGCGGGTACGGTGTGGTGTTGGCCGAACCAAGGGTGTGGGGTGCGGGCGAGGAGTGGGTCGACGGGAAACCTGTCCCTTGGCATGTAGCTGCACAGAAGCTTCAATCAGAAGACGAACCAGGCCTCACTGCTGGGCTGCGAGGGTTGAATCCGCAGATATTGGATGGTGAACGCAATGGGTCCGTGATCATCGACTCGGACCCCCGCTGGGCACAGATACTCGAATTTTCCCGCAGGCGGCCAGATGCGGAGGCGATTCGACTCGCACTCGACCTCGAGCTCTTCGGGGTCGCGGCCGCTTGGGTCGAGGAGGCTGAGCCGTCAGCGACAACACGGGCCCAGAGATTGCGTGTACAATCAAAATTGGCATGGAAGGCTGGAGATGGCCCGAAGGCACTCGAGTTGATCGAACAGGCCGTCGAGCAGGCGCGTGCGGGAGACGAACGGGAAATCGCGGACTGCCGGTTCGCGCTTGCGGGCATCCTCGTCAACCAAGGGTACTGGGACGAAGCCCTCGGAATCTTGCGCGAGCTGTTTCCTGTGTACGAACGCCTCGGTGACAACCGCAACGTTGCGAGGACCAAACGCCAAATCGCCGAGTGTCTCTGGGACCTAGGCGAGCTCGACCGAGCTTTGAAGATTTATCGAGATGAGGTCCTCCCCGCTTTCGAACGTATCGGCGACGACCGCGAGCGCGCGATCACCAAAATGCTGTTGGCCGGGATCGACTCGTTCCGCGGCAACTTCGAGCAAGCGCTCGAAATATATCAAGAGGAAGTTCTCCCCGTCCTCGCGCGCACTGGTGATGTCCGTAGCCAGGCCCAGATGATGTGTCGGATCGCAAATATCTACACCAATCGCGATGGCCTCGACCAAGCCGTACATCTGTACCAGGAGGCGCTACTGGCGATTGAGCATACTGGCGACGCCCGCGATAGGGCCCTGACCATCTGGCAAATCGCTGACGTCCATCTTGCTCGAGGTAACCTCGAGCAAGCCCTCCAACTTATACAAGAAGTGGTGCTCCCCGCCACGCAGGGGCTCGGCGACCTCCACTCGTCAGCGCTTGTGATGTACACACTCGCCAATATCTACTTCGCTCGAGGCGATCTCGACCAAGCGATTAACATCTACCGAGACGAGGCTCTCCCGATTTTTGTACGCCTTGGAGCCCTTTACAATCGAGCCGGAACCTTAGGCGACCTCGCCTGGGCGTACTACGCCCGCGGAGACCTCGACCAAGCCGTCCGCACCCACCGTGAACAGGTCCCGATCTACCAACGACTCGGAGACCAGCCCCGCGCGGCCAAAGTTCTGGCCAGGATCGCCAAAATCCACGAACTCCGCGGCGAATTTGATCAAGTGATTTGTATCTTTCGAGATGAGGTACTCCCCATTTTTGAACGCCTCAACGATGTTCCCTCACAACGGAGAACCAGGACAACGATCGCACGGACTGCGATTCAACGCACCGTTCACGAGTTACGTCAATCACTCATCCAGGCTCAGGAACTCGGTTTTGGCGACGTCGCCCGCGACATTCAGTTGTTGTTGCTGAAACATCGCCTGTGACCCCAAACCAGCCGAGAACTCGCGCCCCTTGTGCCTCGCTGATACCGTCCGCGCGTGCAGCCTTTGACCGTCGAGCGCCGGGTATCGCTTGTACATGCACTTCGGCGCCTCGGTGCATCGCTCCCCCAGTACACCACGGCACTTGCCGCCGTCGGTGTCTTGGCCTGCATGTTGGTCCCCTTACCCACGCCGGCCGTTGACATTTTACTGTCTCTCAGCCTCGCTGGTTCTGTCCTCCTTTTGGTCATCAGCGTCGGGGTTCGTCGCAGCTTTGAGTTTCTCGACTTCCCCACGTTGCTGTTGATGACCACCCTGTTTCGCCTCTCCCTCAACATTCAGACCACGCGCCTCATCCTCAGTCAGGGTGACGCCGGTCGGGTGATCGATGCATTTGCAACGTTGGTGGTTCGCAACGAACTCGTCGTCGGACTCGTCATGTTTGCCATCATCACTGGGGTTCAATACCTCGTGATTGCTCGGGGGAGCGAGCGGGTCGCCGAAGTTGCTGCTCGATTTGCCCTCGACGCCTTGCCGGGACACCAGGGTGCGATCGATGCTGACCTTCGCTCGGGTGCCCTCACCCCTCGTCAGGCAGCTGCGCGGCGCGAGCGATTAGTTGAACAGTCAAATTTTTATGGTGCGATGGATGGTGCGGTTCGCTTTGTCAAAGGCGATGCCATCGTCGGTCTCGTCATCATCTTTGTGAACATCCTCGGCGGCCTGGCGATGGGTCTCTCGCGCGGCGAAGGATCGATGGGCGAAGTTCTCGACTTCTACGGACGACTGGCGATCGGCGACGGTCTGCTCGCCCAGCTCCCGGCCCTGTTTGTCAGCTTGTCTGCCGGTGTGCTCGTCGCCCGGGTCGATCGCAACCAACGCGCTCCCGCGGGGGTTCCCGCGTGGCTCGATCCGGCGATGTTGGTGATTCCTGCGGCGTTGTTGTTCGGCCTCGCCATGGTCCCTGGGATGCCTCGGGTCGCGTTTTCTGCCACTGCCTTTGGCCTGATTGTCACCGCGCTGTGGCTCAACCTCCGCCGCAGCTCCGGAGCGAAGGTTTCGGCCCCGGCTCCCGAGCATGTGTATATACGAATCAGTCAAGACCTCGCGGAGCAGCTCGACGGGCAGTCCCGGTTTGTCGATGCCCTGCACGAGCGCTGTGCCCTGGCCCTGGGAATCGAGATGCCTCGGTTTGTCACCGCCACCGAGAGCCGTGCCGAGCCGGGGCGACTGCGGGTGATCTACGGCCGCCGCTTGTTGCTCGACACGCGGGTCGCCAACGATGATGTTTCCACATTGGTTGTCGCGATCTACCGCGCCATCATGTCCCATGCACCGATGTTTCTCGACCTGCAGACCGTCGACCACCTGCTGGAACGCGCCCGTGTCGAATCGCCTGCCCCGGTCCGCGAAGCTCTCGCCCGGATCTCGGTGGTCGATCTGTTGCAGCTGATGCGGGGTTTTTTGCGGGAACGGATTTCGCTTCCGCCGCTTTCGATCCTCCTCGAAGTCGTCAGCTGTGATCGGCGTTTCGGCGAAGACAGCGAACGCGACCGCTGGGTTGAAATTGCCCGCCAGGCAACCGCGTCGATCTGGATCCACGACATCGTGAGTCAGCCCGAGACGCTGCATTGGCTGCGCCCTTCCCCGCTGGTGTGTGAGTACCTGCAAGACCACGTGGTGCGCGGGCTGGGGGGTCTACGATTGACCCTGACACAACGGGAGCTGAGCCTGTGGCACGCACATCTGACCTCGTGCCGGGGCGACCCCCAGGGGCCCCATGCCCTCATCTTGACGACCCCGCGACTGCGCCCGGTACTCGCTCTTTTGACTGCGCGGCTGCATCCCCAACTTCCGGTGCTGAGCACGGCCGAGCTCGCGGCTGCGGGGATCGAGATACCACGCGCATCGATCCGCGAATTTGAGGGTCCAGACACCCTCGAGTTGTGAGTTGGTCGCTTGCCACTGCCCCCTGTGAAATGGCAGCGTCTGCACGGCATGGCAAGCGCAACCACTTACTGGGAATACATCAAGACCGAGGAAATCCTCAGCCTCCAAACCGGGGTCGATCCAAGCGATGCGCAGCTGTCCAACGACGAGGTCATGTTTATTGTGGTCCATCAGATCGACGAGCTGTGGTTCAAGCTGATCCTTCGTGAGCTCGCCTCGGTCCGCAACTTGTTTGCCCAACAACGGGTCCGCGAACAATCACTCTCGGCGGTCGGCCGCGGGCTGCGACGCACCGCCCTGTGGTTTCGCCAAGTCTCGACCCACTTTCAATTGATGGAGACGATGACCACCCGCGACTACCTGAGCTTTCGCGACAAGCTCAGTCCTGCCAGTGGGTTTCAGTCGGCACAGCTACGGGAAATTGAGATTCTCATTGGGCTCGAAGCCGACAAGCGACTCCCCTTGGGCCATGAGTCGAGCTACATGCAGTCCCTGCGCCACGACGATGGATCGCCCTCGGCCGCCTATCACCGGGTCTCCCGCCGACTCGAAGATGTTCCGACCCTCTACGATGCCCTTGGCGAGTGGCTGTACCGCACCCCGATCCAGGGCTCCATCCCCGAGATGGATGATGATGCACAGAAAGTCCAGGAGTTCATCACCAGCTATATCGAAGCGCATCGCGTCGAGATCGAAGGGGTCAAGCAACGGGCCTGTGCCCAGGCGTCCAACGACAAGGACCGCGAGCGTCTGAGTAAACGCTACGACCGCGAATCCCACAATGCCCGAGCGTTTTTGCGGGCGGTCGATCGCCCCGAAGAGATTCGTCCGCGCAGCTCCCGGATCCGGGCGGCCCTTGTGTTTATCGAGAGCTACCGCGAGTTGCCCCTACTGGCCTGGCCGCGCGAGGTCCTCGACGCGGTCGTCGAGTTGGAGCAGTCGTTCTTGATTTTCCGTCAACGCCACGCCCGCATGGTCGAACGCGTCATTGGCCGGAGGACCGGTACCGGTGGTTCAGCAGGCGTCGACTACCTCGATCAAACCGCACTGCGCTACCGCATCTTCCACGACCTGTGGACGGTGCGGACGCTGCTCATTCGCAAGGACGCACTCCCGCCCCTCAAAGGTGCCGGCGTCTACAAATTCGTGGCAACCCAGTGAACCATCAACAAGCGCGTCAAGTCATCGTCGTCGGTGGGGGGACCATGGGTCTGGCGACGGCCCTCGCCCTGCAAACCCGCGGCTACCAGGTCTCCGTGCTCGAGCGGTTTTCACATGTGCATACATATGGAAGCCATAGCGGACATACTCGGGTCATTCGTCAGGCCTACAATGAAGGCCAGTTTTATGTCCCGCTCGTACGCCGGGCCCAGGAGCTGTGGCGCGACCTCGAAGGGGGCGATACCGGCTCGTTGATGGTCGAGACTGGGATGCTGGAGTTTGGTCCACCCGACGATCCCTCGCTGCGCGACTCGATCGAAGCCTGCCGCGCCTGCGCGGTCGACCACCAACTGCTCACGCCCCAGGCGGTCCGCGAGCGGTGGCCAGTCGTGTACATGCCCGATACCTGGCAGGCCATGTTTTCCCGCGGGGCTGGGTACCTGCGGGTCGCCGCCTGTCTCACCGCCCTGCGCAAAGCCGCCCTGCAGGCCGGAGCCACCTTCGAGTATGGGGTACGCGTGCGCGAGCTTTGCCTCGGACAAACCTCGGTCCGCGTCCTCCTCGATTCGGGGGAAGTCCGGGCCGGGGAGCACGCGGTGATCTGTTGTGGTGCATATACAAAAAAACTTTGTCCCGGCACATTTGACGGGCTGTTGTCGATCAGCCGCCGGGTGCTGGCCTGGACCACCCCCAAGCCCGAGCAGTGCCCCCAACTCGCGCAGTTGCCCGTGTGGGGAGCCTATACTCCCGACGGATTTTTCTATGGCTTTCCCTGGGGTGACAGCGGCGTCACCGGATTCAAGTTGGCGTGTCACAACCCCCGGGGCGCACCCGATCCCGAAGTCGATCCCGACACCCTCGACCGCGAGGTCCATCCCCACGACCTCGCCCCAATCGATCGTTTTTTAGATCTCCACCTGCCAGCGGGTAAGGGGCCCACCGCGGCCACAGCAACCTGTATGTACACCCGTACCGGCAGTGACAACTTCCTGATCGATCGCCACCCAGATGATCCGCGGGTCGTCGTCGCCACCGGCTTTAGCGGCCATGGATTTAAGTTTGCCCCGGCGATCGGTGAACTCGTCGCCGAGCTGGTCGAACGCGGCACGGGAGGACCGATACAACCTGCGTTCTCCCGCCGGCAACACCTGCGCGAGCGATCTGCAACAAAACAACGCCGCGATCTTAAACGTCGACGATGACGCGGACGTGCTCGGCTGCCGTCGCGGCCAGTGCTCGTGCTTGTTTGGGATCTTCGGCATGGCACACTGCCACGCCCATTCGTCGGCCGACCCGGGTGTCGGGCTTGCCAAACAGCCGCACATGGACCCGCGGATCGCTGGCCAGCGCCTGCTCGACCCCCTCGAACCTCGGGTTTGTCCCGGCTTGGGTTGCTCGGATCACCGCCGAAGCTCCCGCTGCTCGCTGCCCGATCTGGCCGATGGGTAGCCCTAAAATTGCACGTACATGTAACTCGAACTCGCTCATATCCTGGGTCGCCATCGTCACCATCCCGGTATCGTGGGGACGTGGACTGACCTCGCTAAACAGGACCTCCTCACCGGCGATGAACAGTTCGACCCCAAACAATCCCTGCCCACCGAGGGCGCTGGTCACCTGCTCCGCGATCTCTTGAGCGCGCTTCAGGACGACGGGTTGGAGATGTTCCGGCTGCCACGACTCGACATAGTCGCCACTCTCTTGGCGGTGACCGATCGGCGGGCAAAAGAGTGTTCCCTCTGCTTTGGTCCGTACCGTCAACAGCGTGATTTCGGTGTCGAAGGGGACAAAGCCCTCAACGATCACGCGGGTCGAACGTCCGCGGGATCCCTCGATCGCGTAGGCCCACGCCCGATCGATATCATCGGCAGTCCGAACCGTGCTCTGCCCCTTGCCCGAACTTGACATGACCGGCTTGACAACTGCGGGAAGACCGATCTCGGAAACTGCTGCGCGGAAGGTTTGGGCGGTGTCGGCAAACCGGTACGGGCTCGTCGGCAATCCGAGTTCCTCGGCCGCCAACCTGCGAATCCCTTCGCGGTCCATCGTCAGCAAGGTCGCCCGGGCGGTCGGCACAACATGCCAGCCCTCGGCTTCTAACTCGACGAGCGTCGCCGTGGCGATCGCCTCAATCTCCGGCACGATCAGGTGGGGTCGTTCGGCCTCGATGACCGCCCGCACGCGCCCGGCATCTTGCATATCGAACACGTGCTTGCGATGGGCAAACTGCATCGCGGGAGCGTTGTCGTAGCGGTCACACGCGACAACCTCGACACCGAGCCGCATCGCTTCGAGGGTCACTTCGCGGCCGAGCTCGCCTGAGCCGAGCAGCAAAATCCGGGTCGCAGAGGGGGTGAGAGCTGTACCGAGTTGCATGGGAGGACTCCGGGCGGAGGATAGGTTGTGCGTCTCGAGATTCGAAGCATCGCTCCGAACTTTCAAAGCAAACAAAGCTGTTCGGCGATCCGGTTTGGTCCATCCTGTTTGTTGCGGGCACAACCTCGGCTCGGACCTTCAATGGTTCTATGCATTTGCAAGGCTATCCCCGGTTTTGCGATGATATTTGACTAGAACACATTCGTAGACGGTTTCTCATGCAGACACAACAAAACACGCGCACTTTGCACATGATTGTCGTTTATGTATTTACATTCACAATAATTTCATCAACTATTGGAATATGCGCGAAGTGGAATTCAATTTTCCACTACGGGATGGGAAGCATGCGTAACAAGCGCAGAACTGGAGACAATCGTATGGGCTCCGGGCACTCCCCAGCCGTGCGAAACGTATGTGAGAGCCTCGCACCTAAACCGTTGTTGACTGGTCTGGCGCTGCTGCTGATGCATGGGTGTATCGACATCCATCCCGATGTCGACGACGAGCCCATGAGTGAGACGGCCGGGTCAACCACCACCAGCAGTCCACAGCCCACGACGACAACCACGACCACGACCGGCAATGTTTCGGACATCACTGCAACCGATTCGACGGCCGATCTAACCACCAGCTCCAACAGCCCGCCTTCCGTGGTGGCGATTCAACTCGTCAAGGATGAGACGCCCGTCGACCCCGTCCTGACCCAGCCGGCCGACCTCGATATCTACGTGTATGTCGCCGACGACGATGGGTACGTCGCCTCGGTCGACCTCGGCATCGGCGGCGAGCACGTCACCCTCGATGTCGACGACAACACGTTTGTCAAGCTTCCGTGGTCAGTCCTCAGCGAATCGCAAAATACCGGTATCGACCCGCTCGTGATCGAAGCGACGGCGACCGACGATGCGCTTGCCACGTCCGCGCCGGTCGAGCTCCACGTAGACATCGAGATTCATGCAGGCACACAGATCTGGGAGAAGATCAATCCCGACAACGACCCCACGGAGATCCGTGCACTTGCATTTACTGCCACCGGCGAAGCGGTCGTCGCCGGCCGTCGCCACACCATCGGCGGGTCGGGCAAAACCCAGCTCTACCTCGATATCCTCGATCCATCCGACGGGACGTCGACCCTCGAGCACATCAACTTCGACCAGCCCGACGATACCGAGGCATTTGGGGTCGCGGTTGATCCGAGCAACGGCGATATTTTGGTGACGGGACGGACGGTGGTCAACAACGCCTATTACCCGTTGTACGTCCGTTTCGACCGTGAGGGCAGCAGCCTTTTTGTCAACGCGGTCACGATTTACGACTTTCCCGGGTCCGCGATGGCGATCGCCCAGCACACCGACGGTCACGTCTACCTCACCGGATTTGACGGGACGCTCGATCAAAAGTCGTTTGTGTTTGTCGGTAAATTGGTCGACGACGAGCCCGCTTGGACCCATACGCTGTACTTTGGTAGCGATCCAGATGGGCCGAGCAAGCGCGGGGCCGGATTTGATATTGTATCTGCACACGATGGTTTGTTGTATCTCGCGGGCGTGCACACGGTCGCGCCACTCCACCACGAAGCCATGTTGGTCGCCCAACTCGATACCACGGGTGACATCCTGAGTTCGTGGATGTCGCCATTTGGCGGCAACATCCAGCGCGCCGAGGCCCGGGCGATCGCCGTCACCCCCGACGGTCGTGTCGTCGCGGGTGGGCTGCTGCGCGCTAACAACTTGCCGGCGGTCAACAACCTGCAGGAGTTTGTCCTCGACGACGAGCACAAGCTCAAGCACCTCGGCGGGACCCAAGCACCGGTCTACGATGTCGAGGGAGTTGATGACCGGGTGATCTACGGCCTGACGGTGTCGGAGCGGCTCGTCCCCGGAGGCTTCCAAGTCGCCGCGGCAGCAGCCGTTCAGTGGACCGCCAACTCCGACCAAGTCGAGCCCACACCCGTCACCTGGGTCAGTGATTCCGAGGGGGGCCAACCGTTTTGGACCTGGTCGTGGGTGCGTCCGCATGCGCACGCGTTTGACATCGGCTGGGGCCCCGACGGCTACCACTACACGGCCGGCTATTTTGGCGACAACCCACCGCGCGCCTGGGTTCGCAAGACGATTCCCTAGCTAATTTTGTACATGCACCAAAAACCTACCGCTACACACCGACGCACAGCGCCGGCTCGAACAGTGTCGCGTACCGAACGCTGCGGTACACACACGCTACGCACCGACGCATGTATGTGCAAGCCGTAGCTAGCCGGCCAGCACGCGACCTGCGATCTTGCGGACCAAGCCGCCGTCGACCTCGTCGCGGTGGTGCTTCATCACCAGCCCCATCAACTTGCCCATCTGCTTGGGGTTGTCGATCCCGTGGTCGGCGACGAGTTGGCGGATCAGCGCCTCGGTCGCCGCCTCATCGAGTTTTTTGGGTAGGAACTGGGCGCAGAACTCGAGCTCAAACTGGGCTTCGGCCTTGAGCGCATCCCCGCGTTCGCCGGCCTTTTCGTACTCGGCGATCGCCTTCTTCATCTGCTTGGCATAACTCTTGATGATACGCAGCCACAGCTCATCGTTCTCCTCGACCCCAGAACCCGACTTGAGTTCGACCAACACCTTGCTCTTGAGCATGTTGATCACGTTCTTCGTCGGCTCATCCCGGTCGAGACGGGCCTGCCGAAATTGCGCCTTGATGGCATCGCGGATCGATTGTTGTTCACCCATAGTGGCGGGACTATCTCAGGTTGTCCGGCCGATGTCGAAGTGGCCGGCCGTCGTCGCGAACCATGCGGTTTTTTTGGTGGTTTGGAGGACTCGGCCTAGCGTCGAGCGTGGAGAAGAGCGCCATGAACTTTCGCTATCGACGCCGTTTTCGCCTATCCGTGCCCCGCCGCCTACGTCTCTTGCAGGTCGTCGCTGGGGGCATGTTGTTGGCCATGGCCCCGCGGATGGCTGCCGCGTCAACCACGTGCGACCGCTCGCTGGCCCTCGGGAACCAGACGGCGGTCGCCCTGCTCGACCGCGCCGGCGAAGATCTGCGGGGATTTGCCTGGCACGCGACCGCCCAGTTGATCGAAGCCCACTCCCAGGCTGCCGACGGCAGTATTCCACGACCGATCCAGGACGACTTCGCCAACCTCCCCGGCGGATTTGCCCCGACCGAGCAGGTCCTCGACCAAGTCGACCTCGCCGACAAAGCCGTCCTCGAGGAACTTGCATCTGCACCTCATATCGACCTTGTGGGCAAGGAAACCCTGTGGAAACTCGACCACACCCTCGCCCGAGCCACACCCGAACAGATCCAGACGCTGCTGCGCGCCGACTCTCCCAACCTACGGGCATTTTTGTGGATCTGGCTGACCCGGACCCGTCGCGGTGGTTGTATCCTCACCCATTTTGATCCCGCTGCGATCGAAGCTGCCGTATTTGAGCGCAGTTTGGTGGTCGAACTCGGCAACGAACTGTTGATGCGCCCGGTCTCGCTGTACGCCCTCGCCGCCCGGATGCGCCTGATCGCCGGCAAACCTGGGAGTCTCGACCACTTCCTCCACCAGCTCGCGGCCACCGAACTCCATGCCACCCGCGGACGGCTTCATCCATTGGTCAAGGCCTCCGCCCACGCGATCCTGATCCGCCGGGGACTGCTCGACCAAGTCGATGTCGGACTGCGGGCCCCGGAACCGCCGGTCCGCGCCGCGGTCGGGCTCTCCCTCCTCGAGAGCGACCCCGACCTCCACGAAGCAACCGTCCTCAACCTCGCTGCCAGCGACCCGGTCGACCTTGTGACCGAAGCCCTAGTCGAGAAAGTTCTGCGGATCCGCGGTGTCCTCAAAAACCCCGAAGCGGTCGGCGATGAGATTCCCCTGTTGACCGGTGGGTTGGCAGAAACAAGTGATCCGCGGCTACTCGAAGCGGTGGCCCGGTGGTTTGGTCACGGCGATCCACTCGCACCACTGCCCCCACCACAAGCGCGACCTGAAGCTGCGAGCACTGAACCTTCGAAGCCCGCACAGACCCCGGCGATCATCGACACCTCGCCGGGTGACCCAACGACGACCGATGAATCTGCTCGAACGGACAGATCCGATGACGATGCCGACGCCGATGCCGACGTTGATCCTCCGTCGGACAACGAGCCAGATCTCAACGCACCCGAGGATCCTCCAGACGAACCCTCCGAGACACCCGGTCCGTACCTCCCGAGTGTCACCGATGAACCGGACTAACCCGGACTTCTCACCTGTGACCGCCAAATGCACACAGTCATTGACGGTGCTCGCACCGCACGCCAGCAATAACACCACACCTTTGGCGGTCACAGCGTTGGCCTGCGAGTAAACCACACCGCGACCTTCAAAAAATGGAACACTGAAGTCGGCTTATGAGCGCGTTTCCCAAACCCAGTGACCTTGACGAAGCGGTGGTGGTCTACACGACACCGTGGTGCCCCTACTGCCACATGGCCAAACACCTCCTGCGCCGTCGCAACACGCCGTATGTCGAAGTACCGGTCGCGGGCAACAGCGATGCCCGGCGTTGGCTCGCACGCGAGAGCGGTCAGCAAACGGTTCCCCAAGTGTTTATCCACGGACGCTCGGTCGGCGGGTTCGACGAGTTGAGTACCCTTGAAGCCAACGGTCAGTTGTCGTCGTTGCTCGCGGCAAACGTTTGATTATACATGCTGTGCTCATGCGTCAGGTCGACTGAGACCAGACGTCGCAGTCATTTCAGGTCCAACCGAGTCGCGGGCTCCAGCCGCTCGAAGCATCCACCCCTCGGTTTGTGACTCCCATATGGCGCGTTCGGATGCCAACCGAACCTGCGACCCGCCGTCGCATCGTCTCTCTGACGGCTGTGGTAGCTAATCGTGGTGCGTGGAAGTTGTATGGGCAACCTACGTCGCCCATGGCGATATGCAGTGTGGTTGATGTTCGCCTCCGGTTGCGAGAGTCAACAGCCGATGGCGACAACCGGCCCGACCTACACCTGTGAGGAGGGCGAAGGCCAAGCGATCTACGAGCAGCGAATCGCCCCGTTGCTGGCGACCGACCGTCCCAAAAGTTGCAACGGCTGTCACCTGTCGGGCATCGACCTCACCCTGTTTCAACGCGACACACCGTGTCAAACCATGGCCTGCCTCCACGACCGCGGTCTCGTCAACTTCGAGAACCCCGAGGCAAGCACCATTTTAACGTGGATCGAACGTGCTGAACCCGACAGTGAGTTGATCACCACCGAGGTCATCGACGAGGAATACGCGGGCTTCCTCGCCTGGATCGAACAGGTGGCGACCTGCGACGATTGCCCGGTGTTTACCGATCCCTGTGGCGACGCCGAGGCCGACGATGTGACCTGCCAAGGCGACGCGCACAAACCATTTGTCGACCCGGGCGACTGCTCGGCCCACACCCGGGAAGCCCTGTTTCAAGACCGAGTCTACGCCTGGCGCGACCGTTGCTACCCGTGCCACTTCGACAACAAAGACAACAATGGCCCCAACTGGATCGTAACCGGGTCATGCGAGTTGGCCTCGCTGCAGACCATGCACAACGTCCTGCGCAACGGCTACGTCGACCTCGCGGATCCCAAAAAAAGCTTGCTGTTACAAAAACCGCTTGCCGAATCCGCCGGCGGCATCGAACACGGTGGACACGACAAATTTTCTGGTACCGACGACGCGGCCTACCGCGATTTCTTGTCATGGATCGAACGAGAAGCGAGTTGCACACCATGAACCTTCATCCCCTTGCCTTTGCTGCCCTCACCTGCCTTGCCCTCACACCTGCGTGTACCGACAACAGCGATGGCTCAACCGGAACCGATGCAGATACACACGCTACCCACACGCACGACACCCACGACACCCACGACACCCACGACACCCATTCGACAGATACCGATGATACCCACGGGGACACCCACGACACCCACGGTGATACCCACGCGACGGATACCCACGATACCCACGATACCCATGGGACAGAGTCGGATACCCACGATACCCACGACGAGACCGATGCAACGGAGACCGATGCAACGGAGACCGATGCGACCACCGACGACGCGACCACCGACGACGCGACCACCGACGACTCAGATACAGATCCGTATGTCCCGCCAACAGCCGAGGACTACTGCGGGTGCATGCTCGAGAACTGTCACGACCACTACCACGATCTCTGGGGCGAGGATCACGTCATTGCCGAAATGATGTGCCTGGCCTTTTTCGACGAGTACCCGAGCGCCGGGATGGAGACGATGGAGGGTCACAACCAAGAGTGCATCACGTGGCACTGCGAGGCGGCAAAGATGGGCGAGAATGCCTGTGAGAGTGCGATCGGGAAGGATGTCTGCGGCGGCTAAACCCTCGTCCTCCGTAGGCGAACGGCCCGCCGCGTCGGCGGGCTTTTCATTTGCTTCTACACTTTTTACGCTTCGCCGTGGACCGCAAAAATCCGCGAGGAGAACGACCCCGCAGTGGCGGGCTTTTTAGTTGCTTCTACACTTTTTATGCTTCGCCGTGGACCGCAAAAATCCGCGAGGAGAACGACCCCGCAGTGGCGGTTTTTTTAGTTGCTTCTACATATTTTTTGCACTTCGACGCGAAACGCAAAAACCCATAATGAAAGCGGCCCGCCGCGTTGGTGGGCTTCACCGCGAAACGCAAAAACCCGCCCGTGGTACGTCCGGGCGGGTTTGCTTGCCGGGCTTTCCCCGGAAGTTAGCTAGCGAGTTTGGAGGCTGCGGCTGCGAGCTTGGCTGCGCGGTCGGCCTTCTCCCACGAGAATCCATCTTCGTTGCGGCCGAAGTGACCATAGGCCGCAGTCTGGTGGTAGATCGGACGCAGGAGGTTGAGGTCGCGGATAATCGAGGCCGGACGGGCATCGAAGTGCTCGACCACCAACGATGCGAGGGCGTCGTCGGACATGCTCCCGGTGCCAAAGCTCTCGACCGCGATGCTGACAGGCTGGGCCACGCCGATGGCGTAGGCGAGCTGAACTTCGCAGCGTTGACAGAGTTTGGCGGCCACCAAGTTCTTGGCGATGTAGCGCGCGTAGTAGGCGGCTGAACGGTCGACCTTGGACGGGTCTTTACCGGAGAAGGCACCACCGCCGTGACGACCCATGCCGCCGTAGGTGTCGACGATGATCTTGCGCCCGGTGAGTCCGGCGTCGCCCATCGGACCACCGATGACGAAGATCCCCGTCGGGTTGATGTGGTATTTGGTCCGCTCGTCGAGCAATGCCTCGGGCACCACAGACTCGATGACTTCTTTTTTGATGAAAGCACGCAGGTCGGCCTGCGTGATGTCGGCGCGGTGCTGGCTCGAGATCACGACGGTGTCGACCCGGGCCGGCTTGCCGTCGATGTACTCGATGGTGACCTGGGACTTCCCGTCGGGGCGCAGGGGGCTATTTTTGTCGGCGCGGCGAACTTCGGTGAGCTGACGGGTGAGCTTGTGGGCCAGGCTGATCGGCAGCGGCATCAACTCGTCGGTCTCGTCGCATGCATAGCCAAACATCATCCCCTGATCGCCGGCGCCCTGCTCTTTTTCACTTTGTGCATCTACACCGACGGCGATGTCGGGGCTCTGACCTTCGATCGCAACCAACACGCCACAGCTGTTGGCATCAAAACCCATGTCGGAGCTGACGTAGCCGATTTCGCGGATGGTGTCGCGGACGATGGTCGGAATGTCGACGTAGGTGCGGGTGGTGATCTCGCCCGCCACGTTGACGTAGCCGGTCTTCACCAGGGACTCACAGGCCACGCGACAGTTGGGGTCATCTTTAATAATCGCGTCGAGGACCGCGTCACTGATCTTGTCACAGATCTTGTCGGGGTGGCCTTCGGTAACGGACTCGCTGGTAAACAGACGGCTGGCCATGGGTCGGGAAATCCTTCTTTCGCTGTGGGCTTGAGCCCGGTCGCGCCGCGGCGCGAGGAACATGTTGAAAAGCCCGAGAACGCACGGGCGATTGTTAGGCGCCGCAGCATAGACAGGTCGTCCGGATTGGGCAAGCGCGTCGGAGCGTGGCGTGCCTTCACATGTCTTCGAGCACAAGTTCCACGGTCACCGACGGGGGAACGGGTGGTTCCTCGGTGTCTCCTACGCCAGGTGCCGGCAACTCGACAAACACCAACGGACGCACGCCGGCGACCCTGAGCGCATGGAGACCGACAAACCCTTCGGCTGTCATAGCGCCCTCGAGGACAGCTTGTGTCGCCATCGGATGGGCCGATGCCACGCACACTTGCTCGTCGTCCACCAGACATCCCGGAGCTCGAATCGCAATTCCGACATCGTCCGGCGAACGCACAACCAACCGCTGCTGGTCGGTCGCGGCGACTGGCAATTCGACGGCGAGTACACGCTCTGGACGGCCCTCCCCGGTGCAGCTGTGATGATGGGCATCGGACTGCAGGGAGGGGTCGAGCTCGATGGTGAGAATGTCGGTTGAGACCTCGACAACCTGCGGCTCGCTACAGTCGTCGGCCGAGGCGGCGACACACATCCACAACCCATCGAGGTTTTCGGGATCTGTGGGCTGACACACACCTCCCGGTGCGCAGCGCCCCTCTTGCTTCGACCCACAGCGCTCGCCGACTTCGCGAACGGGGTACTGGCCGATCACGACCTCAAAGTCGAGGTTTCTGGGACCTTCGTCGGGGGCGGGCATCATCAACTCCGGATGGTCGCCGGGGACCGCGACCGCCAGCTGTACACGCGATCCCGGCTGGAAGTCGGGCAAAACGAGCGGTTGCTCGCCGACCTCGTAACAAGCCGCCTGGGCAAAGTTGCAGTTGGCGGGCACGACAAACACCCGCGGCTCAAACCCCACCGCCGACACCTCGACTTCGATATCGACACGGGAATCGATGTCGAGGTAGGCAAACAGCGGGAGCAACGACTCGCCACAAAAGTCGCTGGGCGTGGACATCACCTCGTGAAACGTCCCAGGTGTCACACCGGAGAAAATCGGTGGAGCGAGCTCACAAACCTGATCCCACCGGGGAACGAACACCCCTGTATCCGTTTCGGTTTCGGTCTCGGTCCCCGTTGTGGCACCGCCTGTCGTGCCCTCGGTCGCGTTCTGCTCCCCTCCTGGACAACCCGTGCACAGCACCAGGAGGATTCCTGTGCGCAGACCTTGGAGTGATGTTTGGCGGGTGATCACAACGATCCGATCGACGTCGCCCGCCATGGTACCGAAGTCGTCCCGTGTCCGCGGACTTTCTCGAGCGTTGGCTCGGTTGGCGAAGCCGGTGCGCATGGGTAACGTGCGCCCTGTGACCGGAATCATCCGCACCCTCGATCTCCGCACAAATCCGACGACCCCCGAAGATCTCCGACTGTGGCGCCAGTTGTGTGCCCGCAGTGTCGGACTCGACGGCCCCGCCGATGCTGCTGCTCGCACGATCATCGCAGCTGTCCGCGAGGGGGGCGATCGGGCTGTCTGCGAGTTCACCCAGCGCTTTGAGTCGCGGACATTGACGCCCGAGGCGTTTGCCATTGACGGTCCGACCCGCAAAGCCGCGGCCGCCCGTTGCTCGCCCCAATTGCGTGCAGCCCTCGAACTCGCCGCCCGCCAGATCCGGACCTTTCACCGCACCCAACTCCCGCGCGACACCGGCATTCACCAACCCGGTAACGTCCTGCAAAGTCGGGCCACGCCGCTGCGGCGTGTTGCCGTCTATGCACCGGGCGGCACGGCAGCCTATCCGTCGTCGGTGCTGATGGCTGGGATCCCGGCCAAGGTCGCGGGGGTCCCCGAAGTTGTCCTGTTGACCCCCAACCCGACCGATGCGGTGCTGCTCGCCGCCGAGTTGGCCGAGGTCGATCAGGTGCTCGCCATCGGTGGGGCCCAGGCGATTGCTGCGGTCGCCTTGGGAACCGAAACCATCGCGCGGGTCGACAAAATCGTCGGCCCAGGCAACGCCTACGTGACCGCGGCCAAGCGCCAGGTGTTCGGCCTGTGTGACATCGATGCGATCGCCGGCCCGAGCGAAGTTTTGATCATTGCAGATGCACAGGCACGGCCAGCCCTGATCGCAGCCGACCTCCTCGCCCAGGCCGAACACGACCGCCTCGCCTGCCCGATTCTGGTGACCGATGCCCCCGAGCTGGTGCCACAGGTGTCCCAGGCGCTCGCCGACCAATTGCGCGACCTCCCGCGGTCCGAGATCGCGGCTGCTGCCCTACGCGACCACGGTGCCCTCGCCATCGTCGACGACCGGACGCAGATGGTCGCCGAAGCCAATGCATATGCACCCGAGCACCTCGAAGTCTTGACCGCCGACCCACTGGCCCTGGTCCCGCAGCTGACCACCGCAGGTGCCATCTTTGTCGGTCCGTGTACCCCCGAGGCCGCCGGAGATTACACCGCCGGCCCGAGCCATGTCCTGCCCACTGCCGGTGCGGCTCGATTCGCCTCGCCCCTGGGTGTGTGGGACTTTATCAAGTACACCAGCATCCTCGAACTCAGTGCAGATACACTCACATCCCAGGCCCAAGCCATCACCGAAATCGCCCGGGCGGAGGGTCTCGAAGCCCATGCGCGCGCGGTCGAGTTTCGAGTCGGCAAAGGATCGAACCAATGACGTCTTCGACACCTGCATGGGCCGTCCACCTGCGCCCCGAAGTCGCGGCGATGGACCACTACACCGCGCCGCACATGCCCGAGCCGCTGGCCCGACTGCATGCCAACGAATGCCCGTATCCCTGGCCTGAGCGGGTTTTTGAGGGAATTTCGCGGGCGCTCCATCGCGTCGAACTCGAGCGCTATCCCTGTATTTCAGGCAAACGGGTGCGCGAGCTGTTGGCCCGTCGTCACGACTGCAACCCCGACCACATCGTGCTGGGCAACGGCAGCGATGAGATCATCTCGATCCTGTTGACAGCCCTCGCCGGCACCCGCGAGCAGCCGAGCCATATCCTCACCCCGAGTCCGTCGTTTGTGATGTACAGCCACAGCGCCCAGGTCTTGGGGCTCGGTGTCGACGAGGTGCCGCTGACCCGCAAATTCCAACTCGACCCGCTGGAGATGGACCGCGCACTCAAACGCGGGCCAGCGGTATGTTTTTTGGCCCGCCCCAACAATCCCACCAGCAGTCTGTGGCGCGCCGACCTCATCGGTTACCTCATGGACCGCTACCCGGCGACGCTGTTTGTGATCGATGAGGCATACGGTGCATATGCACCGGGAACCACCCTGTGGAAGCCGCCGATCCGGCCAAACCACATCTATATGGGGACGCTGTCAAAGGTCGGAATGGCGGCCCTACGCCTCGGGTACTGCATCGCCCCCCCGCGCCTCGCCACCGCACTCAACGTCGTGCGCCACCCCTACAACATCTCACAGACGAGCCTGGTGATCGCCGAGACACTGCTGACGCAGTTTGCCGATGTCCAGGCAGATATGATCGAACGGACCATCGCCGGTCGGACGCGTCTGGTGACGATGTTGGCCACGCTCCGTGGCGCCGAGGTGATGCCCGCCCACGCCAACCTGGTGGTCACACGGTTTCGCAACACTCCGGTGTCGACCCGACTGCAACAATTTCTGCGCGAGCGCAGGATCCTGGTCAAAGACCTGTCGAAGTATCCGGGGTTAGCGGGCTGCCTGCGTGTCAGCGTCGGCACCGAGCCCGAACTCGACCTACTCGAGCGCGCCCTGCAGGAGATTCCGAACGAGTTGTGGCGAGAGGGCTAGACAATATGTCTGCATATACACAAGAAACACTGATCCGTCTGTTCGAGCAGGAGATCCCGTTCAACCGCATGCTCGGTATTCGTGTCGTCCACGTCGCGCGCGGCACCTGTGCGATCCACCTCCCCTGGCGCGACGGCTTTATCGGGGACCGCCGTCGCCCTGCGCTCCACGGTGGAATCACCTCGACAATGTGTGACGCCGCCGGTGGACTGTCGTGTTTCTCGCTGCTCAACAAGCTCGGGGAGCGTGTCAGTACCATCGATCTACGGGTCGACTACCTGCTCCCCGGGCCAGCCCAGGATGTGTACTGCCGCAGTAAAATCGTGCGGATGGGCAACCGCGTGGCAGTCACCCGCATGGAAGCGTTCTCCGGCAGCCTCCCAGATCCGGGCGAGGGCCTCCCCTTTGCAACCGCGCAAGGGGTCTACAACATCCTGCGACAACGCGAGTCGTAGAAGGCGCAAAACTCGTTGATGATACAACTCGCCGGGCGGGCTGTGTTAAAACGAAAAGCTCCGCGTCACGGTCTGGCCGTTCTCCGCCTCGGGGAACCTGACTTTTTTGATCACGCCCTCGACGCAGCGCGCAGGAGGTGTACCGGCCAAGGGCTTTTGCGCGGTCGCCTTGCCAACCTTGCCGTTGGCCGCGATATCGATCTTGATTTTGATCTTGGTTCCCGGCAACGCCCCGCGCTTGCCACAGTCCTTGATCTCGCGCAGCACGGCGGCGACGGCTTTGCTGACGGCGGCACCACTCAACCGCTCGGGCTTTTCGGCCACAACCTTCTTGGGCTTCTTTTTGACTTTTTTCCGCGAAGATTTCTGGCCCGCCTCGTCGGCGCCTGAATCATCCTCGGCCGACGACGCGTCCTCGCCGGTATCGGTATCGGTGTCGGTGTCGGTCGTCGCAGCCGGCTCCGGTTCGGGCTCCGGCTCCGGTTCGGGCTCCGGTTCGGGCTCCGGCGCGGCTTGGGCGACGATCACCTGTGGGGTCGGTGTATCTACACTGTCATCATCGCCAGCAAACGCGAGGTAGGCCGCGGTCGCCGAGCAGATGGCGATGGCGAGGCCGCCGAGCCCGAGCCCGACGCGGCGACTCTTTCGCATCTGCGACATCGAACGCGCGACCCCACTCCACGCCCGCCCCTTGGGCATCTGCTCGACTTCTTCGAGTGCAGCTGCAAATTCATCGGCACTCTGGTAGCGCTCGTTTGGATCCTTGGCCAACACCTTGTCGATGACGCCAGCCATTGCCGGTGGGATGTAGAGCTTGCCCGCGGCCTCAAAAATCGACGGTATGGGTTCTGTCAGGTGTTTGCTGAGGGTACCCATAAACCCCGAGCCGTCGTAGGGCAGCGAGCCTGTGAGCATCTCGAACAGAATGATCCCAGCCGAGTAAACATCGGAGCGGGCATCGATGGGCTCACTCCGGGCTTGCTCGGGGGACATGTAGTGGGCTGTCCCCATGACCACGCCGGTCTGCGTCAGCGATTGATCATCGTCGGCGTCGAGGACCTTGGCGATTCCAAAATCGACGACCTTGATCATGTCGGGTTCCTCGCCGTCCTCGACGACAAAACAGTTCCCCGGTTTCATGTCGCGGTGGATCACACCGCTGCGATGGGCCGCTGACAGGGCCGCGCAGATCTGTTTCATCAGACGCACGGCTCGCGTCCACGGAAGTGGACCTGTCTTTTTCATCATGCGCCGAATGTCGATACCGTTGAGCAACTCCATGGCGAAGTACGGCAGGCCATCTTCCGTCGTCCCACAGTCATAGATTTCGACGATATGACGGTGACGCACACGCGAGGCTGACCGCGCTTCTTGAACAAACCTGCGGACAATCGCGGGGTTGCTGCGGTACTTGCTCGCCAGCAACTTGATCGCCACTTCTTTGTCGATCCCCATATGTTCGCCGAGGAAGATCGTACCCATGCCACCGCGACCGATCGGACGAATGATCCGGTAGCGTCCATCGAGCTCGACGCCCGTGTAGAGCATGTAATCTTCGGTCGGGGGACCTATCGGACCGACTGCAGTCTCCCGCTCCGTTGCACCTGGACCAGTGCCCGCAGCAATCGCCGCGAACGCTGGTTCGGGTTCGGTGCGGTTGCTGCCGCTCACACCATCACTTTATCGGAGTCCTCAAAAAATCGCGATGGGGACTGGGCACGCGATCGTCATCGCCCCTTGTAGATCCTCACCCCGCGGCCTACTCTCGTTGCCGAAATGCCGCCGTACCGTCGACACTCGCGGAGCCACAAGCTCATCCGAGGACTAGTCGCCGCATGTGTGTGCGTCGGTGTCAGCACCACCTTACCTGTCCGTGCAGACACCTTGGGTGATCCGAGTCCCCTCGAGCGGGCCAGCAAGCTGATCGGCAAGGGGCAGGAACGCTACGACACGGCCGACTACATCGGTGCGATCGAACTTTGGAGTGAGGCCTATGCCGCCCTGCCCAAGGACTCCGAAGCCGACCAGTACCGCGGCGTACTCGTCTACCAAATCGCCAACGCCTGCCGCGAAGCCTACGCTGTCAATCGCGAAGTCCGATTCCTGCGCAAGGCCGAGAAACTGTTTCAGGACTACATCGACGGTCTCCCTGCGGAAGATGCCGACTCCCGCGAACACGCTGAAGAGGCACTTGCAGAGGTCCGCACCCAACTCGAAGAGATCGAAGCTCAAGACGCGGACAGTCGCCCCCCTCCCGATCCCGACGAAGACGACCCGGAGTCCGAGCCCGAGCCCGAGCCCGAACCCGAGCTCGAACCACTCGGCAACGGACTGCGGATCGCCGGCGGTGTCACCCTCGGACTCGGAGCCGTCGGGCTGGCGACGATGGGCGGGTTTTTGGGGCGTGGGGCATCGCTCGACAACCAAGGCGACGACCTCGTCAGCACAGACGGCCCCGATACCACCGAGGTCGGCGAGCTTTTGCAAAAGGGTTCAACCGCCAACAAAGTCGCGGTCGCAATGGGGGTCGTCGGAGGCCTGTTGACCACTACCGGCATCGCGCTGTTGGTGGTCGATGCAGTCAAACGCAAAAAGCACAACCGCCGTGATGTCTCGGTCGTACCCGCAGTTTCCGGGCAGTATGCCGGGTTACAGCTGTATACGCGGTTTTAGCCCACACCTCGAATCAACGCGCAGGCACGTCTTGCGATATCTCAGTACGTGCATTTGCAAGCCATCGGGATTGTCGCGATGCCAAACGCGCGCGTGCACACGCCCGGACGATTGCATTTACAAGCTCGGCTGACCGCCGCAACATCGTCCGTCAAAACGCTGCGGCAACGCGTATGATGCTCGTGCCGATGATCGATCTATACACCGCCGCGACCCCGAACGGTTGGAAAGCCTCCATCGTCCTCGAAGAACTGGGCCTGCCCTACGAAGTGCATCCGATTTCGTTCTCGAAACAGGATCAAAAGCAGGAGTGGTTTCTCAAAATCAACCCCAACGGACGTATCCCCGCGATCGTCGACCGCGAGGCCGGGAACTTCGCAGTGTTCGAGTCCGGAGCGATCCTCATCTACCTGGCTGAAAAAGCAGGTAAACTCCTGCCCACCGATGCCAAGGGACGGTCCCGCGTCATCCAGTGGCTCATGTTTCAGATGGGTGGCGTCGGGCCGATGATGGGTCAGGCCAACGTGTTTTTCCGCTACGCCCCCGAGAAGATTCCGTTTGCCATCGAGCGCTATCAAAAGGAGAGTCGCCGCCTACTCGAAGTCCTCGAGCGACGTTTGGGCGAGGCCGAGTACCTCGCGGGGGACTATTCGATCGCCGACATCGCCAACTGGTCGTGGGTCAATACCTACGAATGGTCCGGAGTCAGCATCGATGGCCTCGACAACGTCCAGCGCTGGCTCGACGCCATTGCGGAGCGCCCGGCTGTTCGCCGCGGACGGGACATCCCGCACCCGGTGAACGTCAAATCCGAGCAGGCCAAAGAGGTCGTCAAACAGGCTCGCCAGCTCATCAAGTAAGCAGAGATTGCGGGCCCGATTCGATGGGTTCACTCGTGGAGACGCGACTCGAGTAGCGACATATCAACTCGCGGGCCCGTTGCGAGAGGGTCCACTCGAGACGTCCGGCGAGAAGGAGCAGCACATCGCTTTGCGGGACTGTTTCGTTGGTTCACTCAAGTGGGGATTCGCTTGCCTCGCAGGCCCGTTTCGATGGTCTTGAGACCTCACCGAAACGCCCCGCGTTCGCGGGACCGATGGCCACGGGAATACGCGGAGCTCGCGGAGCCTGTTCGGTTCCCCGAGAACGGCTAGCACTGGTTGCAATTCGGTAAGTCGCACTCGCACCCGTTCATCGGGTCACCATCGCACTCCTGGTACGTGCTCTCGCACGCAAGGACCTCACACATCTCCGAACACGTGTCCACGTGGTCCACCATCGCGGTTCCATCGCACTCCTCGCCGAACTCAAAGTCGGCGACATTGTCCCCACAATATGGCCCGAGGGACATGCAGTCCTCGGCACAGCCGTTGTAGCCGTTGTCGTTGGTACCGTCGTCACAAACTTCGTCACCGTTTTCGATGCCATCTCCACAGTGGGGCCCGAGCCCTTGGCAATCATTTGCACATGCACCGTAATTGCCGTTGTTGTCACCGTCGTCGCACATTTCTTCCCCGTTGTCGACAACGCCATCTCCGCACGTCGGGCCGAGGCTTTTGCAGTCGCCTTCACAGCCATCATACGAACCGTCATTGACACCGTCGTCGCAGACCTCGCTGTCGTCGACATTGCCATCTCCGCACTTCGGGCCCTCCGCGTCACAACCTGGCTGACAACCGTTATAGGAACCGTCGTTCACCCCGTCGTCACAGACCTCTTCCACAGCGTGGACGTGCCCGTCGCCACAAGTCCAGTTCATACACGCGACACAGTCGTCGGTATTGTTGGCGTTGCCGTCCTCGCACTGCTCGACACCTTCATAGACCACATTATCGCCACACTTCGCTGACGTGCAGTTGTTGAGGCATTCATCGGTGTCAATATCGTTATTGTCGTCGCACTCTTCGCCTTCGTCGATCTCGCCGTTGCCACAATTCGGCAAGGTACACTCATTGGAGCAGGCGTCCTCGTTGTTGGTGTTGCCGTCGTCACAGGCTTCTTCAGGCGATTTGATCCCATCACCGCAGTACGCCTCGGTGCAATCGAGCTTGCACAACCCATCGTCGGCATTGTTTTCACCGTCGTCACACTCTTCGCCAGGATCGACAGTACCGTCGCCACAAAACGCTGGCTCCTCGGTCGGGTCCGTCGTCGGATCGGTCGGGTCCGTCGTCGGATCGGTTGTCGGGTCGGTTGTCGGGTCGGTTGTCGGGTCCGTCGTCGGGCCCACTGTCGTCGGGTCCGTCGTCGATCCTGTGTCCGATGTCGACTCGGAACTCGTCGAAGACGCGTCGGTCCCGACCCCAGGTGCCTTGAACGAGCACCCCAAAACTGTCGTGAGGGAAAGGTAAGTTATGCAGGTGCGTATGCGCATGATTAGGACACCTCTGTGGCTAGGATAGCCCAGCCTGCTGTTACCTGTCTAATACGCAAACAAACCTGCACAGGGTGATCAGCCTGATGGCCGAAGCTCGGTGTGACCAACCGTCGAGGATGGGCTCGAAATTCGTGTGACGGATGCAAACGTGCGGAACCATTGAGCGTGTACAGGTGACGCACCCCCCCGTGCAAACCGTTGTGTGCACGTGCAATCGCAGGTCTGCGGTTGACACCTGTATCAGCTGCTCGTCACCCGCCAGATCCCCTCGGCCCGCTGGCGCACCTTGAGGGCCGCAGCGCGAAACGCCGCGTTGTCCCTGATCGCATCAAACAGTGGACAGAGGTTGATCCAATCGACGTCGACCAACACAGAATCCGCCGCCTGGGTGATGTAGTCTTGGGCCTCGTCGTAGCGCTGATGGTAGGCCATCACCTCGGCCGCCATCTGGTAGCTGACCGTCAAAAACCGCTTGTTGGCATCCGGATCGGACAGGAGATTTTTGAAGTAGGTGATGTATTTCTCGAGCTGTTTTTCGGAACACACAAGGGCCCGGGCATGGCCGCGGACCAGCTCCCGCGAAGGGATGCCATCGTCGGGAATGCTGCGCAGCACCTGGCAGATTCGCTCGTGATCCTGCTGCCAACTCGCTACCCGGGACTCGAGCACGAAGGTCGCCAGGTTTTGCTGGCCACGGACTTTGATTTCCCTCAAAATCGCTTCGTAGGCGTCGTATTCCCCGTGTAACGCATGGGCCCGCGCAAGGTCGAAATTGCCTCCTTCGAGGGACGGGTCGAGCTCCTGGGCGAGTTTGATATGGCGGGCCCCCGTCTTGGCGCGCCCCGCTTCGCACTGCAAGCTGCCTAAGTATTCATGTACCTCTGCACATGTCGGGGCGATCTCTAGCGCCTTGGCCAAGCGGCAAGCTGCCTGTTGATACTCGCCGAGCTGGACGGACATCCGCCCGGCGACGTAGTGGGTGTCGGCGAGTTCGGGAGCCTGATCGAGTGCACGTGCGACCGATTCTCTTGTACATGCACCCCAATCGCGACGACCGATCTCATCCGGGTCAAACCACGCCCGCATACAGCCGAGGGCATGGGCCACCAGTGCAGGTTTGAACCCCGGGGCGAGCTCGAGGCAACGCTCGAGCTGCTCGATCGCCTTGCTTTTGTTCCCGGTGACGAAGCCCTTGAGCGACTTGCGTGCGCGCAGGTACAACTCGACGGCCTCGGCCGGTGCCTCGCCGCGATGTCCGAGGATGTTGAGTTCGATCCGCAGGGACTCGGCGATCCGCGTCGCCATTTTGTCCTGCAGTTCAAACACGTCCTCGAGCAGGCTGTCGAAGCGACCGCCCCAGATCTGAAACCCGGTGGCGACCTCCTCCAAGTGGGCGTTGATCCGCACCCGCTTGCCGGCCATTTGCACGCTTCCATCGACGATGACATCGACTCCGAGTTCCCGCCCGAGCACCCGGGGGTCGCGGTCGGTGCGATCGGCGTATTTGGCGGTGGCACCACTGCCCGAAACCCGGATCCCGCGGGTGCGCGAGAGCACGTCGATAAGCTCGTCGGTGAGGGCTTCGGCCAAGTAGGCATCATCCTGTTTGCCGCGGAAGCGAAACGGCAACACCGCCAGCGTTCGCTCACTCGGCAGCGCCGCGGTCCACCGCCGATCCGTCGTCCGCGGGGTCGTTGGCAGGCCGGTGAGCTGCCCGGTTGTCGCGACCGTCACTGTCGGAGGTGTCGCTCCTTCGGTAAATCCAACTAGCATGGCCCCAAGTTCAGCTGCCGAAGGCGGTCGATGTTCGGGCTCGCGGGCAAGACATTGGAGGATCAAGTTTGCCAAACCGTCGGGCAGTGGGACGTGGGTCCGCGGATCAACTGGCTCTTCGGTCAGGCGTGCGACTGCCATCGCAATCGCATTGTCCCCGGTAAACGGCAAGGTCCCGGTGAGGGCCTCATAGAGAATCATCCCGGCGGCGTAAATGTCGGTGGGGGGTCCGACCGTGCCCCCGGAAACCTGCTCAGGTGCCATATAGGCGGGTGTTCCCATCAATCCGGTCGAGTTGAGGGTCACTTCACTTCCCTGCAACGCGCGGGCAATTCCGAAGTCGGTGAGGACGATACGACCTGTCGTTTCGACCAGAACATTGGCGGGTTTGAGGTCGCGATGGATCACTCCGGCCGCGTGGGCGGCTGCGAGTCCTTGGCAAATTTCCGCGGTCGTCGACGCGGCACATCCGACCGCCAAGGTCCCCCGTTTGTCGAGCACGTCGGCCAGACTGCGCCCGTTGACATACTCCATCGTCAAAAACCGAGTGCCTTCGTGCTCGCCGAGATCGTAGGTGCGCGCGGCGTTGCGGTGGGTGACCCGGCGGGCCAGACGGACTTCGCGGCGAAACCGTTCGACGGCCTCGGCCGACCCTGCGGCCTGCCCGAGTAAAACTTTGAGTGCGACCATCTCCTCGACTTCGCGGTCGAAGACCTTGTAGACCGCACCCATGCCGCCCTCCCCCAAAAGGGCGCGCACTTCATAGCGGTCGGCAAACAGCCGGCCCTTGATGAGTTGCTCGGAAGGACCACGCACGGGCGACATTCGGGCAATGGTGTGTTCGAACTCCAATTCCGCTTCGGCCGACATGGATCCTAGTCTAGCAGCCACAGACCTTCGATTGACGCCAGAGCGCTACCTGCCGCACGTACCCAACCGGCAAAACCATTCACGCAATCCGAGACGCCCCGTGCTTGCGCATGCGTTTCAAACCTCGGTAGATTGCAAGCGACGGAGCACATTCGCCCCAGGAGCACCCGATGGTACGAGCACACCTCGCATTTGCCCTTCTCGCGTCCGCATCGATCCTCGGAAGTTGTGGTGACGGTGGCGCGAACAGTGAAAGCGAAACCACCGGCGAAACATCGACCGGCTCGTCCGGGGCGACGAGCACCGACACGCACGACACCGACACCGACACCGACACCGACACCGAAGGTCCGGTCGACGAGCCGGTTCGGTTTATCGCCCTCGGCGACGGTGGTGAGGGCAACGATGCTCAGTACGCGGTCGCCGATGCGGTCGAGCAGATCTGTGCCGACCGCGGCTGCGACTTTGCTCTGTACCTCGGCGACAACTTCTACGACGACGGGGTGTTTGCGGTCGACGACCAGCAGTTCCAAGACAAGTTTGAACTGCCCTACGCCGACATCGGGTTTCGCTTTTACATCGTCTTGGGCAACCACGACTACGGAGCAGTCGTCCCCGAGTGGGACCGCAGCGACTTTCAAATCGAATACACCGAGTACAGCGACAAGTGGTACCTGCCACACGAGTGGTACTCGTGGACCGCGGGCAACGTCGAGTTCTTCGCCCTCGACACCCACCGGTTGATGTTGGCCGAAACCCTGCAGGAACAAAAAGACTGGCTCGCAGGTGCCCTCGCGGCGAGTACGGCCACATGGAAGATCGGCCTCGCCCACCATCCCTATATCTCCAACGGAGCCCACGGCAACGCCGGCAACTACGAGGGACTCACATCGACGTTTCTCGCCGGGGGCAACATCAAAGACGCCTTCGACGCCCAGGTCTGCGGCACAATCAACGTGTTTTTCTCCGGCCATGACCACAACCGGCAGTGGCTGCACCCGACCTGTGGCACCCAATTTTTTGTCTCCGGCGCGGCTGCAAAAACCACGGACTTCGAACACCGCAACGACAACCCGGTCGACTACGAAGACGATCAAACCGAGGGGTTTATGTGGGTGGAAATCGTCGGTGACCAGCTCACGGGTGCCTTCTACGATCGCGAAGGGAACCTCGATTTCGAGAAGACGATCACACTCGCCGACATCGGCGGATAGCCCGAATCGTTCACGGGTTCCAACTCGGCGGTGACGGTCCCGAGCGGCTCCACTCGACCGCAGATGTCGGCCATCGCGGTCGCATCGAGAACCTCCCCTCGCACAAAACATTCGCTTCTCGGCACAAAGCATTCGCCTCTCGCACCATGCCCCGAAGATTCGTTGTTGGTACAACCTGTACAATCACACCTGCCTTCAATGGCCTTGGAGTCCCAGCATGACAACCTCGAACCCCCTGTGGAAGACTGTCGGCCTCGCCGGCTGGTTTGTCCTCGTCGCCTGTGCCGAGCCACCGACAACCACCTCGGCGCGAACCGATACCGACGACTTCGAGTCGGAGACGCAGATGCCGACAACCACCTCGGGACCACAGACGACCACGGAGATCCCCACCACAGGCCCAACGACGCAGACCGATACGGATACCGACTCCGACACTTCAGGATCCGACACCGTGGACTCCGATTCTGAAACGGACCCGAGTGAGACGACGGAGACCAGTGACACGACGGATTCAGACTCGGAGTCGGTCGAGTGTGGCGACGGGATCGTCAACGGCGGGGAAGTTTGTGACGACGGTGTCAACGACGGCTCCTACGGGGGGTGTTCCGAAAATTGCGATGCACTCGGCCCGTTTTGCGGTGATGCCAACCTCGACAGCGACGACGGCGAGACCTGCGATGACGGCGTCAACGACAATTCCTACGGCGGCTGTGCCGAGGACTGCTCGACCCTCGCGCCCTACTGCGGCGATGCAGTCGTCGACGACAGTGAAACCTGTGATGATGGCATCAACGACAACTCCTATGGCGGCTGTGCCGAAGACTGCACCCTCGGCCCGTTGTGTGGCGACGGTTTCCTCGACGAGGGCTTTGAAGTCTGCGACGACGGTCTCAACGACAATAGCTACGGCGGCTGTGCCGAGGACTGTATGGCACTCGGACCGTACTGCGGCGACGGGGAAGTCCAAGAAGGGGACGGCGAAACCTGCGACGGCTTCGTCGCCCAGACGTGCCAAGAGATGTTGTTCTTCGCCGGCGAAATCTCCTGCAGCGAGAGCTGCACCATCGAAGCCAACTGTACTGGCTTTTTAGACACCTTCGAGATCACCCAAGCATTCGCCGATCACTGGACCGTGGGCGGCGACGCCGAGTTCTTTGCCGTCGGCACAATGGAAGTCAACGACGCGTGGTCGGGCGAAACCGGCAACATCACCCACAACCAATCGTCGTTCGCCGAACTCGTGCTGCACTTCGACACCACCGGGGAGATTTCGTTTGCCCACCGCGAGGCCTGCGAGGCGAACTACGATGTCCTGACATTTTTCATCGACGGCGACATATCGGCCGAGTGGTCCGGCAACAATCCGACGACACTCGCGACCTTTCCCGTCACAGCTGGCGAACACACGTTCCGCTGGGAGTACAGCAAAGACGGGTCGGTCTCGGCCCTTCAGGACACCGTGTGGATCGACGACATCAGCTCGGAAGTGGGCTACCTGCCCTAAAACAGACCTGCACTTTATTGCAAATGCAAGGGCCCCACACAGGCGTGCGGGGCCCTTGCATTTACATGTACGATGGCGACTACTGCGGAATGATGGTCCGCACCCCAGCACCCCACCACGACGGCTGGGCGTTGGTCAGCACCTCGACGTTGCCATTTTCCGGATCGATGCGCAGGACATGCCCAGTTGAGTTGAAGGCAAAGATCGAACCCGACCACCCGGCGAGCCCGTAGATCGAAGAATAACCCGTGGTTGTGGCGATCGTCCCAATCGCCATCCCGTTGCTCGGGTCGACCTCGACGATGAGGTCGGCATTCCCCCCGGCATCGACCGCGCCATAGGTCCCGACCCCATCGATCGAATAGGCATCACCGCTGGAGGTGTACCCCATCCCGTATTGGCCGATCTGTGTAAACATGGCCATCTGGTTGACGACATCGACACGGTGCCACGTACCCGCGTTGGCGATTGCGATCAATGTATCATCATCTGGATCGATCACTCCCGGAGGTACGAGAGTAAGGCCGTTGGTGCTGCCGCCCGGAAGGTCGCCGAGGTAGTAGCACGCGGCCGTCGTCGGGTTGCAGACAAACAGGTCGTTGAAGGTGATCCCGTACAACACGCCCCAGCGGTCGATCGCGATGTCGGTTACCGAGCCGCTGCTCTGGTCAAAGGAAAATGGGCCGACCTCGTCGATCTGGTACGGCTCCTCGACATCCATCGTGTACAGGCGACTTGAACTGTGGGCGTACACCTTGAACTGAAGGGCGACCCCCGGCTCGTTGGGATCGTTGGGGAACGGATCGTCGTCGTCGGGAATCCCGTCGTCGTCCATGTCGTTGTCGACCCCGGTATCACTCTCGGACTCGGTCTCGGTCTCGGTGTCCGTGTCCGTGTCCGTGTCCGTGTCCGTCGCATCCGTGGTCGCGTCGGTATCGGTTGGATCGGTCGTCGCGTCGGTGTCTGTGGTCGCGTCGGTATCAGTCGGATCGGTCGTCGCGTCGGTATCCGTCGTCGCGTCGGTGTCCGTCGGGTCGGTCGTCGCATCCGTCGGGTCGGTCGTCGCATCCGTCTCTGATTCCGATGGATCGGTGGTCGCGTCGGAGCCCGACGAATCTGTCGCATCGGTCTCGCTCCCAGTCGGATCGGTCCCCGGGCTCGTCGTCGTCGGGCCGGTTGGGCCAGCCGTCGGATCGCTGGTACTCGTCGACGGATCTGAATTCGAGTCCGATTCACTGGCACTCGAAGTCGTTTCGTCGCCACCCGAGGTACAGGCGAGCGCCAAACAACTGGCGACCACAAACCCACTGATTGCCAAGGAATGTTTCAGCATAACCCAGGGTACCGGGCCACTTGCGAGAATACAATCCGTTCCTTGCACCTTCATAAACTTCTTCCAAGAGACCCCCTTGTGTAGGCAAGCAAAGCTCGGTGGCACGATTCGGTGCGGCCTGCTAAGTAGCCTGTGTGCTTACTTTTCTACGCATTCGTGGACTCGCACTTATCGACGACGTCAGCCTCGAACTCGGCCGTGGAATGACCGTCCTCACCGGTGAGACCGGAGCCGGTAAATCGATGATTGTCGATGCTCTCGGCCTGTTGCGCGGGGCTCGGGGTCGTTCTGGCCTGGTTCGCAGCGGCGAACAACGGGCTCGCGTCGAAGCCCAGTTCGATCTGTCCGCAGCCACGCGTCGGCGCGCACAAGAACTTCTCGGCGAACTCGGACTCGAAGTCGACGGGCCGGACGGCTTGGTCCTCGCCCGTGTCGTCGGTCGCGGGGGCCGGGGCCGGTGCTTCATCCAGGCTGAACTCTCGACTGTCGGCGTGCTCGAGCGGGTAGGCGAACATCTGATCGACATCTGCAGCCAGCACGAATACCACTCACTGACCCACGTCGGTCGCCACATCGAACTACTCGATGCTTATGCAAGTATTTCACAACCGCTCGCAGACTATCAACAGGCGTTTGAGTGCTGGCGCGAGACGAGCCGTGCACTCACCGGGCTGCGCGAGCAGGTTGCCGAAGGAGCGGCGCGGGCCGACTACCTGCGCTTCCAACTCGACGAGCTCGAGCGTGTCGCCCCCGAACCGGGCGAGTACAGTGAATTGCGAGCCCGAGTCTCGCTGATGCGAGATGCTCACAAATGGCTCGCCTTTGCCCAACAGGCCCACGATGTCCTGTACGAATCCGACGATGCGATCACCGGTCGCCTGTCGACACTCCTCGACTTTGCCCGCCGCGGAAGCGACGAATCACCGGTGTTGAGTGAACTTTCGGAACAGTTGATCGCCGCCCAAGTGGCATGCGAAGAGGCGGCTGCTGCTGCTGTCCGATTCGCCGGTGAAATCGAGGTCGACCCCCAGGAATTCGAACGCGTGCAACAGCGCCTACACAGCTTGGAGAGCCTGCGGCGCAAACACGGTGTCGAGCCCGATGACCTCGCAGCGCGGATGGAGGACATGCGCTCCGAACTCGACACGCTCGAGCACGCCGATGTCCATCTCGAACAACTCTCCACCCGCGAGCAGAGCCAACGCGCCCGCTGTGATCAACTCGCCGACAACCTGCGGGCGGCGAGGCGTGAGGCGAGCACCCGGTTGGCCGCGGCGATCGAACAGGAGCTGGAAGCGTTGCATATGCAACATGCCCGGGTCAAGGTCGCTCTCACCCCCCTGCAAGCCCTGTCCGCACGCGGGCTCGACCACGTGGAGTTCCTGTTCTCGGCCAATACCGGCGAACCGCTCGCCCCACTGACCAAGGTCGCCTCCGGCGGTGAACTGTCCCGGGTGCTGCTGGCGATCAAAGGTGTATTGGCAACCGGCGATCATGTGACGACCTATGTGTTCGACGAGGTCGATGCCGGGGTCGGCGGTGCCGTGGCCGAAGCGATCGGTCGTCGACTCCACCGGGCAGCGAGCGGCCGCCAGGTTTTGTGCATCACACACCTGCCACAGATCGCCGCGTTTGCGACCAACCACCTCCACGTCAGCAAGCACACCGAAGATGGACGGACCACCACCCGAGTCGTGGCGCTCGACCACCGCCAGCGAATCGAAGAACTCGCGCGGATGCTCGGGGGGTCGCGGGTCACCAAGAGTGCACGCGAACACGCGACTGCACTCCTTGCAGAAGCAAAGAAATTCCGCGCGAAGGGATCCAAGTCGACCAAACGCTCGCGCAGCACCCAGGCTGCGAGGCCGACGATGCCCGCGTAGCGCTCGTGCGGCAATCCTTTGCGCGGCCGAACCAGCACGCCGAAGCCCCGTGGGTGCGACCGACAGGCCACGAAGGTATGCCGCGTTCGTCGATGCGATGAACGCAATCGGCTGGTCCACAAACACAAGGTCGACACCCGCGCCCCGGGCATCGACCTTCAAAAATTGCTTCTACATGTTTATACGTCGAAGCTCATCTTGATCATCTCGGGCGTAAAGGTCCCGCGGATCTCGATCAGGCTCTTGAACGTCGCGCCGGTTTGACCCGGAATGACGGTGCCCTCGGGATTGAGCAACTCACCGCTGACGTTGTCATTTTCAAAGTCGAGGACCGTGGTCCCCGCGGCGTTGGTACGGGCATTGGCACGTGCGAGGTCATCGGCATCCTGGTCGGAGACGGCCGAAGCAGATGGCTGGGCAGGCGTGGTGGTGGGTGGCGCGAGTGTCAGCGCAACGATACCGGCGGCAAAAAGGGTGTTCATCGAAAGTCCTCCATGTTGGTG
>CAZUPD010000087.1:0-33350 GCA_964621785.1 uncultured Nannocystaceae bacterium
CCGGGCCGATTTTTCGAGCGCGCGTGTCAGGGCAGGAGCACCAGCCACCACCCCCGTACCTGTTGCAGCCTCGCGGAGCAGCAGGTTGGCGTTGGTCCCCGGCGAGCGCGGCCCAGTAAATGTACCTGCAACTGCTGGCAGCGCGAGTGCGGCCTTGAGGAGGTCGGTCTCAAACCACTCGTCGAGCCAGTCACCGACACACATCGGTAACAGGCGGGCGAGTTCGAGGGCTCCCTTTCTCCCTAATTTTCGCAAACTGAGACCTTGACGGGCCATCGCCCACAGATCGCCGACCCCGGTATCGATGAGGTCGAGCGGGGGTTGGTCGAAAAACTGGGCGAGGATTGGGCGAAGGCGTTCGAGGTAAGCCCGGTATTCGAGGTAGGCCGCGGCATCGGTCTCGCTCACGGTTGCGATCTCACCGGCCGCGTGCAGGCGGTCACCGGAGATCAACAGTCCAGAGCCCGGTTTGCCGAGGGCGAGGATATCGGGTTTTGCGGTCCGTAGTTGGAGCCCGTGATGGACGAGCGAGAGGTTGTCGACGACCCACGGCCGCACCACAGTGGTGTCGTGAACGAGACCGCCGCTTCGGTAACCGGGGTGAAACTCCCGGGCCTGTGCGAGGCCGCCGATGTACTCGCCGGCTTCGACGATCACGACCGACATTCCGTGTTGGGCCAGCAGGGCGGCGCAGGTCAAACCATTTGTACCTGCACCAATCACAATGGCATCGAACGTGTTCATACTTCACCTGACCGGAGCAGGGTTTTGGCCGCGAGTTCACCGGGGGCACCCATGATGCCGCCGCCCGGGTGGGTCCCCGAAGCGCACATCCACAGGCCTGGCACCGGGGTTTTGTAGTTGGCCCAGCCGGCAGCAGGTCGCAAAAACAACAGCTGCTCGACACTGAGTTCGCCATGGAAGATGTTGCCTTCGCCCAGCCCGTACTCCTGCTCGAGGTCCCACGGGGTGATGACTTGGCGGTGGAGAATCGACTCTTTGAGCCCGGGGCAGTACTCGGCCAGTGTGTCGATGACAGCGTCGCCAAACGCCTCGCGGCGGTTGGGCCAGTACGAAGGACCCTCTTTGATCTCGTAGGGAGCGTACTGGACAAAGATCGACATCACGTGTTTGCCAGGCGGGGCCACACTCGGATCGCTCAGCGAGGGGATGACGACGTTGAGGTACGGGCGCTGGGAAAAGTCGCCGTACTTGGCTTGGTCGTAGGCGCGTTCGAGGTAGTCGATGCTCGGGGCAATGGCGATGTCCCCACGGACATGTGGACCATCGCCGGGGCGCGAGCTGAAGTCGGGAAAACGGTCGAGTGCGAGGTTGACCTTGCCCGAACTGCCCCGGAGCTTGTAGCGACTGATCTGGGTGACAAACTCGTCGTCGAGATTGTCTTTGCCCACCAGGCTAAAAAAGGTGCGTCGCGGGTCGACGGCCGAAATCACCGTTCGCGACTTGATGACATCACCATTTTCGAGGACCACCCCGCAGGCTCGGCCATCGTGGTCGAGGTTGACCTGACTGACGCCGGCACAGGTGAGGATCTCGGCTCCGAAGGAACGGGCAGATCGTGCACATGCGAGACTGACGCCCCCCGTCCCGCCACGGGAAAACCCCCAGGCCCGGTAGGCGCCGTCGATCTCACCCATATAATGATGTAACAGCACATATGCCGTGCCCGGAGAACGGACACCTAGGAACGTGCCGATGATACCGCTAACCGACATCGGCGACTTGAGAACCTCGCTCTCGAACCACTGATCGAGAAAGTCGACCGCACTCGCGGTCATCAACTTGAGGTTGAGGTGCCGGGTGTCGCCGTCGAAGTCCTGCATGATTTTGCCGAGGCGCAGAAGCTTGGCGATCTCGCGGGGCCGGATCGAATTGGGGTCGGGCGCCGGATTGTCGATGATGGCCTTGGCGAACTGCGACAGCTTGCTCATGGCCAGCCCAAACTCGGGATAAATCTCGGCGTCGCGTCTGCTGAACCTCGAGATTTCCCGCCGCGTTCGTGCCGAGTCGGCCCATCGCACCAGGGCATCGCCGTCGGGTTGCGGGGTGAACGAACACTCGAGTGGGATCAGCTCAAACCCGTGTTTGGCGAGCTCTAACTCGCGGACGATGTGTGGGCGAAACAGGCTGACCACATAGGAGCAGACCGAGAACGTAAAGCCCGGGTAGATCTCTTCGCTGACCGCCGCGCCGCCGAGAACTGGACGCTTTTCGAGGACCAGTACGCTGCGACCAGCGCGGGCGAGGTAGGCAGCCGCGACCAGACCGTTGTGGCCTCCGCCGACGATGATCGCGTCGTAGCTGCTGCGCGAGGGCTTTTCGGGGCGACCTGGGTAGTCGGGGTGCGCAGGGTTAAAGGGATTGATGGCGACCACTTGTTAGGCTCGCTTGCGTTTGGGATTGAAAAACGGAGTCTCGCGCACGGTGGCCGCGACTGTCCGCCGCTGGTGCTCAACCGTGACTTCGATACGCACCCGGGTGCCCGGGGCTTGGTAGCGAGGTTCGATGGTTGCAATTGCAAGGTTTTTTTTGAGCAGCGGCGACCAGGCGCCCGAGGTTGCGTAGCCGATCTGACGCCCGCGCTCACGACCGCCGCGACGGGCGAGGTAGAGGGGAATCGAAGCCCGCCAAGCACTGCTCGACACATGCGGAGGAAGGCCAAACTCGGTGAAGTGCGCTTCGTATTCGTCCCAGTCGAGCTCGAGACCGACGGTGGCCCACTTCGAAGCACCCTGGGCGAGTTCACGTCGCAACGCGGCCTGACCATTGAACGCCGGACGGTCGAGGTCGACGGTCCACTGCAGGCCGAGTTCAAACGGCGACGACTTGCGCGACTCGATCAGGCAGTGATGGGCGCTTTGATAATCGACCCCGTTCATGATGAAGCCGGCCTCGACCCGGGTGACATCGAGGGCATCGAGCCCCGCGGGGACCAACCCGTGACGGCTTCCCGCTGCGATAATCGCATCCCAGACAGCGAGTGCGTGATCGCGGGCGACCCACACTTCGTAGCCGAGGTCGCCGGTGTACCCGGTCCGCGAGATGACAATTGGATGGCCCGCGATCGTTCCCTGCGTCAGGCGGAAAAACCGCAACTTGTCGAGTGGCTTATTTGTATCGGCAACAACTTCGCTGAGCAGCGCCCGCGAGGTCGGGCCCTGGATAGCGAGGGCACCGAGTGCGTCGGTCGTGTCAGTAATGTCGACCTGAAGGCCGCGGGCGTTGCGGGCAAGCCACCCGTAGGTAGGCTCGGCCGCAGTGACGCGGTAGTGACCGTCGCCGAAGTTCGACACAGTGCCGTCGTCCATGACCTTGCCGGCGTCGTCACACCAGCAGCAGTAGGTCACCCGGCCGGGTCGGAGTTTGGAGATATCGCGGGTCATCACGCGGGTGAGCAGGGCCTTGGCCCCGTCTCCGCGAACGTCGTACTTGAACAGTGGGCTGACATCGAAGATCCCAGCCGCGTGACGGACCGCGTAGTACTCGCGCTCGTGGCACGTGTCGAACGAACGGACGGCGTGGTAACCCGCCCAGTCCTTCCAGAACATGCTGGTACACAGTGCCTGCGTGCGCGCGTGAAATGGTGTGGGGATTGGCATCGCGGTGAAAATTCGCGGCACCATACCCCTTCCTGTGCCGGGATACAAGATCGCGCGGGTGGGGAATTTGGGAGCCCCGAGTGCGTTGTGAAGGTCTCCGCCCGTGAAGCCGAGTCTGCTTCGGGCGACGGGACGGGGAGTCTGTAGAACATGCAATAGCAACTAACCCGCGGGAGGCTGCTCGACCTGATACAGCCCGACGATGATTGCCAAGGTCTCGACACACGTGGTCGTGCGCGATGCGATCGTCAATTCCGCGGGGTGGCGCGAGATTCTGTTGCCCTGATACGTCGTGTTTTTCTGTTCACGAGCAGCAGGAAGGCAAACCATCCGAAGCATCCGTAACTGTCACTCGAGACAGCACATCGTCCGGATGGTGGCGGGTGCTTCGGTGGAATATCGGCATGGTCGCGCGGCGAATCTGGTAGAGGCGTCTGCGCAGTGGAATCGACGGGTACTTTCGGTGTTGGCGTCGGGGACGTCGGTGCTTGTGCATCACACCGCAGGTTCACGACGGCGCGGGTGGACTCCACGCGCAACGACGCGTCCGGGGTCGACACCACAACGTAGACCTCGTGTTCTCCTTCTTCGAGTCCGTGGTGACCGGTGCTCGGCCATCGGAGCGCTTGCGAATCTGGTTGTTGGGTCTTGTCCGGCGGGCACTCGCTGTAGATCACATCGACCCCGGGGCGTTCAGTGTCGGACAAGCGGCTGCGTCCTTCGGGGAACTGGTCGCACAGACTTCGCCGGGGCCTCCACTTTTGCCCGTCTACGTAGGTCTCGAACAACAACCCGTAGTGCGCATTCACCAGGCTAGGTGGGAGTTTGGGTTCGATTCGGATGTTGACCGCCGGAAACAGGACGCGGCAACTCGCACCCCTCGGCGCGGAGGTTTCGACGAGTTGGGGGGTCCCGATCTCAATCCCGACCGGACCGGATTGCAACGGACTCGAACCGATGGTGAACGTTTCACTGACAACGACGGGTCCCAATTTCGCAGAGGTCGGTTCCCACGGATATGCACGAATTGTAATCCTGTGTGTTTCGGCTCCCCAGACATCGAAGTTTACGGGATCTGGCAGGATGCCGACGATCGAACCCGGACCTTGAACCACCGTGAACGTCCGCGGAAACCAGCGTCCGCCCGGGCCGAGCGTTTCGAGTTGGACGCGTCCCGGCGACAGCGGCTTGTGGTGAACCCCGTGCCACCAAATGCCATTTGAACCGGCGGGGAGTTGTTTATTTTCGGGGAGAAACAGGTAGACATCGGTCGACTGGAGACACGAGCATGCAGATGCTTTAGGAACATGTCCAAGAAGGCATATCGCCAGGATCGTGGTGAAGCCGAGGGGTGCGAGTTTACTGCGCATCGGAGCGACGTCGTCGACGCGATGCTAGCACGAGCCCGAGGCCGACGACCGCGAAACCATCGAAACCATCGAAACCATTGGCGCCGCCACGAATTCGACATCCCCCGGTTTCCGGTTCGGGTAGCGGTTCCCCGTCGGCCACCAGGCGAACGTCGATACAGTGGTAGTACAAGTCATTTCCGTCGCCGTAGGGTGGCTTGTCGAGCATGACTTGGATGATTTGGATCGTACAGGTTTCACAGGTGATATCAGGCAGCTCGACATCGACCTCGTAGGTGTGCACGTCGGGGATGTCTTCGATGCCGTCGCGTAACACGGTGGCGTTGGTGTAGCGATCGTCGGGGGAGATGGGATCGGCAAAATCATCATCGCCAGCATCGTCAAAGGCGACGCGGTAGTGACCCGGGTGGTCGACAAACTCGTACCACTCGAGCGTGACGGTCTCACCGTGCCGGTACGAATAAATGGTCTCGCCCCGGGATGAACCCTCGACCCCACAGGGCCCGCGTTTTTGCTTATCCGGCCCGTGTCGCGTGGTGTGTGAGGTAATCTCGATATGGGCATGTGCCTCACTCGCCGCGCTGAGGACGATGGTGAGCGCAGCACACTTCATCATTCGTTGTATCAACATTTTTCTTCCCCACGCCCCATCGACCGAGCAACATGCCCGATAGGTAAAGTGTCGTCGAAGTTGGGCGACACGTCCACCGTTGTCCGGTGCTCTCGCCTAGGTTAGGGCAGGCGGTGCGTGATTGTAAACGCGCCCGATATCGGAGGTTGGGACCGTTCTTCGTCGCTGGCCAATGGCTGTGGACTCCCATCACTTCGCGGCACTTGGCTGTGAAATTGGTGCCACCAACGGGCAGATTGCCAGATAGCTTCTGGGCAACTCGACCGGCTAGCGAGCCCCGGTGTGAGGTCAAATCCGAGGGCACCGATGACGTTCTCGAGCATCACAGCCGAGGGGATTCCGGCTTCGTGGGTGAGGGGATTGTCGGCGTGCCGAACCCCCCACAAATATCCCAGCCACCGGATCGTCAGCTCGACGAGGTCGATCGAGCACCTCATGCTGCGCAGCGACGCCAACCGTTTTTTGACCTGTTCCGGCGGAACGGGCACGGCCAACAGCGCGAGGTTAGGCCAGGTTTGGGGATCGTTGTAGGTTGTCAGCACTCCCGTTTGGATCGCATTGGTAGGTGCTGGAAAGCCAAACCCGGCAGGCGGATTGAGGGAAACCTCGGTTGTATGCGCATCTTGAAATTGCGACTCCCCGGGTTCTACGAGGACGACGTGCGACCAGTGACTCGGCGTCAGGTCCTGGCGCGCCGGTGCTTGGGCATATCGCAGGCGGGCGGAGACAGTGTCGCTTCCTCCCACCAATAGCAGCAGCACATACGGGCAGGTCGCCCCCTTCTCGAGAGTTCGAAATTGTTGTTCGAGCCACCTGAGGTTGGAACCCTGTGGGGGCGGCTTCTCAAGCAGGCTCTCGTTTTGGTCGGTCGCAGTCGAATTGTAGATGTCGAGCATGAGCTGTCCTCGGGCTACAAAAGGGTGACAGTCCGCAGCAGGCTCGGGTCGCGATCGACGAGCCAATAGCGGACTTTGACGCGTGGGCGGCCTGCATGTGTATACACAGAAAGCAACGCGAGTTGGTTTCCTTGAACGGTGGCAGGGTCGCCACTGTTGTCGTCGCGCATCACGTCGATCGCATAGGGCTTGGGCGTCAAAAAATTTGCAAATACACCCGCCTCGAGAGGAGGCTTCGGGTGGCGCTCGCTTTTCGGACGATCCGAGAAGAGCCCTAGAAAACGACGCGCACGGGATACCCAGGTATCGACGATCGGGGTTGTCACCAGCGAAAGTGGTGAGACGATAACCTCAAAGATATCAGGACGATGGTGCGGCTCACGGCTCGCCGCCTTGAGGACTCGCCCCCAGTGGACATCACCCGTGACGCAGATGAGCGGGCATGGTGCATGGGTCAGGGTGGTGACAATGCGTTTGAAGTCGACGTAATTGGGCGGTTCCCAGTCCCCAAGCCCGCCAGCAACCTTGCCTTTGCGGTGTGCAAACAGCGATTGGCCGGTGACCAAAATACCGACTTGGCCGCGTTCGAGTTCACTGACCCAACGGAGGAGATCGTCGTGGCTTTGCTTCGAGAGCAGGCGATGGGCTGTCCGATGGGAGCGCGTATCGAGTGCGAGAAGGGACATCGGCGAGACGTCGATTCGAACGGATTTGTTGCTACGTTCGGGGAATGGCGCCTGAAAGCCTGCGTACATTTGTCCGGCGATATCTGCGTAGTGGATCCGGTCGCGTTGATTCCAGGTTCTGCCGATCTGAGCCGCAGCTGCGGGGTAGTTGTTCCAGTATTCGTGGTCGTCGGGTAGTGCGAGCGAGGGGGCAAATCCCAACAGTCGAGCAAGGCTTCGAAGCGAGCTTCCCCAGTTGTCGAGATACTTACGTTCGAAGTTGGCTGCAAGCGCCCCGACCTCGTTCGGAAGATGTGTGAGTGGCGGGAGGTCGAGATAGACTTGGTCGCCCATCAACAGCGAAAAGTCCGGACGGCGGCCCAAAGGTCGGGGGGGGCAGTGTTGTTGGATTGCTTCGAGGGTTGCACTGAGCTCACCCGCACAAGCCTCTGCACGGTAAAAACATGAACTCAGGAGGATGTGGAGACCCTCCTCGGGCACATCCGCTGGCAAGCTGCGGACACGGATCGAGCGTGCAGAGCCATCGGCCAGCTGAGCTGTGACGAGGTGTTCTCGAGAAGTTGTCTGTACATGGAAATCAACTGCCCCGGTCCACATCCGCCGGTCGGGTGTCGATGTGTAGAGTTCGTCTGGTCGCAACGCATCGAGGCGTGTCTTCGCGTGTGGTTGTTCTTCACCGTCGAGGAGCCAGCGAATCTTTGGGCGTCCGGCGTACTCAGGTAGGCCGATCCAGGCTCGAACGCTTCCCGGAGGGGCAGCCCGGGGATACATGAGAAACTGTGCGGACACAGCCCATCATCTGTAACACAGTTGTGATTAGTTTGTTGCAAAAAAATGACGTCGATGTGTTCGAGAAGTCCTGGGCTTGATTCGACGATTGTGGTGGCGCTGCGTGATACGGCTTTGGTCGACGTCGAGGCGGTGCTGCCCCTCGACCCGGTACTGGATATCCCCGAGCTTCTCCATGTGTGCCGGTAGTTCGCCGACGACATGGTACCCACCGGCGTCGGGCATCTCGATCACGGTTGTGGGCAGGGCCGTTGATGTGCCTACACTTTTATCGTGGAGGTAGAGTGTATGTGCCGTGCTCAGCGGCCTTCCTCCAAGGCCTCCCGGGACAGTAAACCATGTGTCACGTCCGACATGGTCAAACGTTCCGATGACCAAGGAGCCGGAGTAGGGGGGCTCGGGGTGTTCACTCGCCGTCGACCATTGCGTCAGCACACGCATGACGTCGTAGACCATGTTCCAACCCCAGGCCGAGACCCAGTACGGATGGCAGTAGGTCATATAGTCTTTGTAGAGCGTCGGATGGCGCAATAGAAGGTCGATGACGCCAAATCCCCAGGAACCGAGACCTCCGTTAGGGTAGGGATAATTCGGGTCCGTCCCGGCGGCCCCACAGCCTCCGTCGACGTGGCGGCGGCCTTGTGTATGTCCAATCTCGTGGACAAATGTTTCACCTGTCCAGTCGGGATCGTCGGGAAGGGAGATGCCAGTGGACACCCGCAGCCAAGCTTCATCCGCGAGTGGAGGGATGTTTGCGATGCCCTGGGCCAGACCTCCGTATCCTCCCAGTTGCCCCTGACAGGGATAGATCAGGCCGAAGTAAAACAGGTGCGGCGGATCGTCATTTTCAAACCGCATCAGGCTCATATACGTGTTGAGCGGGGCGAAGCTGTCGAGCGGTTCGGTCCATTCGACCGGGTCTGCGACCGTGACCGTCAGGCGATCGATCGGGTTCATCTCGAACATCAAGTCTGTGAGCCGCTGGATCCGTTCATCGGAGATATCGGGCGTGTAGTTGCAGTCGCCAACGTTGTAGGTAAAGGGGATGACGACGATCTCGAGCGCCTGATCGCTGGATTCGATCCCAAGGGGGGTATCACCATCGAGCTCCTGCGGGACCTGACTGATAACAGATGGTTCGGGCAGGTCTTCAAAGCCAGGTTGGGTCTCCCACAGGCCGAGGCGAAACCGCATCCCCGGCGTTACGTGATGGGCTTGGAGGCCGAACGAGAATGTCTTTTTGAGATCCCCAGCAAACGGCGGATGGTCGATCAACAGGACTTGGGAGAGGTGGGTTTGCTCGCCGTCGGGATAAAAGAGGTCGAGGCGGGCTTCGACCTCACGCGGGACCCAGTTTTCGCTGCGTTGCCAGTAGGCGCGAATGATCGACCGCCGACCGGCGAGCAAATAGCCGGCGCGCTCCGGCCCCGGAATCGGTTGGCCGTCGCGACCGACTTCGATGGTGACCCCTTGGTTTGCCTCGATATGCGTCAGGACCAGGTCGCGGACGAGCGCAGGCTCCCAAACCGTTTCGGTGGTCGAAGACAGGGTTTCTGAGGTTTCGCCGGTCGACGTCGAATCTGTCTCGCTTGTGTCCGCAACGTCGCCACCACAGACGGGTAGGGCGAGGACACCGAGAAGTGAAAGAACTTTCGGCCAGGTCGCGGCTCGGAACTGGAGGCGCAGCCCAAGGTGACACGTCGAGGAAAACGATGTGTCGCATCGACAGTCACGGACAGCTCGCCCGACCATGTCACAAAGGTACCGAGGCTTTGGGCTGGGGACAAGCGTTGATGCGCACGGCCAATCAGTGATGGTGAAAATTCACCGCCGACCGGATGGGTGTCACTCGGCCGCGTCTGATTCGTCTACGCTGTGCTGTGCCTTCGGTCGGCACTCCCACAGGCAATCGAGTCCGTCGACATCGTATGGTTGGGGGACAACGCCCTCGGTGGCAAAAATATACAGGGCGGCCCGGAAGATGGTCTCGATTGTTGATAGTACAACCGCTCCACCTGTCCCGAGCGCGAGGGAGGTGACCGCGACGGTCACCCAGATACCCGGGGACTCGACGCCGAGAAGTGCACACAATCCGAGTGGAACGGTGGCGATGAGAAGCAGCGGGACCCACATCCACCGGAGGGCGAGGTAGCCGATGGCTCCCTCTTTCCATGTGTCTTCAAGTAACTCAGTGGAGCGTTTGATCGCCGACACAGCACCGCGGGACTCTCGGGTGATCACTGGGATCACGAGGTAGGTGACCGCGCGCCACGACAACCCGACGACGCGTTTGAACAGGCCGCGACGACGGCCGCGACGATTTCCCGTCAACAGGCCTACAACCCAGGCTGCGACCCCGTATTCAAAGATTGCGCCTCGGCGTTCATGGGCCCATAACAGCGCCTGCTCAACCGACCAGCTGCGTTCACTGAGGGCTTCCATGGCGGCAAACGTCAGGCCGACAGCCGCTCCGATGTGGATACACTCAATTGCGTAGAGGCAGGCGAGGCCGATGATACCCTGGCCGCGCATGTGCACATCGGCGAGTGCCACATCTCCGGAAAATACTCCGCTGAGTAGTGGATCGCCGAGGGAAGCACCAAACAGGGCCACCAAAAACAGCCCACAGATCACAACCGCCAGGGTGCCGAGAGCGGCGAGTACCGGGAACCACAGCAACCGCGGATGGTTCCACAGAATCGTCGCAGTCGACCGCAGGATGAGGTAGGTGCGTCGGCAGGCTGGGGTTGTCGCGTCAGTCGCGATTGGACTCGTCATCGATGTTGCTCCGGAAGTAGCGCAGGATGTCGCGGGCACTGATATGGTGGCGGGCAGCCTCGACGAGTGTTCGGCGGAGGATGTCGGCCAAAATGGTGTTGCGAGCCTTGGTGTCGGGTGGGCCAGGTTTGTCCGCGGGAAAACTTCCACGCCCGCGTTTGGACACGATGTGGCCATCGCGTTCGAGATCGCGGTAGGCCCGGGCCACAGTATTGGGATTGACGCCCAGTTCACCGGCGAGATGATGGATGGTCGGCAATTGCTCGCTGGGCTGCAGTTCTTCACTGGCGAGCGCACCGAGGACAGCCTCGTAGATCTGGCGGTAGATCGGGACACGCCGATCGTAGTTGAGCTTGAGCGAAAGTGGCACGATAATTTACTAATAAACTAGTAAAATAGGAAAAGGCTTCTGTCAACGAAAAAAGTTGGTGTCCTGAGTGACCGCGGTTGAGCCCGTTTTCGACACAGGGGCGAGTCTGCTCAGCGAGTTTGACAAGTTAGTTGTCTGTCAGCGACGACCAATCGCGGGCGAGTCGGTCGGCGAGACCCTGGGCATGCATATACTCCGTCAGCCGTCGCGCGCGGGAGCGGTAGGTCGAGGCCGTGTCGTGACGACCCCGTGCATATTCAACGGTAGCGAGTGCTGTCAGGGCAGTGGGTTCGCAGACTCGCAGGTCAAATTCCCGTGCGAGCTCGAGGGCTCGCCCCGCGTGCTCGCGGGCTCGGTCCACTTTTTTGTCGATGACGTCGACAAGCGCGAGCTCGCAGCGGTCGAGACATTCCCGCCAAATCGCTCCTTCGCGCAGATGCCATACGAGTCCTTCTTCGACACGCGTACGGGCTCGATTCGTGTCTCCGGCGAGTCGGTCGAGCCTGGCGAGCTCGCGTTCGACTTCGCCGAGGTACAGCGAAAGATCCATTGCCCGCAGTTTGCGAGACGAAAATTCGAGGTAGTCGCGGGCGACTTGTTCGTCGGCCGTTGCAAGAGATTGTGCATACAATAAAAGTGCTGCGGGTTTGGGCGCGTGCCAGCCATCTTGCCGGCGCTGTTCGGTCTGGACGAGGGACGCGACCGCGGAGGGGCCACCTTGTGTGTGGAGCAGGTCCGCGAGGAGCCATTGGGGTTCCCAACAGGTGCCGAGCTTTGCGTGGGGCAGGGCTTGAAGCGTGAGACAGTTGGCCCGTGCATCGTCGAGGGCGCCCAATAGGTATGCCGCTTGTGCCTGCGCCCAATGGGCATTGAGCAACAGATCGGTGCGACCTGCAGCCGTTCTCCGAGCCGCACGCGCAGCCTTGAGCGCAATCCGTAGGCGTCCGCTATCACTGGCCACAAGCGATTGAACAGTGTGCAACGCACTCGCTTGGCGACTGTTGTCGAGTTCAGGGATGGCCTTTGTAACCGCTCGTAGTTGGCCGAGCTGGCGCATCCACCGGGTTTGGTTGGCCAACTCGGCTCCGCGATTGTCGGGGTCGGTCGCAGGCGTGAGCGAGCGGGCGAGTTCGATGGCGCGGTGGATGTCGCCATTGTGTGCATGTGCAAAAGAAAGATCGGCGATGCCGCTGCGCCACCAGTTGGAGCCGACATCTTGTAGTTGCTGCACAGCGAGGCTCGGTTGGCCCCTCAGGACTTGGCGAATGGCACGAAGCCGCAACAGCGCATAGGGTTCATCGCGTGGGTCGCAGGTGGTCGCGTCTCCAAGGATCGCGTCGACTTCCGACCACTCGCCCAAGCGGTAGGCAAAGTGGGCGACCGCGGCTTGAGCGAGGGCGAGGGCCGATAGGTCACCCAGTGCTTTCGCCTCCTTGGCCCAATGCTTCGAGTCCTCGAGCTGTTGCGCATCGTTGAACTCGACTTGGGCGAGTTGCCGCGACCACGCGTCGGCACGTCCGAGGAGGTCGGGCCAGCGAGAGAATCGGAAGTGGAGGGTGTAGCGGTTGAGGTCGGGAGCAAGAGCTGTCCACTGGGACAGGTTGCCCTCGTCGAGGGCAAATACAAATGCCTCTCCGGGGCGTTGGAGGGCTTCGCGTTGGAAGTTGAGCCAACTGAGCACGACCCGCGGTTCGGGGCTTTGGAGCGTCGCATCGAGGCCGTCGACAATCCGGATCCGGGGGGTGATGGGCTGCTCGAGTGCGCGTGCGAGGGCTTGCTTGACGCCGAGTGGGGAGGGCGCCCCGATGTCGTGGGCAATCCATTCGAACATGGCATCGGGCAGCCGTTTTGCCAGCGCGCTAAAAATGTCTGCACGCAGCTTGGGGCCGGTTGTCGTCACAACTGCCCAGGCTCCAACCGCACTCGCTGCATCGAGATAGGTCGCCAGCGAGTCGAGCGTGTGCCGTTGCCAGGGGTCGAGCGAGGGGGGTTCCGCCATCGGTCACCCCGCCCGAGTTCCGCATCGAGGTTGTGATGGTTCGCTACTTGCCGGACGGATATGAATGTGTATGCAACTATTGTTGGGCGGCTGTCGAGCGCGATCCGCTGTACGCAGATAGGTTGCTATGTCGCCGCCGGCCATCGCTGGAGCGTTTGCTTGAGCAGGGGGTTGATGTCGCACCAGCGGCCGCCATTGCGGTATTCCATCAGGTGTAGGCTGTGCAGCAACGCCAAGGTCTGGGGTTCCGCCGACGCGTGACGGGTGGCCGCGACATCGTGGAGGATGTTGATGTCACCGCTGGTCAACGGACGTTCGAGCATCGCTCGGTAGTCGGCTGCGGCCTCACGGATTTGCTCGAGTGTGATCCGTTCGAGCCCAGCGACGAGTGCTTTGACACATGCTGATTGGACCAGGTTGCGCATCTGGTCGAAAAGACCGGCTCCCAATTCGATCGCAGCGTCGACGGCATCGTCGTCGATCAGCGCAGCATCCATACGCCGATAAACAAATGCCCGCATGGTCTCGCGGCCCTGGGCGTAGGGCTTGGGGTGTGCCCTTCCATCGAGGCTTTCGACTAGACGGACGCTCGGTACCAGGACGCTGTTGTCGAACACACCGCGGATGTTGGTGGCGAAGTTGGTCGCGTAGTGGAGGCCTATCGGGATGGTGTAAATCACCCGCACGGGAGGGCCGTTGAGATAGTTGCCCTTTTGTTCAAATAACGCCTTGGCGCGCTCGAGCGACGACATCTTGTCGAGGTCTTCATTGACGACTAGCAACCGCTTGCCCAGTTGTTTGTCGAGCACCGCTTGGACGTCGAGGAAAAACCCGGTGAGGCGGTCGAGAAACTCGCTGATCCGCGGTTGGGTGACCTTGCGGACAACCTCGCGGGTGGTGTTTTCGTAGCGGTAGCGGGCGGTGAACTTGGTGAAAAACCCGAGCAGCCCGGTGACGCCGGCTCCGGTTTTGAGTTCGCCCGACGAACCGTGCTCGGTCTGTTCCATCCGCTCGATGACGGTGTCGCGCCAGTCGCAAAGCGAACGCACGGTCGACTCTTTGAGCTCACCCGCTTGGTCGATATCCCGTAGGGCCAGCAGTGTCTGCGAGACCATGGTGACCAACAGATCGATGTGGTCGATGTCTTCGAGTTCGAGCGTGTCGCGGACGTTGAAGTTGACGACTTTAAACTGCGCCTGCACTTCGGGATCGGCAGCGAGGCGGTTGAGCTCAGTGGTCTTGCCCGTGCCGCGATGTCCAGCGAGTAGGGTTTTGCCCGAGCTGTGCGGTGCGTAGAGCAGCCGGATCCGCAGATCGGAAAGCGGGTCATCGGGTCTGGGCGTGTAAAATTGTTTGTTTGGACTGTGGGCGCCAAACGAAATCGGCTCCGGCGAAAACCGTTGGATGGCCTCTTTGAGGGTGTTCGCCTTGCGCATTTGAGTCTTCCGAGAACTTTACAGGAGCGCCACGACGGTTGCAATTCACGGACTGTCAACGACGACACAACGGTCAAGTTGCATGGTCGATGCGTTTCACGTCGACGCCGAGTGATTTGGCGGCCGCGAGCACAAAGTCGCTTTCACTCGCCAAGACCTTGTGGTCAGCTTCGACAATTGTGATCAAGTCGGAGATGACCTGTTGGCACTGTTCGGGTGTTAAGTGCATGCGCAGGTATTCGGCGTGCTGCACCAATTGACGGAGCTCCTCGTCGGCTCCGTCGCAGGCTTGATACGAGGCGACCGCGCTCTTGAGCGCATCGGTTGCAATTTGTTCGTCGCCGACGGATGTCCACGCGAGCATCCGCGAAACAATGGCTCCCATCTCCGAAGTAGCGACTTCACCGTCGGGAAGTTGGCTGCAAGCCAAGTACACGAAGGCAAGTGAGTGCAGGGTCGCAGGGGCAGGGGCGTCGACTCGTCCAGACACGTCCGGGAGCATACCAATCCGTGATAGCAGCAGGGCCTGAACAGATGGCCGCAAGTTCCTGCTAGCCGCGGTCGGGGCTCGTCTGCAGTCGGAAAATTTGCCGCCGCTGACCGTCAGATCTATTTCTAAGAGCGTATGGGATCCTCGGCATCGACTTCGAATGACGGCGCTGCGTGTATTGCGATGACGAGCGGGCGTACAGCCTGTTTTGGCCTTTGCTCGCTGGTGATGCTCTCGCTGTGGTGTTGGCCTGGTTCGGCCAGTGCGGTGCGGCGGCACTACACCGCCCATGTGGTCAAACGCGGGGAGTCGCTGTCAAAAATCGCCAAGCTCTACGCGTGTTCGATCCGCGATCTCAAGGATGCCAACGGGATTCAAGGCGCCAAGATCCATCGCGGAGAGGCCTTGGCGATTCCTCCGTGCAGTACTCAGGTCGAGCCCAAGGCGACCTCGCGTGCACGGAAAAGCTCGCGGCACCGGGTCGTTCGGGGGGAGAGCTTGAGTCGGATCGCTCGCCACTACGGCTGTAGTCTCGATGCTTTGCGCCGACAAAATGGGATCCAGGGCAGTGTTATCTACCCCGGTCAAGAGTTGGTGATTCCTGCAGATGCAACGAAATCTGCCGACCTCACCGCGCCTGTCATCGAGCAAAGTATCGGCAGCCCGCAAAAGGGCCGCCTGGTCAATCCGACTCGCCTCAAAAGCGGCACTGGATATTACCTCCGGCGCAAGGAAAGGACCTACGGCACGCTCGAAACGGTTACCCAAGTCACGGAAGCGATTGCGGCTGTCCGCAAGACCCATCCCACTGTGCACCGCTTGGCGATCGGCGACCTGTCCTCGCGGCATGGTGGCCCATTGTCCGGGCATCGGTCGCACCAGTCCGGACGCGATATCGATATTGGCCTGTACTACCGCAAGCGCCCCAACGGATATCCGGCAGAGTTTGTCCCGGGGAGTGCGGAGAACCTCGACTTGGCAGCGACTTGGGCGTTGGTCGAGAAGCTGGCAGCGACAGCCGGCAAGCCGGGTGGCGTGGAAACGATCTTTCTCGACTACAGTTTGCAAAAGGCCCTCTATACCTGGGCTCGCAAGCACGGTGTCCGCAGGTCGACATTGCGCAAGGTTTTGCAGTACCCACGCGGGCGCTGGGCGGACGAGGGGATTGTTCATCACTTCCCCAACCACATCGATCATCTCCATGTCCGGTTTCGCTGCACACGCTCGGATAAGGCCTGTCAGTAGCGCCGCGGTTGCGCGGTTTTAATTCAGATTGTAGATACATATTTTTCCGACGTGCTGGGCCTACGGTGCGAGGTTTACCACGGACGTTACTACCTTCGTGTGCTCTACTTCTCCTAGATATGTCTAGATCGACATGTTTGAACAGGCAGGAGAAGTGACGTATGGATCCATTCCTCGGTGAGATCAGAATGTTTGGCGGGAACTTTGCCCCGCGTGGCTGGGCGCTCTGTGACGGGCAGTTGCTGCCGATCAGTAAGTACAGCGCCCTGTTCTCGATTCTCGGGACGACCTACGGCGGCGATGGGCGAACGACCTTTGGTCTCCCGGACCTTCGCGGGCGCGTGCCCGTGCATGCCGGTCGTGGTCCCGGCCTTTCCGACTATCGCCTCGGTAAAAAGGGCGGCCAAGAAACGGTCACGCTTACGACGAGCGAAATGCCCTCCCATCACCATGGTTTGGTCGCGGGTAGCAATTCGTCCGCGTCCCAGGCAAGTGGCAATCTGATTGCCGCCCAGGGGCAATTCTCCACCGGTAGCCCCGGGAGCGCGATGCATCAAGCGTCGCTCCAGAACACGGGTGGCAGTCAGCCACACACGAACATCCAGCCCTATCTAGCGGTGCACTACATCATCGCCCTTCAAGGCATCTACCCGAGTCGGAGCTAAGTACCCGGCTTCTCATGGACGGTCCGGGTCGCGTGGACCGTCCACTGGGTGTACTTACAATTTTGGTGGGTAGTGACGCTCGAGGATTTTGTCGCGCCAGGCGATCAGATCGCTGTATTCGTCGGCGAGCTCGGGATGGAGGCATCGGCGGCGGCCGGCTTCTCCGAGCGGAAAGTAGCGCTTGTCGGGCGGCGCACACAGGTACGTTGCCACGGTCATGCAAATGTCCGCGTAGGAGAACGCATCGTAGATGTAGTCCCCCTCGGATTGGTTGAGCTGGTCGCGGAGGGCCTGAAAAACTTCATGGGCATCCGCGATCGCGGATTTCTTTGCATCTACAGTAATCCTGTATTTGGCGAGAAACTTGGACGTCACCGAGCGGCCGAGTTTGAGGCCGAGTGAGCCCAGGCTGTTGAGGGGCGGGGGAACGGATTCTAAGATGGCATCCGGATCCTCGAGGACGCCGGCCATCGACAGCAGCCGGCCGGCCGACAGGGCCGTTTCGCTGCGTTGATTCCAGGCTTCAAGTTCTCGGCCGCGCCCCGGGGGAAACAGCTTGGGCCCGGTCCCCGCGGTTTCGGCAAACCGGGCGATGGCAAACGAGTCGGTCAGCGGCTCGCCGACACCAAACAAGATCGGAACCGTGATCTTGCCGGTGAACTTGCGCAACCGCAGGCGCATGAAAGGTTCTCCCACGATCGGCATGTACTCGCGTTGTTCGTACTCGACACCATGATGGTCGAGGGCCCAGCGGGCCTTGAGCGACCACGGCGAGAAGTAAATCGAATAGAGCACGGGCATCGCGGGGATGATAGTCGCGAACCGAGATGACCGCGGGACGCATTTGCCTTCGTCGCGTGAGTCCGCCGGCGGTGAGGTGCGCCGCAACGAGGTTGGGTGCCGTCGGCGACGGTCAGGTGTCTGTCAGAGGATGGTCGGTATCGCTAGCCCGGTCGAAGCAGAGGCGGTAGATGGGTCATTGTGCAAGCCTACCGGCTGTTAGGCTTGTAAATGCACGCAACCACTGAACGGACTGTGAGCTTTCGACAGCTACCCGGTTGGTTGTTGACAGGTTTGCAACACGCCTCGGGGACTTCAGCCCCCACGTTTGTTGTACGTGCCAGTTGATGGACCTTCACCCGCAAATGTCGTTATGCTCTGGTGGATATGCGCGGCATTTCTCAGACGATCGTATTCTCGACTGTCATCTCGTGGGGCTCGACGGCTTGGGCCCAGACCCCAGCTCAGCCAGCAGCTCAGCCGACTCAGCCGGCACAGCCGGCACAACCGGTCGCGCAGCCAGCAGCTCAGCCGGCACAACCGGTCGCGCAACCGGCAGGCCAACCGGCGCAACCGGTCGCGCAACCGGCAGGTCAACCGCAGCCGGCAGGTCAACCGCCAGGCGGTGTTCCGTCCTATGGTGTCGGGGAACCAAATGCGGGGCAACCGGTCGCGCAACCGGCCGCATCGGCGGGCCCCGCAGCTCCGGCAGCGGGGCAACCGTATGGACAACCAGCGGGGCAACCGGCGTACGCAGCAGGGCAACCGGCATACGGGCAACCCGCGGGGCAGCCCTACGGTCAACAGCCCCAACCTCCACCGCCGGCCCGAGCCAAACCCGACAGGTTTCGAAAAAACGGCGGCTACGTGCATATCGCTCCAGGTGTGTTGGCGTTTGATACCGCCGACACGAGCTGGCTCGGATACAACTACGGCGTTGCTTTTGGTGGTTACCGCGTCCAACCAGGTGGGCTTGCCTATACATTCGGTGTCCATTTTGAACACTGGCTCTCGTTCTTGGATCGCGGTCAAGAACACAGGTTGCGCCCGGGGGTCGAGTTTCGCGTCGGCGGTAGCGGGGATCGTTTCTTTGCCTATGCATTGTTTGCCCCCTCGGCTGTGCTCGCGCACGTCGTCACCGACGTGGGCTCTGGGACAGATGCGGGGCTCTCCCTCGGATTTGGTGCCGGGATCCTGGGGCTACTGAGCAAGTCGTTTTACCTCGGGACCGAATTTGGCGGCGATGTCGACTTCTATTTCCAGTCGGGTGAAAACGCCAACTTCTACGACCTACCCTTGAGTTGGAAGGTTCTCCTCGGATTCCGCTTTGGTGGGTAGACAGGTACTTGTAGAAACAAGTACCTGCGTTACCATGTAATACCAGCACCGAGCGCTGAGGTCAGGCTGCCGAAAAACGGTCCGCCGAGCCGGACGTCGAAGTTGACCGGGCGTGCCCAAAACACCCAAAAATCGTTGACCACGAGTTTGAGAGTGGGGCCGACCATGCCGAAAAACGAGTGGTAACGGTCGTTGTGGTAGCGGCGAAACCCGTAGCCGACGACGACGTGGGGGCCGAGGTACAGACCGAGGTTTTTGCTCGGGACGAGGCGGATGTCCCACTCGAACATAAACCCGGAGGCTAAGCCGAAGTAGTTGCGCCATCCGCCGATCAGGGCCGCAGCCCCGATGGCCGGGCCAGACTGATCGCGGCGGAAGTGGTACAGGTAGTCGAGCCAAGCCGATCCAAACGGATGGCCGGCACCAAACCCGTAGCCGAACCGGGGACCGAACTCAAAGTTGTTGGCCTTGGTCCCCGGGCGCAACTCGTAGGGGACCGCCAACGCTTCGGGTGACCACGACACCCCGGCGACGAATACTGCAGCACAAACAATCCGAGATACTGACAACCGCATCTTTGTGACGATGCCCGACTCGTGGCGTGGAGTACAGAAAAAATCGGTTTCCGGATCAAAGCTCCGGTCCGTGAAGTTTGCTGTCGGTCGGTGTTGGAACGGTCGTGCGCGGGTCGGTCCACAAATTACCGTGGCCTGTCTCGGTGTCATTTCACCGGGGTGTCGCCGTGCCATTGATGTTACAACCGGTCTTGCCGATGACCGCTCAACACGATGCGCCCGGTATTCGCGGATGGCTGCCACGACCCGATCGACCCCTACTAATCGGTCTCGCGGTGGCGGCGATGATCTTGCTCGCCCTCGACCTCGCACCGGTGAAGTTCGACGGTAGAACAGTCGAGGCGCTCAAGTACTGGATCGGGTTACTCGGGATTGTGCTGGTGGTGGTCTGGCGGTGGATCCCCCGCAAGGTTGCGATCGGAGCCCTGATCAGTTTGACGGCGCTGGCGGGGATGAACTACGCGAGGTTTAGCCCGCGGTTGTGGTCGTCGATCGATACGTTTGACACCTATCACTACTACCTCGGGGCCAAGTACTTCGACGAGGTTGGCTACTACGACCTCAACCCCGCTTCTGTGCTGGCCGATGCCGAAGCCAAAGCGGGTCCGCACAACCGCGGGGTCAAACGCTACCGCTCGCAAACCGAGAAGGGGTACCGTCCGCGTCCGATCGAACATGCGCTCAAGCGGGGTAAGCAGGTGCGTGACGAGAAATTCTCGCCGGCGCGTTGGCAGGCGTTCTCCCACGATTTTTTGTATATTCAACGAGAATGCAGGATGGGGCGGGGGTCGTGGAAGACGATCCTGATGGATCGCGGGTTCAATGCCCCGCCGTTTTGGATCGCGGTGGCACGCCCCGTCGCGTCGATATTCCCGGTCGAGTGGATCGAGTTTGTTTGCCTGCTCGACATCTTGTTGCTGCTTGCCGCACTCACGTTGGTCTCGCGTGCCTACGGGCGCGTGACGGCGCTGTGGGCCGCGTTTTTTACCCTCGCCAGTTTCAGCCTGCGGTGGCCCGAGCTCGGAGGTTGCTTTTTACGGTTTGTCTGGATCTCGTGCCTGATGGCGGCGATGGCCCTGATCAAACTGGCGAGGCCAGTGGCAGCAGGCGTGTGTACAGGGCTCGCGGGGATGGTCAACGTGTTCCCGTGGATCTTTTTATTCGGACCGGCGGGTAAGGGCATGATTGGTCTGTTTGGCGCTGGCAAGACGCTGCGCAAACGCTTTGACCAACAACTCTTGAAGCTGGCGGGGGGAGCTTTGATCGCCGCGGCCGTCCTCGCCGGGTGGGTCGTGCTGACCATGGGCACCCGCGTGATCGACCAGTTTCAGGCCAACATCGTCGCCCACATCCAACCCGAGGAGTTGTCGTCCAAGCGTGCGGGGTTTGCCATCGGCTATGTGTTCGACGGCGAGCTCAAGCCGCGGATGCTGACCAAAGAGGATCGCAAGGCCGTGCGCGAGACGGCCGACGATCGCCGGGTTTGGGTGTGGCTCATCCTGTTGCCGCTCGCCTGGGGACTGCGGCGCAAACCTACCGACGAGGCATTTGCCTTTGGGTTTGTCCCGTTTTTTCTGCTGACTACGTTTAGCCACTACTACGCGGTTTGCCGGGTCCTGCTCGTGGTCGTCCACGCCAGCGACTTGAGCCGGTTACGCAACCGTGTGGGGTTGATCGCGTTGCTTGGGCTCGATGCCTATGCCGGTTGGTCGCTGACCAGATACCCCGGGCACTGGTCGTACGTCCTGGGGATGTTTAGCTGGGGCGCGACGGCGTACTGTGCCGGAATGACAGCCTGGGTTGTGATCGAGTCGCACACGAGCGACGGCGTGGCCGCGAACGCCAACTCGAATCTGCTCGATCCGCCAGACTGATTTTTTCACATCTGCGGGATATCCCGCTGCGACAGTTGTGTCACCCCGCAAGATCACAACAGCGCACCCGCGTTGACCCCAAAAATTGGCATATAACCAAACCATGCCGAGTGAGTACCTCTATGGAACGGTTGCCGGTTTTCAGGCCGATGTCGAAGCGCTGCGTGCCCACTACGACAAGCAGATAGCCCCGCTTCCCGCACTCGCGTACAAGGCCAACGACCCGAGCTATGTTGGGTGGTCGGTGCTTAGCCGCGACGGAACGGTCGAAGACGGTATCCGCCGGGTGAGCCTCGACCCGGCAAAGCAGGGGATTCCGATGTGGCAGGGAAACAACCCCACGTCGATCTGCACCGGAGTGCTGCTCGACACGGTGCGACAACTTCAGGACAAGGGGTTATGGCTGTACCGTACGCGGATGATGCGTCTCGAACCCAACGGGCGCGAGATGACGTTTCACCGCGATGCAAAAAACGAGAGTTGGCGGCTCCACGTGCCCCTGTACACCAATCCCGGATGTTTTTTCGAGTGGCAGCTGCCGTCGGGGAAGGTCGAGCGCATCCACTTTCCCGCCGATGGTCGGGCCTACTTTGTCCGCGTTGACGTCAAACATCGCGCTGTCAACAAGATGCCCGAAGGAGCTGTTCGGGTGCATCTGTTGGGTGGGGTCCGCGGGCAGCCTGCGGCCAGTTTATTTGCAGACGCCTTCACGCTGTGAAGTCGCCGTGCATCGCACGAAAACCATGTATATGCACGACCTAGGTTAGGGACGGAAGTCAGCGTCCTCGAACCGGTCGAGGATTTTGAGGATCGCCATCAGGCTGTGCTGGACGTTGTCGCAGCGGACCTCGTTGCGATAGACACTGGTCCGCGTACCACCGACACAGCGTTCGGGAGCGAGGGCATAAAACGCCTCTTCGCGGTCTAAAAACGTCAGCTGCATGACACTTCGCAAACCCCACACGAGCGCCCGGCGGTAGCGTTCTTGCCGCTCGTGGTCACCGATTCGACGGGCCAGCTCAAACGCATCGATCAGGCCTTCGAGGTAGACCCCGGTCGACGAAGCGTGCGGATTGCCGTACTTGGGGCGCTTGGGGTCGTAAAATCTGCCCGCGACATCTGGAAACTCGACCGGCGGCATTTGTTGCATCGACAACAGCCAGTCGTTCATCTCAAAGATCCAATCGCGTAGCTCCTCGGAGCCAGTGTCTTCCCAGCGCATAAAGTACGCCTGGGTGTGCCAGGGGATAAACGCCGGGTTGCGATGCTCGAGGTGCCAGGTGCGGTAGTAACGGTAGGAGAGCATGAAGCGACGCTCGCGTTCGTGGTCGTCGGGTCGCTCGCGCAGGAGGTAGGCCCACATCAACAGGGTTTCGCCCGGATAAAAGTTGGCCCCCCGGGATTCGTGGCGTGGGAACATCATACATGTAAATGCACCATTTTTCCCACCACTGTCCCAAAGGGCATCGACCGTGGCACACAGACGTGCAAGTGGTTTTTCGAACAAGTGCCGGGTTTTGGCCTCGATAAGGGCGAGGGCCGCTAGGGAGATGGCACCGAGCTTGACGACTCCGCGCCACTCGATCACTGTCCGTCCGCCGCGTGAGCGCAGGAAGTGGGTGAGGTTGTGACGGATGTTGCGTTCGACGACCCGATCGATTGCGGGGTCGCGGCGAAACCGGGCCACGCGGCTCATGGCGATCGTTGCCATCCACTGGCGGATCATGTTGTTGGAACCCTCGATATCCTCGCCCTTGGCGGGGTCGAGCAGGTAGGTGAGGGCACCGCCTGGGCCGACATGTTCGATGAGATAGTTGCCGAGCAACTGCTCGAGGCGGATGGTTCCGGCACGATCGATCGCAGTGATTTCAGCAACCTGGGTGGCCCGGTAGCAGCCGCGGATCCACGGTGTACCGGCGTCTTTGGGGCGCAGGCCGACCAAGTATTGCTCTCCGGGGTAGAACGTCAGCTTGCCACCACGGTCGAAGAACTGTCTCTCATCGAGTTTTAATTGTTGTGTATGCAATTCTTCGAACAACGCCGCATGGCCGAGGTTGCGCGCAACCACGGTAACAGGATCCATACGAAAAACATGCTCGGCGAGCGAGACCTCGATCGCCCGGAGTCCCCGGTGGATGTTGCCCTTGAGGTGATTACGGTCGCGTTTGTACCTCCGCGGCTGTAACTGCCTCGGTGTGTGTGCAAGAAAAATTTCAGCAGTCGCATGTTGCGAAAGGGTCTTGCCCTGCAACTGCCGAGCAGCTTCTCCGACAGCTTCCCACAGGGCCCGCGGCTGACCCTCGGGTGCGGTCGCCCAGGTGTGAAACAGTCGTTCCCCGCAGTCACGAACGCCGAGAAACACCGGTTCGTGAACGTCTCGAAACACGTTCAAACAATCGGGCGTAGGCGCGGGCTGGGGGTCGGGAGCCGGGTTGTGAAGGCTTTCAACGATCCAGCGTCCGAGGTCCTCACGGGCGTTGGCGTCAAGGGTCCAATGGGGTTGCGGTGCGTCGGCCACGGTGTGCTCGGCTTGAATAGAGTTGTATAGACAAGAACGATGGCCATTTCGTTGTTGATACAATTATGCATGAATGCATGCACGATTGTCTCAAAAGCGGCCTGCGAGGGAAACTCCACCCGGGCTCGGCAGCAATGTCACGGCCGGCTCTGCGGATTGCCGCTTCCCCTTGGACCACAACACACCGCCAGCGACGATCGCCACGACACCGAGTCCGCCGGCGAGGCCGAGGGAAAGACCGGCTGCGAGGTTGGCACTTTTCCCCTGGGTACGAAGGTCCTCAATGTCCTGCTCGGGCACTTCGATGCCCATGTTTCGCATGATGTAGAGGTCGTCGAGTTGTTCGGTCCGATCGCGCCCGCGGAGTAAAAAAACAGTCCCGAGGGCTGCGCCAACGACAACGAGGACACCTCCAACGGCGATTGTTGTCACACCTGCCCGGCGCAGTGGCTGTCCGTTGTCGACGGTTGGTGGGGGGGTCGGACCTTCTGGGTTGGGTTCAGGTTCAGGTTCGGGCTCTGGCTCGGGTTCAGGTTCGGGCTCGGGAGCAATCGCCTGCGAAGCCGCATCGATGGCCTTGAGCTTGGTGGTGATTCCAGCGCGGAGCTGGGCGATCTCGTCGGCATCGCCGATGGTCGGGTCGGCCTCGATCGCCGCTTGCAACGAGGCGAGTACACGATCCGCACGGCGCAGGGATTCCGCGTCTCCGCGTTGCTCGTGAAGTTCGCGGTAGGCCTTGCCGAGGTTGTAGAGGATCAGGGGATTTTGCGAGGCCGCGTAGGCCTGCTCCCACTTTTCGGTGGCGCCTTGCAGATCGCCCGCCTGATAGGCCTCTTCACCCTGTTGATACAACGCCCCCGAATCTTCGACCGGAGCCGGTTCGAGTGCGTACGCACGGGCCTGTGGTGTACCCAGACAGATGCAGAGGCATACGGGTAAAAACCGGCGCATGGACCTTCTCTGTAACACATTTTCTCGCGCACCGGCGACGCGCGGGACTGCTACAGTCTGGACTGTGTTAAAGCGACTGATCAAGCGCGCCAAGCAAGTGGCGGAACAGCACGTGCCCGAGGGCATACGCCAAACCGGTCAACGGATCGCAAACGAGGTGCGCGAGCGGGCACCCGAGGGGTTGAAGTCGGCCGTTGCGTCTGCAGTCGAAGGTGTCGACCGTTTGCTCGAAGGTTCCTCCGAACAGGCGCCGACGATGACCGAACCCGAGCCCGAAGATGTGATCGGGGAGATCGCAGTTGTCGTCTTCGGCTACCCCGAAGATCCGGACTTCACCGAGCTCCAGGCAGTACTCGCAGCCGAGGAAGTGGAGTTTCGGGCGATGAACCTGCATCAACAGCCACGTGCGGCCCAACAGATCTCAGCTGTCACGGGCGTGATGCAGTCACCATACATGTATATTCATGGACGTTTTTGGGGCGGTCTGGGAGCGCTGCAGAGTCTCGTCGGCCTCGGTGAACTCCAGGCTGTGATCGAGAACCGTATCGACGACCTCAGTAGCGAGGCTCGGCGAATCGGCAAGATCCGCGATGTGTTCGACGACGCGTTGACCCCGGCCAATATCTGCGAGCGCTTGCGGCAGGGTCATATCCTCGCTATCGATGGGATCGACTGTTGGTACGAAAAGGGAATCAGCCCGTCCTCGGCCCGGGTCTACTACGACGGGAAACCCCACCCGGGAAACGATCTCGAGCAGGTTGCCCGAGATATCGCCGACCGAGTTGCCCAGCAACCGCAACTCGACACCAAATGGTTGTTTGAACCCGAGGTCGATCTCGACGCATGAGGCGAGAGACCACACCGCGATGGGTCGATAGCCCAACGGCCTTGCAGGAGCTGGCCGATGAGCTGGCGGAGCACGACGTCATTGGTCTCGACTGTGAGGCCGACAGTCTCCACGCCTATCCGGAAAAACTGTGTCTGTTGCAGGTCGCGCTCGGACGCTCGCGGGAGGCGAATGCCCGGGCTACGCTGATTGATCCGCTGGTGTGGACCGGCACCGACTTGGATCCGGAGCCTCTCGGTGCATGGGTACATGCCGTGGGACAAAAAAAGTTGCTGCTACATGGTGCGGATTTCGACCTGCGGCTGTTGTACCGCACATTTGCCATGGTTCCTCAGCATTTGTTTGACACGATGGAGGCCGCGCGGCTGTTGGGTTGGCGGGAAGTCGGACTTCGGGCCGTGGTCGAACGGGTCACCGGTGTTCGCCTCCAGAAAGGTTCGCAGCGGGCCAACTGGGCACGCCGTCCGTTAACACCCAAAATGATTGCTTATGCATCAAATGATGTCGCCTACCTCCCCCAGGTCGCGGAGTATCTCGAGCGCGAACTTCGAGCACGAGGTCGACTCGCATGGCATCACGAAACATGTACACGCACCGTTGAGGCTGCCTGTTGCGACGCGACAGCCGACCCAAGTCGGGTGTGGCGGGTAAAAGGAAGTCGCAAGCTCGGACGCCACGGTCTGGCGGTGCTGCGTGAATTGTGGCACGTCCGCGAGCGAGCAGCAGTACGCTTTGATCGTCCGCCGTACTTTGTTATCGCCCATGAATCGCTGATCGAGGCTTCTGATCGAGTCGCGTCGGATCCCCAGGTCGAGGGGCGAGAGGTCGCGCAGATGATCGGGGTGCGAGGTCGCGTAGCCCGGGAAATTGCCGAAGCGGTGCAACGGGTACGAGCACTTGCACCTGCGGACTATCCCAAGCGACATCGGGTGACACCACGTCCTCAGCTCGATGCCGGCGAGCAGCGTCGACTCGCCGACCTGCGAAAAACCCGTGATGCCCAGGCCGAGTCTTTGGCGATCGAACCGACGCTGATCGCTTCGAAGGCAGCGCTCGTTGCCGTCGCTCGAGGCCGCGTACCGGAGCGAATGATGAGCTGGCAACGCGAGCTGTTGCGCCTACCGGAGTGAGTTCAAGCGGTTTTACGACCACAGGAGCCGTTGGTGAGGTTGGTCCACAAGCCCAGCGTTTCTAGAAATTCTATCCGTAGCTAGATCGCATCCGACGCCGAGGCGTTGGAGCGGGCGAGCCATGACGATCACATCTGAAGAACTCGCCATCTCCCGACCGTGTCCTGTTGATCTCGACGAGGAATTTCGCGGGAGCGCGGCCAAGCGTCACTACTGTGACCACTGCCGAAAGGATGTACACATGCTTTCGGCCATGACGGAACGCGAAGCCACCGTTTTTCTAAGTCGAAACGAGGGGAAGGATATTTGTATATCCTATCATCGTCGCCGCAACGGAGAAGTTGCGTTTGCTCCGGAACCTGTCGTGCCGGTCACCCAGCTGTTGCGCAAACGGCCGAAGCGTCGCAGCCGTTTGGCAGCCGTCGGTGTCACGGTGGCCCTGGCGGCCTGTACCCCCCACGGGACACCACAGCAACTGGAATTGGAGCCCGAAGTCGAACAGGTCGAGCTGGTCGCCGGGGGGGTTGGCGAGTATGTCGAACCTACCGAAGTCGTCGAGGAGACGCCGCTTCGCGGCAAAATGCCGCTGAAAGTCGAGCCCGAGACCGACGTGGAAGAGGCCCCCTGTGAGTCGCCTGAGAGTGAATCCAAGCCAGCGGTTGAGCGACCCCCCAAGCTCCACCCCGTACGCGGGCGACGCCGGACGACCCGAGACAAGCAGCACACCAAAAAGCCCCAACCCCAAACGATGGTACTGGGACAGCTCTAGGACTCCATGCATGTACATTTAGAGGCAGAGGGTCAACCGATCCACTGCCTCTATCCATATTCACGGGCTGCTAGGCGCGACTACAACGGGATCGCACAAATGCCGAGATCCATATGCTGTGGCTCGGGCTCGGGATAAAATGCAATGCATTCCTCGCCCGCACCATCGCAGTTGCTCGGTTCTTGAAGGTTGCAAAACGGTGTGCAGCAGTACATGCTGTCGCAACCATCAAGGGCCGAAGCGTCGGCGCAGTACAATCCCTTGAGGCACTGATTGAGATAGTTGCACTCAGAACCATCGGTTCCAGTCACGTCCTGGGGGTCCTCGAAGAAGCACAAGAAGTCTGGCGAGTCGACTTCGCCGTAGCATCCCTGTCCGTTTGGACAGTTTTGTAGCAGTGGGTCACACGGGAAGAAGCACAGGGGCAACGTACCGTCGTTGACTTCGGGGATGCAGATCCCGTCGTCGTCGAGTGGGCATTCGTCGCTGCTGTCACAATAGCTCACGCACATTCCCGGTTCCGTGATGTCCCCGGTGATACAGATGTGGCCAACATCGCAGTCATCGATCCCTGAGAACGGACTGTCCTCGGTCATACAGGTATCGCCAACGACACCGGTACCGGTGACTGGTACGCACTTGTTGGCATCCCACCCGAGTGCTTCCGGATCGCTTTGGTAGGAGGTGCACTTCATGCCATCCGGGCAGTCCTGGGCTTGTGGATCGCACATGATGGCGTCGCCATCGCCATCGCCGTCGCCATCGCCATCGCCATCGCCATCGCCGTCGCCATCGCCATCGCCATCGCCATCGCCATCGCCATCGCCGTCCCCATCGCCGTCGCCAGGACCTTCGGTGGTTGGCTCGTCAGTGGTGGGGTTACTCGTTTCGGAGTCCGTATCGGTGGTGTCTTCCTCGCCGTTACATGCCGTGAGCAGCAGGCCGAGGGAGAGACAGATATGTGCGAAGGCTCGCGGAACATTTAGGGGATGGTCGGTAATTTTCAGCATGATGTATCAAGCTTTTACATGTTCATTTGGACATGTAAAGCGAATGATTGGCAATGTCTCTTGAGACATGATGATTGAAGCTTGTATCCACGCCGACACGCACGTGGCAGGCTCCGCGCTCGTGAACATGCGCGAATCTGCATTCGCACATCTGATGACGATGAGTTCATCGGATGCGTGGATGCGCAAAAATAGGAGGTTGGATAGGAAAATTCCTCAAAATCACTATGCGGAAAACACGCGCTGTGTCGGGCGGTATTGTCGCACCAGCCCCATGACCGGATTGAATCGCTCCCATTCCCTGTGCCTCTTCTTCGCCGGTTGCCTCATCGCGTCCGCCACCGTCGCCTGTGGTGGCAAGCAGGATAAGGCTGCCGATAAAAAAGTTGCTGATACAAATTCAGACAAGAAAGCTGAGGCCGAACCGGCTGAAAAACCCGAACCGCAAACTCCGAAAACGCTTGAACCCGGGAAGGTTGAGTTGCCGTGGACGTTTGAACGTGTGTCGGTATCGCTACCTCCCGGAACCGAGATCAATTACAAACTCTCCGGCAAGGATGCGAAGGGCAAGGACGTCGCCGATACATTTTCTTGTAAGATCAAGAAGATCAGCAAGCAGGACGTGACGACCGTGTGCAACACCGTCGACACCCCGAGCAAGGACAAAGGGGCGGGGATGCCTGCGACCCGGGATTGGACCAAGTACAGCCCCCTGTTCGCAGTGGAACGCCCGGAGCATGAGTTGCTCAAGCGCGAAAAAATTACCGTCCCTGCGGGGGAATTCGATTGTGTCTCGGCGAACCTCAACGGCTTTTTTGGAGCGCGGTACACCGTGTGGATGATCGTCGACCAACCGGGCGTTTACGCCAAAGTCATCGAAATGCCGAACGCATCCGCTGAGGGGGACAAGACCGAGAAGGTGTATGAGCTCATTGAACTGAAGCTCGCCGAGTAATCTGGTCGTGCCTTTCGGGCACCCTGTCATTGAAGGCAAGGACGAGAGGACAGTTCAGGCGCAGATGTCGTGCGGGGTCACACGCATGTCCGGCGACATTCAGTTCTGCTGCGAAAACGGATTGAAAATGTCTGGCACGGGAGTTGCTTACTCACGTGGGCAACACACCGCGCCCATCGGCGTCTGGAGAATTTCCATGCGTATCAAAACTTGGCTTGTTTCTACTCTCGGTCTCGCGCTCCTGCTTTCAGTTGGTTGCGCCGACAACAAGGGTCCTCAAGAAGACCTCGACCCACGGCTGCTGTACCAGTTTGACAGCTGTGACGACATGCTCACCTACCTCAAGGAGTCGTTCAAAGAACACAGTCCGATCTATCAAGAGGGGTACTACGACTGGGGTGTTCCCGAAGCTGGTGAAGATGACTGGGGCGAAACCGGAGGTGGTACGGACGGTGGCGAACCCAGTGACGGTGGCAACGGAAACGGAAACGGTGGAGTCGACTACTCCGATACCAATGTCCAGGTCGAAGGTGTCGATGAACCCGACTTGGTCAAGACCGACGGGTCTCGAATCGCAGCCCTTGCCCAAGGGACACTTCACATTGTCGATGCGACAGGTGATGCACCGGCCCTGAGTGGCTCACTTCCCTTAGGTGCCAGCTACAGCGCACAAATGTTCCTCGCGGGCGACCGCGTGTTCCTCCTCGATAACACGAGCGTGTACGGCTACGGCTGGGACGAGTGGGGCGAGCCGATTCCGATGGGTCCCGATCTTCAGCAGTGGTTCGGCGACGATGTTTGGCAGGTCGCCCGGATCGCCGAGATCGATATCTCGAACCCCGCTGACATGAAGGTGGTCGCAAACCTCTATGTCGCGGCCGACTACCTCAGTGCCCGGGCGATCGGTGAAACCTCGCGGGTGGTCCTGCGCTCGCGTCCGAATGGGATGGTCTTTAAGTCACCTTACGACGTGATCGCCGAATGGCAGGGCGAGAGCCAAGGGGGAGGAGACAGCGGCGGTGGGGTCGATGACGGTGGTGAGGTCGAACCTCTTCCCGTGCCGCCATCAGACGGTGGCGCAGAGCCAGTTCCCGACGGTGGTGATGTCTCGGCCGACGGTGTCTCGTTCCGCGGCGACAACCCGTGGGAGGACCTGTGGGAGCAAGCCGTCGAGGTTGCCCGCGAGCACAACGATCAGGTCATCGACGAGTCCGGGCCGGAAAATTGGTTGCCCAAGTATGTCTATGAGGACCTGTCCGGAGGAGAACCTTCCTACACTGAGGGCCTGCTGCTCGATTGCGAAGGGGCCATGCATCCAGGCACATTCTCGGGCCACAACCTGCTTTCGGTTCTCACCCTCGACCTCAGCTCCAAGCTCTCACTCGGGCATGTCGTCGGTATCTTCTCCGAGGGCGAGACGGTGTACTCCTCGCGCGAGAACCTCTACGTAGCGACGCATCCGTGGTGGTCGCCGTGGGGGAACCCGGTTGACGAGCTCACCAGCTACATTCACAAGTTTGAACTCGAGCCCGCGAAGTCCGAATATGTCGCTTCGGGACAGGTCCCTGGGTACCTGTTGAGCCAGTGGGCGATGTCTGAGCACGATGGCGACCTCCGCGTTGCCAGCACCGATCAAGACGGGTGGGACACGTCAACCTCCCACAGCATGGTGACTGTGCTCCGGCAGGAGGGTAACGACCTCGAACAGGTCGGACAGGTCGACGGCCTCGGTCAAGGCGAGGAGATTTTTGCAGTCCGGTTCATGGGTGATCGCGGGTACATCGTGACCTTCCGCCAGATCGATCCGCTCTACACGCTCAATCTGTCTGATCCGACATCTCCAACCGTCATGGGCGAGCTCAAGATCAATGGATACTCAGCCTACCTCCACCCGGTGGGTGAGAACCTTCTACTCGGTGTGGGGCGCGATGGCGATGAAGAAGGAGCGGTGTTTGGTACCCAGCTGAGCCTGTTTGATGTCTCCGATCTCGGCAATCCCGTACGCCTGCACGCGACGGATCTCGGAAGCGATTGGGGTTCTTCGGAGGTCGAGTTTGACCACAAAGCATTCTTGTACTGGCAACCAACCCAGACAGCGGTTATCCCGGTCAACTCCTACTCGTTTGAGGAAGGTGAAGAGAGCTACTTCAGCGGTGCGCTGGGGTACCGGATCGACGCTGAGCAAGGCTTCACCCTCCTCGGGGACGTCGAGCACGACGACGGCAACGAAAATCCGTACTGGTACGGGCCGGGGATCCGGCGCTCGCTCGTCATCGGCGAAAGTCTCTACACGGTCTCCGATTTCGGACTCAAAGCCTCGGGGCTCGAAGGCTTTGAAGACCAAGCTTGGATCGCCTTCTAAGGCGCTCTCGTAGCGAATCCCGACCCCGTGAGCCCCTGCGCAGGCTCACGGGGTCTTTTGTTTCCACCCGACCAACTACTCGACATGAAGGCTTAGCGAAACGGATCGGACCAGATAACATTTGTATAGACATCACTACCGGCGAGCGTGCGGACAAATGCGGTCAACTGCCCCCGTTCTTCGGGCGTCAAGTTCAACTTCTGCGGGTCGCCCATCGGCCGCAGCCGCGGGTCGAGTTGAGTATTGCCGGGCGTGAGAACAACGTTGTTGTAAATCGACAACACATCGTCGAAGCCGGCGTCTCCCGTGTGCATCAGCGGGCCGTTGGGTATGCCGTTGGGCTGAAAAAGGTTGCGCAACGACGGTGCCCGGGTGACATCAAAGTCGAACGAATCGCCCGCAATGGTGCCGACATTTCCGTTGTTCCCGGACATCGGATCGATGTCGAACTCGGGTGCTTGGTGACACCCTTGGCAGCCGGCACCACCACCGACCCGCATCCCGCCGGGGGCGAACTGCGGTGGCGCGAGCCAAAGTTGCTTTCCTGCATTTTCCTCGGGGGTGTAGTTGGGAAAGTCGGCCCCGTCATTCGGGACTTGGCTGCGGCCGATATCGTATTTTGAATCAAACGATTGGATGCTGCGGACAAACTGGGCCAGAGCGGTTTGCATCCGCGCTTCGGTGATCTCGTCATCGCCAAAGGCACAGGTAAACAGGACCGGGTAGTAGTCGGTCGCAGCCAACTTGGCGAGCAAATCGTCAAAGCTCGGATCCCCATTCTCGCCGCTGTAGCCCATCTCGCTGTGGTCGCGGATAGGCTGGGTCGTCTGTTGTTCGAGCGTGAGGGCGCGTTCATCCCAAAAAAAGTGGGTCTCATTGGCAAACCGGGCGTTGACGAGACGCATCGAGTGACGCCCCGTGGAGCCGTTGACGCCCATGCTTGCTTGTGCATTATCTCCGAAGGCAAGCGCCTGTTGATGGCAACTCGCGCACGCAACCGTGTTGTCGGTCGACAGTTGCGTATCGTAAAACAACACCCTGCCGAGGGTCGCCCCGTCGTCCGTGATTGGGTTGTCGCCGGTATTGTCCTTGAGAACGTAGTTGGGGATCGGCTGATCGGCGTAGTTGAAGGGGGCCGGCGGCAGGTCGAGGAGGTCGAGGAGTTCGGGAGCTTGGTAGTCACACACGACCGGATCGCCATCGGTGTCGGTGTCGCCATCGCCATCGCCATCGCCATCGCCATCGCCATCGCCATCGCCATCGCCA
>CAZUPD010000088.1:0-32372 GCA_964621785.1 uncultured Nannocystaceae bacterium
GTGAGTCTGGTTCACAAGATGGGGCGCGGTCAGTTGCCGCTTCACGATCTGATCCAAGAGGGCAACCTCGGACTGATGAAGGCGGTTGATCGCTTCGACCCAGAGCGTGGGGTCCGGTTTTCGACCTACGCCGCCTGGTGGATCCGACATGCCGTTTCGCGGGCGATCGCCGACAAGTCGCGGGCGGTTCGCTTGCCTGTACACATGGTTGAGCAGCGCAACAAATTGCGTCGGATCGGACGCAATTTTATGGCTGAGCACGGGCGCGAACCGACCGATACCGAGTTGGCCAAGGCGGCCGAGCTACGGGTGCGCCGTCTGCGTCAAATGCGGTGTTTCTTGGTCGCCGACGGGGTTAGTCTCGACACCCCGATCGGCGAGCGCGGCCGCGAAACGCTCGGCGATCTGATCAGCGACACGGCCGAAACGACCGATCGCCAGTTGGTTGCCCGTGAGTTACTCGCCGAGCTTCAGGTCTCGCTGGCCCAGTTGACGCCGGTGGAAGCCGAGGTTCTGCGCCTGCGCATGGGGATGGATGGAAATGATGGCCTGACCCTGCGGGAGATCGGAGAGCGTTTTTCCCTATCTCGCGAACGCATCCGCCAGATTCAGGAGAAGGCGCTCAGGCAGTTGCGTGAGCACTTCCGGGAGCGAGACTTGATGTAGATACACCCGTGTCTAGTCCATGCGCTTGATGACGTGAAATCCGAAGTCGGTCTCGACGACTTGACTGAGCTCGCCGGGTTTGAGGGCAAAGGCAGCATCTTCATAGGGCGCGGCAAACATTCCCCGCCCGACCGGACCCAGGTCACCACCCCGCTCCGACGAACCGTCCTCACCGTGTTTTTTGGCGGCCTCGGCAAAGTCGAGTCCGCCGGCGATCTTGGTCTGGATTTCGCTGGCGAGTTTTTGCGCGTCTTGTTTGGAGCGTTTGACATCGTCGTCGGCCCGTTTTGCGCCCTTGTAGCGGATGAGGATGTGGGAGGTATGAACCTTCTCAATCGGGCAGCGCTTGGCGACGACAAATCCCCGCGGGGTGTCGAGCGGCTGGCTGACTTCGTTGATCTTGAGTGCAAAAACTGGCTCGGCGAGGTCACCAAACGACTCGGGCCACTTCTCGCGCAGGTACGTGCCCATCGCGGTGCGCTTGGCCTTGGTCTTGGGTTCGTCGGATTGCTCGGCGAGTTCGGAGGGGTCGGTACCCGCGACGAGTTTTTTCCGTAGTTCCTCGGCCCGCTGTTTGGCCGCCGGCTTGTCGCGCGTGATCGTCTCGTCTGCACCCTCGGCACCTTGGTAGGCGACGACAACGATCTTGGCACAGGCCTCGTTGGGGTCGCCTTCGACGAGGGCAGGCGCTTGGGCTTGGGGTTTTGGCTCCGGAGTTTTGGCCGTCTTGGTTTCCGCAGGCTCGGCCTTTGTGGGTGCAACTTGTTTGGAGTCGCCACCGCAACCGACGAACCCGAGCACGCCGGCGAACAACAGACAGGTGAGGATCGTACGAGGGGGGCGCATCGCGGGTATGGTACCTGACTTGTGGGACGAATTTGTTCGGTTCGCCCAGACCACTTACCGGGCTTCGGTTGCGACTTGCAAATGCACCAAACGCCGCGAGTGTTCGCGCGTCCAATGGTTCCGCACCGTTAAAATGCGCGTAGCGACGCCTCGGGGAGACGTGCGCAGCCGCTGAGAAAAACTCCGGTCGACGCACGCGTCGCTGTACGCTCGCATACGTGCGAAGTGTGCTCCTCAGACTCGCCGGCTTGGTGCTCGCCCTGTGCATTTTCTGCGGAACGTTCGCGGTTGCGGTCGCCGGCGAGCGACCTGTCATCGAGGCGGGGCGCGAAGACGAGGTTATGGCCCTGTTCGCGCCCTACCGCCTCAACGGCGAGCTCGGGGAAGGGTGGTCGCTGCACCGCGTCGAGATCTTGGCCACCCGGATCGAGGTTCGCGGGGTCGCGAGTGATGGCCGGGAAGCGATGTTTTTCCTCGAGCATCCGAGCCGTACGGGTCGTCGCGACACCCCGAGTTTTGCAGTTGTTGTCGACACCGAGCACAAACCTCCCCGAGCGTTTGTCGAACCTTTGGTCGCCGCGGTGCGCAGCCACGATGACGGCGATTTTTGGCACATCACACGGACGGTCACGGGCTCGTCGTCGGCCGAGTACGCCGACTGGGAAGTGACGGCGGACACGGGGCTGCACAGTTGGTCGGTCGACGGGCTGCTGCTGTTTAGTTTACTTGTTGGTACAACGGGTTTACTGGCCTATCGCAAACTGCGGGCACCAGAGCTCGAGGGCGATGACCCTCCCGGTGATGGCGATACCCAACCTCAACAAACTGTTCGGGGCGAGGCGACGCGCAAGAAAAACCCCGACCTACTACGCGACGCGCTTGTCCTGGTCGGCATCGCCGGGTTCGGGGCAGCGCTGCGCCTGTGGATGGTGGAGCCCCAGGCCCTCGGGGTGTGGCCCTATTCTCGCTTCGAGGCCTTTGCTGGGTTGGTCTACGACGGTCCCGGACTGGCGGCGCTCAATCGCGTGCTCGCCAGAGTCTGGTATCAAACAGATATTGCATTTGCAACGAATCTGGCATTTGGGATCGCCGCCCCGCTCGTGGTGTTTGTCCATGCCTGCTACCTCCTAGGCAACCGTCGCCAGGCGTTGCTGGCTGCCCTCGGACTGTGTGTGTTGCCCAGCCATATCCGGTTTAGTGCCAGCGAGGTCGCGTTTATCCCCTCGATCGTGATCTCGTCGTTCACATTTGTGTTGCTGCATATGTCGCTCATCGAGCGCAGCCGCAGCCTCCGGCTCGGGGCCACCATTGGCCTGGGATTTGTCACCGCGGCGATGTTGCGTGTCCGCCCGCTCAACATCCTATTTGTGGTGGTGTTTCTCGGTGTCGCCCTGGTCGTCCGCGCCAGACAGGCACCGCGCAGGCGGAGGCTTTTGATCGCGGGCTTGCTTGTGGCGGTCGGGGCGATCGTCGGGGTGGCGTACCTCGGAGGCCACTACAGCAACGAAGTATCCGACGGGATGCGTGTGGGGGTGTTGTTTGAAGCGTTCAAGTTGCTGTTCGACCCGGTTCACAACGCGCTGATCAATCCTTCCATCACGCCGCCACTGCTGCTGTTGGTCGCCGGCGTGGGCCTGTGGCACAGCGCGAAGGAGCAACCGCGGTTGGCCGGATTGCTCGCTGGGTGGCTGTTGCTGTTCCATACCGGTCACGCCTATGTGATCTCCGCGACGCCGGAGATGCAGGCCCGTTACTACCTGCACATGGCGGTCCCGCTGGTGTTGCTCGCCGCCCTTGGGCTCGACTACCTGCGCGGACTCTTGCAGGCCCGTGGCGTTCGCGGGCGTGTGTTGCAAGCCCTTGGGATGGCCTATGTGTTGGCGATACCGTGGATGCACCGGGGATTTATCCGCGATAGCGACTTCAGTGATCTGCGCGAGTACGCATTTGTGATGCAGGCGCGCGAGCAGATCGGCGATGGTTGTACAGTCTATGAATTCCTCGGTCACGATGGCGTTGCGCTCGACGGTCGGTTCGCACGGGCGGGGGGGGTGATCGAAGCTGGGGTCCGTCGCAATACGATCCGCACGCAGGCAGTTGGCCGCGATTTGACCGACGAGCTCGAGCCGACGGATTTGCGTCGCTTGCCTTCGGGACTGACGCGGGAACAACTGTTGACGCCCTCCTACCTGGCAGACGAGCCGGCACAATGTGCATATCTCTACGTCGGACTGACCTGCTACGGCTACAAGCGCGTGTCACAGCCGATCGCACCCGCTTGTGAGGCGATGGTCGAGGGACAGCCCGTCGAGCTCGTCTCCGAAGTCTCGTTTGCGCACCGCCGCTATGACGACAACCTCGGAGCGGGTGCGGGGGACAACGGTAGCGACATTCGCCTGACGTTGTACCGCTTGCGCCCGCCAAGGCCGCCCACCGGTGGCTAGTGCTTACCATCATCGATGCGAGCGAGTTTGCGAGTGCGGTGCAGGTGCGAGAAAAACCACAGCCGAATCGCCCAGTTTCCCGCATGATAGGGCCGATGTCAGCGACTGCGACTGAGCTCAAACGCCGCCAGAACGCCCATCTGGTAGCCCGTCTGCTCGAAGAGCTCGAAGCCGGGCGGTTTGACTCCGACGTGACCCGGCGGTTGCTCGCCCTCCCCGGTTCGCATATGCAACTACTTCGGGCGATCGCGTTCGCCGAAGCTGGGTATCTCGCCAGTGCGCGCGAGCAGATCGCAGCCTGTCGGCGTCAACTCGCGGGGCGACCCGCCTTAGAACTCGTCGCTGGGATGGTCCTGCATGTCACCCACGACTATCACGAGTCCCAGGAGCTGTTGCGGCGAGCGGCCGCGCATCCAAAGGCGGCCCGGGTGGCCTACCGCCAGTTATGTACCTTCGCCAGTCGTCTCGGGTGGGAGGTCGATGTTCGCGAGACGATCGAACAGGCCATCGTCGCCGAGCCCGATGCGCTGTGGTGGCACAACCAAGCGGCTCAAGTGCATTTGCGTGGCCGCAACACGGCCCAGGCGCTCATCCACGTACGCGGTGCCCTGGCGGCGGCACAACGGGCACCCTCCGAGGAGTTGGGTCCCGACCTCTCGCTATTTCAGTTGCGTATGCAAGAAGCTTCCCTGCTCGCAGAGCTCGGCGACTATCCGGCGGCCCAGGCGGTGGTCGAGCGGGCCCTGACACTCGATTCGTGTACGGCACCGAGATTGCGGACGGCAGCGGATGTGTTGATGTCGATCGGGGCGGTGGACGAGGCCCGTGTGAGATTGTTGCAGGCACATCGGCTACAGCCCCAGGCTGCGTTGCTCGCCGAGGTCGGTCGACTCGCGCTGTGGGTCGACGACCACGACACCGTGCTCGCACGCGCCGACGAGGCACTTGCACTCGATCCTGCCTGTGCCGGTGCATTGCGTCTGCGCGGCGCGGTGGCGGTGCGCCGCAAACAGTACACCGAGGCCATCGAACCGCTGATGGAAGCGAGCGCGGCGGATCCCCGGGAATACGAGGCCCACGTGTGGCGGGCCGAAGCGGCGCTACGACTCAGTGACTACACAACGGTGCATGAGCAACTACATCAGGCGAGCATGAAGGCCCAGGGCCTGTTGTTTGTCTCGTGGATGCTGCGGTTTATCGCCGTCGCCCAGCAAAACAATCTCCCTGACGAGATCGTCGGTCCCCATCGCACCGAGGAGTTTATCAAGGCGGCAATCGAGCTTTGCCCCGGCTGTGAAGCCGTGTTCGAAACCAGACGTGAGCGCGAGTTGGTCCCGGTGGTCGAGCGGGCACTCGTTCGGCTCGCCGGCAACCGCACCGTGATGGCGACCTCCTACGATCCCGAGACGGGTAGGTTGCAACGCCTCAAGACGCGGTCTGGGGCCCGCTATTCCTCGCGCCACGCCCTCCAACTCATCCGCGTGATGTCCCCGGAGAAGACGCTCGAACATCTCGACCGGGTGGTTGCGGCGTTTCCCGGGTCATCGCTGCCGGTGTGTCACCGGGGCGAGTTATTGCTGTGGATGGGCGACTTACCCCGTGCCCGCAAAGACCTCGAGCAAGCCATCTCGATATTGCCGGCGACGCGTTGGGCCCATATCGGCCTCACGGGGATCGACATCCTCGAAGGAAACAGCGAGCGAGCACTCGAGACGTCGGCGCGGGGAGTGCGGACGATGAACAACACCGAGGGTCCTTCGGTGTACATCTATCGCGGGGATGCGCTGCGACGGATCGGCCGCCACAACGCGGCGCTGCGGGACTTGGTCCGCTCTGTGAATATACACCCTTCCCGGGTGAGTGCGTGGTTCAACCTCGGGCTGCTGTTTGCCGAGCGCGGCGAAAATGAGTTGTTTGAGAAGGTCTATGCCCGTCTGTGCATTCAAGCTCCTGGATTGCTCTCGGACGCGGCCCGGGAGTGTGGCGAAATGTTGTGGGGCGATCCGGGATTTTCCCCGACGGTCGCAGCCCGGGCACGTGTCCTCGAGCAGGCCCTCGCGATGATGAAGGGAAACCGATCGTCGACGGCGATGACCTATTTTACAGCTGAGGGTCGCATGCGGATGGTCGAGCACCGCGATGCCGGCACGCCGGGTAATGCCGGACCACACCTTGTAGATGCACAGGTTTTACACGTCGCCCGCGGTTGGATCTTCAAATCCCTCGGGTTGAACCATCGCAGCGAGATGCCAGGGCCGGGCACCCTCGATCCAGATGTGCGAGAGATCCTCGCTTGGCGGCCGACAGCTGGTATCCAGCCGGTACCGCCCCTGCGCGAGCTCACCCCGCAGCAGGTCCTCGAGTTTGAAAACCGAGGTTTTGTGACCCTCAAAGGATGTTTTTCGCGGGAAATGGCGAAGGAGTGGGTCGACGACGCCTGCCGACGCCTGCGCGAAGAGCCAGCTCGCTGGATACCCGAGGAGCAACAGCAAGCGGACGGCCCGCGGTTTGATAGCGAAGATCCGTCGACGTGGATGTGGCCCCGACTCAGTCTTCCCGGACCCCGTACGGTTTCGATCGACGAGTTTGCGCCGCGGGCGTGGGCGGCGATTTGCGACCTGCTCGGAGGGTCAGATCGAATTGCTACGAGCCAGCTGACCGACTACTTCGTCGTCAACTTCCTCCAAGATGGTGATGGCTCCGGGTTGTTCGATGAGCGCCCGGATCTCGATGGTGCGGGGTGGCACCTCGACGATCCAAAGAAGGCGACAACACTCGAAAACTGGCACCACGGGCTCATTGTGATGTGTCTGTTTTCGGATGTGCGCCGGCGAGGAGGAGGCACGTTTTTCGCCTGCGATTCCCCGCGAAAAGTCGCACGGATGCTCTCCGCCCACCCCGAGGGTCTCGATTTTGTCGACAGCCGCGAGTCGGTCGTAAAACTGATGGCGGACTGCCGCGACTTTTATGAGGTCACAGGAGAGGTCGGCGACGTGATCCTGATCCACCCGTTGATGTTGCACGCGGGCTCGGCCAACCGCTCGCCCGCGATTCGCTGGCTGGCCAATCCACTGATTTTTACCCACGAGCCGATGAACTTCTGGCGCACCGATCCCGATTCCGAGTCGATCGTCGAACGCGTGGTCGCGCGGGCCATCCGCGGGTAGCTTCGCGAACGGGCTCGAACGCCGACAGGGCCCGGAACAGGACATTCCCTTCGGGGTAGGCATCGAGATCGGCCAAGGGGATCATTCGATGTATTACCAAGATGATCGGTACATGGTCGGCGCATCGCCTGATGCATGCGCAGATCCTACGTCAACAGATCCCAGATCGCCGAGTAGTGGAGTAGCGCGCCGAGCAACACGCACAGATGGAAGATTTCGTGGTGACCAAACACCTGCGGCCACGGGTCGGGTTTGCGAATCGCGTAGATGATGGCACCGCCGATGTAGATTGCCCCGCCACCTAAAAACCGGACCAGGACCGACGGGCCGCAGTGTTCGAGAACCAGGCCCGAGGTCGCCGCAAGCGATCCTCCGAGGATGATGTAGATCGCTGAACGAATCTCACGGCGCATCCCCAACCACAGCCATGCCTCGATCGCGCCGAGCAGCGAGGCCAGCCAGACAGCGGTGATCAGCGTCGGTCCAATGGGCGAGGGGAGATGCACGGCGATCGGCGTAAAACTGCCGGCGATCATCAAGTAGATGTTGCCGTGATCGATCCGCTGCCACCGGTGGTAGGTCTCGGGGGTCCAGTGCGGGGTGTGGTACAGGCCGCTGACGGCGAGCAACAGGATCAGAATGATGCCGTAGACCAGCGCGAGCCAGGTCGCTGCCCCGGGACGTGCATGTATCAGCAAGAAAACCACCGCCGGGATCGCGACGCAGGCCCCGATGACATGGGAGACGCCGCGCAGCATCGGCTGAGCGTGCCGTGGTTTCCAGGCGTGGGTGGGGTGGATCCGACCGCGGACCATGGGCTGGCGAGGATAACAAGCTTCGCCAACAGGGCGGTGAGATCCATGTCTCACACCTGCGACAGCAGCGGTGCTTCGTGTATCAGCAACGCCAGAACACGGCAGTTTCACCCGTCACCACGGATTACTCAGACTTCGCATCCTCGTCTGCCGGTTTGTCCTTGGACTTTTTTCCTTTGTCGTAGCCCGCATCCTCGAACACGTTGTTGACCTCGTCGATCCGGGCCGCGACCAACGCGATCTCCTCGTCGCTGAGGGTGTAGCCCCCCTTGTTTTTCGCCTGTTGTTTGCGGTGTTGCTCGATCGCCTTTTGTTGCTGCTGTGCCGCCTCGTCGAGCTTTTCGCGGGCGAGTTTGTTGCGCTCGAGCTCCTTTTCGACGTCGGCTTTTTTGTCGTCCTCCGCGGCTGCGAGCTTGCCCTCGAGTTCCTCGCGTTCTTTTTCGAGTTTTTCGATCGACTCGGCGTGGGCCTTCTTCCACATGATCTGGGCTCGGGCGTCACCGACCTTGATCAGCAGGACATAAAACTCGGTGATCCGCGTCCCATTGCTCTCGAAGAACGCCATGTAGTCCGACAGACCGCCGAGTGCATTGGCGAGTTGGCTGAAGTCGTTGGCGTTGGGATTGGGCTCCCACTTGACCTTGGCGGTCTCGGAAAACGTTTTGAGTTTGGGGATCACCGTCAGCAGCAGGGTGATCTTCTCGTCGGTCAGCGGGGCCTTGAGGTCTTTTTCGAGGTGTTTGTCGAGCTCTTCGACCGCCGACGCGAGGCCCTTGAGACTGGCGATCATCTCGCAGCCCGTGGTGCTGGCGATGCCGCCACAGATGAGGAGGGTGGACAGGAAGCCGCGGGCGATCGAGGGCAGTCGCATTGGACGAGGGTAGCGTGACAGGCCACCCGCGGGTCAACAATCACCGAACACAATGGTCATGTTCGATCAGACATGTTTGAAGAACATGGTGCGTTCGCGTCGCAGACGCGACGAAACGAAGGTCAGGGGCGAGCCGCATTCAACGTTTGCCGCGTTTGCGTTTGCCTTTTTTTGACTTTCCACCCTTGCTCTTACCTTTGCTCGGTGCCGGGCCGGGTTGGGGCATGCCTGGCATTCCGGGCATGCCGGGCATGCCGGGCATGCCGCCCAGACCGGGGAATCCGGGCATGCCGCCCATACCGGGCATACCGCCGGGCATACCGGGCATGCCACCCATTCCGGGCATGCCGCCACCGAGGCTCTGCATCATCTGCTGCATCGCCTGGGGGTTTTGCAGCATCTTGCGAACGGAGTTGAGCTGTTTGAGTTGTTTGAACCCGGGCAGGTTGCCAAACAGACCTCCGCCGCCATCGTCGCCACCCATCCCCGGGAACAGGCCGCCAAACATGTCGCCAAACTGGCTCATCATGTTGCGCATCACCAAAAACCGCGAGATCAGGTCGCGAACTTCCTGATCTTCGTGGGCGCTGCCGCGGGCGACCCGGGCGATCCGGCTGCCGACAAAGTCGCGCGCCTCGAGCTTGGTCGGATCGTCGAGTTTTTGCTGGGCGCGGCGGGCTGTCCGTCGTTTGCGTCGACTGAGCTTGGAGTGGGCGGGAACATCGGATTCGTCGGTATCCAAAAACAGCTCGGGGGTCTCGCGCTCGCGCTTGGACATCGACCGGATCATCGCCTCGACCTTGACCAACTCGCCGTCGTCGGCCGCTTTTTCGAGGGCCTCGGGCGGGAGGTCGACCCCGAGCATATTGCCCAAAGGCATCTTCTCGAGGATGTCCTTCATCGGCCCCATGCTCTGGATGGTTTTGATCTGTTTGAGGAAATCATCCATCGTGAAGTTGCCACCCAACATCTTGGCAGCATCTTTGGCGGCTTCCTCCTCGTCGACGACGTTTTGAAAGTCGTCCATCAGGCCTAGCAGGTCGCCCATGCCGAGGATCCGGCCGGCGAGGCCTTCGGGGCGGAACTCGTCGAGCTTGTCGAGCGACTCACCGATGCCGAGGAACTTGATCGGTTTGCCGGTGACAGCCTTGACCGAAAGGGCCGCACCCCCCCGAGCATCGCCGTCGAGTTTGGTCAGCACCACGCCGGTGATGTCGATCCGCTCATCAAACGCTCGCGCGGTGGTCACCGCATCTTGGCCGGTCATCGAGTCGATCACCAAAAATGTGTTGGCCGGCTGTACACGGGTGCGAATGTCCTCGAGCTCCTCCATCAGGGTCTCGTCGATACTCAGGCGCCCGGCGGTGTCGTAGATGACAAAGTCGCAACCTTGGACGGCGGCCTGATCTGTTGCATTTGCACAGATATCGACCGGGTCCTCGCCCTCCTCGTGGTACACCGGAACACCGAGTTGCTCACCCAAGACCTTGAGCTGATGGACCGCGGCAGGGCGGTAGACGTCGGCGGCGACGAGCATGACTTTGAAGCCAGATTTTTGGAACTTGCGTGCGAGCTTGCCCGAGGTTGTGGTTTTACCCGACCCCTGCAGGCCGACCATCATGATCCCGGTGGTCCCCTTGCGCGCGCGGTCGATCGAGGTGTCGACCGGACCCATCAACTCGACTAGCTCGTCGTGACAGATCTGGACAAAGTGGTCCTCGGGTTTGACCCGCAGGGTTTGGTCCTTCGACTTGGCGGTGAGGCGGACTTTCTGTCCCAGGGCTTTTTGCTTGACCGCGGCCAAAAACCGTTTGACGACCGAGAATTCGACATCGGCCTCGAGCAGGCTCATGCGCACATCTTTGAGCGCAGCGTTGACAATCGGTTCGGTGAGTTCTGCCTGGCCGGTCAGACGGTCACGGGCAGCGCGAAATCCCTTGGAAATCGTGTCAAACACGCGGCCTACATACCACGGGACCTCGGGATTGTGTCGGCGTGCTGGACCGTGGCGGCGGCGGATGTCGACATCTCCGAACCGACAACATCTGGATCTCGTGAACCGGAGGCCTGCGACGGGATGCGACAAAACCGAGAAAGGAGCAACTTCGACGGGATACAGCGTGCAAGCGATGGCAATCCAATCACGCCAGCTCAACGAATCGTCACGGGCTGTGGAACCTCTCGAACGCGTTTGTTGCCTGTGATTTCGCACGCCCGTGTGCCTGGTTGACCGCGCTCGCAGTTTTTTCGCCAAGCGGAGGCGACCCAAACACAAGTTGTGACGCGGGACGGTCGAAGCGTTCGGACGCACCGTTCTCGAGTGCGAGCGGACCGACGAGCAGCCGTTCACATCGGCGAAACTTCCGAGGCGACCATCGTCCTGCCGACCAGTGTGCCGCCCTCTTGTTGCGGGGGCTGCTCCGCGAACGGCCGGTGATTTTTGCCCCCACAAGCGCAGCCGTGGCATGGTATATACAACGAAGTTCTCGGGCGGTGGGGCCAAAACTCGCTAGCGCGATGATGCGAACGATCCGCGCGCATCGTGTGGGCGACTCGGCGGGACCTACAACCTCGAACGCGACGGACAACCGCGACGTCATTGCGGAGGCGGAGGTAGCTGATCGGGCATGCCGAGGGTGGTCATGTCGCCATCGTCGGTCGGGATGCGCCCGACCAGTATCTTCGAGAGGTGATCGTATCCGGGCAACGCCAAAAGCTGTTGCACATGCAAGCCCCAGGCGACGTTGTGATGCCAGTAACCGGTTTGGCGAAAGCCGCCTTGATTGTTCGTCTGCAGCACCAGCGACCGGGCATCAAACGGCATCCCCAGCACATTTTTGCGGTAGGCAGCTGTCATCTCACCACCCCAGGCCGAGGGGGCGTTGGACGAGTAGTAGATCCGCAGCGGGTGGCCGAGCGCCTCGGTGGCGGCACTGACCGTAGCGATTGCCTTGGTACCCAACAGATCGCCCGCGAGTACATTGAGTCGACCTTGTTCATACATCTTTTTGATGTACGAGAAATTCCTAGCGTTGCGCAGCCAACCAAACTCCGGCGCCTTGCGAAACGGAAATCGCTGGGTCTGAAAATAGCTGTGAAGCTTTGTGCTGTTGCGCGTAAAGCCGTTGACGATCAATGTCTTTTGCGGGTGATCCTTGAAGATCTTGCGCAGCAGCTGCGACGACGAGCGGACATTTTCGGGGGCAAACTTGGCGACAAACTCGTCCGGGGTTTCGGAGTGGAGAATCAAGGCGCGCAGCAACAGATGTTGGCGGACGACCCGAGGATCGTAGTCCATCACCCACGCAAACTGTGAACGCGCGTGGGCGATGTAGCTGTAGTTTTGATCGCTGCCGACCCCGAGATAGCTGCCGCCGAGGTTTTTGAAAAACTGCCGCCAAACATGTCCACGCGGCTCGTTGGGCATGATGTAGGGATAGGGATCGCGGCACTCGGTCGTCGATCGGCCGCCTTTTTTCACCGCTTCGGCCCATTGCTCGCGAACCTTGGCACTACAAATTTGTTTCTCTTCGATCGGATCGGGCGTGACCTGGGCGAGGATGGATTGTTGGTCCGGGGTCAGTGGCTTGAGCTCGGGCGGCTGGTGACGAGACACCTTCATATGTGCCGGTGGAAATGCGGACAGTACCGGTGTCGTGGTGACACAGCGTCCGCTGAGCCGATGTCCATGTGTCTGCACCTTTTCGACCCGGCGGTGACTACCGCGGATGCGGTTTTTGGGCCACCACCACGAGCCTCCGCGTAGCATCCGCAGGTCTTCACAGGGGAATGCGCCGTCGCATTTACCCCGGGGATCGGTGCCGTTACATGCATCTCCACACTCGGCGATTAACTCGACCCCGGCAGAAGACGTCCACTCGTAGCCGTTACCCGCCATCTCGTGGATCCCGTAGTGCCCGGCGGGGTAGGTGCCGACAGGTTTGGTGTTGTGGACCGGACAGTCCCAACGGTTTTCAAACCCGGGGTAGGGTGTACACCCAAATGGTGCACATTCACGGTACTGGGCACGGTCGCAGGTCGGCTCGTCGTCGCCCCACGGGTACATTTCGCCGTCGGGGCCGCGGGCTGCCTTCTCCCACTCCCACTCGGTCGGCAGGCGCTTGCCCCGAAAGGCGCAGTAGGCCTGCGCCCGCGGCCAGTCGATCGGGACCACCGGTTGGTCGGGCCCGACAAACGGTTTCATGATGTTTTGATGGCCATTGATCCGACGCTTGCAGGCGCCGGCCTCCGAGCAGGCATCGAACTCGCGGGTCGTGATTTCGAGTTTGTCGATGTAAAAAGTTGAAAGTACAAGCTCTCGCCGCGGGCGCTCTTCGGGCGGGCCCTTGTCGTTGCCGACGATCACCGGGCCACCGGGGACACACACCATGCCCGCTGGCGGCGAGAGACACGGGGCAAAGTCGATCGCCAGTGCGAGCGTCGGTGGCGTTTCGCCGGCAAAGGCTCCAATAGCGGCGAGCGTCTGTACCACAAACTCGACGGGGAACTCGTCGGCGACATCGATGTGCAACACTCGCGGGGCATCGCCGCCCGAAGCTTCGATCTGGCCGGCGAGCCTGGCAGGCTGATAACTCGCCAACAGATCGGGGACCGACGTCGACACCAACGGCGTTTTCAGCTGCGAAACATACGGCCCTTGTTGCAGGCACAGCGTCGGGCCGTCTTTGGGACAGCCGTCCAGTGGATCGATACGGTTGCCGTCTTTCCACAGGTTGAGTCCGTTGTGGCGGATATCGAGGCGGTAGGTGGCGGTAGACCGATTTGTTGCGTATACAATGGGAACCGACGTCAGTCCGTGCTCACCGCTGCGTCCGACGATCTCGACCGCAGTCCCAGGATCGGCAAAGGTCGCCAACAGATTGCGCAGCGTCCCGACGCGTGTGGTGCGGTCAAGCGCGAACGAGGTGAGCAGGCCGGTATGGCCCGGCGGGCTGGTCAACGGCGGTGCGGTCGGATCGGCAGCAGTGAGTGCGGGGAGCGTGTATACCGCTTCGAGCCTGTCATTGAGGAAACCCTGATCGGTCGGTGGGTGAATCGGCCCGAGCACGCGGTCGGGTTGTTGTCCGGCGTAGAACTGTCGCCCACCGGCGATGACGTGGGGACGGCGGAGGTCCTGGGGAGATCGGGGCGCAACCGGGAGCGAGAGCAGGGCAAAGCCATCTTCGGCCGGGGGTACAAATACCGGGTCCCCAGCGATTTTTTGCGCGAGAGGCTGTGCTTCGGCTTCGGGGACATCACCGGCCAGCAACCACGCGTAGGCCATGGCCGCGACCAGGGGGCGACCTGATGCATATGCAAAATGACCGTCCGAAAGTCCGAGGCGTTCGAGGCCACAGTCGGCAAACAACTTTTGCCGAGCGGCACCGTCGGTGGCGGCGGGAAGTTCCTGTACCGGTGTCTTCGCTGGGCAAGCCGCGTCCCAAAACGGCTGGAGTTCCGCAGAGGCAATCCCCGACTCCGCAAACGCGACGAGCGGGGCAGGGACGCTACAGGCGAGTTCTCCCCCCATCGGCAAGACTTCGCCTGTCCAGCCCGTGAACTGCACCGCGGCGACACGTTCGGCAGCGCGACAGGTTTTTGTGGTCGGGTCGTCGGGAACCGGAGGATTGCTCGCGCAGGCGCTGAGAGCTGCCAGAATCGATGCAGGTACAAAATATTGTCGCATGTACTGCAGGGCGGATGAGGGGTTGAACACGCAGCGGATCCTGTCCTTGAGCGGACAGAGCAAGCCGACAGTAGCACAGTCGAACGCGTGCGATTGTCGGTTTTGCCCCGTGCGTGCTGCGAGGCCCTACTGCGTAAACCCGTAGACGAGATACACAAACAGCATCAGTGTGGTCAGCACCATCGCCGCCCCCAGTGTCCACGAACGGAACAGGTCAAAACGCTTGCCGTCGGGGTTGATCCGGACAATCGTCGCCAGCCATTTGGGCATGTCCTCCAAAAACCCGTGGTAGAGGAGCCCGAGGATTTTGATCGGCGGGAAGATGATGTGCTTCCACAGCCCGGGGACGAGCTTGCGGTAGAACCAGTCGCTGTCGAGGGTGATGGTCAGCGTGCGCTTGAGCATCGGCAACAACAGGAAGAACGCCAGGCCCGAGAACATCAACAACTGCAGTTGGGCGACCACGTGGCTGACCGAGTAGACAGGTGCGCCGGTCATTGCCTGGTAGAGGTTTTGCCCCTCGGGGATCGGCACTTGGTAGGGCAAGATGTTGTAGAGCGGATCGGGGTAGACGCCCAGCAGGATGCAGAAGAACGCGAAAATCACCATCGCCGCCTGCATGCTGATCGGCGGATCCTTGGGCCGCAGCCCGCGGTCTTTTTGGAAGAACACAAACCACGGGAACTTGATCCCGGCGTGCAAGAACACGCCCGCCGAGGCGGCCATCAATACGTACCAGGCCATCGCCAAATGCTCGTGCGAGGCTGCATCGGTGATCATCGACTTGGTCGTAAAGCCCGAGGTGAACGGGAACGCCGAGATCGCGAGGGCACCGATGATGCCGCACCACATGGTGACCGGCATGGTGTGGTACAGGCCGCCCAAGTCGGTGCACTTGCGCTTGCCGGTCATGTAGAGGACCGACCCGGCCGACATCAACAGCAGTGCTTTGTAGATGATGTGGGCAAATGCATGTGCACTGGCACCGTTGAGCGCGAGCTGGGTACCGATCCCGATCCCGCAGATCATGAACCCGACCTGGTTGATGATCGAGTAGGCCAGGATCCGCCGCATGTCGTTTTCGAGGATCGCGTAGACAATCCCGTATACGGCCATGATGCAGCCGATGTAGATCAGCAGCTCGGCCCCGGCGAACAGGACCAACAGGACATACACGGCCGTCTTGGTGGTGAACGCCGAGAGGAACACGGTGCCGAAGGGCGAGGCTTCGGGGTAGGCGTCGGGCAACCATGCGCCGAGGGGCGGCGCACCGGCGTTGACCAAAATGCCGATTAGAATCAGCCAGGTACCCAGCCCACTGACATCCGCTGAACCTAGCGAAAGGGTCATGCCGTCGAAGCCGAGGGGACCCATCGCATAGTGGTGCAGCGCCAACGGATCGAGGACCGCGGGGTCGTGGATCAGCGGCATGGCGTGGGCCAAAATCCCGGCCATTAAAATCACACCGCCGACTAGGTGTACACACACGTAGCGCATCCCGGCCTTCGGTGTGCCTTTGAACTTGCCGCTCCAGACCACCAGCGTGGATCCGAGCGCCATCAGTTCCCAGAACACAAACAGGCTGAGGATGTCGCCGGCAAATGTCACGCAGATGGCACTGCCGGCATAGACAAACGCGCCTGGCAACTCGGTCGGGTCATCTTGCTTGAGGCTAAAAAGTGCGCCGACGGTGGCCATCAGGGCAAAGATGGTGGCGAACACCCGGGTGGCCGACGGCGGGGCAAAGCCCTCGGGACCGATGGCCTCGGTGCCCAGTGGATGCCAGGTCAGCGGGGTGAGCGAAAGGCCATCTAAAAACGGCAGCGTCACGATGTGGCCCTCGGGCACGGCTGTCCAAATGGCCATGAGCGTGAGGGCAGGGAGCACTACGCTGACGAGCGAGCGCAGCGGGCCGCGGGTAAACGGGAGGATGAAGGCCCCTAAAACGAGGATCAACCCGGGTGGGAAATCAATCACCATCGTAGTGGGTGTCCTTTCGTTGCAGCAACAGGCCGACGACCTTCTTGGAGACGACCACCATAATCACGCAGGTGGCAAACCCGTAGACCCAGAAGAATGTCGGCTTGCCGTCGTAACCCCCGAGTGCGTGGTCGAAGTGGTGGTGGTGGTGGACAAACGCATCGGCTGCAGCCAGCAACGCGAGCACGAGCCCTCCGCCGTACCAAAAGCGTTTGACCCCCTGTGGATGTTGCTCGAGCAGGTCGGCCCACGGCTCCCGCATCTTTTCGACGAGCGATTTGTTGTCACTCATGGCAAACCTCGCTGGATCTGAAGGGCGAGCTCAAGGGCGACATCCGGGTAGAAGAACATCGCCACGGTTCCGGCCGCGGTCGCACACACGGCCACGACGATCGGCCAGGGTGCCTCGCCGTGGGGGTGGTCGTCGTCTGGCGGCGGTTTGAAAAACGCGCGGTAGACAATCGGTAAAAAGTAGGCCGCGTTGAGTAGGGTCGAGCAGCAAATCACGACCAGGACAAAGTCGTAGCCCGTTTCCCAGGCCCCGCTGATGAGGTACCACTTGCTGATAAACCCGGCCGTCGGCGGGACTCCGATCATCGACAGTGTACCGATTGTAAATGCACCCATCGTAAACGGCATCCGCCGGCCGATGCCGTCGAGCTCGCTGATGTTCTTTTTGTGCGCGGCTGTGTAGATCGAGCCGGCGGCGAAAAACAGCGTGATCTTGCCAAATGCATGGGCGGCGATGTGCATCGCGGCCGCCATCAGGGCCATCGGCGAGAGCATGGCCGCGGCGATGGTGATGTACGACAGCTGCGAAACCGTCGAATAGGCCAACCGGCGTTTGAGGTTGTCCTGGAACAGGGCGATCATCGACGCGATCAAAATCGATGCACCTGCAATGTAGATCAGCCACTCGCCCTGGGCCGTGCTCACCAGGCTGGCGGTTCCAAACAGGTAGATGATGACCTTGACGACCGAGAACACGCCCGCCTTGACCACGGCGACGGCGTGGAGCAGGGCGCTGACCGGGGTCGGGGCGACCATCGCCGCGGGTAGCCAGCGGTGGATCGGCATCAAGGCAGCCTTGCCGATCCCGTACATGTAGAGGAAGAACAGCAGTCCGAGTACGGGGGCGGTCAGGGTGCCGTTGGCCAGGACTTTGGTGAATACACCACCGGGCTGAAAGGTCAGGTCGCCGGTGATAAACCACGTGGCGATGAGGCCGAGCAACAGCAGACCGACCGAGGTCCCGACGAGCAGGCCGAGGTAGGTCCTGGCCGAACGCACAGCTTCGGGCGAGCCTTTGTGGGCCACCAGCGGGTAGGTGGTGAGGCTGAGCATCTCGTAAAAGACGAACAGTGTGAACATGTTGGCCGAGAACGCGATCCCCATGACCGAGGCGATCGCCAGGGCAAAACAGATGTAGAAGCGGGTTTGGTGCTTCTCCTTGTTGCCCCGCATGTAGCCGATCGAGTACAGCGAGTTGAGGATCCACAGCGTCGCTGCGATCATCGCGTAGACCATCCCCAGCGGCTCGACCTTGAGGCTGAGCTCGATGCCCGGGAGCATTTCGACCAGCACGATCGGGGCCGTGCTCGCGGTCGGGGTCCAGTAGTCGGCCGCCGGAGCTGTCCAATAGGTCGGGTCGATGATGCCGGTGTAGATACCGGTGACGACGCCAAACAGGAGGAAGGCGGTGATCAGGGTGGCGGCCTCGCGCAGGTTGGGCCAGCGACCCAACAGCCCGATCAAAAAGGCGCCGACCGTCGGAATGATCAGTGCCAGCAACGGTGGCGGCAACTGGTCGAGGATTTCCAGCTGAATCATGGGACACCTCCCGGGAGCAACGCGGCTGCGGCCTTGAGGGCGGTGCCGGCCGTGAACTCGGCATCAATGCCGAAGTAGATCGAGATGCCGATCAGGGCCATCGTCGGCAGCACCAGCATGTAGGGCGCCTCGGTGGCCTCGGCCGTTTTGCCCTCGGGTTCGCGGAAGTACATCGCCTCGATCATCTTCCACGAGTAGATAACCGCGAGCAGCGAGCCGACCAGGATGGTGAAGGCGAGTAGCCAACTTCCACCGGCGAGTGCCCCTTGGACCAGGTACCACTTGCTGACAAACCCGGCGGTCATGGGAAAGCCGATAAGCCCAAGGGCGCCGGCGGTGATACACCCGGCGGTCAGGGGCATGGTTTTGCCGAGCCCGCGCAGGTCCTTCATGTTGGTCCCGCCGACCCGGTAAGCGACTGCCCCAAGGGCCATAAACATGCCGCCCTTCATGGCCGCGTGATTGAAGATGTGGACCAGCGACCCGGCCACGCCCTGGGGATTGGCGAGGGCAAAGCCGGCGACGATGTAGCCGATTTGACCAACCGAGGAGTAGGCGAGCAGCTTTTTGGCGTTGGTCTGCCGGATCGCCGACAGTCCCGTCATGATGATCCCGACCGCCGCGCAGATGATCAGGATCTGATACGACGGCATGTCCATAAACGTGAACTTGTAGCCGAAGATCGTGAACAAAAACCGGAACGCCATGTACACGCCGACCTTGGTGGCCGTGGACGCGACCATGGCGGTGACGGCCGAGGGCGCAAACGTGTAGGCCTTGGGCAACCAGGTGTGGAGCGGGAACAGGGCCATCTTGAGGCTCAGGCCCGTGAGCAAAAATGCAAATGCAACTAAGATCGTGCGGTTTTGCGTCGCCTCGGGCAGGGCCATCAGCTGCATATGCATGTCGGCCATGTTGAGGGTGCCGGTGACCATCAGCAGGTAGCCGATGCCCAGCAAGATGAAGCTCGCGCCGACGCTGCCCAAAATCAGATAGCGCAGGCTGGCCGTGAGCGCCCGTGGGTCGCGGTCTTTGCCCATCGCAATGAGGGCGTAGATCGTCAGCGACGAGATCTCGAGCAACACATAGACGTTGAAGGCATCGCCGGTGATGGTGATGCCCAAAAGGCCCGTAATTGCCAGCAGCCAGACCGTGTAAAAGAAGTTGTGGCGGTCTTCGGGGATTTCATCCTCGACGCTGAGCTTGGCGTAGATCGTGGTGATAAACGCAATGCCCGAGACGACCAACAGGATGAAGGCGTTGAGCAGGTCGATTTTGTAGGCGATGCCCCACAGGTACGGCCAGTTGCCAAACTCGTAGTGCAGCGGTGGGCCGCCCTGGACCGCCGTAAACAGGGTGTACGTGAGGAGGAAGACACAGCCGGTGATGATGGTCGACCACAGCCAGGCAAACCGCCCCATGACCGAGGCCAATAGGCCACCCAACAGCGGCAAGATGACCACAAGGGCCGGCAGGTTGTCAGTGACAAGCTCGTCGAAGGGGATCATTGGGCCGCCTCCCTGGCTTCACGGGCTTCCATCTCGCGCTCGATCCGAGAGATCTCGTCGTACTCGATCGTCCCGAAGGCGCGGCGGATGTTGATGATGATGGCGAGTGCCACCGCGAGAATACTGACGCCGACGACGATGGCCGTGAGCATCAAAACGTGGGGCAGAGGGTTGTCGTAGACAGCGGGAAACGCCAGCGGGTCCGGCACTTTGGTTGCCCCTTCGGACATCCAAATCGGTGCTGTGCCGCCGTCGACCACCGCCATCGAAATGTAGAATAGGAAGATGCCCGTCTGGAACAGACCGAGGGCGATGGCTTGTTTGATCAGGTTGCGTTTGGCGATGACGCCGTAAAACCCGACCATCATCAAAACGATGTAGATCCAGTAGTTGTAGATCTCGAGGACGTCGTTCATTTCGATTCCTCCTCGGCCAGCTGGTTGAAGATCGTGATCATCACCGTACACACGGTGATCCCCACGCCCCACTCGACCAGCGTCATGCCCAGCGGTTCACCGTCGCCGGGGCTCGCAGGATTCAAAAATCCGTAGTCGAGGAACTTGCCGCCGCGCAGCATGGTGACCACACCGACGCCTGCGTACAGCAGCACGCCGCCGACGGAGAGGATGTCGGTGAGCTTTTCGGGCACCACGCGATGGAGCTCTGGCCGGCCGAAGATGAGGCCGTAGAGGATGAACGCGGTGGCCAAAATCACCCCGCCCTGGAAGCCACCACCCGGGCCAATTTCGCCGTGGGAGATGACGTAGAGGCCAAAGATCAGGATGAACGGGATGAACAGTTTGCACATCACGCGCAGGATGACCTGGTCGGACAGGTTGGCACTTTGTTGTGCAGGCAACGTTTCTCCCGGCCTTCTGCGCCGGCGCAGCAACAGGATCAGGCTGGCGCCAGCTGTGAAAATGACCGCGGTCTCGAACATGGTGTCGTACCCGCGGTAGGCCGCCAGCAGCGAGGTCACCGAGTTGGGCACGTGGCCGTTGAAGTCGTCGACCGGATGGGCGTGGGCGGTATCGTGATGCTGTTCTGTTGCATGTGCATCGGCTGCCTCGCCCCCGTGACCACCATGTCCCGCTCCGGCCGCATCGAGTTTGGCCTGGGCGCTGCTTTGCCGGCGCTGGGCCGCGTAGGCCTGTTTGTGGCCGAGCGGCAACTCGAGGGACGCACGCGGTGTGAACCCGGGCGGAGGCGGCTGTTTGTTGGCTGCCCCCGCGGTCATGCCGACGGTCTGATTGAGCATCTCGGGGACGCGCAACTTGTGGATCGGAGCATTGGGGTCGCCAAACCGCGGCATGTCGAGGGTGCCGTAGACGAGCGCTGCCCCGGTCACAGCCGTGACCAGAAGGGCCCCCCAGTTGATCCGCCTCTCGCGTTTTTTCTCTTCGCGTTCGGTGTGAACCAAGGTTCCGATGAGAAGGATCGTCGAAATCCCGCCGCCGACCGCCGCCTCGGTAAAGGCGACGTCCATCGAGTGCATATTCACCCAAACCAGGGCCATCAACAGGCTGTAGATGCCCGAGAGCATGGCCGCGGCGTAGAGGCTGCGGACTTCGACGACCGCGATGGCTGTGACTGCGACCAGCAGCAACAGCACGCTGTCGATCATCAACACTTCGCTCATTTCGGCGGCTCTCCTTTCTTCCACGGGGAGACACCGTCGAGCAGCGCCGCCTTGGTGATCGCGTGGGTGGCCGTGGGCGCGGTGAAAAACAACAGCAGGGCCACCATGATCAACTTAATGCGGATCAGTGGATCGACCGCGTAGGTCACCCCGTCGACGGTGACCTGGTCGATAAACGCAAGCCCGACAAAGATGCAAAGCTGCGCCAGCGAATCGGTCTTCCCGGCCGTGTGCAGACGCGTGTAGAAGTCGGGAAACCGCAAAAGTCCGAGGGACCCGGTCAGTGAGATCAGCACGCCGACCGCCAACAGGACTGCACAGATGATTTCGTTCCACGCCATCAGTCCAACCGCCCCTTCTGGATGAACTTCAAAATGGCAATGGTGGTGATAAAGCTGATCAGCGTGTAGACGATCGCCATGTCGAGGAATTCGGTGCGGCCGCTGACGTAACCCAGCAGCGTCACCAAAATGACCGTCTTGGTACCCATGGCGTTCACCGCGAGGATGCGGTCGTACACCGTGGGTCCCTTGACGGCCCGCACGAGGATCATCAACAGGCCGACCAGCAGCGCGAAGGTTGCTGCTAGAAACATCCTAACTCGTGCCCTCCAGCTGTTTGCATTTCGCCTCCATCGTCCCCTCGCGCAGGCCGTCTTCGGCTTCCTGCGTGAGTGCGTGGATGGTCATGTCGTCGTCGCCGATCTCGACTGTAACTGTCCCAGGGGTCAGGGTGATCGAGTTGGCGTAGGTCGTGGTGCCAAAGGCTGTTTTGGTCCCGTAGGGGATGTTGATCATGCGTGGGTCGATGGGCGCACCGGGGGCCCAGACGCGTTTCATGACATCCCAGTTGGAGAGGATGATTTCCCACAGGAGGTAGGGAATGTAGACCACCAGCCGAAACCACGAAGCATGGGGCATGGTGTCGCGATCGACGATCTGCATGCGTTGGCCCAGCCAGGCGGTAAACAGGATGCTGGCGGCGCCTGTGGACAGCAGCAGGGTGTTGTGGAACTGCCCCGAGAGCAGGGCCCAGAACACACTCTGCACGATGATGAGCGTCAACAGATAAAGCATCGCCGTGGGGGCCATACGCTATCGCCTTTGCCCCATAGGTGCCTACCAAAAAATTCGCTCAAGTCCGCGGTGGAGATCGACGCTGTGTGGGTGTGTCCGGCCCGCAAATGCTTGCATGTGCCCGAATGTCCCTTGCATGTCTCAGTATTGCGATCAAAAATCCGCGTCCTGTCACCTGTGCGCGGTTGTCTCGGAAGCGAAGTGACGCGACGGAACTCGCGCGACAATCATCGCTGCGTCCGCGCGATTCGTCGTACCCATAGAGATGTTCATTGAGACAGGTTGCATGTCGGGCGCGTTTCGGCATAATCCGCCGATGGCAGACTCCTTCCAAAGCGCAGCCCTCCACCACCTCGGGTGGCTCTCGCTGTGTGAGCATCTGGCGGAGCATCTGCACACGCCCATGGCCAAGGCCGCCTTGGAGCATGAACAACTCGTGGTTTGGGAAGGCGGGGTGTGGGGGGCTTCGAGCGATACGCCGGTGTTTGAACGCGCCACGGATCTCGGCCGCGCCCGCGAGTTATTGCGCGAGCTCGACGGACTCGAGCGGATGTATGCACTTGCAGCCAATGCACCCCACGGAGATGGAGACGCTCCACGAAGCTCCCGCACATTTGCAGCTGCGCTGGTCGAGATCAGCGAGATCGACCAGGCGATCTCCCTCGCGCGCGCAGGATCGCTGTTGGGTCCAGCCGTGCTGTTGGAAGTCAGCCGTCAACTTCAAGCCGTCGCCATCGCTGTCGATTTGTGTGTATATGCGCAGGAACACGATGCAGATCACCGCGGTGTGAAGGTGATCGCACAGGTCATCGGGCAGTTGTTGCCCCTGCGATCGCTCGCCGACGCCTTGAGTCGGGCGATCGGAGCGTCGGGTCCCGGGGGCGAACCGTGGGTGGTCGATCACGCCAGTCCAGCGCTGCACCGCGCACGCACGCGGGTCAGGAGTCTGCGTCAGGCCTTGGTCCGGCGGGCTGAAAAAATGTTGCGCACACCGGCGATCGCCGAGTGTTTGCAGGACCGTTATTGGACCGAGCGCGAGGGCAGGATGGTGTTGCCGGTCCGCTCCGATGCCTACTCCAAGGGTGGGGCGGTGGCCGGCATCATCCACAGTTCATCCGGCCGCGGCACGCTGTTTATCGAACCGGCGGCGTTGGTCGACGACAATAACAACCTGCGGGCGGCCCAACTCGAAGCCCGCCGTGAGGAGCGAAAGGTCTTAGAACAGCTGACCGCGAAGGTGGGCGAACAGGCCGATCCGTTGCTGATCAATCAACAAGTGCTCGTCCAGCTCGATTTTGTACATGCAAAGTTAAAGTTGTCCGAGGCAGTCGCTGGTGTGGCGCCGAAGTTGGTCGCCCCCGAAGCGCGCCCAAGCGAAGACGCGGAAAACGCTTCCGAGCCGGTGCTGTTGCCCGGCGCACGGCATCCGCTGATGTTGCTCGCAGGCGTGGATGTGGTTCCCAACGACATCTCGCTCGATCCTGGCAAGGCGCTGATCATCAGCGGTCCCAATGCCGGGGGAAAAACCGTGTCGCTCAAGACCCTGGGGTTGTGTGTGTTGATGGCCCAAGCTGGGTTGCGCCTGCCGACGCGTACACGTGCGACGCTGCCACTTTTTCGCCACGTCGTCACCGATGTCGGCGACGACCAGTCGATCTCAAAGAACCTCAGCACGTTCTCGGCGCACATCCGACATGTCCAAGAGGCCTTGCAAAGTGCCGCCGAGGACCCGGCGGGGACCTTGGTCCTACTCGATGAAATCGCTGTCGGAACCGAACCCGAGCAGGGGGCGGCACTGGCCGAATCGATCCTCATTCACCTCGTGGATCGTGGGGCAACAGTGGTCTGCACGACCCACTACGAACGTTTGAAGTTGTTGGCCGCCGACCGTCCACATCAGTTTGCCAACGGAGCGGTCGGCTTTGATATCGACCGTATGGAGCCGACCTTTCGCCTGACCCTGGGGTTGCCGGGGGCATCGTCGGCCCTCGCAGTCGCCCAGCGATTGGGCCTCCCTGCCGAGGTTTTAAACGATGCCAAGGCCAAAGTCGCCGAGGGAACGTTACGTGTGGATACACTGATGCGCGAGTTACAGGACGCGCGCGAGAAGTTGATCGCGACGCGAGAACAACTCGAGGAGGATCGGGTCGAGCTCAAACGTCGAATCGCTCGGGTGCAAAAGCGCGAAGCCGCGGCCGTGAGCAAGTCTCGCAGTCGCAAGCAAAAAGCCTATGACGAGGCCGCCAGTGAGCTCCAGAGCCTGCGCGCCGAGTTGACCCGCCAGCGCAAGGCGCTGCGAAAACGTGCGGCCGATCCTGAGCAGGTTCAACAGGCGATCGATGAGGCCGCCAGTACTGCACGACGTGCAAAGTCGGGGCTGGTCGAGGCCCGCGAACCGGTCAAGAAGGCACCTGGCAAGCCTCCCACGGAACTCGAGGTCGGCGAGCGGGTCCATGTCACCACGGTCGATGCGGTCGGCGAGGTGGTCGAGGTCAAGCGCGACAAGGTTGTGGTCCAACTGGGGACCGTGCGGACAACTGTCCCAAAAGACAAGTTACGACCGCTGGCCGAACGTCAGGTTTCCCGGACCAAAGTCAAGCCTACCAAGGCCGATCCGATCCACAGTTGGAGTGTCGCCCAGGCGGCCGAGCAGACGGCGGCCGAGCATTTTGGCGACCAGCCCAAGCAGGTCACTAAGAGCGTCGACAACTGTGTCGATGTCCGCGGGCAACGGGCGGATGAGGTCGAGTTGACCCTCGACCGGTTTTTGAGCGAGGCGTTGCAGCGCGACCAGGATGTGGTGGTGATCGCCCACGGATACGGCTCCGGTGCGCTGCGCAGCGTGGTCCGGAAGTATCTCGCGCGTCAGGATTGCGTTCGCGAAGTCCGGACCGGGCTCCCGCGCGAGGGCGGAGACGGCTGTACGGTGGCCTGGTTGCAGTGACACATCTCGACGGAGCCCGCTCGTGGATCTGTCCGCTCAAACATGTACAGCTCGCTTGTGAAGGCCAAGGTCTTCCCGCCTAAAAATTGGGAACGCCCGGGAGAGGCGGGTCCGCTACCGAAACGTACGGGGGACGCAGTCGGACATGTACGTGCCGACGATTGCGATCGACCGTCGCCACCTCGAACCCAAACTCGCGGCTGGCTGGCAACGTCTCCCCGAGGATCAGCGCGACGAGTCCAAGCGTGAGCTCGGCAAACTGGCCCCATGCAAGCGGATCACGCGTCCGTCCGCGTATGTGCATCCCGACATGTATTTTCCGCCACGGATCTCCCCCGGGCTCGAGGCGTTTGAGTGAGGCACCAAAGCTCGTTTCGCCGACGGCCGTCACCGCAACTTCGAGTTCCTGGCCGATGTTTGCATATGCGAATGGGTTGGCAGGTCGCCGTTCGTCCCAACTCAGCTCAGTCACGTTGACGAGGCCCGAGCGGCCCTTGTAGGTCACAAAGATTCCATTGTCGCGGACGTCAACGACCCGCGCGAGCACGCGATCTTCCGGCTGCACACGGGTAATGGTAGCAGGTCGTGTCAACGACCTCCCACCTCACGTATCGCTCCAGGTGATTGTTTCGCGCCCAATGGTTTCACAGGGTTGCAACCCAGGGGGGCTTCGACATCGAGGGGAGGCGACATCCGAGGTGACACGGGCATGCCCGCCGCGGTACATGATCGCAACGTTGGTCGTTCGGGAACAGATTGTTCGCGGCAAACGCCGGATGCGGCGCACTCAGTTGGTGGCCGCGGGCATCGTCGGAGCAAGTTTGTTTGTGTCTACACCGAACGTCTCTGCGGATCCGGTCTTCGGCGAAGGCCGGCCGTTGACCCGCGATGTCGAGCTCCCGGGGACAACGGTCGCCGGCGAGAGTGACGGTACGGCGGTTGTGCAAAACCCAGCCAACCTCGGGTACTTGCGGGGCATCAACGGTGTAGCTGGTTTTACATACATGCGCCCTGAGTCAGGTGACCGAGGCGGCGGTGCCGGGATTTTCCTCGGGATTCCGATCTCCATGCGGTTGTTGGGCAACGCGCGGCGTCCTCCATTTTTGAGTCTGGGCCTCGGGTACCAGTTTTTGTGGCCGAACACCCTGCCGCCGACGCTCGCCGACTCGCTCGCGGGCGCTGATTTCCCCTACTCCAAGGTCACGCTTTCACTTGCGGTGCCGTTGATGCGGTGGGTGCCGGGACTTTCCGTCGGGCTGTCCTACAGTCGCCTCGTCTCGCCTGACAACTGGTACACCCCCGCCAACCAGGTCGATCTCGCGATCAGTTACCGCGCCAATCGATTTTTGTCGCTGGCGCTGGTCGGACGCAACCTCAATGTGCCTCGACTCGGTCGCGATACACTGGCTCCGTTTCGGCAACCTGTGAGTCTCGAGCCCGCGGTCGCCGTGCGCCCGCTCGGGACGCGGGCGTGGGAGGTCGAGCTCGGGAGTCGGTTTGCGACCCGCTACGATCCCGAGGGACAGATCCGGCTTGCGGCTCCTGCCCAGCCGTGGCTGCGCACACGGTTTGGCGGGCGCGGAATCTTTGCCTATGCACAGGGTGATTTCTACGCCCACTTCACACCCGATGCGCCCGGCAACTATCGCCCGGCGGCTCGCATCTCGACTGGAATCGAACTCGAGCTCGCCCATGTTGGGATCGCAGCGGGTCCGGTGTTGGGGGCGAACAGTGGCTCTGCGTTCCACGGTGCAGGCGCAAAGGTCCGAGTTTCGAGTGAGCGGTATCCCCAACGGTTGAGACGAGCCCGGGAAGTGGTACTGCTCGAGCTCGGTGACTATCGCGGCGACCGCGGGATGTTCGAGTTGGTCCGAAAACTCGATGCGTATGCATATAATGGGGCCGCAGTTGTTCTCGACGCGAGTGATTTTAAGTTCAAGTGGGCGCAAACGGAGGAGTTGCGGGAGGCGGTTCACCGCGTGCGCGAGGCAGGGGGCAAGGTTGCGATCTATCTTCGCGGCGGGTCGTTGCGGACATACTTTTTTGCCAGTTCGGCCGATGTGATTTGGGCCCATCCGCGTTCGCGTCTGTCGATCGTCGGGATCTACTCGACGGTGTTTTACTACGCAGATCTGCTGGCGCGCTTGGGGGCCAAGGCCGAGTTTGTCCGCATCGCCGAGTACAAGGCCCGTCCCGAGCAGTTCTCGCGGACAGGTCCGAGTGAGCCGGCGGCGCGTCAGCGGCAACAGGTCGCGACGGACATCTTCAATCACGTGGTCCGCATGGTCGGCAAAGATCGCCATCTCGATCCCGACAAGGTGGTGGCCAACTGGATCGACAAGGCTCCGTTTACCCCGCAAAAGGCGATCGATGTCCGCTTGCTCGACGGTCTGGTCGAGCGCGATGCCCTCGAAGCTGCGGCCCAGGCCTGGTTGCGGCGGCCGGTCGTGTTGCGCGAGCCGAGTCAACGACCCGAACACGGTGCGAGTTTTGGGCCCAAACCAGAGGTCGCGGTCGTCTACCTCGAGGGGGTGATGGTCACCGGCAAGAGTGCCGATATCCCGATCGTCGGACAAAAATTGTTGGGCGATCGCACGATCGTGCCGGTGCTGCAACGTCTGCGCGAGGATCGAAGGGTCAAGGCGGTGGTTGTGCGGATCGACAGCGTCGGTGGATCGGTTGCTTGTGCCGACAACATCGCCCGCGAACTCGATCGCATGCGGGCCGTTAAACCAGTTGTGATCTCGATGGGCAATGTGGCCGCGAGCGGGGGTTACTACGTGGCCACTGGGGGTCAGTACATCGTCGCCGATGCGACGACGCGGACAGGCAGCATCGGGATCTTCTTGCCCAAGGTCGACCTCTCGGGTGTGTTGACCAAGTTTGGTGTGTCGAGCAGCAGCCTCGGACTCGGCAAGCGATCCGGGATGCACTCGTGGTTTCACCCGTACACCGAAGATGAACGCAAGGCCGCACAGGCCGGGATCCAGGCATCCTACGAGGTGTTCACGGGACGGGTGGCGACAGCCCGCGGCCTCACACTCGACCAAGTCGATGCCCTCGCACGTGGGCGTGTGTGGAGTGGTGTACGTGCAACTGAAATTGGCCTGGTCGATCGCTACGGAGGGTTGCGAGAGGCTGTGTTGCAGGCACAACAATTGGCGAAGCTCTCGCGCGGGCGGTTCGAGATCGGCGAGTACCCGGCCAAACCGGGATTGCTCGCCCAGATCCAAGCGTTGTTTGGTCTCGAACTTCCGGTGCCTTTGCGGGCGGAGAGCGGGGCGGCGCCGCTGGCCGAGACGATCGCGTTTGGTTCACAGTACGGGCCGATCCTCGCTATCCTCGCGCGTTTGCCCGCGAGTTTGTGGATCTCCAAACCACAACCACTCGCACTCGAGTCTGTGGCCTACGCGATCGAGTGAGTCGCGTCAGGCATACGCGGTATGTCATGTTTTTGGGCGTGCACCTCGGTGCACGGTGGCTCGAAAACGCCGGATCCAACACGCACGGTTTTTCGTTACCATGACTCCGCTATGGACGATGGCCAGCTCAGTGTCGAGGATCGGTGGACGATCGTCTGTTGCGGCCTCATTGCCCACGCCGACGAGGTTGTCGACATCGGCGAGTGGGACGCTGTCATGCGGATGGTGCCGAGCAGCATTTCGACCGAGCAGCGCAACTACTGGGCGGAGGTGCTGTCCGACCAGGAGCGCTTGGAAGAAATCTTTGCCGATCTCGAACCGGTACCCGCCGGGTTTGCCCGCGAGTTGTTGTGGCGCAGTTGGCAGGTGGCACTCGCCGACGGTGCTGGCAGCGATGTCGAAGAGTCCCAGCACGACCGGGTCGCGGTGCGTGCTGGCATCGAGCTCGAGCAAGCGTTCACGTGGCGCAACGAGTGGACCGAACAGGCTGCTGCGTACGCTCGCATCGCCGTCAGTCTGGCTGCGGTGTTTGTCAATTTAGATGGTCGCCTCGATTTTCACGAAGCCGTGCACTTCGAAAATTTGCTCGCGCGCATGCCCGTGTCGCTCGGCGATCGTTCCGAACTGATGTCGATGTTGACCGAACCCCCCGAACTCGACGATGTCGTCGCGTCGTTGCGCGAGCTCCCCGAATCGCAGCGCCGAGCGGCGCTCCACGAGTTGGCGCCTTTGGTGCGTGAGAGTCACCGAGCGCAGCGCGAGCGCGACGAGTTTTTTGACTTGGCCGAACGCATCGGCGTGTCCAAAGAAGACGCGACCCAGTTGCTCGCGGTCAAGATCGCGGCGAACTAGCGGGCCGTGACTTTTTTTCGCGTGTCGACGACAGCTGTAATTCCGGTGGTGAGCCGACGTCGAGAAGATCCACGGGCTCGCCTCCCGGCCGCGTTTTCGGTGGGATTGCAAATGCATGCAACTGGGAGGGCCGGGTTCCGGGTCGTGATCCGAGTCTTGGCCATGCATCTGTGCTGCATCAAAGGTTACAAACCTTTACAAGCCTGGCGTCGCGTCTCGGTGAGAAGTTCGGCGGAGATACTGGCGTGCCTCAACACACGTGTCTCACAGGGCCCCGTAATTTGTTGATACACCACGCGTTCGGACATCTGAACACAGGCATCGTCTGCCAACGCATGTGTCTGCCTGAAGCCTGACCTGAAGGTCGCGTGATTTTGCGACGACGCGCGCAAGGATGTGACACACTCTTGCCACCCAACGACTCGGCCCTGTCATTGCGAGCCGTGCCACTGCACGGATACCGCCGGTAGGTGACAGGTGTTGGCTCCCCGATTCTCGGCCCAGGTGCATGATGTCCGAAAGACCACGTGGTTTTGACCTCGACAAGCTGACCAAGCAGCTCGTTGCCTTCGGTAAGAAAAAAGGTCATCTGACCTTTGCCCAACTCAAGGAGTTACTCCCCGCGGAGCTCGTGTCGGCCGAAGAGGTCGGCCAGCTCAAGGAGCGCTTGCGCAGCTCAGGCGTCGAACTCATCGACGCGGTGCCGGCCAAGTCGCCGACCGCATCGAAGGCGAAAGCTGGGAAACCGACCGCCGCCGACGAGCGGGCGCGAACCTCCGATCCGGTGCGGATGTACCTCCGGCGGATGGGGTCGATCTCACTGCTCACACGCGAAGGCGAAGTCGAGTACGCCAAGCGGATCGAGAGTGGTGAGCGCGAGGTGTTGGCCATCATCCTCAGCAGTCCGGTGGCGATCCCATTTGTCCAGGAACTCGCCCGCGAGATAGCGATCGGCCGCCGGCGGCCACGTGAAGTCTTCGGTTCGGCCACGGCCACCGACGACATCAACGAGGCCGACATGACGGGGAGCTACGAGGGCGCGATCGAAACGATGCATCGGCAACTAGCGACGCTCGAGCAGCTGCAGGCCGAGGAGCGTGACTTCGAAGCCAGCGAGCCCGGAGAACGCCGCGATGCCGGACTCGCGCTGCTCAAGGCCCAGCGGATCAAAACGCTTCGCGGGATCCAACTCTCGCGCGCCAGCATCGACGCTATGGTCAATGACTTTGCCGAGCTCATCGGCCGTCTGCGCCAAGCGACATCCGAGCTCGAGCGTTGCGAACGCAGGGCCGGCATGGGTCACGACGAGTTCCGCGAGTTGTTCGGCGGGGTGCGGATGACCGAAGAGGAAGAGTTCAAACTCTGTCGCCGCCTCGGTCTACACCCCTCAGAGCTCCACGAGATCGCCGCGCGAATGAAGGTCGCCGGCAAACGCATCCGTCGAATCGAAGAGGAGACCAGTATCTCGGCCAAACAGTTGCTCGGCCTGTCCGACGATCTCGCGACCGCCCGCTGGCGGGCCGAGAAAGCCCGTGATGAGTTGGTCGAAGCCAACCTGCGCCTCGTGGTGTCGATCGCCAAAAAATACACCAACCGCGGGCTGCAGTTTCTCGACCTGATCCAAGAGGGCAACATCGGTCTGATGAAGGCGGTCGAAAAGTTCGACTACCGCCGCGGTTACAAGTTCTCGACCTATGCGACCTGGTGGATCCGTCAGGCGATCACCCGGGCCATCGCCGACCAGGGGCGCACGATCCGAATCCCCGTGCACATGATCGAGAGCATCAACAAATTGATCCGAACCAGCCGTCAATTGGTCCAGGAGCTCGGACGCGAGGCTTCACCCGAGGAGATCGCCGAGCGCATGGAGATGCCGGTCGACAAGGTGCGCAAGATCCTGAGGATCGCCAAGGAACCGATCTCGCTCGAGACCCCGATCGGAGACGACGGCGACTCCCACTTGGGCGACTTTATCGAGGACAAAACGGCCGTGAGCCCGTCCGATAGTGTGGTCAAGACGAGCCTGTCCGATCAAACACGTCGAGCCCTGGCGACCCTCACACCGCGCGAGGAAAAGGTGCTCCGCATGCGCTTCGGGATCGGCCAAGCGTCGGACCATACCCTCGAAGAAGTTGGCCGAGGTTTTTCCGTCACACGCGAACGCATTCGCCAGATCGAGGCCAAGGCTCTGAGCAAGCTGCGGCACCCGAGTCGACTCAACCGGCTCAAGAGCTTCCTCGACAGCAGCAGCGGCAGCGGCGGCGGCTGAGACCTCGACAGTTATGGCTGTCGAGAACAAAATTTCACGTGTACAGTCAAGTACCAGACGATTTCTGGCGCCTGGCATGCTTCAAGGTCGGTTGCCGATAGCTCGCCGACATCGACGACTGACTCCCGACGCGGATCGGCAGATCCACCGTAAACACGCTTCCTTTTCCCTGTTCGGATGTCGCGGTCAAGGACCCGCCGAGCAGCTCGCACAGGCGCAGGGTAATCGTCAGTCCGAGGCCTGAGCCCTGGGAGCGGTGGGATGACTCGCGCGAAACTTGGATAAATGGCTCGAAGATTCGCTTGAGCTGGGAAGGACCCATCCCGATTCCGGTATCACTGACCACGAACTGAATCC
>CAZUPD010000089.1:0-32324 GCA_964621785.1 uncultured Nannocystaceae bacterium
GGTTTCAGAGCCCGTGGAGGGCGTGGACGGGGTTTTCGAGCAGTCGCTGGCCGTGGACGATGGTGGCGATACAGCAAGCTCCTGGGCACGTCGAGGCCCTCACACGCTCGCTTCTTGCCGACCACCACGGCCAGCTCGTCGACGACACCGGTTACGACGTTTCGCCAATCTCGGGCGTCTCGGACATGCTCGCTAGCAAATCCGACAGTTTTTTTGGGCCGCAATGATCGCGTTGGCGTGTTCGAGCTTTCGCGTCAACTTGGCATTTTGACGCCGAAGCCGTTCCAGCTCCTTTTGCTCAGGTGTTCGCTTCGCTGCTGGCCCTCGCTTGCGTCCCATTGCGCTCAGGTTACCCTGACGCCGCTGCTTTCGCCAACTTGAAAGCTGCGAAGCATACAGGCCCTCTCGCCGCAGCAAAGCTCCGACACGACCGACTCCCCGGCACTGCTCCGCTTCTTCCAAAACACGCAGCTTGTATTTCGCCGTGAACACCCGCCGAGTCGGTCGCGGTTGCCGTGAGCTGACTGATGTTGTTGCTGTTGCATTCGTCGTCATGATCCGCCTCCTCGCTACACCCGTCTGAAAATCTCGAGTCGGGTAAACTCCGCCATTTCCACCACCTGATACCCCCAGCCCGGCTTTGGCACAAAAATCCGGAGAGGTTCTTCTCCTGACCGCTTGTACACGTCCAAGCGCGTCATGTGTTCCATACTAATCGGTAGGTAGGTCCACGGCTTTGGCAGCAGAAACATCAACACCTGGCGCCTCGCCGGCCGATTGCTTCCGAGATACATGTCCCCATGATCGTTGTGAGGTCCGAGCAGTCCCCCGAGTAGGCGTTTGTCAAAGCCGGCGTGCCGGGTCGGTGTCAGATTTCGACTGACTTGTTGGGTTGTTCCAGTGATCACTTTCGAGCTTCCTTCTCCGCCCCTCCTTCTCTAAACTTTGGTCGGTTTGTGTCTCACATCATGTTGGCAGATGGGGCCCACATGATGGCGTTCGACGCAAACTGCGTTTATGCAATGCCACGAATCTTTCTCCATACACTTTGCATGTCTCCTGGTTCGAGCCTTCCGTGCAACGCAGAGCGTTCTACAACCGCTTCCCAGAAAGATGTATCGCCTTTTTCCAAATACTCTCTGAAAAGAGATGTAGTCTCAGGTTTTAAAGGACCGTGCTTGTCTCTGAATACTTTTCCAGCTGGCTCAGCGAATTGGCGAGGCATCCCGAGTAACGATGCAACTGCACCTTCGGGGCTATTGACTCCGTATTGGATATATGCAGGCAACATCCTGCCTTCCGCTGTACCTGCATCATCATCTTTACCTAACATCCAACCTCTAATATACGCATGTGCGGCCCAAGATATCACTTGTGAAACTTTACTATACACGTAATTGCCTGCCGCGCGAATTCTGTCCGCGTCCGTGTCCCCAGGAAACTCTTCTGCGATAGTGACAATCGACTGTCCTGAAACCCAGTGATTTATAACTGCCGCTATAGACTCTTCACCGAGATGACCTTGGCCCTTACCTAAGCCAATATCGAACTCTGGGATAAACTTAAGGGCGGAAACAAAACTCTGATATCCTTTCGCCCCAGACTGCAGGATTTCCTGAGGCCCTACTTTGAGAACTGGATTGTTATTAAGGGCTGCGTACAGCGAATCAAAACTAAAAGAGCCCAGGCCGGCGGCATCGGCTGCTTTTAGATACCCAGGGTTACGTTTTGTTCTTTGAAGCTCCTTAAGATACGATTTGGCTAACAACTGCAGTTTTCTCTTATGATTAGCTCCAGAAGACTGACTTTGAACATTCGCTAGACTAGCGCCAAGCAACTCCTCTAACTCTGCAAAAGCTCCGGGAATACCTTTGTTCGCGGCTGCATGGGCGAGGTACTGAAAAAATGGCCGTAGTTCCTCATGATCTCGATAACTCACCTTCAAGTTACTGGCGTACCCGGACTCGAGGACTCTAATAAGCGCTGAAAAAATACTACTCGATAAAGCCTCCGAGTATTTCTTCCATTTCTCCTCATGGTTTTTATTTGTAAAGACGATGAGTCCTTTCTCGCAAGAGCCAAGCCTCGCTGCTCGCCCTGCAATATTCCAGAATTCGCTTGGAGACAAGTCGCCTCTCCCAAACGGCTTATGTATTGAGTGAACTAGAACCACCGCTACCGGGAAGTTCATTCCCTGTGCTAGCGTCGTTGTGGCGGATATAAAGTTGACACAGCGCGTTCGGACGAGGTCCTCCACTAAAAACCGCAAAAGAGGCGACAAGGAAGAGTGATGGTATGCAACCCCGCGCTCCAAGCAGTATGCAAGGTCTGAGTCAGGACCGAACTCATTCTTGGCGATTGCGAGCGCAACACGTAGGGTTGCTCCCGGGTCGTCAATCGGCTCGCTTTCCTCCGCTACTTTGAACGCCGCTTGCTCGGCAGATTTTTTTGATGCTGCGAACATACCTAGAATCGTGCCAAGACTCTGCATTTCTCTTCGCAGGAGAAGTAAAACGTTACTAGCCGCGGCAGCGTTCGTTGAAGACATACTAGTGGGTATATCCGTGTCCTTAGGTCCATAAGTGCTAAGGTGAGGTTCCCTCCAGGAAATCGTCAAACGTCGATTACTCGCTCTTCCATGAACTTTCGCAAGGCCCAAGAACAATCGTGAAGGTCGCCATCGGACCGAGATTTCGACTCCTCGACTGCTACCTCCGAGCCATTTGGCAATCTCCTCAGCGTTGTTAACAAAAGGTGTTAATAGGAGGAGCTTCGCGTGCGGATGTTCTCGCCTGATCTTGGCTAGAAGAAGCTCAAGACGTACCCCCCGCCCTGCATCGGCGAGAAGATGGGCCTCGTCAACAACAACAAGCCGCAGTGTGCTTGCCCACTCGTTGTTGATACGAATCAGAAGGTCAAGCTTCTCGGGAGTAAGGACAACCACTCCTTCTTGTTCTTGCAATAGGTTTAGCTCATAAGGGTCCTCTTCAAAGGCGCTCCCTGCAGCAGAGACAGTAATCCCCAGCGGGCGGAGGTCTTCCGCAAGAGTTCGACGAACTTGTGTTGTTAACGCGCGCGTTGGACACACATAAGCAACGCGTACTTTAGTATTCCTATATGCTTCGCAAACTTGAATTATACTTAACTCAGCTAAGAGCGTTTTTCCCGCACTCGTCGGCATTTGCAAAACAACAGCGACCTTCGTGGGGTCAAGAAGGTTTTTTCTGAGAGCGTCCTGCTGTGACGGTAGTAGACTAAAAATTGGCTTCGATCTAGCTTCATCTGCCAGCTGTTCTAGGAAGTTGTCGATTTTCTCGCTAGTTCCTCTTGCATTTGCCCAGATCGAGTTCGCCCGTATATTCGCCAAGACTGCAGCAGCCGACTCCAGCCAAAGGAGAAGCTCTGGGTCGTTTGATGCCTCTATATATTCTTCACCTTTTGAAAGTAACCGGCGAAGCTCTGGTAAAAAGTCGGTAACTATTTTTCTGTTCTGAAGAACCGAACCTACGGCAAGATATTCTCCCGTTCGCAGTGCAGCATGTGCCACGTGGTACAAGCCGAGGGCTGCAAGCGTCGAGCTTCTACTTGCGGTTTGCAACCACTCATTTTCTAACTGCTTTTGCTTGATTGTCAGACTGCTTAGAACTTCCTTGACAGCTTTAATTTCCTCGTGATCTTGTTGCGTTATCAGTAACAGTAGTGCCTGACTAATATCCTCTCGAACAGTGTCGACCCAAACACAAGAGTGACTTACGGTCATATTCTGACGGACTGTTGCGCGAACTTCAACCGGGCGTTGAGCCAGGAGTCCAACAGCTGCGAAGAGTAGCAGTTCAGTACTATTGCATTGCTCATCACACAGTTTGATAGCTCCAAAATAGGCAAGCCACTTATCGGTTGCTTGCGAAGCCCTCCCAGGATCGTAACTCTCTAGAAGAATACTTTGAAGGGGATTCTCCTTAAAAAACATGGCTGATGCGGAGCAGGCTGCAATACGGAGCTCTGCGGTTGCTGTTTCCGGAATAGCACGTTCTTCGGCGTTTGAAATCATTCGATTCAGCTGAATCGCATCAACGTCGGCCTCTATACCCCTTATCCTTGGGTTATCGTAGAGTTGCTGAAAACTCATGATACTTCCCTCGCATTCTGTGCGACAGTACGTCCGAAAAGGTTAAGGTCAACACCGATTCCAACAGCAGCTCCTCGGGCAACGGCGGGTCCGAACTCGTTGGCGGATGCACTCGTTCGCAGCGAGGACAAGTCGTCGGAGTGGACGGCAATCTTTCCACGGACTATGACAGGCGAAATGACTAAAGGGGGTTCTCGGTTCATTCCAAGGTGTTCGAGCATTCTCAAAAGTATACTCTTGATATTATTGTCGGCAATTTGTAATGTCATTGCAACCAGGGCTCGAGAGAGCTCAGATACCTTTGAGTGCGCTTGTACACACTCTTGTTTTAGGAGGTCTGCTTGTGGCGGCGGGCGTTTTTGGTCGTCAGTTGCCTTGACTTGAATAAGAACAAGGTAGTCGACATTGTTTGTTCGAAGTAGTCCCCATCCATCGAAGCCGAGAACAGGTTGGTTGGCATTGCCCTTAGTCGCCTGTGGCGAAGCAGGGAATTGAATTTGGAAAATCTCCTCTAGTGAAGATCGGGCTACGATTTCTGCGACTTCAGAGCGGTAGTTCGTCAATTGCACCGGTTTTCCCCCTTCGGATTGGGGATCGGGCATGCCCTTTCGCACTGCACCGAGAATTGCTCTCATGTCGAAGGAGCTTGCTATGCTCGGATCAGGTGCAATTTCCCACACAATGTCCTGAACCTGATCTTCGCCGTACGCATTACGGAAACTCTCTACGGTAGAAGAAAGCAGTAGGTCAGAGTTGTTTGAAAGCTCACAGCTGTGCTGGATAACGGCCCAATGATGAGCTCCATCCTGGATAATATTTGGGTGCACTGTACCTCACTTCCAAGAGTCTACCACATCCGCCACGAAGACGTATACCAGCGACCTTGCACCCGGAACCGGGTCGAGCGATGGGCGGTTACGACGCCCCCAGTCAAACGGACGCGCATTTTTGGGCGTCTTTCTTGGCAGCCTGCTGCTATGTCACACGGCGGACACGAAGTTGGTCATTTGTGCGGTGCTTCAAAACTCGTGAACACGTCTTTGCCAGCATTATCACAACGGTCTCTGGAGGGGTTGCTGAATCCTTGACGAATATTTGGCTGTCAAGGAGGTTTTTGAAGGAACTGTGAATCTGTTGATAAAACTTTCAGTGAGAAGCGACCGTTTGCTTGGTTCCCATTGTGATGAGTCACGCTGATCGTCTGGAGTTCGGTATCCATCAGCTCCACTAGGGAGCTGATATTTGAAGAGTTCAGTGTAGTGCGTCGCCATCCAAAACCGCAATCAACCCCCGCCCAGCCCCAGGCCCCAGATGAGCATACCGCTGAGTCGTAACCACATCCGCATGCCCAAGCCACATCTGCACCACCTGCGGCGGCACCCCACCCGCGTACGCCCACGAAGCGAACGTATGTCGCAGCATATGCGGCCAAACACGCCGTTCTAGCCCCTTCTTCCCCGCCTTCACCACCACCCCGTACAACCTCTTCTCGCTCAGATAACCCCCATTTTCTGAGAACACCAACCCATCCGCCTGCGCATCTTGCGGGCGAATCTCCCTCAACAGCCGCACCATCGACCGGCACAGCGGCACCGTTCGGCCTCGCATCCCCTTCGTCGGCCTCACATCGTACTTCTTGCCCAACACCCGCACGCTCCGCGTCACTCGAATTTGCGGCTCCTCGCCCTCTAGCTGCACATCTCCCCATCGCAGCTCATACAACTCCCCGCGTCGCAGCCCCGTCATCAACCCCGTGTACACCAGCGGCCGCCACCTCTTCGGCACCGCTGCTAGCACCTCGCCCATCTCCTCGCGCGTCAGGAACAGCGGATCCTGCTTCGCTACCGGCTCCTTTCGCACCTTTGGCACTCGCCCGATCAACTCATAATCGTAGGCCAAGTTGAGAATCGATCGCAGCGTCGTCAGGATGTTGTTGATCGTGCTCGGGCTTCGCCTGCCCGACTTTCGCCTCATCGGTGTGGTTCGCAGGCGCACGCGGAACAGATCGATCATCATCCGCGAGATCTCCTCGATCGGCGTGTCGCCGAAGAACGGCACCAGGTGTAGCTGCACATTGCGGCGTTTGTTTCGGAAGTCGGTCCGCGACGGATCTTGGATCGCCAGATACTGGTCGGCGAACTGCCGAAATCCTACCGCCCCCGTCAACTGCGTGAACTCCCCTGGGTGATCGATGCCGCGGCAAAACACGCGGCCCTTGAGCTTGGCCTCGAACTCCGCGATCAGCTCGGCCTCGACCGCCTGGGCGTCGACCTTGCGAAACCTCCTTCGGTCCAAAAACCGTCGCCGGTGGAACACGAACTCGCCTCGAGCCCTTCGTACCTCCACATGCCAGATGTCGCGGCCTCTTCGTTTTGTTGCTCGTACACTCATTTTTGAAAACCCTCCAACAGTGCCGCTCGGTGAAATCGCCAGCTCTTGCCGAATTTCTTGCCCGGTAGCTCCCCTCGTCGGGCCAGCGCGTACAGGGTGTTGCGCGAGATCCCGAGCAGCTTCATCGCCTCTTGGGCCGTGAGCAGTTGGTCTGCCTCGAGCTCGACCTTGCGGGTTGCTGGTGTCGCCGTACAACTGTCGTGTCCGATCGGTTTCATCGCGTCCCCCGATATGCCAACCGGTCGATCCGGCGCGAGAGTTCTTCGCGTTGGCGTTCGTCTTGGCCGACGCGGCGTTTGAGTTCTCGCAGCGACTGCTCGAGTTCTGTGACCCGGCCGGGCCGGATCCACATCCCGCTGACCCTTCGATGGAGACTGTCGAGCTCCGAACGGTGGCGCAAGAGTGACAAAAAAGCCAACATGGCCCCGCCCGCGGCGAGCCCTGCCGCGAGATACTTTCGCTGAAAATCATCCATTTCTTCGACTCCTTTTCATTGTGCAGGCTGACCTGCCTCAAAAATTATGTATGTGCACGGGCGCGGAGCTTCCATCCGACGACTCCGAGGGCGACGGTTGTCCCGGCGAGCACCCACCACTTCCACGACCCGCTCAGCTTGCGCTCAGGCTCGTTTTCCGCTGCCCACTTCGCGTACCAGTCGAGGTACCAGCCTGAATCGCGTGCTGTGATTTCGGCCAGGTTGGGAAGCACAAACCACGCGAGCACATCGTAGATCTCCTGGTACTCCTTCTCGGTGGCGATGTGGTTGCGCGGGTCGGGGAGCAAGCGTTCCGGTTTTTGATGTATCACCAAGTAGACCGCCGGCGGCCTGCCGACATGCTCCGGGTCCTCGCTCAGCTGGGGTTGTTGCACCGCCGAGTACGGGTACGGCAATCGCCCGGCCGCATCCCTCGACTTGTCGAGTTGTTTCTCGTACTCGTCGATCCCGCGTGCCGTCGCACTCTGGCGCAGCTGCTCGAGCCAGTCGATGATTTCGACTTCCTCGGGCAAATCCTCCGCTTCGATCTGCTGGTGAAACGCCAGCAGCTTGCGGCTGTTTTCGAAGTCGAGCACGTAGGTCATGACGACTCCCCCTTGGTGAACAGCCACACCGAGACAAAGATCGCCGCCCCGCCGACGGCGTATTTCCACCACGGTGTCGGTGGCTGGGGTGCTTGTTTCGAGGTTGGTCCCGGCGCTGGGTCGGCGGGTTTTGGCTGCTGCTTCGGTTCGGGTTTCGGTTCGGGTTTCGGCTTCGGCTTCGGTTTCGGAACGGGTTTTGGTTCCGGCTTCGGCGGCTCCAAACGAAACGCGAAATCCCAGCCGTCGTCGCGCGCGACTGCCTTGCCGATGAAGTCCGCGTCCCAGGTTTTGATCGCCGAGTACAGGGCCGGGTAATCGTCGTCGGCCACGAAGTTGCGCGGCTCCTCGCTCAACACCGCCGAGTCTTGGCACATGATCAAGTGGATCGCCGGGGGTGCTCCTTGGTACAGGTCGTCATAACCGGGGTTGCGCTGGACGGCCGAATACGGGTACGGTTTGCGCTTGTCATCGCTGTTGGCGTACTGATCGCGGATCGTCTGGTAGAGCGCGATACAGTCGTCGTAGGCCCCGTATTCGAGATCGGCGAGCCACTCGCTCAACTCCTGCTCCAAGGGCAAGTCGTCGGTTTCGACCTGTTCCGCAAATCGCAGGAGTTGTTTCACCGCATCAAAGTGGACGTAGTGCGCCATTGTTCCTCCGTTATGCGTGGGCACGCCTGCGCCATGACCTCACCGCGAGGTAGCCCCCGCCGAGGGCGACGAGCGAAGCGATGGCGATGTTTGTGAGGTTGTACTTTTCCAGCAGTGGGGACGGGAGCGGTTCGGGTAGTGGCTCGGGTAGCGGCTCGGCGACGGGTTCCGGTGCTGGCGTAGGTTCGGGTGTTTTGAGCACGGCCACGTCAAAGCCGTCTTCGCTCGCGACGAGCTGAATCAGCTCACCGGACATGTCCCAACGTTCGAGTGCATCCAATACGAGCGGTAGATCGTCGTCGGCGAGTGCGTTTCTCGGGTCGTCGGCGAGTGCTGCGGGATCCTGCGACAAGATCAACACCAGCGCCGACGGTGGTATGCGGGCAAACGCGGTGCCCATTTGTTGCACTGCCGAGTACGGAAACTTGAGCCGCCCCTTATCATTTAGATGTGCCTTCATCGAATCGACGTAGGCGACAAATCCATGGTCGTCGGCCAGGTTGAGTTGCAGGTCGACCCACTCGCTGAGTTGGGACTCGCTCGGAATCTCGACCCCGCTGCGCACACGGTCGGAATAGGTCACCAGCTGGCGAATCGCGGCGTAGTTGAGGTAGGCCATCGGTTACGACTCCCTCAACTTGAGCAGTTCATCCCACGCGTGATCGACCCGGGCCTCGAGTGTATCGACGCGCTTGTGGAGCTCGCGGACCGACTTGCCGGCGGTGTAGCGGGCTGCCAGCGCCTTTCCGAGGGCACCTCCGGCGGCCATGATACTCACGGCAATCCAGTACTTTTTGTCGATCATAGCCCGGCCCTTTCGAGTGTTCGATTGCAGGTTGCGAGGATCGAGCCCGGCGATTCACCGAGTGCCTGTTCGACCGCGAGTAGGTCGGCGCTGCGGATTCCCCGATACCCGCGTTCGATCATTCGCAACCATCGGATCGACCGTCCCAAGACTACGCACAGTTGAAATTGTGTCATGTCCTCTCGTTTTCGTAGGCGTTGGATGCAACCGCCGATCACGACGTTTCTCATCTCTTGATTGCGGCGACTGCAAGTCCCGCGAGCGCACCGCCGACAACAACTCGTTTCCATAGCGTCACCTCGTTCCAGCTGCGGCCGCGTTCGTCGGCCGCGATGCGTTTGCCACCTGGATAGAGGTAGGCGGTTAAACTGCGTGCATCGACAAATACTAAAAACAGGTTCTCGTCGGCCCCGGCGATGCGTTTGAGTTCGGCCATCGCCGGCTCAATGTCGGCGACGTACTCGAGTACACAACAACAAAATACAATGCTGCTGTCGTCCTCGATGCCCTTCACACCCTTGGTGATGTCGGCGATCACCGACTCGGGACAAACCGGGCATCCCTGGAGGTCGACACATACGTCACCACAGCCGTAGGCGGGTACGAGGCGGGTGTGGAGGCCGGCATTCGGATCTCCGACCACGACCAGCTTGCGCCCGGTTTTGACGCTCCGGGCCGTGGCCGCCTCGAAGACGCGTTTGCGGCGTTGAAAACGGCCGAGGGCCATCGCGGTTTCGAAGGCCAGCGTACTGACCAGTGTATAAGCAGCTATGCGGCGACGACTGCTGGACATGGGTCCGATCCCTTTGTGACTTGTTTGCGTTGTTCGGAGCGGCCGATCGTGGTCCACGTCCACCAGGTCAGGGCCTCGACACACGGTGTCGTCAAGAGTTGCTCCTGCATGCGTTTGGTGTCTGTCTTGACGGCGCCGAGCGTCGGCCAGATGCGCTCAAATCCCATCTCGCGGTAGGACTGGATGCAGCGGGTGATAAACCCGTCGCCGTATTTGTTGGTCGAGTCGTAGACCTGCGGCATGCCGCCGTCGAGTCGTGACAGGGCTTTCCACGGTAGCGGGGCGTAGTCGGCCCGACCGTGCGACGAGACAAAAAGCGGTTTGTTGGTGACGGCCCGCAGGCGGTCGATAAAGTCGTCGGCGATCGCCTCGAGTTGCGAACCGTGCTTTTTGAGTGACCACGCCTTGGCCTCGATGTTGAGGATGTAGCCAGCCGCCGATGTGTTGTTGAGGACATCTTCGACGTGGTCGACGTACTCTTTGTAACGCCCGGGGATCGGCCAACCCCACAGCCAGATGCCCAGCGGAGGGCTTCCCGGCGGGTTGAGTTTTTTGTCGAGGGCCTGGAGCTCGCTCGAGTCGCGCCAGACAAAGTCGGGCTTGCCCTGTTTTTGCACGGCGGTTTGCAGGATCACAAAGTCGAGTCCGGCGCGGCGGAACTCTTCGGCCGGATCGGAAAACAGGCTGAACTCGACAAACACACCCTTGCGAAACGACTGCACAACCGTCGTCGGTCGGCGAAATGCCCACACCGCAAGCCCGGCCACACCGACCGCGACGCTCGGCACGATGAACTCACGCCAGTTCACGCCTCGTCCGCCTCTCCCTCGTTTTGCGAGCCGTCGATCGGCACGCCTTTGTTGAGGCGGTAGGCCGAAAGCCCCAGCGAGACGAATCCGGCGAGGACAAAGCCTGTCACCGCAACCGAGATCGAGTCGGAGATGGCCTTGACGACAATGGCCCGCCCGTTGTTGGTGATGTCTTCGAGTTTCATGCGATCTTGCCTGTCAGTGGGTTGATGGTGAGGTTGCGGGTAACCAGCAGCGTGGTGTCGGGCCGGGTGTCTCCGAGGCCACGTCGCGCGAGCTTGGGCTGTTGGGTGCTGGCAAACAGCGTGGGCGAGTCGGGAATCTCATCGCCGCCCCCGTTGAGCTCCCATTCGTATTTCGCTGTGTATGCAAGAATCTCATTCCACAGCTTGCGATAGGGCAGATGGGTCTTGTTGTTCTCATCGAGCAGACCCCACGGCAGGTCGTAGTGGTAGTGCAGCGTCACATCGGCCCAAAACCGCAGCAGGCCGCCGGTCTCGATATCAAACTCGTGCAGCTCTGGCGGGAGCTTGGCAGCATCCTCGGGATTCTTGCCCGGGTCGGTGATGCCGTGGTCGACGAGGTTCTCAATCGTCAGACGAATGTCGCCCAACTTCGCCTCGCTCATATCCGGCGGGGGTAGGTCGACGGTGATGTATTGGCCCTCATAGGGGTCGTAGTCGAAGATGCCATCATCTTCGCCGCCCCCGTTGTCGTCGCCAATGTTGCCGCCCTGGTCCTCGACCCCGCCGTCGGTGCTCTGGCCCTGATCCGATCCGACGCCACCGCCCGATCCTCCACCAACACCGCCGCCAGAGCCTTGGCCACCGCTCTGGTTGCCGTCTTTGTCGGAACCTTTGCTCCCCGAACCTCCGCTCGAGCTCGAGTTGCCGTCCCCCGGTTCCTTGTCCGTGCCGCCGACCGTGCCCTCGGGTTCGTCGAGTGGGCCCTTGCCCTCGTCGGCGCCCGACTCTTGGTACCCGGTCTCGCCTTCTTTGTCGCCCTTGCGGTCGTCTTCGGCATTGGAGCCGAACAGGAAATCCCATGCACTTACACCAAAAAATCCACCGCCGGCACCGATGCCGATACCAAAACCCGACTTGGAGCTTTTGTAGAAACGGTTGGCGAGCCACAAAATCCCGCCGACGGCGACGAGTGGTACGAGGTTGTCGGTTGAGCTCATCGCTGACTCCAGTCGATCAATTGGTGGCGTTCGACCACTCCAGGAGCCGGACGTTCGACCGGCAAACCGAGGGCCTGGGCCTCGTCGAAGAAGATCGGGAACCCGTGGGAATGTTGGGTGTTGAGCAGTCGCTCGCGCCCGCGGGCGGGGACGTCGTAGCGCTCGAGCATCTGTTTGACGTCATTGAGCACCCGGCTGCCCTCGGCCCGTGACGCCAGCCAAAACTCGTCGGATTCATTCGCCCCTTTGTCGGCGATGACCTGCTCGAGTGTGTGGGCCGAAAAGAAGCCGATGAAACCGACGAGCAGTTGCGGGTCGACCGGACCGAGGCAGGCGTCGGGCCACATCACGATCTTTTGGGCCGCAAGCGCGACGAGAGCTCCGCCGCTCAATGCCCGGTACGGGACCCAGACCTCGACATCACCGTGGGTGTGGACCGCTTCGGCGAGCCGGGCCACATGCGAGACATCGCCCCCGCAGGTGTGAATCACCAGGGTTGTCGGACGCCCGCGGCTGGCCCGTAGGCCATCCATGAGTCGCTGGATCTCGAGGTCGCCAAAGTCGTCGCCGAGCCGCAAAAACGGACAGGTCGGCGAACCATCGCCCCCACTCGAGCAATCGTCGTCGTCAAACCGCGTCATGATGGTGTCGTAGACGAGGTTGCTCAACAGTCCGCCGACGGCCAGGGCGGAGAATCCAAGCAGTAGTTTGCGTGTCGATTTCATCTACGCCCTCCGCATCACAGCGCCGGAATACTTCGGCGACTCGAAGATGTATTGGCCAGGTTTGAGCAAGACCGGGGAGAATGAGTAGGCATCGACGCGCTCGCGGTTGCCACCCACCCGGCGGATTTTGAGTTTGCCAAACACGACAGTGACGAGTGTCTTGCTGTCGGTAAAGTCGATGATTTCGGTTTTGCCGGGCTGAAAGAACTGCAGCTCGGTGCGCCCGAGTTGTGCGAGCTTATACATGGATCCTCCCCCATAAAATGACGCCTGCGGCCACGCTGACACCGACGGCAATTTTCACCCACGGCAACGGCGTGGACGTAGAAACAGGTTGCGGCGAAACGGTTGGATCGTCGCCCATCGCCTGCAACGCCCGGGTGATCGCCTGTTCGGTTTGCGGCCCCCAGACGCCGTCGGCGTCGAGACCCAGCAATTTTTGTGCAGATACAAGGGAATCGGTCGACGCTTTCACCCACGGCGCGCGTACAGGCCCCGCGTAGACCTCGAGTCGTCGCAACGCGTCGTGCCGCTGAATCACAGTCTCGCGTGTCTGCGGGTCACCGGCTGCAGCTTGGACATAGTTGACGGGACTGAGGAGACCACTCGGCGGGTCTTTGCCGATGAACCACGGGCTCGGCCGCGTGCGCGAACCATCATCTTCGTACAGCTCAAAGTGCAGGCCGGTATAGGCGGTGCCCATGGTCCCGATGCGTGCCCCGGCCGCGAGCTCGGTCCCCGGTTTTGGCAGCGGCATTTGCAGTCCGCCATAGGTCGCCAATGTCTTGCTCGCGTGGTTGCGAACAAACACAACATGTGTGTCGTACTTCCACGTGCTCGTCGAGATGACTGTACAAGTTTCGCAGGCGACCGCTTCGGCCCCGCCCGCACGGCCGCCCGCGAGGTCGATGCCGACGTGCCAGCGTTCGCACTTGATCTCGTCGTTGTCGCAAGAAAACGGCCGCTTGTAGCCCTGCGAGCGTACCCAGTAGTTCGTGGGCACTCCGGGCAACGGCCACAACGGCGGCGGGTCGGGAACCGGGGCCGGCTCGAGCATCCATAACTGTTCACTCCACACCTTGATCGCTCCTCAACTGCTCGTAGTGCGAGCGGGTCACAAACATGTCGAGAGAGTCAGGATGGACATGGGCCCACGATGTCGTTTGCCTGCCGTCCTCGATGTCGATGCGATAGACAACACCTGGATCCGCGGGGATCGTCTGGTCGAGCTTCCACCGGATTTCGTGGATAAACAGATTGCCGCGGGCGCTGACAACCGTTTCGGGTTGCAACTCGAGGTCGAGCCACCGGGTGTCGCTGCGGACAGCTTCGAGTGTTTCGAGCCCGTACACGGTTTTGGCGATGTGTTCGACCGCCTCGCGGATATCGTCTCTGTCCATCGACTTGACGATAAACACCTTGTAGCCACCCTTCTCGGTACCCTTGCGAATCTCCTCGCTGGGGGCCTCGACAACCCAGACAAACATTTCGACGCGCTCGCCAGTGGCGGAACTCTGAAATGTCATGTCGGGTATCGAATCGAGGTCGTCACCGAGGTGGTAGCTCATCCGGTAGTTGCTCTCGGATGGCTTGAGACCCGCAGTTCGAGCAATCTCGCGGAACAACTCGATCTCCGCCCCGTGCGAGGATCCGGCGAACTTGGACAGTTTGAGTTTTTGCGTCTCGCCCAGTGGGACAAACCCGACTTCGGGAGCGATGCGAACCGTCGGGACCCCCTCGAGAAACACGGCCACAGGCTCGTCGAGCTTGTTGTGGTCAATCGGAACCTCGACCGCGCGATCGAGTGCCGAGAATTGGGCGCACACCTGAATCAGGAGGGCATTCGCCGATCCGAGCACGCGGCTGAGGCGTTTGTAGCCGCGTTCGATCGCGTCGTAGTACTCCGGCAGTACGCGATCGACTTCCCCGGCGAGGTGACGCTGTTGTGCGACTCGCAGTCGAATCCACCGCTCGGCGAAATCGCGGTACAGGTAGCGGAGCACCGCATCGCGAATCTTGACGTTGGGGAGGATCGGTAGCTCGATCGTCACGCCGTTGCCGAGGTCGATGGTATGGAATCCTGTTTGAAAGCGCAGGTTATTGTCGATCGCGACCATCAGGCGATCGAACTTCGGAGCTTTGATCTCCAAGATCCGACGGTTGCATTCGGCCGCTTCCGGGGTGCGAAACCGGAGCTTGTCCTTGCTGCGGCGAAGCGATCGATGGCTGAGGTTGACGCGGCGGTGAAACCAGTTCGCGGCAATCTCGATCAGCGGCTGATCGTCATTGTCGACCACAGGCGCCCAGGCTTGGAAAGTCTCGAACGCGGCGGGCGTCGGCGGCAGGATGTAATCGGCCTCATGCTCCTGCAACAGGCTACTCGCCCGGACCCGCAGGCCATTTTTGCGGAACAGTGGTACCCACAAACTCGCCTGTGACCGGATGGACTGCACAATCGTCGGCAGATGGGCCGGCCACATCTTGGCGACCCACGCCGGATCAGCGAACTTCCACGTATCCCAGTCCTGGGCCACGGTATCGCGGGTGATGTCGTCATCGTTGGCCCGATCGTCGGTGTATTGATAGTCGAGCAAGTTTGTCGATTCGATCTGAAACCATTTCGACGACCCGTTGGTGCGCACGCCGATGTTGCCCTCGGCATCGACGAGCCCCACGTGACGGACCACCGAAATCCGGCGGTATTTCGACTGGCCCTCGTCGTCCATCTCAAACACACCTTCGGTGGTTTGCAGCATCACGCCAGCAGCAATCGGCGGTGACTTGGCACTAAAGACATGCCAGTCGCGTTCGGGGTCGCCGTTCCACAGATCCTCGAGCGACGGTTTCCACGGCCACGCGGCATCATCGATTTTCGAGATGATGTCGATCAGCTCCTGGGCCTCACCGCGCAGGCGTTCGCGCTCGGCTTGCGTAGGTGCCCGCGCAGCATCGGCAATCCGGCCGACAGCCCGCTGAAAGTTTTTGACGGCATTGATACCCGCCTTGTCGAGCTCCTCTTCGCGGCGCTGCTCGGCGAGTCTGCGTTGCAACTCCAGCCCCTCTTCGCGGGTACGAGCGGTGAGCATCAGGATTTCAGAGTCCGAAAATCCGAGCTGCGCAGCCGGGTTGATCGAGCGGTCTCCCTCGCGCAAAAACAGCGAATCACGCCAGCGGCCCTTGCCCGAGAGGATGTCGAACATGAACGCATCAAAGCTGTCCTTGGCAAAGTAAAAGATGATGTTGATGACCGGCATGGTGTTGCCGAACCGGTCGATCCGGCCGCGGCGTTGTTCCATGTCGGCAGGTGTCCACCGCAGGTCGAGGTTGTGCAGCATGCACGCCTCGCGTTGCAGATTGACGCCACGTGACCCCTTGCTGTTGGCGATCACAACATCGAGGCTGCGCGGGACATCGGGTGACCCATTAAACAGGCGCGAGATTTTGGCGACATTCGGCTTGGCCGGCCCGTTGATCACCGCGATACGTTCGCGGGCGACTCCCTTGGCAACGAGCACCTCGATCAGCCAACGGTGGGCGGCCGTCGACTCGACAAACACGACATGCCCGCATTGTTGGTTCTCGACGATTCTCCTTGCACATTCATCGAATTTGGCCGACGAGACCGAATGTGGGCGCGGTAGGATCTTCTGGACTTGGACTTGCTTGACATCCGGGTCCGATTCTTTGTCGAGCAAACGGTTGAGCTGTCGGCGAAGTTTGGGTTTTGCATCCTCACCGGCCGCGGCGAGATCTTCGGTCAGAACATCGAGGGACCGACGCCAGCCGTTGAGCTGCCACTTTTCAAGTGCACCTACATTGATCGTGCGGCGCGCGAGTCCGCCGAGCGCGTTGTTCCAGTCGTAGCCGAGTCCGAGCAGGCCGTGAACGGTGATGTCCCGCATCTTGCTGAGGGCCTCGTACATGGCACCCCCGGCGCGTTTCTCCATCGCAAGCTGGGCCCGCTCGCGCCACTCGTCGTAGCGCCTGCGCTGGTGGGCGTCCATCTTGACCTCGATCAACAGTTCCTGCGAGTCAGGCAGCTGGATGCCCGCCTCCTCGTGCGACACAAAACTTCCATGCGTATGCAAGATGTGTCGGAGCTCATTGAGATTCTTAAATCCGACCACTGCACTTTTGAGCTTGCGCTCGCCCGTCGGCGCGACCACATCGCGCTCCTCGATGACGACATAGCGGGCGATGAACTGATCGATGTTGTTGATCCCGACCTTCTCCAGGATCGCCGGGTCGATAAAGTGCAGCAGGTTGTAGGGCTCGGCCGGCGAGTTCTCGCCGACGGTGCCGCTGAGGCCGAGGATGCCACCACCTTTTCGCCGCACACTGTGGGCGCGATAGTCGGCCTGCCATGCCCGTTGTGCACCGCCCCCGCGGCTGACACCCATGTACTTGGGGTCACCAAAGAAGCCGGGCGACGGAGTCCAGGTGTTGCGAATGTTGCCAGTCTCATCCCAGACCAAAAAGTCGATCCCGAGGTCCGACCATTCGACGCCCGGATCGTACTCCCGCCCTTTGAGTTGCAGCACCCGCTCACTCCACGCAGCCGAGCCATTCTCAATAAATGCCCGGTCGCGCTCGGTGAGTGACTCTTCGTGCTTCCCGAGGGCCTGTTGACGAAACAGGCGAATACTCCGGCGAATGCCCATCCGCGAACGGTTGTAGGCGTACATGTCATCATCGGAGATGCGCGTGGTGGCAATCGAGGTATCTGTCAGGAGAACCAGATCGTAGTAGCCAGCTTGAAAGTCGAGCCACACCGTCGAACGTTCGAGGGCCGAAGCTGTCTCGGCGATCACCTGGCCCTTGCGGGGACCGCTTTTTGCCTCGCGGCGAGTCGAGCCGACCACACCCACGCGGTAGTCGGGCAGCACCCGTTCGATTTCTTCGTACCACTGCCAAACGATGCTGCGCGGGACGACAATCACCGGACGTTTGATCCACCCCTGTTGGCGACCGACGGCGACAATGGCCAGCGAGGTAAAGGTTTTGCCCGCACCGACCGCGAGTGCTAGCACCCCGCCATGGGTCTGTACACGGGCTTTGACTGCCTTGACCTGATGCGGGCGCAGTTGGAGTTTGGGGTCTTTGGTCCAACGGAAAATCTCGATCGGCTCGGCGTCAAACTCTGGCAACGCATACCCGCGAAACGTTCGGTTGTAGGCATCGGTCGCGATTTCCCGGGCTTGCTCGGAACGGTTGAGCCACCCGCGAAAGCGCTTGAGCCAGAAGATTTCCCACAGCGCGCGACGGATCGAGAGCGGGATTTTTTCGCCGCCTGCCTCGATACGCTGGATCTCCTGTTGGATCTCGTCGGGAATGTCGTCAATGGCGAGCGGCGCTTTGCCGACCGGATCAAAACGTGTGTGGTTGAGCCACGGAATCAGGGCCTCTAAATCAACTCCCTTGCTTTCGTCGTAGGTCGCGATGAAATCGTCGGCATCGCGTCCGAGCACAACATCCATGGCATTGAGCTGCTCGTCTTCGTTGATCCATCCGGTGACGACTTCGATCGGGAGCCAAGATTGACGCGGATCAAACTCGATGTCCTCAAACACCAACGGCTTGATCTTGGCGAGCAGCAGCGACCGCCGGGTGTCGCCCTCGGGGCCGATGGGCAGATCATCGTAGCGGGCCCAAAGGTCACCCGAGAGATACGCCCACCGCGGGAGGTAGCGATCCTTGTCGAGCAGAAATCCGGCCTCGTCGAGGAGCTTGGCAATCGCATCGGCAGCGAGTTTTCCGCCCATTTGTTGGTGGAGTTCGACGAGTTTACCGAGCGTGAAACCAGCACCCGATTTGCCCAGGAATCCGGCTAGGATCAGCGGGTCGTCGGACTTCGGGGGCTGGACAGCGGGTTCGGTCTTGAGGGCCTCGACCAGTTGCCCCGCTTTGGTAAATGCCCGCAACAACGACTGTGCGCCTTGATCACCGCTATCCGCTAGGTCCCGGAGCTCCTGCCACCGCCACGGGTTGCCGTGTTTGAGGAGGATGTCCTGAAGACCAATTTGGATCTCAGACCACGAGATCACCGTCGTACCTGTCCCGAGGGACGCGAGGTAATCCTTGACGCGAAGTCCGAGGTCGGATGCAAACTGCATCGCTTGGGTTTTGAGAACTTCTGCAGCGACGGCGATGACCGGCTTGCTCTTCGCCTTGCAGGCGGTGCATTCGGCCCGTGCCTCAAATGTCGGGAACCTGTCAAATGCCCCCTCGACAGCATAGCGACCGCGCGAAGTCTCGGTTTCGACGCCGAGCAGATGTTTGGGGAAGTCCTCGAAATACTCACCCGCGATCAACCCCTTGTCGTCGGGCGCATCGGCGGTCAGGATGCCGCCGCGCGAACGCATAAACACGACATCGACAACCGTATCCATCGACGGAAACGTGCGCCGCCCCTGGGTCTGCGACGGCAGGCGAAACGCCGCCAACAGATGGGCCCGGCGAAATACATGACTACGCAACTTCTTTTCCCACGATTGGCCGGTCATGAATCGCCGCGGGACGAGAAACACAGCGACCCCGCAGCGGGCGAGTGCGTGTAGGGAGCGTTTGAGGAAGTAGGCGAAGTCCCGCGAGTCCATGAACGCCTCTACGGGGTCGAGCATGGCGTAGCGGCGTGTATCCCCCGTTGAGCCGTAGGGCGGGTTGGCGACGATCAGGTCAAACTCGAGGTTGCCGTGATACCGGTTAAACGCCTCGTAGGGCCCGTTGTACACGCGGGTGTACGGGTGCAACTTGTGGAGAATCGTCGCCGATAGGTGATTGAGCTCGACGGCCGTCCACAGAATCGAGTTGGTTGTACTGACACGGTTGAGAGAGTCGATAAACCGGCCGACACCCGCCGAGGGCTCGAGCGCTTGGATCACCCCGTAGCGGTTGGCCAGCTGGGGTAGGAACGGTTGGAGTGCGTCGGCGATGGCATCGGCGATCCGCGATGGCGTGTACCACTCGTGCAACAGCGCGATCGAACTTTGGCGGTACTTCAGCGGGATCTTGTCCTGGACGGGATCGAGTTTGAGACCACCCCAACCGGTGAACTTGTAGAGGGCCGTGGCAGCCTTGCGCCCGATTTGTGGTGTATCGAGGTACGCAATCGCTTCGAGGTTGGCCCGCGTGCGTGCGGCCTGTGTGGTCGGCTCGTCGGGCCGGGTAAATTGGAGTTGCGGGACGAACTTATCGGCCGAGCGTAAAAAGCGTTCGCGGTTTTGCTCTTCGAGCAAAAACCGGAGTACGTCGATTGTGGGCAAACCGGTGCGCTCACCGACCCGGGCCGCGATCGATGCAAGTGCAACGTATCGCGGATTGCCGCCCGGGCGAAAGCCGCCGGCAGCCAACGCCGGGGCGAAGGTCTCCAGTTCCGGTTGTCGCGCTGAGCCGTCCATGTGTCACTCTCCAAGGGAAGGCACGCTGTCGCCACTGTGCATCTCTTCGTCGAGATGACTCAGGAGAAGTTGGCGTTTGGCATCGTCGATCGGTTTATCATCCGCGAGCGCATCGGCCTGGGACTCGGGTTCAGGTTCAGGCTCGGGAGTCGGGGCGTCGGCGGGTTCAGCCTCATCCTTCGACGCAGTTTTCTTGGCTTGTGTCTTTTTAGCTTGTGTCTTTTTGGCCTTGCTTGTTTTGGCCTTGGTCTTCTTCTTCGCGGGTTTTTTGGGACCATCCTCCTGTGGTGATTTGGCCTCCTCGCGCGAGCTAGGTTTGTCCTTCGGTGGTTCCGATGCCTCCTCGGGTTTCGGCTCGGCCGCTCGCTTGCGCTGCGCGGGTTTCTCTGAGGTCTTCGCGGGCTTGTCTTTGTCCGCCTGCTTCCTCGGCTCTCGCGGCTTGTCCGAGGATTCCGCAGACTTCCGTTCGGCGGTCCGCTGTTTGTCCTTCTCGAGCTCAAAGTCATGGAGATAGACGAGGGCGTGTTGTTTGAGGTCCTCGGTCGGGGCACAGCGCAGGGCAGTCGTTTTTCCACGGCGCCGGACTTGCAGTTGACTGGTCCCATCGCCGACAACGATCTCAAACGTGTGCTTGCCGTAGCGGACTGTGAGGACACCTGTTTTCGGATTGGCCTGCCAATCCAGCCGTTGAAACGGCGGTAGCGTGGGATTGATGGTCGCAAACTCGGCGTAGCCACCCTTTTGTTTGGTCGCTTCGAGCCAGCCGACCGTTCGGTGGTCCTCGACATGTGCAAATACAATGTGTGTCCGCATCCCTCCTGGCACCTTGGATGGGGTCGGCCACAGTCGAACCTCGACCAGATCGTTTCGGTTTTTGTATACCAATACCGCGGCATCGACTTCGCGGCGGCTGCGGTTGGGCTTGACGCGAAAAATCGTTTCACCGATCTGGATCGTCGGGACCCAGTGGATGAACGACTCCTCCATTTTCTCGGCGTTGGTCCTGTGTGGAATCGAGTCGGCAAACTGGTCGATCATCGACTGGGCGATCTTCGTCGCCTCAACTTTGGCCCGTCCGACCGACTTGCACGGCGGACACTCGAAGATCTTGTTGTCGTCCGATTTGAAGTGAATGAACGAGAGCCGGGTTTCGGAGCGGTAGGACGCAATCGTAAACAGGCCGGTGCCAAACACCGCGACATGGATCGGAACCCCTTTTTCGGTCGCACCCAAGTCCCACCGCAGATGCACATCGGGCTTGTGGTTCATCTCGGATGTGAACTCGCCAATCGAGTTCCCCGCGTGAGCCTCGGGCTTGGTCTCGACAGTCTCACCGGAGCTGGTTTCGAGGCTTCCCTCGTGGGCAGGTTCGACCTGTTCAGCCTCGACACGAGCCTCCTCGGGTTCGCTCGCTTGGTTCTGTTCGGAGGTCGATATGTCTACACTGGGTGTATCGTCGGCAAGAAACTTGCCGGGGTAAAACCGTTGGCGACGGCCGTCATCGTGAACGAGAATGATGCTAACCATTGGCGTATCTCCGAATCGCCTGGGCGACGGCATAGATCGAGTAGGCACCGCCTACGACCTTGGCTGCGGTTTTGAGGTGTTGAGCGAACGAGCCGCCTGTGTCGGGCTCGAACGGGGGTGCAAACACTTCGGGCACTGCCGGCGGGGGGCCGGATGGCGGACGGATGGCGCCTGGCTGCCGGGTTTGAAACCCGAGGTTTAGTTTGCCCGCACCGGCTTGTTTGAGTAGCTCGTACCAGTTTTTGTCGCGGTGTTTTTCTGTCTTGAGCACGTCCTGCAACTTCACAGAAGCAAGCGCATCTTTGTTTTTGAGGAGCTTGTCACGCGCCTGGAGCAGGAGCTCGTACAGGCCGTCGCCGCCGTCGCGAAATGCATCCCACTGGGCACTGACATATGCAGATACAAGGGTCGAATAGAGAAATTCTTCTTGACGCTCGCGCACCTTGGTGAGAATGCGGTTGAGCTGGCCGTCGTAGAGCGAGACCAGGCACAGACGCCCTTGGATGCGTTGCAGAGCCTGCCGCGGCTGGATCACGCAGCCCGAGTACAAGCCGATGTCGTTGCGCATCTGGTGTGGCGGGTACCCGGGGTCGGCTCGCATGTCCTGATAGCAAGCCCAGCTCCCGGCGACACATCCGAGGCCGGTCCCGAGGATGAACTCGGGGCGATCGGGGTCGAGCGAGCGACCGCGTTTGTTGAGCTTCATCGATTTCCAGTTGTCCCACTCGATCCCATTGATTTTGATGTAGTTCACAGCCCCGCCGAAGTAGCGCCGCCAGGCGAGGTGCAGGGCCGCATCGCGATCGGTGGTTTGTGTACCAGCATCGATCTTGTACAGGTGCGGCGAGGCGTGTTCCTGCGTGGCCATGGCCCAAGCGACAGCACACAGGCGGCCGGTCGATTGATAGAAGTCGCCGACATCGCGAACATGTGCCCTTTTGACGGGAAACATGTAACCGGTCTTGAACCACTTCTCGACATCGTCACCGATCGGATCGAGCGACACCTGGACGACCGAGGTGATCTTGCCGGTCGCGGGGTTAAACCCGACACCCCCCGATGCCTCGAACTTGCCGGTATCGATGCCAAACTCGTCTTTGGTGTCAAACCGCTGCCCGGGAGCAAACCCGTAGCCACCGTTTCGCGGAGCGCCGATCCACTCGCGTTTGGGGTCAAACCGCGGGCTAAACAGGTAGGTCCACGAGCCTCCCTGCAGGGCGATAAACACGTTGCGGGCTTGGAACTCGTCGCTATCACTCCCACCGACTTGCAGCGGTGGCAACGACTGAAACGCGCGCCGCATCTGGTCTTTGCGTTGCTTCTCTTCCCAGTATTTGCGGCCGCGAAACAGTTTGACGATGAACGTGGCAAACCCGATGATGGCAGCCGCTGCAGCGCCGATGGGCCCCGCACAGGATAGTGCACTCATCCCCACGGCGAACAGTGCACTTGCAACGCCTCGGGCCGCTCCCGAGCTGTCGGTGAGAATCGAGGTGACCAGGTTGGTCGGGACCGCTAACCCCACAGATTGCGGAGTCATGACATTGGTGAGTGCTTGCTCGAGGTTGGACACAATCCCCGTCGACACAGAGTGTTCGATCTCGGTGACCAGGATCCGCATGCCGTGTTGAACGAGACCATGGATTTCGCGGACGCCCTTGGAGTGCAGGATGTCGGCCATCTGTGGCCCTGTGTCGAGCGTATCGGGATTGTTGTCATCCCCTGCGGGCGGCATAATCGATGGGTCGACGAGGCCGTCTACCAAGACTTGGTGACTGGGCAACAGGGTTGTCCAGGTCTCGTCAAGGTGGCCAAATAGCGTGCTCCACTTCGCACTATGCCGTTCGATCTTCATGGCGTGAGTTTGTCGCTAAGGCTAGGAGGTTTTCGGAGGTCGACGATGCAGGGATCCGGGTTTTGGTCGAGAATCGATTGCACCGAGTTAGGCAGTTGTTTGTGGTGTTTCATGATTTCGCTGCGCATTCGGAAAAACGCGGCGACACTGTGCAGCACATGGTTGTAGGCGACGACCGATACAGCGCCGAGCGGACCGTTGAGGTATTCGTGGGTCGGCTCGCCCATGTACACCCGCAGGAGCCCAGACTCCGAGCGATACAGCGACCCCGGGTTACCTGGTTCTTTGGGCACATTCTCGATCAGCGCGGTTGTCGACTTGCGAAAATGCTCGAGCTGGCGATAGACGATCCGGGCATCGATACTCGCGTTGCCGGCGAGGGACCATGAGGCCGCGTGGAGGCGGGCACACAGGGCGATCGGGTCGGCGTCGGAGATACGTCGCCACCGCAGGGTTGCGGGGCTCTGGTGCAGGCTGTGGCCGTAGACCCAGGGCCATGTACCGACAAACACCGGGTAGGTTGTCGACCATGTACAATCGCGCGGCGTGAGATCGGGCGAGCGTTCGGGGTGAAAGTAGGTCTCGCGGTTGACCGCCGGGATGACCCGGACATCGTCGATGCAACCACCGTTTGGGAGTGTGTCGAGGTCGAGGTTGAGCGCCCAACCTCCGCCGGTATTGGCTGCATCGGAGAGCGCCGCATATCGCAGATTCGCCGCACTACTAAACATGTTTTCACTCGGGACCAATTTGAGATGGTTGGTGAGTGCTTTGATACCGACACCGAGAATCGACCCGAGTTGGCCGCCGCTGAGAAGCGAACCTTTGAGGCCGGGTTCGAGGGAATCGAGAAACCCAAAACTCCGACCGATCCGCCGCCACTGATCGGCTGCGTATTCATTGACACTCGTTTTGTCGGTGACATCGACAGTGGGCGAAAGCTCGATCAAATCCCCGAGTCCCGGCCCGTAGCAGGAAATGTTCATAGCACGGCTCCTTGTTGTTTTCGGGCACGCATCCACAGCCAGGCGCCACCGAGAGCGACCAATGCACCCCCGCCGTACATCAGTATCTTGTTCCAGTCGTTGTTGTCGGTTGGCTGCTCGGTGGGCTGCTGTGTTTCGCCGGGTGGGCCCGATGGCGTGTCGCCGGGTTGATCCGATGGTGTCTCGCTGGGTTGGTCGCTGGGTTGGTCGACCGGAGGTTGTGGCGAATCGTCCGGTTGTGGGTCCGGCGATTCGGGGGGAGGTTCGACCGGTTGGTCTTCTTGGATGCGCCAGCCCTCGGGGCCGATCATCGACGGCAGCCGTTGGGCATCCCACAGTGCGAGCGTGCGTAGGAGTGTCTCTTTGTCGGTGCCGGTGACTTTGTTGCCAGGGTCGCGCAGGTCGGGATCCATCGCCTCGTTGACGAGCAGAATGAGGGCCGGTGGTCCGCGGTCGATCGTCAGTGAAACGTCCGACGGATTTTGCGGGCCGCCGCGGGGACGGACGGCGTTGAGCGGGTACTCGCCATCGGCGACGGCCTTGGCAAACTCGACACGTGCGGGATTCGTTGCACGATCAACGAGTGTCGTCAGCCAGCGGCGAAGCTCCTGCTCGTCGATCACGTCCGCGGGAGCGGGGTGTGCCCACTCGAGCAGCAGCGCGAGGGAATGGCGGTCGATGTACACTAGCTCGCTCCCGTGAGTCGCCGGAGCATCAGCGGCGAGACATCGAGGTCAACGGACACCGAACCACCAAGGGCCGGGGCAGGGGCCTCGAACACGAGTCGGTCGGTGACCGAAATCCACACCGGCTTCGACCACATGTCCGGTGGGAGTCCGGTAGCGACCTTGTAGACCTGGTTGGTCCGCCAGTTCATGGTCCCGAGGTCAGACGCGGCCGAGCCCGAAAACTTGGCCCATACGTAGGCACCCTTGCCGAAGGTACAGGCGTTGGTCAGGTTGCCGAGGGTGAGATGTCCGGTGCCGGCAGCGAGCGAGACGGTGTAGATCCGCAGGGATGGATCCCAGGTCCACGTCGGAGCAAATCCGGTGGAACCGGGTTGTAAGCCCCCGGCATCAACGTAAATGTGAAACCGCTGCATCCGCGGTTCGGGTCGATGTTCGACCCGCATGATCGGTGTACATTCACGTTCTGCAAGGTCCTGAATGATGATGCTGACCAAGCGGTTGCGTGTGGGGTCGCCGGACCAGTTGATCCGCAAGACCTCGCCCCCGGCCATCAACATGCGCTGGTAGGCACCTTGCAAGATGACCTCTTCGCGCGGGTCATCGGGATTGCTCGGACTGGAGACCCGGGCGATGGCCCCCGGGTAGCCGTCGGTTTCGGCCGCGATCGACACTAGCTTCGCGGTCTTGGCCGCCATCAGACCAAAGATCGACGCGTCGATGACCCCGCCACCATTGATCGACGCACTGTAGGCATTGGGCTCGCCAAGGTTTGCCCTGGTGAGGTTGATCGGACTGACACCATCGAACACACCGGTGTTCACAATGGTGAGTTTGATTGCTTCACTCATCGCTCCTAACCCTTTCCACGCCGGACTACATCGCGGCGCTCAAATTGTTATTTTCAGCATTTGTTGGGCAGGCAGTGGCCAAACCCGTAGTCCGAACACATCGCGTACCACTGCTCGAGGTCGTGCTTGAGTCGGATCATGGCCGACTCAACGTTGTTGGCCAGGCCGCGGTGGGACAGGATGCAGACGACCGTTTCGGAGAACCCGACTTCGACCGGGCAGCCTTTGTAGTGGGGCCACGGCACGGCAATCTGTGAACCGTCTTTGTTGAGAAACTCGTTGGCCCGAAAGGTCACCCCGAGTTTTTTCGGCGTCGGGCCGCCGACCAGGAAAAACTCGAGGTGAATGTCGAGGTAGTTGGTCCCGCCGTTGGCGAGGTCAATGTCGACGCGCAACTCCTTGGGGATAAACCCGGGTTGCTCGGCATGTGTCAGTTTGATTTTCTGCCCGGGTGCGACCGGGAAGTTATCGACAAAGCTGTTGTCATCCTCGACCTTGATGACTGTGTTGAGTTCGATCTGGTTGATCCCGCTGTACTCGTCGATGGTGACCCGTGAAAATGGCACGTTGGCCGGGCACAGGTGGTCGATGCAGTATTTCCACAATCCGTCGCACTTTTTGGCAACTTCCCGACAGTTACCGCCGCAGGATTGTTGGTTGGTCAGCGCGTGCTCGAGTGCAGCGCATTTTCTCTCGAGCTCGCTCATACGTTGACGGCTTTGGCAGATGTGCTGCAAGTCGGCCGGTTCACAGTTGAGCGCGTAGCACAGTGCCATCAGGGTTTGCTCACGACTCATTTTGTTGCGGTTGCCGTATTGGCGGTCGCCGATGGTCGGCACAGTCTCGACTGTTTCGACTTTGTTTGCCAGTGTTTTGAAATTGACCTCATCCATTGTTTCCTCCGACGTTTGGCCGCTGATTGCGGGCGTCTCCTCGAAATCGTTTAGGTGAAGGGACCAGCCTTCATGCGTCCCTGCTCGCGTGCGGTGCCTCTTTTGGCGAGCTCTCGCAGGCTTTGAGGACCGCAGATGCTTCGCAGCTCGTCCGGTGTACACACCAGTGCCTTGCAAAGTGCCTTCAGGGCACGTTGGCGGCTCACTTTGTTGCGAGTGGATAGGCGATTGCCGGGGGTGTATTTGACCTCAGCCATTTTTTCCTCCGATGTTCTGGCTGCTGATCGCACCTGTCTCTTCGAGCCCATTGAGGTGCAGGAGGCTGCCCGCGAGCATGCCCGCCCCGGTCGCAGCCACGGCCGCACGGGCACCGAGGCGCATCTCCTTCATGACCAGCAGGGATGTCGCTGTGGCAGCTCCGGCCCCGAGCAGGCCATTGACCGGGATCCCTTTGGGACTCATGTCGATGACCTTGTGTGAGTACTTGCCGGCAAAACAGCCGATGAATGCTCCGACCGAGACTGCGGCGAGGTCGGTCCAGTCGCCCGATGTGAGACGCTGGACAGCCTGTTTCACAATCTCTCGGCGAGCGGGGTCGACATCCTTCGGATCGATCCCATCGAGCTGGGCGAGGATCGACGTTGCGGCCTCCTCGTTGCTCTTATCGGCGATTTCATTAAATGCCTTGGCGGTGGTGGCCAGACGCTCTTCCGGCGATTTTCGACTATCTACGGATGCGCCCATCCTATCGACGTAGTTCATCTCAGTTGTCCTTGTTGGGAATGATGACAGTACTTGTGTGTGCCTGAATGAGTCCGGCGACCGCGGTCAACAGCAGCTCAAACGCGTTTGGACGATCGAGCCGATCCTGTGCAGCTCGATGCTCGAGCTCGCGTTTGGCCCGTTCGTGTTCGGCTTGGTCGCGCAGCTGCTGAAGTCGCAGCTCTTCGAGTTCGCGCTCGCGTTTGGCCGCATCGTCGGCGCGATGCATCTTGAAAAGTGCGAGCCGTTCGTCGGCGACCCGAGCATTGAGCTCGGTGATCTGTGCGTGGTGCTTGGCGTTGATTTCCAATGACCGCAGCAGCTCCGCGTGTTGCAGCGAGAGAATCTTTTCTGCATGTCTCACAGGACCGGCAAAATGTGAGACATCGAGGTCGCCCGAGTCGGACTCGCTACTTGGACGACCGTCCGCGACCTGAGTTGCGCCCGTCGACGGAGTGTCAGCAGCCGGCATTTGGCCCGAGGGCTGATTCGCTTCGGCAGTCGAATTTTGCCCCGCAGGTGGCTCTAACTGGCCTTCTGGTGGACGAGCTGGATCGGCAGGCAGAGCCGCGGGCCTAGACGTATCAGTTGTAACGGCACTGAGTCGCAGTGGCTCAGACGCTCCCGCGGAGTCCTTACGCCGGACGATCCGTGGTGATGCATCTGTTTCAAAGGTAACTTTTCGCCCGTCGATCTCAAATGTCGCTTCGGTCATCCCCGACTCGTACAAGTCGAGTGCCCGTCGTCTGAGATCGCGCGCAGTACCAGGCCCAAAGGTCAGGGGCCGTGATCGATGCGGTTCGCGGACAGTCAGGAGCGCCATCGAGGTTGGGATAGCACCAGCTGCCGCCAGGGGAATGGACCATACAGAAGGCCACAACGGTTATTTGTAGGGCCACGGGTCGGAATTGAAACACCGTGGAATGAACCACTCGAGAACTTCTACGGGACCAATGTCATTGATCAAATGTACAGTTTGAGTGATAGCAATCAGACGATGGAGAAAGTCGCGCGATTTGTTCCGGCGGATGATCCATCAGTGTGGCCATCTCGTCAGTCTGTAGTGCCACGTTAGGACCCGCGCGTGGGGAAAATTTTTTTTGACAATCATGGGAGATCACTCCGGCTCACCAGCCGAAGTGTTATCTGTAACGACGCGCAAAAATGCAACACGTCCCGCCGTGATTGCTACCGGGAGCAACCGGGTTGCAGCATTCCAGGTGAAACCACGTTCGGCGAGGGCTTCCCGGGTTCGTTGTCGTAACTCTGTTCCGAAAACACGCATACAAAAATTTTCGGATCGATTCGTTGCTGGCGCAAAAAAATGCCGGGTAGAATCGCGCGATGCGTGCGGCACTCATTCTCCTCCTCTGCAGCTGTCGTTTCCGGTCGAGGGCACCGGCGAAAGTTCGAAGACGACCACGGATGCAACGGACTCGGACACCGAGACAACAGACGAGACCTCGGGGACAGGTCCGACGTTGGGCGAAACCGATGCAACGACAAGCGGGATGACGAGCGACGGGTCGGACTCGAGCGAGGAGTCGACGGAAACGAGCGAGTCAACGGAAACGAGCGACGGGTCGACGGATACGAGCGATACGAGCTCGAGCGAGACCGACGAGTCGACAACAGATGAAACAAGCGGCGAGACCGACGAGACAGAGGGGTCAACCGGCGAGTTCGACCAGGCGGTGCAGTGGTACTGCGAGGGCGAGTGCACGCCGACGGATCCGCCCGTGGGCATGGAGTACGGGTGCGAGCAAGCAGATGCCGATGCGTTTTGCCAGGCACTGCACAACGATCCCAACAAGACCGCGGCGAACTGGGAGACAGGAGTGGCCCAGGAGGGTCCGGGCTTCTGCTGCCTGGAGCTGTCCCAGGGGCCAGTGGTAGAGGGCGTCCTCGACTGGGTGAAGGTCTGCTACAACCCGGATTCGCTGCTGCCGGAACACGCGGACGGGGAGGTGGTGTTGCGCGATGGTTTGGAGTGCATCTGACCTTTAAGTCGTGTTTGTGCCGGCACGTTTGTGCCGGTTCGAGTTGGTTTGCCGGTCTGTTTGTGTTGCCGGCGGGATTGTGCCGGATCGGGTTGGTTTGCCGGTTTGTTTGGGTTGCCGGCGGGATTGTGCCGGATCGGGTTAGTGCCGGTTTGTTTGGGTGTTGTTGGGGATGTAGTCGGGCACACCGAAACCCGGCGACTAGCCCCTCCTCCTGCCTTCAGTGCAAGCTCTAGGGACGATGATTCTCTTGGCCGGCTTGTACCGAGGTCGGGGCGCAGCCGCCTAACCCTGGCAGACTTATTATTTCGTTACGGGTACTTCTTTGTATCCGAGGCAAACACCCGCAGGGTAGCACCGACGGACGACACTGCCGTCCATGTTGAGCGCAATAAGTAGAAGAGTTGGAGAGCCTCGGGGGCAGGCGCGTTGCTCCCCCGTTCGTGTCGAAGCCAGCCAATATCAATGCATTTTCCCAACACCAACCAAACCTCTCGCTTGGCATCGGGACGGCTCAGCACATTCCGAGTATGGGCCCACAGGTCCCGTGGCTTCCCGCTTCCAGACCGGAGTCTCGCCGTCTTGCCAATGTTGCCTCCCGTCCAGTTTTTATCCCACAGGTGCATGTTCGGCGGCCGTCGCCGCGAAAACGGCTGGAGGTAGTCGAGGTTCTTAGTGGCTTGGCTGCAAACGTCATGGAAGACTGAGGCGGACTCGCGCTTGTCAACATACTTCGCATGGATGACCACTACGCGACTATTCGCTTCATCGACGCAGAAGAAGTCGCAAGTTTCGTTGATGCCCCAGTCGTCGCAAATTACGGTGTCAAAGCCCGGCCGCATCGCAGTCTTGAGTCGCACCGCTTCTCTGGGGTACTGTGGACCGACAGCGCAGCGTTCGATGATACCGAACACGCAGTTCACATCCCAGCCTCCACCTACCCTAGCAGTATTCCGAAGCCCCTTCTCGCTCGTCGTTGCGCCCAACGCGGGCACATCAACGAAGAGCCGCATGAGGTCCATCCATGGACCGTCCTCACCATCGGGGAAGACCCGCGGTTGTACAAACTGCCCATGTGCGTAGATCGTCCAGTCTTTCGAAGGAACTACACGGAAAGCCTGTTCGCGGTTGAGGTAGGAAATCAGGTTGCGCCGGTGCCGATCGCTCGGGTCGGAACGGACAAAGTCGTGCTCTAATTTCTTAGAGGCGATTTCGTAGCGCCCCCGGTCTCCCCTGTACGAGACTTTGGACTCGTATTCCTTCCCATTGGCTTTGATAGTGAAGCGATCGTCCACTACCTTCACAGCCAGATCGGCGATCTCCAGCGGAGTTCCCGATGTTTTCTCAACGAATGCGCACTGGTTGATCACGTCACCCACATCGAGCAAAATATGTCGCGGCTTTGCCGCCTTCGGTTCCAGAGGCTTGATCTCCGTAGCGAATCGCGCGAAAGTACGATGCTTCGCTGTCTTCCTCAGTGCGTTTGCCTTGCTAGCCGTCCATCTCTTGAACGCCTCGAAATTGGTGCACTTGGCCCCTTCGCGGATGCGCGCACGTGATAAGCCCACGTAGCGGCGTACACCTGAATCAGAGCTCGATTCGTCTGCGTACCCCTCGACAGTTGTGCAGAGGTAGCCGTGATCCGAGAGGCCCGTCGCTACCTCTTCCAAGGAGTAGGCGCTGACAACACGGCGCCTCAGGGCGTGCTGTCCCACGTCACTGTTTCGGAGAGAGGCACTTGTTGGCCGAGTCTTTGCGCCGAACAGACGTTTCATTCGAGTTGCATCCACTGGAGTGAGTTGCTTGTCGAGGGACTCTGGAAATGCGCCCAGGCTATCGTAGTAGAAGACGAAGTCACCATCCTTTACAACCACGCTGAATCCGAGTCGATCTTCGATGTAGTACTCGTCGCGGAGCACCGGTGAGTTACGAACATGCACGTACAACACAACTGCCGAGTTCGGATCAGGCCTCGCTTCGTTCAAGCACAACCGTCCGATGCCAATCCACTCGGTGGTGAGGGCCTGACCAATGGTCTCGATGTCACAACCTGATTCGATTTGAAGGACCCTCGCCGTTGGCGGATATTCGAGGTGTTGGAAGAAATCTGACGCGGACGGATTGAACCGTTTGCGGAACGTACCATCCAAGTAGCGTAGTTTAGGTTGTGCCTTTAGTGCACCGTCGATAAGATCACGAATGTCGTGCTCTTTTGGGTCGTAGTTGCGCTCGAATTCGAGATAGGCATCCCAGAAGTGCTTCTGCTCGTGACTTGAGTCTGCCAGTACAATAGCTTTGGCATCCGCGCTCAACTTCGGGTTTCGGATGATTCGGCCGACCTGCTGCACGAAGGCTCGTGCGCTCCCGAATTCGCCGCGAATGGCAACCATCTTGCATCTTGGGTCGTCGATACCTTCGATGAGCATGTGCTGATGCACCCAGACATCGACGTCGCACTTTTCGGGGTCTGGTACCTTGCTGTTGTACTTTGAGTCGCTCGCGAACGTGTGATGGATACCCATCGGCTTGAGACCAATTTTGTCTAGCGCCTCGACCATCTCCTTCACGGAGCTCTCTGAACCGCAACGGAGAATGACACGTGCATCGCTCGCCTTCTTTCGGAGTTTTAGAAGCCTCGCCTTGAGTGACTTCGCGTACTTATTTGGTGACTGAACTTTGAAATTTTCGACTTGGACTTCCGCTATGCAACACGTCTCTACGGCGTCGTTAAAACGCAACGATTCAACGTAGTCGCGAACGATGTTGAACCTAGCGTAGTCGTTGCGGTAGGGGGTAGCGGAG
>CAZUPD010000090.1:0-32077 GCA_964621785.1 uncultured Nannocystaceae bacterium
GTCTCCATCGCCGTCACCATCACCATCACCATCACCCATGGTGTTGGTTCCCGGCCCAGCTGTCGGATCTGTCGTGGGAGTGGTCGTCGACGGATCATCCGTGTCGGTTCCCTCGGTGTCGGTATCTGTCTCCGAAGCAGACGCGTTGGTCTCTTCCTCCTCGGGGCTGCACGCCCCAACTAAGGACACAGTTAAACTAAGCCCGAGCAGTCTCGGGAAGATTTTGCGATTCATGTTGTAGTTCCCCCTTCAAGTACTCCTCCGTCGCGATTGGAGGAGCAATCGCGGGCAACTATAGCAGCGACACGAGACGAGCTTGGGGACCTCCGGCAACGCGGAAGTTTGAGAATCGCGTGGGGAAATTCACCTGCGACGCCGATGAGACGCGACCACAAACGCTAGAGTGAAAGGTACGCGCCATTGGACCTGCTTCTTCGGTTTCGCGACCTTTCGACGGTGCCTGAAAAACAGCTTTCGTCCCGAACATGACCTTCGCAACCTGTCTCGGACAACCCTCAGATTTCCGGCGGACGAAAGTATGGATTGCAGGAAAGGCTCCCATCCTTCGATGCTCGCGCTACAAGCGGAACAATGTCGATCGACCCATCCGGAACCACGCAAGTCGGAGAGCTCGCAGCGCTCGGTACCGCGTTGTGCTGGGTCCTATCGTCGATCGGGTTTGAAGTCGCCGGCAAACGCTGTGGTGCCCTCACCCTCAACATGATCCGTTTGAGCCTCGGGCTCGTGGGACTGACGCTCTACTGCGCCGTATTCGTCGGTCAATGGTTTCCAACCGATGCATCTGCACATATGTGGGGATGGCTCAGCGCCTCTGCCATCACCGGTTTTTTGATCGGCGACTACTGCCTGTTTCGCGCGCTGATCGCTATCGGTTCGCGCCTGTCGACGCTGGTGATGTCCTCGACCCCGTTGTGGACCGCTGCGATCGGATGGCTATTGCTCGACGAGCAACTCTCGCTGCGCGACATGGGGGCGGTTGTACTGGTGCTCGGCGGGATCGCCTGGGCCGTGTCCGACCAACCGAAAACCGAAACAATACACAGACCGCGCCGCATGATGCTTGGACTCGTGTTTGCCACCCTCGCGGCCATCGGTCAGGCGGCAGGGCTCGTCATGAGCAAGCTCGGTATGGGGGACGCCGATGCGGTGGTCGCCTCGCAGATCCGGGTTGGCATCGCGGTGGTCGGAAATATTTGTGTATGCACGATTCTCGGTTGGTGGACACGGGTTTTCCGCGCGGTCCGGTCCCGAGAGGTGATGCTCCCGACAGCCGTAGGTACCGCATTTGGGCCCTTTTTAGGCGTGGTGCTATCACTGCTCGCCGTCCAACTCGCACGCAATACCGGTGTCGCGGCAGCCCTGATGGGTATCGCCCCGATCCTGATCATCCCGATCGTGCGGGCTCGCGGCGAGCCTGTGGGTGTGGGCGGCTGGATCGGGGCGATCATCGCGGTTGCCGGCGTCACCCTGTTGTTCCTCGGGGCGTGAGTCCAGGAGCCACGACGCACAAAAGATCTGAGTCCCTCGCACGTGGCAACTTCTGGATCCGGCTCGACGCACCGACTTTGCCGAGGTTGGACCCGACCTCGACAAAGCCAGATGCTCCCGAGGCTACGCGCAGCCCTCTTGGGGGATCAGCTGAATTATCGAGAATGTAGCCCCCTGCGGATCGTTGATCACCGCGAAGGTCCCGACCTCGGGGATTTGTGTTGGTGGTACACAGACATTGCCGCCGAGCTCTTCGACCCTGCGCGCGGTATCCTTGCAATCTTTGACCGCGAAGTACTGCATCCAGTGTGGCGGCACCTCGCCCCAGTTCTCGTCCATGGCCATCATCCCGCCAAACGGATGCTGGTGGGACCACGACGTGTAGAGGAAGTCGCCCATGTTCTTGGTCGTAGCCGTCCAATCGAACAGTTTGACGTAAAATGTCTGCGATGCGGCAGTGTCGCGGGTCGCCAGTTCCGACCAGCACAAAAATCCCGGTTGCCCAAACCCACCGGCACCGCGATGTTTGAGCGCCTGCCACATGCTGACCACAGCACCTGTCGGATCGGCAATGCTCGCCATCTTCCCCTCTTCCATCACATCCATCGGCGGGACGATGATGGTGGCGCCGAGTTCTTTGGCCTTGGCAACCGATTTGGCCACATCTTCAACGGCGACATAGCCCATCCAATTGGGCGGTACACCCTGGGCCGCCATCTCGGGCGTGCGCTGAAACAGACCGCCGACCTGGTGCTCACCTTTGATGAACATTGTATACACACCATGATCGCCGCCGCCATCTTGAATCGGCATCTCGATCGTGCTCCAGCCAAACAACTCGCTGTAGAAATGCTTGGCGGACGCGAGGTCGGTCGTCGTCAACTCGACCCAGCAAAAGGAACCCAAAATGTGTTTGTTCTCGCTCATGTCGAAATCTCCACGTTGTTCGCGGGCGAATCTGCCCGGCGCGGCAACGTATCAGAGGTCTTTTTTTCTCGCAATACCGCGCACAAGGCGTGATTTCACCCGAACAGAAGGCAAACACCGTACGTCGAACAAGCGCCGCAAACCTCTGGCATTCTCACACCCGTGTACCGGCAACATCTCGACGACGCACCTGCCCACATCCGACCCGTTGGTCAAATACATGTAACAGCATCGACACCCACCGTGATCGTCGACTCTGTGCAGATGCATACACCTGTGGACCTGCGATGCTGATCGAAGTTGTCGCCGTCGGCAAGCTCAAGGACCGCGGGCTCGAACAGCTGTGCGCGACCTACGTCAAACGCGTGCGTCCGTTTGCCAAGGTCGAGGTCTGCGAGGTGCGTACGCTCGCAGCCCTGCGCAAACATATCACCCGCCAACGCGGGCTTGTCACCGTGCTCCTCGACGAGCGGGGCGAACAGCAGACGACCCGCGAGTTCGCAGACGCGATCGATCGTTGGCGCGCCGGGGGATTCAGCCGCGTAGCCGTGTGTATCGGTGATGCCCACGGTTTCGAACAAGCCGACCGGCAGGCGGCCGACCACCTGATGGGGCTGTCTCGCCTGACACTTCCCCACCGCCTGGTGCGGCTTGTCCTACTCGAACAGATTTACCGCGCCTGTTCGCTGCTGGCAGGTCATCCCTACCACCACGATGGCTAGTATGCATGTACGCACATATCTCTTTACTGCATGGTAACGGCTCGTGGCTCGTGGCTACAGGTCGAGTGACTCGGCCTCGGCTGCGCGCTCCATGATGAACCCGTAGCGCGCCGATGCGTCCTTGCCCATCAGACTGCTGATCGTCCGGTCGGTCGCAAGCTCGTCGTTGATCGTCACCTGGATCAGTTGCCGAGACTTCGGGTCGAGGGTCGTCTCGCGCAGGGTCGCCGGCATCATTTCGCCGAGACCCTTGAAGCGTTGAATCTCCGGTTTTCCCCGTGTCCGCGACTTGAGTAGTGTTTGCAAGTGGTTGTCGTCGGCCGCCCACAACACCTCCTTGCCGATGTTGACCCGATAAAGTGGCGGTTGGGCCAGGTAGACATGGCCGCGGCGGATGAGCTCGGGGAGGTAGCGGTAGAAAAATGTCAGCAACAGGGTTGCGATGTGATGGCCGTCGGAATCGGCATCCATCAACAGGATGATCTTGTTGTAGCGCAGGCCTTCGATGTTGAAGTCCTTGCCCATCCCGCAGCCCAATACCTTGAGGATGTTGCTGAGTTCCTCGTTTTTGTTGATCTTGGCGAGGGTGGCCTGCTCGGCGTTGAGAACCTTGCCGCGCAGGGGCAAGATCGCCTGGGTTTTGCGGTTGCGACCCATCTTTGCCGAACCACCGGCGCTGTCGCCCTCGACGATAAACAGCTCACACCTGTTGGGATCGCGGCTGGAACAATCGGCGAGCTTGCCGGGGAGCCCGAGTTTGGCCTGACCGGCGGCCTTGCGCGAGACCGACTGGCTGGCGGCTCGGCTGGCGGCCCGAGCCCTTGCAGATGCAATGATTCGGACGACAATCGCCTCCGCCGTACTGCCGTTTTCGTGCAGCCACTGCTCGAGCACGGGTCGGATCGCGGCCTCGACCTGTCCGGTGACCTCGGGGTTGTTGAGGCGGTTTTTGGTCTGGCTTTGAAACTGCGGCTCCAACACGTAGGTGCTGAGGACCGCCACCATGCCCTCTTTGATGTCTTCGAGGGTGATGCTGACGCCCTTGGGCTCCAACTTGTGGGCCTTCATGTACCCGCGCAGGGCCTTGCCGAGGGCGTTTCGCAAGCCCTGTTCGTGGGTCCCACCATCGGGGGTCGGCACGCCGTTGACAAACGAATACATGGCATCATCGGTCGCCGAAGTCCATGCAAATGCAACTTCTACCTTAGGGTCTTCGGGCCGTTCGTAATAAAATTCGCCGGTGTGCGAGACATCTTTGCCGCGCAGCTGAATGAGTTTGCCGAGGTACTCGGAAATACCACCGGCGTGGTGGAAGGTCTCCAACTTGGCATTGCTGTGGTCGGTAAAGAGGATTTTGAGACCCTTGTGGAGATAGCTCTTGGCCTCCAACCGCTCGCGTACAATCAGTGGATCGAGTTTGACCTTGGCACCAAACACGTCGGGGTCGGGGCGCAGGTAGACCTCGGTGCCCGAGCCGCGAGCGTTGCCGACTTTCTTGAGTTTTTGGGTCAGCACACCGCGGACAAACTCGGCCTCATGGGCCTTGCCACCGCGCCAAACTTTGACACGCAACTGTTCGGACAGGGCGTTGGCGACAGCGGCCCCGACCCCGTGCAGACCACCGGAGTGCTTGTAGCTCGAACCGTCAAATTTGCCGCCAGCCCCCAGCTTGGTGAACACCGCGATCACGGCGGGGACCTTGAGGGTCGGATGGAGGTCGACCGGAATCCCGCGGCCGTTGTCGCGGATGGTCACCCCGCGGTGGTCCGCATCTAGCTCGACTTCGATCTGGGACGCATGTCCGTTGATCACTTCGTCGACGGCGTTGTCGAGGATCTCCCACATGAGGTGGTGGAGACCTGCGCGGTTGACCCCGCCGATGTACATACCGGGCCGCTTGCGCACATGGTCGACACCCTCGAGCACCTGGATCGATGCCGCGTCGTACGCCTGGGTTTTTTTATTCGTGGTGGTCTTGCGGGCCATCTTCCTACCTATGCCTCTTTATCGTCCAATACGGGAACGTCGATCTCGGGGCCGACGATGCGTTTGATCGTGCCGCGCTGAAACAGCGCCGTTCCCTTGCCCCCGCGACCGACCACTGCATAGTTGGACGCCACCAGTCGCTTTTCGGAACCTGTGGTTTTCTCGTAGCTGATCTTGTCGGTGCTGCGATAGGCCCCGAGGATCTTGTCACCTGGCCCGACCTTCATGAACGCGACACCGCGCCCGGGACCGCTGAGGAGGTTGATTTCTTGGGCATTGCAGCACAGCATCCGGCCCTTGGCAGTCAGTGCAAATACATTATCTTCGGCGTAGACTTTGAGTGTAGATACAAATTCATCCCCCTCCTTGAGGCGTCCAAACTTGCGCCCGCGGGCCGTGCTGGTGTCGCGAAACGGCCACAGGGTAAATCGCAGACTCTGGCCCTTGTGGGTGACCGCAAGGATATGCGGATAGGGATCTTCGTACTCCTCGCCCAACTCGGGCTTGTCGAACCCAAACTCCGCCATCACCCGCGGGTCGGTGCCCACCGCCCCGACCACGCGCTCGCCATCCTTGAACTTGAGCAGCTTTTGCACCGGAATACCGTGGCCGGTCGACTGCGGGATATCGTTGATCCGCAGGGTGTAGGCCGAACCCTTGTTGCTAAACAGGATGAGGCACTCGCGGGTGCTGCCGCCGATCAGCGCCAACGGCTCGTCGCCCTCGCGCATGCGGGTGGTCTTGAGGTTGATCTTGCGCCCGCGTTTGACCCAACCGTCGCGGGTGACCAACACGACGGCATCTTCCTCGACGATAAAGCTCTCGGCCGAGAACTCCTCGAGCACATCGTCGGCCCCGATCTTGGTCCGGCGCTTGTCCTGGTAGGTCTCGGCGAGCTCGTCGAGTTCCGACTTGACGACCTCGCGCAACTTGGCGGGGCTGCGCAGGATGCTGCGGATCTTTTTGGCGAGCTTGCGTTTTTCAGCCAACTCTTCGCGGATCTTCTCGATCTCTAGTTTGGCCAGGCGGTAGAGCTTGGTCTCCAAGATCGCGTCGGCCTGGATCTCGTCGATCGAAAACGCCTTGATCAGTTTTTTGGCCGCGTCGGCCTTACCGTCGGAGCGCCGGATGATCCGGATCGCCCGGTCCAAGTCGTCGAAGATGATCTCAAACCCCTCGAGGATGTGGATCCGTTCCTCGAGCTTGCGCAGTTCGTACTCGAACCGCCGGCGTACACAGGTGATCCGGAACGCGACGAAGTGGCCCAGGATCCCGGCCAAGTCGAGGCGTTCCGGGGCACACACTTCGGGGTTGTCGGTCGGGACCAAACAGGTGAGGTCGAACTTGACCGAAACCTGCATGCGGGTGTGCTTGAGCAGATAGGCCATCACCAGGTCGGGGTCGCTGCCCTTGCCGCGCAACTCCAACTCGACGTGGACGTCCTCGGTGCTGAGGTCCTGGACACCAACCAACCCGGGTAGCTTTTTGGCGACGATGATGTTGCCGATCTCTTCGACCAACGCGCTCTTCTCGACCCCGTAGGGCACCGCATCGATGACCACGATCGTCGACTTTGACTTGCGCGTGGAACCGGCGGTCGGCTGTTTGACCTTCCACGACCCCTGCAACTTGCACGAGCCTTTGCCGCTCTCGTAGAGCGTGGCGAGCTCGCCCTTGTCGGCGACCAACTCCCCGCCGGTGGGGAAGTCGGGGCCCTTGATGTAGCGCATCAACTGTTTGACCGACAGATCGGGCTTGTCGACCAGGGCGCTGGCCGCCTTGCACACCTCGCCCAAGTTGTGGGGCGGAATGCTGGTCGCCATCCCGACCGCGATCCCGGTGCTGCCGTTGACCAGCAGATGGGGAAACCGGGCTGGCAAAACAACCGGCTCCTTGCCCGTTCCGTCGTAGTTGTCGCGGTACTCGACCGTCTGTTTGCGCAACTCGACCAACAGCTCCGCGGCGAGTTTGGTCAGTCGCGCCTCAGTGTAGCGGTAGGCCGCAGGCGAATCGCCGTCGATCGAACCGAAGTTGCCCTGACCGTCGACTAGGCGCTCGCGCATGGCAAAGTCCTGGGCCATCCGCACCATCGCGTCGTAGACCGCGGTATCGCCGTGCGGGTGGTATTTGCCGATGACATCGCCGACGACCTTGGCGCTTTTGCGATGGCGCGAATCGTGGGTCAGGCCCAGGTCGTTGAACATCGTAAAGAGGATGCGCCGATGGACCGGCTTGAGGCCGTCACGGACATCGGGGATGGCCCGCGAGGTGATCACGCTGAGGGCGTAGTTGAGATACTTGCGCCTGGCCTGCTCGGCGAGGTCTCCACGGATGATCGACCCACCGGCCCCGGCATTGTCGGGGGGATCCCCTCCGCGAGATGTCTTGGATTTCGTCTTGGAACGACCGGTCTTCGCCCGCGAGCGACGTGTGCGACTGGTCCCACCGGCAGTGCCACTACCTGTGTCTGATTCCTGTGCTGGGGGGAGCTCAACGTCGAGCTGGGTCATCGTCACTCTTCAAGATCTTGGGGTTGGGGGATCGGAACGGGGCCTTTTGGTCGGGCGAAGGTTTACCGCTGCGCATCGCTCCGTCAACAAATCAATAGTGGGATACAGGTAAATTGATGGGTTTTCGCCATCGAAGCTCGGTATTGCGCAAGGCGACACAACCGCCAATGCGGTCAAAACCCACCGCCGCGCACTTGGCGCAAGCTCTTGCACGTACAAATGAGTACACGTTTTTTGCTCGCGTGTCCCTTGCTCGCAGGGCAAAGGATTCGCGCCGCCGCGGGCCTCACGAGGTCGGCGCGTAGATCCTCTTGGCTTTGTACTGACAACCAGTTGCCGCGCGACGTGTATGTCGCTTCCTCACCATTTGTAACCTGCAATCAACAACCGGGCCGGCCCGTATCGCGTGGAAGGGTCAACCTGCAGGTGTGGTTGCGAGCCTGATCCAAGCCTGATAATTCTGACCGCGTATGCTTGAAATAACACTGCGGGCACCCTTCCTGTGTCTCGTCGTCGGCCTTGTAACCGGCTGCACCTCGCCCCCCGGGACCACGAGCGCGACCAATACCAACTCGGAATCCGACACGGAAACGACCGGGACCAGTGACACGACCGACTCGACAGCCTCAACGACCCAGATCCCATCGACGAGCGACCCGAGTGAGGGTCCGACCACCAGCTCCGATGCGTGCGGCAATGGTGTGGTCGAAGGCGACGAGGAGTGTGACGACCAAAACGATGTCGATGACGACGGTTGCCGCAACGACTGCACACTCGCGTTTTGCGGCGACGGAATTGTTTGGCAGGGCGCCGAGCAGTGCGACGACCAAAACGACGACAACTCGGACGCCTGCCTCGACACCTGTGTGATGGCCTCCTGTGGCGACGGCTACACCCACGAGGGCGTGGAAGACTGCGACGACGCCAACGCCATCGATGATGATGATTGTACAAACAGTTGTGTGTGGGGCCCGAGCGAGTGTGGCAACGGGATCACCGAGGGCGCCGAAGAGTGCGACGACCAAAACGATGATAACACCGACAACTGCACCGAACTGTGTATGCTCAACGTCTGTGGCGACGGCTACCCCCACAGCGTGTTCGAACAGTGCGACGACGGCAACGACGAACAAAACGACGCATGTCTCAACGACTGTACCCTGCCCGCCTGTGGCGACGGTTTTGTCAATCCCGAGGCCGAAGACTGCGATGACCAAAACAACATCGAGACCGATGCCTGCCTGTCGACCTGTACCGCCGCATCGTGTGGCGACAACTTTATTTACGACGGGGTCGAAGTCTGCGACGACGGGGTCAACGACAACAGCTACAACGGCTGCGGCGTCGATTGCACCCAACTCGGTCCCTTCTGTGGCGATGGCAATCTCGATACGATCGACGGCTCAGACGAAGAGTGCGACGACGGCAACAACGAAGACCTCGACGGCTGCTCCGCCGACTGCCTACAGGAACTGCCACTCGAGTGCCTGACCGCGATCAGCCTCAGCGAGGCCAACCGCCACGTCGACTACAACCTCACCACCACCAACTGCGACGACGAGATGGATAACCTGTGGTACCGATTTGAGGGCGCCGCCGGGACCAAAATGCCGACGGAACCCCCCCCGCTCAACCGCTGTGGGGCAAAGTCGCCGGGCTGGCTGCTCGGCACGTATCCACAGGTCAGCGACGGCGTCGTCGACCGCATGGTCTGCTTCAATTGGAACTTCGGCGAGTGCTACTGGGAAGCTCCGATCCAAATCCGCGAGTGCGATACCGACCCGCCCTACTACGTGTTCAAGCTGCCAAACACACCCGAGTGCGAACTTCGGTACTGCGGCATCGACTGACGCTGCGCGAAAGTTCGACCGAGCTGTCCCGCCCAGAAGTTGGTTGAACAGCCCGCGGGGACAGCCCCTATCCTACGGCGGGACGGCAACGCGAGCTTTCCGAACCCACATTCATCGACCGACGCGCGCGTCTTTGACACGCGTGTCCAAGCACCGGGCATTGCAAAACCTCGTGGCCGCAATCCCAGTGTAGGATCGGCAGGTGCCACTTACACCGGAACAGGAATGGAGCATCGTCGCCTGTGGGCTCATCGCACACGCGGATGGCGAGTTGACTGCGGGAGAGTGCGACCCGATCTTGGCCGTGATCGATGAACGCCTGCCCGCAAATATCCGGGAAAAGTGGACCAACATCCTGCTCGACCGGGAGGCACTGCAACAACACCTCGTCGATCTGCCGCCGCCGTTGCCCCTGTTTTACGAAGAGCTCCTCGAGCGGGCCTGGTCGATTGCATTGGCCGACGGCGCAGGCTCTGCCGCAGAGCGCGAAGTATTCGACATGATCGCCGATACCCTCGGGATCGACCTCGAACAAGTGGCCGGCAGGCGCGAGAAATGGGATCGCGAAGCGGCCCAAATCGCAGAGGAAAAGGCCTGCTTTGCCGCGCTGTTGATCCATGCCGACGGGGTGGTCGACCCGGAGGAGGCGCTGCGTTTCCGCGGACTGATCAACCGCCTACCGGTCGAGCAGGAGCGCAAGGTCGCATACCTGGAGTACCTCGCACACGCGCCCGACCTTGCCAGCGTCAAAACCCGACTCGCGGCGTACCCGCGTGAGCGCCGGATCGAAGTTCTGCGGAGCATTGCCCCCCTTGTATACGCATCTTCACAAGCACAAATCGGAGCTCAGTTGTTCCGCGAGATCGCCCAAGCAGCCGCCGCACCGCCGGATGTGGTCGAAAAACTGTTGCAGCCACAAACGGCTTCGTGAGCTCCTCGGCATCGATCTCCGACAAGGTCTGCGGTTCGCAAACGGGTTGCAAGATCAGGTGTGAACCTATTGTGGATGCAACGATTTGCATCTACAGCTCGTTGGCCGAGAACAACCGTGATGAATACATGTATTTGCAATCTAAGGTGGAAGCTCGGCGGGCACTCGAACGGGAACCGGGCCTACTGATACCGACGCTTGCGAATCATATTGTTGCAGCCACAACCCTCGTACGATCCGCACGGTTGCTCCACCTGTGGCCGCGGTGTACAACAGCGCGACCGTGTTGCGATCGATCGTCCTGCTGCCGACCTACAACGAACGCGAAAACCTGCTTGCGATTGTCGCCGCGATCGGCCGCGCACAACCGACGTTTGACGTCCTCATCATCGACGACAACAGTCCCGATGGGACCGGAGACCTCGCCGACTTGCTCGCCCGCGAGAACCCACGCATCCGTGTGCTTCACCGCCGTGGCAAGGAAGGCCTCGGACGAGCCTATTTGGCCGGCTATCGCCACGTTCTCGCCGCACAGCCCCACTACGATCACATCGTTCAGATGGATGCCGACTTCTCCCACCCGCCGCGGTTTTTGGGTCCGTTAGTCAATGCATGTACACAGGGAGCAGATGTCGCAATCGGCTCGCGCTGGGTCCCCGGAGGCGCAGTCGAAAATTGGAGTCACCTGCGGATCGCGGTCTCCCGCGGCGGGAGCCTCTACGCGAGGACCGTCCTCGGAATGGCGGTACGGGACCTGACAGCCGGATTTGTCTGCTACCGCCGCAACGTGTTGGAAACCATCGCACTCGACCGCGTCCAAGCGACCGGCTACGGGTTTCAAATTGAGATGAAATACCGAGCTAGCCGCCGCGGGTTTGCTCTGCGAGAAGTCCCAATCGTGTTCCCGGACCGCACCCGCGGCCAGTCAAAGATGTCACCAGCCATCATGCTCGAGGCGTTGACATTGGTCTGGCGACTACGATTTTCGCTGGGTTCGCCCCGGGAGTCGTGAAACATCCATCGCTTCGAATCCTCGCGGTATAACCTCGACGTGGACCGAGATCACAAGTTCCCCGACTTTTCTCCCGCCATTTCCGGGATGGACGCATCGGTTTATTCCGCCTTAGCGAGCCGGCTGACAAGCTTTGACGGCGAGACCTATAAGTTGCATGTGGGTGATACCTGGATGGAGCCCGCGGTCGGGTGTCGCATGCAGGATCTACGCGTCGATGCGTACCCCGGCATGCACCGCTATGCCTCGATCAAGGGCCGTGCCGACCTCATCGCGGCGATCTGTGCCCGCTATGCCGACCGCACCGGACTGCCGACCACCCCCGAAGAGGTCCTACTCGGTGCAGGTGCAACCGGTGTACTCGGCTCGGTCGTCCGAACGATCATGGCACCTGGCCAAGAAGTCCTGATCCTGGCCCCCCACTGGCCACTCGTCAGTGGGATTGTGACCTCGTTTTACGGCACACCGGTGCGAGTACCGTTTTTTGGCGACGTCCAAACTCCGGAGCAAGCAGTCGCAGCAGTGGCGGCCAAAGCCACAGACAAAACGGTCGCGCTGTACCTCAACACCCCCAGCAATCCCACAGGTGAAGTCATTGCACGCGAGCTTCTCCAAGCCCTCGCCGACTGGGCTCGCAAAGCGGGCGTCTGGTTACTCGCCGACGAGGTCTACGAGGACTACGTCTACGAGGGGGAGCACATCTACACGCGGACACTCGCACCTGAGCGCTGCTTTTCACTGCACTCCTTCTCCAAGGCCTACGGCATGGCGGGCAATCGCTGCGGCTACGTCATCGGACCCGCCGAGGCGATCGCCCAGGTCCTCAAAGCAAGTACATACACCTTTTACAGCACCCCGACCGCAGCCCAGATCGCCGGCCTTCGAGCGTATGGGCCTGCGGGAGATGCATGGGTCGCAAACGCGAAGAAATCCTACGCCGAAGTCGGAAACGAAGCCGCCAAACGTCTTGGAGTGGAATCGCCACAAGGGTGTACGTTCCTGTTTCTCGATATCGCCGATACGCTCAAACGCCGTGGACAAACGCTGCTCGAGTTCCTCGAAAACTGCGCCGACCAAGGGCTCCTAGTCGCCCCCGGCCCGAGCTTCGGTCCCTACCCGACCCACATCCGGGTGTGCTTCACAAGCGAGGCGCCGGAAGTCGCGTTGAGGGGGATCGATAAGTTGTGCAAACTGTTGGGCCGTTAGCCCAAAATCCAGCCTCGCAGGCATCAAGCCCCGACTCGGAGTACATCACCGGCGCTCCAAAACCGGCCAGGCATCAAGCCCCCGACTCGGATACCACCTGCGGTACATCACCGGCGCAGGCAACAAGCCCAAAACCGGCCTCGCAGGCATCAAGCCCTGACCTACAATTCGCAGCGGAATTTTGGCCGAGAAATAAATCCGGAGAGGCGCCAGCTGTCGTGACTGCCAGCCTCTCCGGGCTTATTTCTCGGCCAAAATAACCCGCGCGTGCGAACGCGCGAAATCAAGACTAACGCTTGGAGAACTGGAAGCGGGCTCGGGCGCCCTTCCTTCCGTACTTCTTGCGTTCGACCTTGCGCGAGTCCCGGGTCAAGTACCCGGACGACTTGAGCTTGTCGCGGTAATCTGCATCGATTCGCATCAGCGCTCGGGCGATTCCCAGACGGATCGCGCCGGCTTGGCCGGACAGACCGCCACCGCGAGCTGTGCACCACACGTCGTATTGCTCGCGTGTGCCTGTCGCGTTGAGGGGTTGCTCGATGTATTTGAAGTTGGTACCGCGGGTGAGGTAGTTCTCGGCATCGCGGCGGTTGATGGTGATCTTGCCTTCGCCGGGGAACATCCACACGCGGGCGACGGCTGTCTTGCGGCGGCCGGTGGCGTAGAACTTCATGCTATCTCGGGGCATTCGGAGCGTTCCTTAAATAGGAGGTTACAGCGCGAGCTTGTAGGCCTTGGGTTGCTGGGCGGCATGGTTGTGCTCGGTCCCGGCGTAGACTTTGAGCTTTTTCATCATTGCCCGGCCGAGTGGTGAGCGCGGCATCATTCGTCGGACTGCCAGCTTGATGACTTCCTCGGGCTTGCTTGCGAGCATCTCGCGAGCGGTCCGGGATTTCATGTTGCCGACGAATCCGGTGAATTTGTGATACCGCTTTTGGTCGAGCTTTCGCCCAGTCAACACCACTTTCTCGGCGTTGATGCAGATGACGAAGTCACCGGTATCGGTGTGGGGCGTGAAGATCGGTTTGTGCTTGCCGCGCAGGATCTTTGCGATTTGGCTAGCAGCCCGTCCAACCGGAAGGCCTTCGAGATCGACGACAAACCAGTCGCGCGTGATTTCTGCGGATTTGGGGTAGTGCGTACCCATGAGAAGCGGAGGGATACGCGAGCCGCCTAAGTGTGTCAAGCGGGTGAACGCGGTCCGGGTGTCTGTCGGGCTACGTCCGTTTGGTCTCCTGCTGGCATTCTTTGGGCTTTTTTGTCCGCCTGCACGCGGTTCGGCTCCGACCATGCGAAAAGCACGCGAGAGGTCACATTCGCCTCGGTAGATCCCATGTGTTTCTCGTGCCGCCTCGCAAGTCGAACCACAATTCCACAGGCTCCAGGGCGAAACAGGCCATACTGTTCCGGTGACGAAGGCTCCGCCCGCGACGATCCTCCTCGCCGACGACTCGCCGAGCGAGCGTGAGAAGGCCCAGGCGATCCTCGAACGTGCCGGCTACCGCGTCGTCACGGCCGACGACGGTCAACAAGCAGTTGAGCTGTTCACCGCGATCCGTCCGCAGCTCGTCGTCTTGAACCTCGAGATGCCGTTGCAAGGCGGCGTCGAAGCCTGCCGTCAGATCAAAGCGAGCACCCCGAGTTTTGTCCCCGTTTTGCTCGTCAGTGTCCGCAACCGCACCCAAGATCGGATCGACGGCCTGCGCAGCGGCGCCGACGACTACCTCGGCAAACCGTATGACAGCGAGGAACTGCTCGCTCGGCTCGAGGTCTTATTGCGGATCCAAGTCTCGTTTCATCGCGCCTCACGGCCGGTTCGGACCCGCCGCTCCCTCACTCCTGGGGGCAATATTGAAGGCCCACACGTCGGCGTTGGACCGACCTCCTTTCGCACGCGAATCGAAGAGTTGTTCGCCCGGGCCAATCGCGAGAGCGATCCCCTTGCCTGCTTGCGGGTCGCCCTCGACCCATCTCCCGAAGTCGACGACGAAGGTCTGCGCGCGCACATGCAAACGCTGCGAACCGTGATCCGCTCGTGTATCCGCGGGGCCGACCGTTTCAACCCCGACGGTGAGCACGGTTACCTCATCGTCTTGCCCGACACCCACTTTCCCGGTGCGCTCACCGTCGCCGAACGGCTTATTCGCCAACTCCGTCGCCACCTTCGGGCCCACAAAGACCCGCTGTTTTCGATCAGTATCGGGGTGTCGTTCTATCCCAACCGCGATACCAACAACGTCGAGGACCTCCTCGCTCGGGTCGACGCAGCCCTCGAACGCGCGCGCGAAGAAGGTGGTGGACGGATCTGTTTGTATCAACACCAGGGTTACCTCTACGCCCCCGACTGACGCCGACGGCCAGTGGTCTTTTCTCAGTCGTAACCCCGCAAATGACTTTCGCCAGCGGGCGCACCGATGCGATAGTCGTCGACGTTTCATGTTGCCCAAACACACCATTGCCCCGGTTTCGCGCGTCATGTTGTTTCCCCGGGGCGATGGCAATGCCCTGGGCCAAGTCGCCCAGGCGGCTGCGTGGTTGCTGCGTCGCGGACTCGAAGTCGGGATCCCCCAAACCCTGTTCGAGGATCGTCACAACGCCTTACCAGCTACTTGTATGGGCATCGATCTCAACGCCCTCGATACCGCCAACCTCGATCTGATCGTCGCCTTGGGTGGGGATGGGACCCTGTTGCGAGCGGCGCGTTGGGCCGCCGACGCGGCCGTCCCGGTGATGGGGATCAACCTCGGCGACCTCGGGTTTTTGACCGCGTTTCGCCGCGATGACCTCGAAGAAGGGCTGCGCCAAGCTGCCGAGGGTCTCCTCCACTGGGAACCGCGGCTGCGGATGCGCGTCGAAGTCCGCCGCGGCGACCAAATCATCGCCACCGAGACCGCGTGCAACGACGCCTACGTCAAACACGGTGACATCCCGCGGCTGTTGCAGCTGGCGACGACTGTCGGTGGTGAGACCATGGCGACCTACCGCGCCGACGGACTCATTGTATGCACACCGATGGGCTCGACCGCCTACAACCTCGCGGCCGGGGGACCGATCGTCGACCCGGGTACGCAGATCTTGACGATCACCCCATTGTGTCCGCACAGCCTCACCCATCGTCCGGTGGTGGTCGCCTCCAACGACACCATCGAGATCACCTACGCCGGCCCCAACGACATCAGTGCTGCATTTTTAACGGTCGATGGCCAGCAGATCACCGAACTCAAGCTCGGCGACGTGGTCTCGATCGACTGCGACACGCTCCCGCTCAAGCTCGTTTCTCCGGCCAACAACGTCTTTCGGGTACTGGCCGCCAAGCTCGGGTGGAGCGGCCCGCGGTGAGCCACAGCCACGCGCTTGCAAGCTGACTCATTTATGTATTTGCATCTATTCGCGCACGCCGAGTGGGTCGAGTACCGCTCGCTTGGGCCCCTGTCTTTCACAGGCGTGAGCGCGCAATCGAACGTCGTCCCGTGACCCGAATACCCACTTGTTCGAGCGAGCTCGCAAATCGCAGTGTGCGATGGATGGCACCAAAACCGCAGACACCTGATCGCGCGACTTGACCGGCCGTACGGCCCGCGCGATGGCGCCAATTTCCCCTCAAATCTCGTTCTTTGCCTCCCATGAGCGAATTTTGTGGTTTTGGGAACACCGGTCCACCGGATATGTCCTATGCACCGATATGAAATGGCGAGTTGATTCCCCCCTGTCGTCCGCGAGGCGTGCTCCGTTCTTGGCCTGTTTGCTCACCGCACTCGCCCTCGCCGCGTGCACCGGTAAAACGCCCAGCAAAACCGGCAGCGATCAAACCACGACCTCGGTCACCGATCCGTCCGTGTTTGGATTCCCTGCGCAGTCGCTTCCCGACGCCGAGCAACCGGGCCCGAAAAAAGCTCCGTTTGCCCTCACGGCCAGCGACGGCACCGGACTTTCACTCGTCAGCCTCGAGGGCAAAGCCGTCGTCGACGGGCCGTTGGCGTTTACCGAACTTCACCTGACCTTTGACAACCCCAGCGACCGCACGATCGAGGGCCGATTCACCATCGACCTCCCGCCGCAATCTGCAATTTCGCGGTTCGCCATGAAGATCGGCTCGACGTGGCAGGAAGGCGAAGTTGTCGAACGCCAAGCCGCGCGTGTCGCCTACGAAGACTTCCTCCACCGCAAACAGGATCCGGCACTGCTCGAAAATCAGGCCGGCAACCAGTTCAGTGCCCGCGTATTCCCGATCCCGGCCAACGGGCGTAAAGAACTGATCATCTCGTACTCGCAAGAACTCCCCAACGCCCACGAGCGCTATCGGATGGAGCTGTTAGGCCTTCCCAAGCTCGAAAAACTCGACGCCCAGATCATTCTCCGAAACCAAACCACCAACGATCCGGCAGCGACGTCGATGGGCGGCAAGTCGACCTCCAACCAGGTCATCGAGCTGAAGAAGTTTGACTATACACCCGATCGCGACCTCGAAGTGCCGGCCAAGGACGCAACGACACCCGAGGCCTCCGGGCTCCGCAATGGCGATCTGGCCCTCGCCCGGGTCACCGCCGCGGGCCAAATGCCGCGTGAGGCGATCGAAGACCTGACCATCCTGTTTGATACCAGCGCCTCGCGTGCCCTCGGGTTTGACCGCCAAGTTCGGCGCCTCGGCGAGCTGGTCACCGCCATCCAAACCGCCCAAGAGTCGGGCTACCGCCTGCGTGTGCTGTGCTTCGACCAAAGTACATTCGAGATTTTCCACGGTGACGCCTCGGAGTTTGGCGCCCAACACCTGCAGGCGATCTTTAGCCGGCGTGCGTTCGGTGCCTCGGACCTCAACGGTGCACTCAAAAAACTTGCACAGACAAACAATGGTGGACAAAACAAACGCCTACTCATCGTCAGCGATGGGGTGGCCACCGCCGGGGGTTCCGAGCTCGCCGAACTCACCCCCGCCGCCCGAGCCCTCGCTCAGGCCGGATTTGGGCGCATCGACGCGCTGATCGACGGCGGGATCCAGGACCGCGATGTACTCGAGGCGCTCACCACCGCCGGGTTGCCGAATCACGGAATTGTTGTCGATACAAAGACTCCGCTGGCGAGCATCGGGCAAAAGCTCACCCAGCGCACGCTGTCGGGCGTCCAGGTTCGTGTGCCCGGTGCCGAGTGGTCGTGGCCCCACCAACTCGACGGGATCCAACCCGGCGACCAGGTCTTGGTCTACGCCAAACTTCCGGCCGCGACCCCGATGAAAGTCGAGCTCAAAACGGGTGACCAGGTCAACGCGGTCGATGTTCCGACACGCGCCGGTCAACGCCCGCTGCTCGAGCGCGCCTGGGTCGGCGCGTTGATCGAGCAAAAAACGGTCGAGCACTCCGAGGTCGACACCTCGAGCGACAGCGGCCGCGACAAGGCCAACCAGCTCAAGCAAGAAATCGTTGATCTATCAACAAAACACCGGGTGCTCAGCGACTTCACGGCCCTCCTGGTCCTCGAGACAGAATGGGACTACAGCCGGTTTAACATCGACCGCAACGCCCTCGCCAATATCCTGACGGTGGGCGACGGCGGCGTCCAACTGAGCGAGCGCCAGGGCATGTTCTTCCCCCTCTCGACTTCGCCCCTGGGTCTGGGCACCACCACGGCGGCGAGAGGTGATTTTGACCCCGATATGACTGCGCGTAACTCGGGCATCTTGGGGGTCATGGCACAGCAAGAAGGCCACTTCCTCGCCAACCCCTATGGCGGTGCGTTCGCCGTCGGCAACGACGACGAGGATGTCTGGGGAGGTTTGACGGGCACCGAAGTCGGCGAAGCCTACGGCGTCGGCGGCCTCGGCCTGGTCGGCACCGGACGCGGCGGCGGCGGGACGGGCAGCAACACGATCGGTACGAACCTCCCTGCACCGTCCAAGCCCCGGAACAACAAAAAATCCGTGAGCGACTCCGGAGGTATCGGTGAAGGCACGATCGGCCTCGGCAACACAGGACTCATCGGCAAGGGCGGTGGCGGAGGATTCGGCTCGGGCTACGGTCGCGGTTCCGGTGCGGGCTTTGGCGGACGCGGCAAACGTGTTCCGATGGTCCGTCAAGGCAAGGCCATGGTCATGGGTGCCCTCGACAAGGACATCATCCGCCGAATTGTCCGCGCCCACATCAACGAAGTCCGCTACTGCTACAACACCGGGCTGACCAAAAACCCCAGGCTCGCGGGCATGGTCGAAGTCGAGTTTGTGATCGATGCAACCGGCCGGGTCGGAAGCTCCAAGGTCAAGCGCTCGAGCATGCCCGATGCACGGGTGTCGGCCTGTATCAACAAGGCGGTCAAACGCTGGAAGTTCCCCAAACCGAGGGGAGGTGGGATCGTCAAGGTGACCTATCCTTTCACCCTGACGCCGGACACATCCGTGCCCGTCCCACCACTCACGCCGCTGACACCCGAGCAAGAAGCCGCGCAGAAGGCTGCGATGGCCGAGGCCGAGGCCGCTGCCAAGGTGCGCGCCGAAGCCGAGCGCCAACGTCGGATCCAAGAGGAAAAGGAGCGCCTTGATCGTCAGGAAAAGGCACGGATCCAACGCGAGAAAGAAGAAGCCGAGGCCAAGCGAACCGAGGGCAGCCCCTACAGCGGCAAGCTCTTCGACATCATGAAGCTGCTCGAAAAGGACGACCACAAAGCAGCCCTCGCACTCGGGCTTGCGTGGTACGACGACGAGCCTGGCAACGTGCTTGCACTGGTCGGGATCGGCGAGGCGCTCGAGGCGAGTGGTAACCCCGAAGCCGCGGCCCGGGTCTACGGCTCGCTCATCGACCTGTTCCCCTCCCGTGCCGATCTGCGCCGCTACGCCGGTGCCCGTCTGTCCAAACTCGGCGAGGTCGGCCTCACACTCGCGGTCGACACGTTTGCCGAGGCCGTGGAGCAACGCCCGGACCATCCGGGTAGCCACCGAATGTATGCATACGCACTGGCACGGAACGGGCAATACGAAAAGGCCTTCGACGCCATCGAAGCTGGTGAGGGGCGAACCTATCCAAGTGGACGATTTGCCGGGGTCGAGCGCGTCCTCAAGGACGATCTACAGATCCTCGGCGCGGTCTGGGTAGCCCACGAACCCGTCCAGCGCAAAGCCGTCGAAGACCGCCTGCGCGCCCGTGGAGCAACGATCGAAACCCGCCCCTCACTGCGCTTTATCATGGGTTGGGAGACCGACTCCAATGACGTCGACTTCCACATCCGCGACGGTCAAGACGGCCATGCGTGGTACTCGAACAAGACACTGCCCTCGGGTGGAGAGCTCTACGCCGATGTCACAACCGGCTACGGCCCCGAGTGCTTTGCGATCCACAACAAAGCCTCGGCCTATCCCTACAAACTCCAGGCGCACTACTACAGCCGTGGGCCGATGGGGTACGGTATGGGTGCCCTGCAGGTGATGGAGTTCGACGGCAGTGGAACGCTCAAGTTCGACGACCGGCCGTTCTTAATCATGAAAGACCGCGCGTTTCTCGACCTCGGTTCGGTCGACGGTCCGTTGCAGTAGCAACAATCATGCACACATCGCTACCACATCGCGCGCGGGGTGGATCGCAAGACTGTGTGTTCCTCGACCTCGACTCTGCCAACGATCCGTTGCAGTAGCAACAAAATTTCTGTCCACGACCCACCTCGCACGCGGGGGTGGGTTTTTGTGTACATCGAGACAAATGTCCGCAAAACCGCGCGCATCGCAAATCGCGCGAAGACTGCGAATGATCTGTGTTCGCGGGAACAACTTCCCGCCCCCGTGTGTCAAGTTGAACAGCGACCAATTGAAACCTTCTTTCCCGCACGCGCGTTGGATGGAAAGCCGCGCCGGATTCACGGCCTTGCGCGGGTCCAAATCGCCGACTGTCCAACCTCGTGTATCCTCTGCTCGCAACCGTATGACGCACTCTCAGATGCAGGCCGAACTCGACGCTCTTCAACATCATCTCCAGGCGCTTGTCAGCGAGATCCACCGCGTGATTGTCGGCCAAGATGCGATCATCCGCGGGGTCATGACCTGCCTGCTCGCCGGTGGTCACGGACTGCTCGAAGGAGTGCCCGGTTTAGGGAAAACCCTACTGATCCGCACCCTCGCCAGCGCGGTCGACCTCTCGTTTGCCCGGATCCAGTTTACGCCAGACCTGATGCCAGCCGATATTGTCGGTACCTCGGTGCTGGTCGATGCTCCGGGTGGCGGACGTCAACTCGAGTACCAACCGGGGCCGATCTTTAGCCATATCGTGCTCGCCGACGAGGTCAACCGCGCGACCCCAAAAACCCAGTCGGCGCTGCTCGAAGCGATGGCCGAAGCCCAGGTGACCGCGGCCGGTAAGACCCGCCCACTGCCCGATCCATTTCTTGTACTTGCAACACAAAACCCCCTCGAAATGGAGGGTACCTATCCGCTTCCTGAGGCCCAGCTCGACCGCTTTATGCTCAAGATCAATGTCGAGTTCCCCGGCGAAGATGATCTGATGACCATCCTCGACCGGACGACCGGCGGCCACAAGCAACACGCACGGCCAGTGCTCGACGGACAAAAAATCCTCGATATCCGCCGACTGATCCGCACACTTCCCGTGACCGAATCGCTGACCCGCTACGTCGTTCGCGTACTGCGGGCGACCCACCCCGACGACCGCAACGCGCCAGACCTCGTCAAACGCTACGTAAGGTTTGGCGGCAGCCCCCGCGGCGCCCAGTCGATCCTGCTGGCCGCCCGCGTCAACTGTGTGCTTGAACACCGCAAATCGCCAAGTGTCGACGACGTGCGAGCCATCGCCCACGCCGCCCTGCGTCACCGCGTGATCCTCAACTTCGAAGGTGAGGCCGAGGGCGTGCGAATCGACGATGTCCTCGACCAGATCCTGTCCACGGTTCCGACCGACTGACCCGCCGAACATGGGCCTGCGCACGCGACTATTTGGCACCAAGGACCCTGCACCCAAGGGCGCGCAGGACGAGGAAAACCTGTTCGATGAGGCATTTTTAAAACAGCTCGAGCTGTTGCAAGTCATTGCCAGGCGTCTGTTTCGCGGCCGCAACCGGGCCGAACGCAAGACCCGAAAGGTCGGTAGCGGCTTGGAGTTTGCCGACCACCGTGAGTACTCCCCCGGCGACGACATCCGCAACCTCGACTGGAATGTGTTGATGCGGCTCGAGCAGACACTCGTGCGCCTGTTCGAAGAAGACGAAGACCTCCCGATCCGGGTCGTCGTCGACGTCAGCGATTCGATGCAAACCCGAACCGGCGAGAAGCTGCGCCAAGCACAAAAGATTGCAGCTGCACTCGCCTACGTCGGACTGTCCAACCTCGACCGTGTCGGCCTCATCTGCGCCAGCGGCAAGGTCCACGCCACCCTCCCGGCCGTCCGCGGGAAAGGCCGGATCTTTCGCATCTTCGAGTTTTTACGGGGCGCTCCGCGAGGTGGCCCAACGGACATCCGCGCGGCGTGCAAGCGCCTTGCGGCCGAGGCCAATCAGCCAGGCCTGACGATCGTACTGAGCGACTTTTACGACATGGAAGGTGCGTTTGACGGCCTCAACCTGCTGCGGTTTCGCAAACACGAACCCGTCGCCATCCAGGTGCTCGACCCGGTCGAAGCCGATCCCACCGCCAGCGGGCTGCGGGGCGATGTCAAAATCGTCGATTGCGAAGGCGGGGACGGGCTCGATGTCACACTCAGTGCAGCTACACTGAAATCCTACGCCGAGGCCCATCAACGGTTTTGCGCCCACCTAGAGGCGAGTTGTCGGTCCCGCGGGATCCCCTACTTCCGCGCCGAGACAACAACTCCGTTCGATGACCTCGTGCTGCGGATGTTCCGGCTGGGAGGGATCCTGCGGTGAATTTCGCCGGATTGGCAGCGGCCCAGGTCGCCACCTTGTTCGCCGTCGGGGCGGTGGTGATCACCGCGATGTACCTGCTGCGGATGCGGCGTCGTCAAGTCGTCGTACCATTTGCGGCCCTGTGGCAGCGGGTCACTGCCGAGAGCGATACGCGGCGGCTGTGGAAGAAGTTGCGGAGGATGCTTTCATGGCTGGTCCAGCTGATCCTCCTCGCGCTCATCTGTCTGGCCCTCGGTGACCCGCGACCCGATGCGTGGCTGCGCGACCCCGCGACCTTGGCGATCGTTGTTGATACATCTGCCAGCATGGCGGGTACCCACAGCGAGGAGGGGGACGAGCTGAGCGAAACGGTCACGTCCCGGCTGCAAGCTGCAATCGCCCGGGCGCGCTCCGAAGTCGCGGCCCTCGGCCCGGCTGACCGCGCACTCGTGATCGCTGCGGGGACAGAAGTACGTGTACCTGCACCTTTGAGCCGCGACCCGGGCAGCCTCCTGCGCGGGCTCGACGGTCTCGGCGCGACCAAGCCTGGCGAGGCCGACCTCCCCCGCGCCCTCGACCTCGCGCGCAATGCCGTGGGCGACCAGCCGGGAGGGCAGATCCTCATCCTCACCGACGGAGCCCTCGACACGGCTTCCCTCGCGGCGATCGACCGCTGCATCGCCGGTTCGATCACCTGCCAGGTCAAACAATTTGGCGGACCTCCCCCCAACGTCGCAATCACGGCCTTCGCCGCCCGCCGCTATCCCGACGACCGTGAACATGTCGAAGTGCTCGCCGAAGTACAAAACCTCGGCGAGCAACCGGTTTCGCTAACCCTCGCCATCGAGGCGGACGGGGTCAGCGTGGGCAAGAATAATTTGCAGCTACAACCTGGTGCACGCCAAACCTCGACGATCCGCGATGTCGATGCGGCACGGACCAAGCTCATCGCCCGACTGTTACCCGCAGATGGCACAGAACTCGACCCCGACGACCGGACCCGCGGCGGGCTCGGACCCGCCGACGATGATATTGCCTATGCAATTGTCCCCCCCCTGCGCCCGCTCAAGGTCGCGCTGGTCACCGACGGAACCAACCTGTTTTTAGAGGCAGCCCTCCTAACCCTCGAAGACCACATCGAACTGTCGGGAGTGCCGATGCAACAGGCCGCCCCCGACAACCCGACGATCGCCGAGGCAGATGTGATTGTGTACGACGTCGGCGACCACCCACTGCCAGATTTGCCAGAACGCAACGTCGTCGTGTTTGACCCGTGGCGCCGACCGGAGGCGAGTTTTCCGATCGCCCGGCAAAACGACATCAAGCGTCCATTTTTGACCGAACAACTCAAGGATCATCCGCTGCTCGACGCCATCGTACTCAAGGATGTCAACATCGGCCGCGGCACCAGTTTTGTCCTCGACCAAGGCGACCAGGCGCTCGTGCGCAGTATCGGCGAGCCGATTGTCGTGCTGCGCAGCGGGGCCTACCAAACGGTTGCGATCGGCTTTGATCTGCGTCAGTCCGACCTCCCGCTACGCGTCGCGTTCCCGGTGTTTGTCGCCAACATCATCAACTACTTTGAACAGGCGATGCCGGGGTTTGTCGCCAGTGTACCGGTCGGAGCCAGGCGCCCGGTCAAGGTCGCATCGATCGGTCTCAATCCCTCTGGTCTCACAGCTGTCGAGGTCGTCGGCCCTGAGCCGCTCGAAGATAATGCATCTGCAACGACTCCACGGGAGACCGTCCCGCTGCAGGACGGGGTGTTTCGCCTGCGGGCACTCGAACCAGGATTTTATCGCATCGTCGCCGCAGATGGACCACACGCTGGCTCCGAGGCTCGCCTCGCGGTCAACCAGGCCAGTGCCGCAGCCTCTGACTTGCGCACGCGACTTCCCGAACTCAGCCCCGAGGCGGTCAAGGACGAAGCGCCGACGCCTGTACCCCTGAGCGAAGGTCCGCTGTGGACCCTGCTGATCATCGCCGCGGCCGGGCTCATCACCGTCGAGTGGATCAGCTACCACCGGAGGGTGACGGTATGAGCAACGCAACGCCCTCGCCGACCCGCCTCCCGCTCGCGCTGCTGCTCCTGGGGATCGCCGGAGGTCTGATCGCCCGGCGTCTGCTCGGCGACCCTGGCCCGCTTTCTGTCGAACTCCCGGTGTGGCTTGCAAGTACCCTTTCTACCTCGGGCGATCGCACGTTGGTCCTCAGCCAGCCACACGTGTTGTGGCTACTGCCGGTCTCGCTGCTGCCGTACCTCCTGCTCACCGCCCGCCGTTCGCTGGTTGATGTCCCGGCGCTTCAAGTTGTTTTTCAACTCTTCATCCGCCTGCTCGTATTGGTCGGCTTGGCCCTCGCGCTCGCCCTCCCCAACCTCGAAAGCCCGATCCGCGGCAAGACCGTGGTGATGGCAATCGATGTCTCTGCAAGTATCGATGACGGCCAGCTGGCACAAGCTTCCGGTCTGATCGACCAGGCGCGCTCGTGGGTCGCCGAGGAAGAAGGCCAGGGGCTCGCCCGCGAAGATCGCACCCGCCTACGGGTGATCACCTATGCCGAGGACGCCCGGATCGTCGATCCAGGGGCGGGCCTCGAGACTGACGCGAGCAACACCCAACTTGCCCGCCATCCGCAAAACCTCGCCAGTGACCACGCATCGGCGCTCCACCTCGCCCAAGCGCTGCTCGACCCGGATACCGAAGGCCGGATCGTTCTGATTTCGGACGGCGGTGGCTCCCTCGCGGAGCGCGGAGATCTGGTCGCCACCGCCCGCGAACTTCAAGCCCGTGGAATTGATGTTCATACACGTAGTTTCCCGGCCAGTGTCCGTGGCGATGTCATGGTCGCGGCCGTCCACCTGCCTGATGAGCTTCGGGTCAGCCAGACCTTCGATGTGGTGGTCGACCTGGTCGCCAGCGCGCCGATCGAGTTGACGCTTCACCTCGACAAAAACGGCGAGCAAAACCCACTCTCCCCCAGCAAGAAGGTCCAGCTGCGGGCCGGCAAAACCCAGCTCAAACTCCCCGCCCGCGTGGCCGATCCCGGCCCGGTCGTGTTTACGGCGCGGCTCGATACCCAAGCCCTGACCCGCGAGCAAAATCGCAGCAGCCAAAACGATGAGGCTGCAGTCGTCGGGGAGGTCCGCGGCCGCCCGCGGGTGTTGCTCGCCGACAGCAGCGACAAGTCCAATGCACTTGCAAGGGCTTTGCGGGCCGATCATCTCCATGTCGAGGTCGTGCCACCGTCGGAATTGCCGGCGAAAGCCGAGGATCTGCGCCCCTACGACCTCGTGATCTTCTCCGACGTCCCGGCCGGTGCTGTCAGTGCAGCACAGCGCAGCGCCGTCGTCTCACACGTTTCCGACAGCGGAGCCGGCTTTATCATGGTCGGCGGCGAGAAATCGTTCGGCGTCGGCGGTTGGGGCGGGACCACCATCGAGGGGATCTTACCGGTCAAGTTCGAGGGCGAGCGCCAACGCGAACAACCGACCCTCGCGCTTGTGTTGGTCATCGACAAAAGCGGATCGATGAGTTCGGAAGATCGACTCGACCTGGTCAAAGAGGCAGCCCGTGCGACCGCTGCAACCCTGGACCCGAGCGATGAACTCGGTGTAATTGCATTTGATTCACGCCCCTACGTGCTCGTCCGCCTGCAACCGGCCAAAAACCGTCTGCGCATCGCCGGCAATATTCGCCGGTTGTCGGCCGGTGGAGGGACCAATGCAGTTCCCGCCCTGCGTGAGAGTTACCTGCAACTCGCCGGATCGCGGGCGTTGGTCAAACACGTTATTTTGTTGAGCGATGGCCAGTCGCCCGAGGCCGGACTGTCGTCGCTGCTCGGGGATATGCGCGACGCCGATATCACGGTGTCGACCGTCGGCGTGGGTGCGGGTGCAGGCAAGGACTTCCTCGCCCGTGTCGCCCGCAGCGGCCGCGGCCGCTACTACTTCAGCCAAGACGGAACCGATGTCCCGCGGATCTTTAGCCGAGAAACCCGCGAAGTGACGCGCAATGCTGTGGTCGAGCGCCGCCTGTATCCGCGGGTCGCCAAGCCGGTACAAGCCCTTCGTGGAATCGACTTTGCGCGCGCGCCGGGGCTGCTCGGAATCATACCGACCAAGCCCAAAAAACTGTCCGAAGTTTTGTTGCGTACGCATCTAGGTGATCCACTACTCGTGCGTGGTCGCCGGGGCCTGGGGAGAACGGTCGCGTTTGCCAGCGATGCCAAACCACGATGGGCGACCCATTGGGTGTCGTGGACAGGTTTTGCCAAACTCTGGAGTCAGATCGCCCGCGACAGTCTGCGCCAAGGTGCCGGAATGGTGGGTGGTGCCACGATCGAAGTCGCGCCGGCGTCCGAGGACGGTGGCTATCGGATCATGGTCGATGTCGAGTCGGCAGCTGGGTTTGCCAACGACCTCCGCGGCACAATCGAAGTCGTCGATCCGGCGACGATGGTCGGCAAGGACGACAGCGAAACCAACGTCGAGCTTCCCCTCGAGCTGACCGCACCGGGGCGCTACGAAGCGACGCTCCTCGGCGTGGAGACAGGTCAGCGACTGCTACGGGCAAAACTCTACGACGAACGCGAAACGCCGCGGCGCCTCGCGGCCGAGGCGGTGACCCATATCTCGGTGCCCTATCCCGAAGAGCTCGCACCCGATCAACTCTCGCCAGATCCGGCGTGGCTGGCCGAACTCAGCGATGCGAGCCATGCCGGCGAGCTCGGCCCGATCCTGACAACTCCGGGCGATGCCAACGGTCGCACCCACGCCCAACCGCTGTGGCCGATCGCACTGTGGGGCCTGGTGTTGCCACTACTCCTGCTCGACCTGCTCCTGCGACGGATCGCCTTTGGCAACCGCAAGCTGACGACCTAGCCCCAGCCGCCAAGACGCGAGCCCTGCGGATGCTTCCGCATGAACATACATTTGATTGATTTGTGACCCACCCGACATTTACATGTATTTGCAAAAATGATTGTCGTGCAACGTGCCTCAACTCTCCGCGAGTGTAGAGCTCAGAAGCTTGGGACACATGCGCCGCTCCTTCCATCACGCCGCCCGACGTCACCGAAACCGAGTTGAAGATGTTGATACATCGATATTGTGGTACCCTCTGGTGATGCGATTTGATCGTTGGCACCGCCTCCAGCAGGTCCCCCTCGCTACACTTCGCGGGCCAGGCGTCTTTCAAGTGCGTCGCCAGACCGGGCTTGTCGAGTATCCCCGCGGGCGATCGGCGATGGTGCACTACGGAGCTGGAAATGACCTCGGCGTTGCGATCGCTGCGTTTGTCGATCAGTTCCGCGACCGGCCGTGGCTGCTCCGTACTTCGCATGAGCCAGTCGCGGAGCCCGAGGCAGCACTCACACGACTCCTCGCGGATTTTCGCGACCGGTTTGGTGCTGAACCACATCCGTAATTCATGCTGATACATGTTGACACTGCTCGGTCACCCACTGCTGCGCAAACTCGACAAATGCGCGCAGCTTGGCTGGTACGTAGGCCCGGCTCGGGTAGACCACATGCAGTGGGGCACCTTCGAGAGACCAGTTGGGCAACACTCGGACCAGCTCTCCCCGCTCGAGCGCGTCGCTGATCAACAACTCCGGTACCAAGGCGATCCCGGCCCCGGCAAGCGCGGCGTCGCGGACAAAGTTGAAGTCGTCGGCGATCAGGGACCCAGAGACATGCACCTGTGTCTGTCTGCGTTTTCCCTTCAACGCGTACCGCGCCTGGCCGCGGTGTTGTGACCGCTGAAACAGGACGAACGCATGGCGCTCGAGGTCGGATGGCCGACGGGGCATACCGTGTTGCTCGATGTACGCGGGCGAGGCGACGAGCGCGGCGACAATGGGGTGCAACCGCCTTGCGATCATCGTCGAGTCCCGTAGGTAACCTGCCCGTATCGCCACATCAAAGCCCTCACCGATCAAGTCGACGGTTCGCTGTGTCAACTCGATCTCCACGACGACCTGGGGATGGGTGCGGCGAAACTCGCTGATCAGTGCGGCGAGCCAGCGTCCGAGGTCGATCGGAGCCGTCACCCGCAGGTGCCCGCGGGGAACACCCTGTTGCTCGCGCACAACCGCCGCAGCGGTCCGCAAGCCACCAAACGCCGCGAGCACCTGTTCGTGGTAGGTGTGTCCGAGTTCGGTGAGGGTCAAGTTGCGAGTGCTTCGCTGCAACAGTCGGGCCCCGAGTTTGTCCTCGAGTGCCGAGACTCGTCGACTGACGGTCGACTTGCTCAGACCGAGTGCTCGAGCAGCCGCGCCGTAACTCCGCCGCTCGACTACCGCCAAAAAAGCCGAAATCTCGGCGATTTCCGGGTCCTGGTCTGTTGCATTCTTTGCAACAATCTTTTGCATGTGTGCAGTCTAGCGGATCATTCGAGACGACCTACGCTGGAGCCGAAACGAGGTCTCTCATGCACATCTCCCGCACTGTTGTCGCTATCGCCCGTATCTCCCTCGGCCTTGCCTTCTTTGTGTTTGGGCTCAACGGGTTTTTCAACTTCCTACCCACGCCACCAGTCGAGGGGGACGCCGGCGCATTTTTAGGGGCTCTGGCGGCCACCGGGTACATGTTTCCTCTGATCAAGGGTACCGAAGTCGCCGCCAGTATCCTGCTGCTCAGCGGCCGGTTCGTCCCTCTCGCCCTCGTGCTCCTCGCCCCAGTGTTGGTCAACATCGTCCTGTTCCACACCGTGCTCACGCCTCCCAATGCCCTGACCTTTGTCCTACTCGGCCTCGAGGTGTTTTTGGCGTGGAGCTACCGCGATGCGTTTTCCGGGCTGCTGACGGCAAGGACAGTGCCGCGAGCAGACTGAGAGGTCACGGACACCCATGCATACACACTGAAAATCCAGCCGAGCTCGTCACAGAGGCTCGGCTGGACTACATGCATACACACTAAAATTTCGGATGTTCAACGTCACGGCTCACGGCCGGATTGCCTGCCGACACACGCCGATCACAGGCGATCGGCTCGACAGTGGATGCGACTGAATTCCTGCCACGGTCCATCGGTTCCGGGCGCGGCCGCTTCGTAGCGCCACTCGAACGTATCCTCGTGGATGTCGTGAAACGTGATCTTCGCCTGGTGTTGTGGAAATGGGGCCTTGGCTGCGATCTCGCCGCGCATCACCAGCGTCTCGCCCTCCTGGCGCGCCTCGAAGTGGTCGTAGCGCTGAAGTTTGGGAGTTGTCCAGCTCAGGACCCAGTCGTTGGTCTCGGGGCGATAGACCCGGAGATTGATCCCCACCGGGCCGGAACCTTGGGGCGGTTCATAAACATCGCCGATCGCCTGCCCGCCGAGGGTGTAAAAAAACGTCCACCGGGCACCGCCCGGACCTGGCTTAAAGGTCCCATCGGGTTGGCGGGTCTCTCCCTGGCAGCGCCAAACACCGACAAACCTCCCGAACTGTTCGCGCACGCCCGCGGGCGTGCTTGTGTCCGCTTCAAAGGTCACGGCGCCCGAGATGTCGGGCCCCGCCGTGGGCTGCTCCGCGACAGCCGCCGGCTGGGCGACCGGGGGTGTCGTGTCGGGAGTCGATAACGCCTGGGGACATGTCGATGCTGAGCAACTCGTGCAAACACCGGTGATCACCGCGAGGGGGAAAAGACGCCACATCGCCGCATCATACCGGCAAATGCTACGAATCGAGGCGAACATCGCTGCCGTCCGCAAACCGTCGAGAGGGGCTTTGCATTGCGCCATCACCACGGGTGTCCGAAAAGCAAGTTGCTCGGAACATTGCCGGGTCGCCGCTGTCGGTGAAGCCAGGACGATTGATGACCGAGAAAACACCTGCTCCCCGCCACTGGATCGACAACTCTCGCAGCCGGAGCCTTTGCCGGGACGCTCGCCACCCTCGCCCTCGCGTTGGGCTACTACCTCAAGTTTCCCGGCGACCCGCCACTGTGCGGAACCTGGCTCGTGTCGCTCCCGACGATCGTCCTCGCCGGGACCATCTCAGGCCTTTCGATCGGTGTCTCGATCGCGGGAGGTATCGTCCTCTCCCGGCGCAAATGGGGCACTCGCACCGCTCCTATCATCGGGGCCAGTCTCGGGGCGGTGGTCGGGGGCATCCTCCCAAGTGCGATCGGGGTACTCGGGTTTGGTTCGCTGAACGAGCCCTACGCCGGCACCGGCCTCGCCGCCACCACCGTGTTCATCGCGGCGCTGTTGCTCGGTACGTTGCTTTCACTCCCCGGCGCGACCGGACAAACGACCCCGATTTCCGGACGGGCGAGTCTGGGTTGCTCAGCACTCGCCTCCATCCTAGTTGTCGTCCCGTTTGGTCTGACGGTCTCGGGAATCGTCACCACCGCCCTGCCGATGGAAGGTATCTGGCATCTCCAAAGCCTGATTGAGCAGACCCTCGGCGGAGGTGTGCTGTTCGTTCAGAGCGTGCTGGCGTTGGGTCTCACACTCCTGGCGGGTATTGTTGTAGGCACATTTATTGGTCTCACTGCGGAACTCGCAACGATCCTCCGTACGACGTGGGCAACCATGTCGCGGATGCGTCGAAGAAACACCTGTTAGCCGTAGTCAGGCGTCGATCGAGAGGTCCAGAGCCTGCTCGTGTTTCGGTTCCGCAGTCCTCGCGGGCATTGCTGCATGTACATTTATTGACCTAACGACTGACGACCAGAGACCCGTCTACGAACCGTACTCACACAGGGTATTGCCGTGCTCGCAGGACTGGCCCGGGGCACAGTCACCATCCTTTGCACATACAAAATAGCAACGACCCTCTTCACACAACATATTGTCGGGGCACTCGTGGTCGTCGCTGCACATCTCCGTGCACATACCGTCGACGCCACAACTGGAATTCTTGCAGCAAAAACCACTATCGCACTCGCCGTGGTTGTCACACTCGGCTCCGAGGCCGCCTGTTCCACAGCCCGGATCGCGGCGGCACAGGTCCTCGGGCATGCACCCCACGCCCCAACCCATTCCAAACAAGAAGGCGCACAGGAGACCTGCCCACGCGGTCGTTCGCGACGCTGCCCGCAGCGGGCTCGCGGGAGAAGAAAATCTCGGGCTTGTTCGGGGTGTTTGCCAGTCCGCCATAGCGCGTCGCGATACTACCGTTCGGATGGTTTCCCGACCACAGTGACCTCCCGCGCGGGCGCGCTCCTGTGCATCCAGACCGGTCTCGAGTGACCTGATGATCGGGTCAGCTCAGCCAACCGATGTGTGCACAACAAACTCACGCCCCAAGGAGGTCCACGCTTTCGAGAATCTGGACCAAACTCGCCGCGAGCACTTCACACAGGCGCGCCATCGGAATGTCACCGTGTTCGAGCCAGTCGAGGCTGGCCGCTTCAACACTCCCGAGCCAACCCCGTACCGCCGTGCGCTGAATCGGTGTCGGTGCATCGGTTAACCTGCGAAAGATCCGGGTAAGAAACTCCTGACGTGTGCGCTCCACGATCCGCAGAAGCTCGTCATCCGCCCCGAGACCGCCACGCAGGAGGGTTGTATATGCGCGAGCGTGTTTTTGGACCTGCTCGAAGAACGCCATCAATCCGCGGACCACCCCATCGAAGCTCGGACCGCCTTCATTGACGGCACGGGCCGCGCC
>CAZUPD010000091.1:0-31672 GCA_964621785.1 uncultured Nannocystaceae bacterium
GGCAAATGGATGGAGTACATCAAGAGCATCTTCGGCGTCGCCTTGGTGGTGATGGCCCTATGGTTTATCCGCCCGATCAGCCCCGACCTTCGGGCGTTTATCCTGCACCCCGAGTGGGGCCTGTGGATCGGTATGGGTCTGGGCGCTGTCGGGATTGTGGCTGGTGCCATCCACCTGAGTTTTTACGGACCGCTCGCGGTCAAGCTCCGGAAGGCCGTCGCCATCGCCGTCGCCATCGTCGGCTTCACGGTCGCGCTCAACAACGTCATGTACGTGTCGGAGGGTGAGTGGAAGACCGTCAACACCCTCGATGAATTCGGCGAGGCGGTTGCGATCGCCGACGAGTTTGGCAAGCCGCTGGTCATCGACTTTGGAGCCGAGTGGTGCAACCCGTGCAAAGAGATGGACCTCATCACATTTGCCGACGAACGCGTCGAACAGGAGCTCTCCGAACGGTTTGAGCTGATCAAAGTCAAGGTCGACAACGTCGACGACGCGCCCGACAAACAGGTGCTGTTCAACACCTTCGTAAACGGCTCCCTCCCCGGGGTCGTCGTCTACGGCTCAGACGTCCGGCTCAGCGACCAGATGGATGCGATCCGCGGGGGTCAAGCACCCGACCCGGCGATCCGCCTCAATGTATTTACCGGCCCCGACGAATTTTTACCCAAAATTCAGGCCGTCGAATAAAAACATTGCATGCGCACTGATCATTCGCGGGGGTAAATCATTGCATGCGCATTGATTACAGCAATTGCTCGAGACGTGCCCGGTTAAACCCGACCATCAGCTCGCCGCGGACATCGATCACAGGCACACTCCCGGTTTTGATGCCTTTTTCCTTGGACTTCTCGCGCAGCTCGGCGCCTGCCTGTGGATCTTTTTCGATATCCTTGGCGACGTAGACGACTCCCTTGCGGTCGAGGTAGGCGAGCAGTTTTTTACACACCCCGCACCACTCGGTTTTGTAGACGATGACATCGGCCTCTCGCGGCTTTGCTTCGGGTGGCTCGATCCCTTCGGGGAGGGTGACCTTGCTGCTCAAGCCCTGACCCAGGGCCGCCTCTTCGTACTCACTGCGCTTGATCGTGCCGAGTTCCCACCCTGTCGCCCCCGGATCCGTGCGGAGGTTGACCACCCAGACCTCATCATGTGCGGGTCGCGGTCCGTCGAGCAGCGTCACCCGAACCATCCCGCGGGCTTGTTCGGGGACATCTTCGACCTTACTCGTGTCGGTGAACACCCCGCGCTCGCCCGCGAATGTGAGGATGACATTCTCCTCGTCCTTGGCCAACACGGCAGGCTGGGGAGGGGCTTCACCTCCATCCTCGGTCTTGACCGAGACTTCGGCCTGTTTTTCAGGTGCCGGCGGTTTTTCGGGCCCGCAGCTCACGACCACCAGCAAGCCTGCGAGCGCGAGCAAGGACGGTTTGGTCGGAGTCTTCATGACGACGGAGTTCACCATGTCCACGGTGACTGTGTCACGGATGTTGTTGCCGGCCGTTGCGACCGGGAATGACGATACACGTGCAGGCGTTGACAAATCCCCGCTGCGACCTCCCCGCCGCCGAGTCCGCGTAGTCTAGGCCACGGCGACGGAGTATAAGAACCCGTGAGACCTCGGTAATGGCGCGTTTTGCACCCCCACAGACTCCGGGCGAAGGACCTGGATTTTTCGCCATCGCCCGAGCAGTCGCCATCTTGTTGGTGCTCGTGGGTGTGATTGGCGCGATCGCCTACTCCGCCTACCTTCGCTACACCGATCTGTCTCCGCCCGAGCTCGTCGTCGATCAAACCGAGATCGAAGTCGATACCACCGGCCGCAAGCTCTCGACGGGCAACTCTTGGGTCGCCCGTGAGCGCGGTATTTGGCACCTGCACTTAGAAGGTACACCCTCGCAAATTGGTTGGGCCCACGGCGCGCTCGCGGGGCAGTTGTTTCACCGCCTCGACGACCGGATCGAAACGCTCCTCAGCGGCCGTTACCCCGGTGGATTTGAAGCCTGGTCGGCACTGTCGATGGTTCGTTGGAACTACCGCAATGCCGATCTCGCCCTCGCTCCGAACGAGCGCGAAGAGTTGGCCGCCTATGCTTTGGGTCTCCCCGAAGCCTCTGGCCCGAACTTTTCGGGGTACCAGCGATTGTTGCTGTATCAATGTTTTCAGGAACTCTCCGAGACGCTCGACGACGTCGTGATCGAGGGCAACATGTTTGCCAGTGTCGCCAAACCGGGGCGTGGCGCCGATGCGCCCGGCAACCTGATCATCGGCCGCAGCTTGGCGGTCGACCTCGGCGAAGGCTTTGGTCCACTCGAGGGAGACCGCGTGGTGAGTTTTTACTACCCCGACGGCAAATACCCGTTTGCCTCCGTCAGTTGGCCCGGCATGACGGGCGTCACCACCGGCATCAACTCGCGCGGAATCTTTGTCGCCCTCAACACGACCCGCACCGACGACCCCGGCGAGGATGGCCTTCCGGTCTCGTTGCTGTTGCGGCGCGTGCTCGAGGAAGCCGATACAATTGAATCTGCCGTTGAAATTCTATCCGAACCCGATGTGCGGACCTCTGCGGTGGTACTCGTCGCCGACGGGATGGCCAGGCGTTCAGCGATCGTTGAGATGGCTCCCCGAGCCAAGGAAGAACATCGACAAGTTCGCGGCGAAAAGGATGCCACGGTGTGGAGTACCAACCACCTGGTCCAAGGGGCATTTGAACGCGACGCCGAAAACGATCGAATCCGGCGCTCGACCTCCTCTGGATATCGCTACGAACGACTCGGCGAGCTGCTCGCCGAAGGTCCGGTCACCCCCGAGCGCGCGCTTGAAATCCTCCGCGATCGCCAGGGCAAGGAGGGCATGCCCCTGGGTTTGGGCAATCCCAACGCCATCGACAACCTCGCGCGGACCCACGCAGTGATTGTTGATGCCTCCTCCATGGTCTTATGGGTTTGCGAGGGGCCTTCGGCCCTTGGCAAGTACCGGGCGATCGACCTGCGGTACTGGCTGATGCGTCAGGGTGACCGCCCTGCCCCGCTCGACGATCTTCCGCCCGACCGCCTGCTCCACAGTGAAGCCTTCCACGACTACGAGCAGGCCCTGCAATCGATTGTATACGCAAAAGACTTGCTCGCCCGTGGTTTGCCACAGCGGGCCCGAACCGCGGCATCGGTCGCTCTCACGCTCGCCCCAGAACTCGGGAGCCTCCACCGCCTACTCGGCGATATCGAACGCGAACTCGACAATCCCGAAGCAGCGATCGCCCACTACCGCCGCTACCTCGAGTTGGTCCCGGCACGTCTGCGCGACCAAGAACGGGTCCGCGGGATGATGGAAGAACTCGGCGCGAGCCCATGAGCCAACGTTTCCGCCTGTTTGTCTACGGCACCCTGCGTGCGGGACAACCCGCCCACAACCTCCTCGCCGGGCAGCCGTTTTTGGCCCATACCCGCACCGTCACGGGCTACGCGTTACTCGACCTCGGGGACTACCCTGCCATGATCTCGGCCGACGAAGGCACGGTTGTCGGCGAGGTGTATGACATTGATGCAGATACACTCAAAAAGCTTGACGCCTACGAAGGTTTTCCAACGCTCTACTGTCGCGTCGAAGTCCCGCTCGTCGATGGAAGCCGCGCCCATGCGTACCAATTGGTCGGAGCCCGCAACTCTCCTCGGATCGCGGGGGGAGATTGGCTCGGCCGGCAAAAAACGTCTGATTGAAGTTGATGCGTCCCGGGGGCACGCGCGTGCTGGCACGCGAAAGAAAACTCGGAGTCGGCGTTCGAAACGCCTGTTTACCCGATAGCTGTGGGTGCCTCGCTCGGTCCTTCGCCGACCGATTGTTGCCGCCAAAATGCCCGTTGTGGTGCGAGTGCCCGACTCCAGATGTTCATATCCTCGAGACCGCCGCCTATCCGACACGACCTCGGCATACACCCGCGAAAGCGAAATCCGAGCCGTGAGAATGCCAAGTTCACCCCTGGGATGCGGGCGCGGGCCAGGGTGAATGCCGTCGGGTAGTTGAGCTCGCGCAAGTCGTCCATCAGGTCGGCGAGGATCGCCTGCATCAGACCTTGGCCACGGTGGCTCGGACGCGTCGCGCAATCGGTGAGCTCGGCCGTACGCGCCTCTCGAACCAAATCTGCGCTTGCACATGCAACAATATCGCCGTCTTGCTCGACCACGCGAAACGGGGTCCCGCCAGCGATCGCACCGGCGATGTAGGCCGGGTCGCCGCTCGGCGTCGGGTACTGGTCGAAGGTCTCATCGAGCAGGTGTGCGACCTCCGGAGCGTCTGTCACCAACGCTCGCCGCGTCATGGTTTCGGGCGCCACGCGACGTTCCCCTTTGGCCTCGACCAACTCCTGCACACGGCGATCTTCTCGCGGGTTGGCGAGTCGCCCGCGGTGATCGTCGGGGTAGAAACCCATGACGGCACAATCTTGTTTTCCTGCGTAAAACCCCGGCATCGACCCCTCGTGCTCAAAGCCGGCGTCCACGAGACCGGGGGCAATCTCGGCATCGGCGAGTACGACGACACGACCCCGCTCGCACTTGGCCGCTGTATTGATCAGAGCTTGCCCAAGGGCTTTGCCATCGTCAGTTTCAGGATGATCGCAGCGAAGGCGATCGGAATATGGATCGTCGTGGACAAGAATCTGCGCCGTGGCCCCAGCAGGTAAAATACCTACGGGCCGAATACGACACATCTCCACGCTCGTAGGATTTCCGTCGAGCATGGCACCTCCCTTGGGTTTTCATCGGCCTTATATCGGAACTTGCGACCGATTGCAAGTCCGCTGCCCAAGAAATTACTTGCTGGTACAATCAAGTAGTGCGAGGTACTCGCGAACGACGGACTCGATGCCGAAAAAAAGCGCGCGGCTCATCAGGGCATGACCGATCGAAACCTCATCGAGATGTGGGATCTGGGCGAATAACGGCAAATTATCGAGATCGAGGTCGTGTCCGGCATTGACCCCGAGACCGCAGCTGTGGGCCTTCTCAGCTGCTTGTGCATACACAGAAAATGACGCACGCCCCGTATCTTCGTCCGTGGCCCATGCGCGCGCATAGGGCTCGGTGTAGAGCTCGACGCGGTCGGCACCGAGCTTCGCCACCCAGGCGATCGCCTCGGGATCGGGCTCGACAAACAGGGATACGCGGATTCCATGCTGATGCAACCTTTCGATCACGGGAACGAGTTGGTCGCGCATCTTCCCCGGCGGCCAGCCGGCTTGACTCGTAACCTCCCCCGGTATCACCGGGACCAGCGTGCACTGGTGCGGCCGGACCTTGCAAACGAGATCCATCAACCCAGGCCGCGGGTCACCTTCGATATTGAACTCGACGCTGTCGCGCAAATCGGCGAGACGCTCGGAGATCCGAAGGACATCGGTCGGCGTGATATGGCGTTGGTCCTCGCGCGGATGCACTGTGATTCCGGGAGCACCGACCCGCAGGCACGCATCGACAGCCTCGATGATGTCGGGCACCCGACCGCCCCGGGAGTTGCGAAGGGTCGCCACCTTGTTGACGTTGACGCTGAGCCGAACCACACACCTGTCTTACCGAGCTTTGTCCGGGCTGTCATCTGTGGACTTGAGTCGCATCAGATGCGTCATCGCCTCGGCTTCCCACCCGCGCTCGCTGACCTGTACGATCGACTGTCCGGCGATTTTGTCAGGCAAATAACTCTCGCGCCCCGGTACCACTCCGCCTTCAAAGTCGTGGGGATAGCGGTAACCGACCCCGTAGTCGGCCTGTTTCATCAGCTCGGTCACGGCGTTTCGCACCACCCGGGGAACCTCGAGCGAACCGTGGCGACCGACGAGTTTGCGCGCCTCTGCATAGCTGGTGAGTGCTGTGTTGCTCTTGGGCGCGAGCGCCAAATAGATCGTCGCTTGGGTCAACGGCAAGACAGCCTCGGGACGCCCGATTTGGTGGGCAGCTTGGGCCGCCGCGCTGGCGACGACGAGGGCCTGTGGATCGGCATTTCCGATATCTTCGCTGGCAAAAATCAACAGGCGCCGCGAGATAAAGTTGAGGTCCTCGCCGGCCTCGAGCATGCGCGTCAGCCAGTAGACAGCGGCATCGGGGTCGCTCGCACGCATGCTCTTGATGAGTGCTGATACAACATTGTAGTGGGCCTCGCCGGCCCGGTCGTGACGCAGGGTCCGCCCGCCAACTGCGAGTGACGCCACTTCGGGGGTCAACTCGCGGGACCCCTCAGGAAGCAGTGAAACCGCAACTTCGAGCAGGCCGAGGGTCTGTCGTGCGTCACCATTTGTTGTATGGGCAAGGGCTGCGAGCAACCCATCCTCGACCTGAATATCCCCGGCTGCGAGGCCATCCGGATCACCGAGCACCCGGCGCATCAGGCCGACTAGATCGGCGACTGCAAGTGGCCGCAACTCGAACACCCGCACCCGACTGAGCAGCGCTGCGTTGACCTCAAAACTCGGATTTTCGGTGGTCGCCCCCACCAGTGTGCACAGTCCGGACTCGACATGGGGCAGCAGCGCATCTTGTTGGGTACGACTCCAGCGATGGATCTCGTCGATAAACAGGATCGTCCCCTGCCCGCGACGCCGTCGCCCGCGGGCCTGTTCGAGCAACTGACGAACATCTTTGATCCCGGCCGAGGTCGCCGAGAGTTCGGCAAATGCCTGTTCGGTCTCCCGGGCGAGGATCTGGGCGAGTGTGGTCTTTCCAACACCCGGCGGACCCCACAGGATCATGCTCGGGAACCATCGCTTGTCGAGCAACACCCGCAGCGGACGTCCAGGCCCGAGCAGGTGCTGTTGCCCGACGAACGCGGCGATGGACCGCGGACGCATCCGACTGGCGAGCGGGCTGGGAGCGAGGGCCCCAGATCTCTGCCAACCGTGCTCGAGCAGGTCTTCCTGAGCGGGATTCATGCGCGCATAAGAAACCACTGGGCCGCCCCGGTGCGCAAGTGACAAGCCGCGATTTGACTTCCGTGGCCAACCCCTGGTGAGATCCGGTGGACGTCGATGATGCCGAACACAACCCCATCGCCCGCGCGGCGAGCCGAACACGCGGCTGTGCGAGCGATTCAAGTTTTCGTCGCTACATGCCTGATGCTCCCGCTCTCCGGCTGTGACGAACGACTTCAGCGACTGATCACCGAAGCATCGAAGCGTCAGGAAAAACGCGAGGCATGGGCTTCGAAAGCGGCAGCCAAACAAGAGGCTCCAGAGGTCGCACCCGAAATCGACAAGGCTCTGCTGGTCGTCGCCCGCAGCGACTTCAAATTTATTGTCCGCAAAAACGACAAGGACAAGGAGCGCCGCTACAACGGGTACGACTTCGCCGAGATGCTGCGGTTTAAAAGCAAGTGGTTGGGCCGCGACATCGCCGACTTCGACACATGGATGAAGGAAATCGGCACCGGGGTGTTTTTCTCGGGCAAGCCCTACATGGTGCGGTTGCCCGACGGCAAGGAAATCGAGTTCCGCAGCTGGCTCAAAGAAGAGTTGTCATCGGTTCCGGGAGGACACCCCAAGCCTCCCGGTACCAACACCCCTTAGCTCTGTGCATGGGCGACCTCCAGTCCTGTCGAAAGCTCGTCCGGTGGACGACCCAACGTGCCGCGACTGTGGGTCCCCGCTACAACCCCGCGGTGTCTCCCCAGCCACCTGTCCCCTGCTTGCGCTCGCGGACGACCATGCGAACAAATAAAAGTAGCAGGCAGACAAACACCCAGACCAGGGCCATCACCCCGAAGGCCGCGTAGTCGACCGGGCGAACACCGGGGTTTGCAAGTGTGGTTTCAAGGGGAGGAGCCAGTGCAACAAGAAGTTGATGATACATTTTATTTCTCCGCTTTATTGTTTCTGTTGGCGTTGTGCACGTTTTTGTTCCCGCGCCCGCTTGCGATCCCATTTGTCCTTGCGGTGCTTGACCCACGGTTTTTCGACGCCCTCGGGCAACAGTGGCAAACCGTAGCGCTCGCGGATCCAGTTCGGTAGTTGAGCTTCAGGTGCCGTCTCGCACTCGGCGGTGTGAATCACCCGCTGCTTGCCAAACTTCACCATCTGAACTTCGGGGATGTAGTAACCGCGGTCACGCACCTGCTCGGGGGTTGGGATACGGTAGTTCAAACGCACAATCTCGACTTTTTTCGGCGCTTCGCCTCCGTGTGTGAGGGCCCAGTTGCGACAGTGGTAACGGGCGTGCCACTTGAGGTACCAGGAGCTTTTGCCATCGCGCTTTCCGGTGATCCGGCGGTTCATCTTGCGCATCCGGTCGTTGAAGATCCATGGAATCGGGCGTTGTTCCTTTGAATATACATCGGTGTTGAGGTCGTAGACCTCATCGTTTTGGTCGTAGACCAGCACCCGCAAAAACGTGTTGGAGCGCGGAGGATTGGGTGAGAACATGTTCCACGACTGGGCCGTATGGGTCGAGACCAGCCACGCGCGAAACGGTTTGGCTGCCTTGCTGCGGAACGTGGACAGGCAGTCCTTGACCGGGAGGGTCCACACCGCGACCGCAGTGATGTGGTAGACGACCAGCGAGTTGGCGACAAACCGGCCAAACGGTCCGTAGGCCCACGGTTGGGCACTACCCTGTGGCCCTTGTCGACGCGCCCGACGGGCGGAGACCACCGCGGTGACAATCAATGTACTACCACCGATCCAAAGCAGTGGCGACGTCGCACTTTGTGGCCCCACAACCTTGGTCACGATCGCAAACGTCAACGTGCCAAGGGCGAGCACGAGGGCCCATCCGGGAACTTGCGCCCGATCGTGGTGAAGATGTGGGAGGCTCGGATCTTCGGCGACGACCAGTGGACCGCGACCCAAGTGGGCGAGTTTTGGACTCAAGCGTGCGATACCCCGCCCCACCCGCTGCACAATCACAGACACTTCACGCCCGTTGAGGAACACGAGGTAGGTCAGCATCATGATCGGCGCAAACATGCCGATGTTCATCAGCGCCATGATGTGGCCGTGAAACAGGAGTCCGAGGGTCAAGAACACCCGGCGGCCGACAAACCAGCTGCAAAACCAGTCGAGGTCCAACGTGTGGCTTCGACCCCGGAACGCCACCACGAACGGACGGTGGCGAAGGCGGTAGTAGCCCCAGCCGAGCAGTCCCATGACGACGACCCAGGTGATGCCAAAGATCCACTGTACATGCACCAGTGGTAGCGCAGCTTTTGCCGGATAGTGCACCGGCCAGGCAACTTCGGCCACCGCCAGCGCAAGTAGACCGAGGGTGACCCAAAGACCACGCACAAGCCAGGTTGTGCCGCGGGCGCGCCGGGGAAACTGCTGCTTGGCCGACCAGCGCAGGATCAGGCCGACAATGACCAAAAAGAAGCTGATCTGCCATACGTGGACGACCCAGGTCATCACCCGGAACACGTTGGTCCCGAACACCTGCGACATCATCTGCGGCGGCACTCGGTAAAAGTGGTCCATGTTGAGGGCGTAGTAGAGCGAGTCACCCTGCCACCACACATGACCGGTCTTGGCACAACCGGTAAATAGGTAGATGGTCGCAACTTGCATCATCATCAACAGCCGCGGCCATGCGGGGATTCGTCGGTAGATCGCCTGGAGAGTGGTTGTCTTGCCATCCTCGCTATAACCAGCGCCCTGCCCTGGGCCCCCGGACTCGCTGAGTCTTCCGGCCCGACGCAGCCGGCGGCACCGCAGCCAGTTGTCGACGCTGTAGGCGTGACCTGACCGAGCGAACAGGAGGTAGAAGAACATGCAGTTGTAGACAGCGTCGGTCCCCTCCATGAACAGGGGATTGCGCGCAGCCAGTCCGTGCCACATCAAAAAACTCAAGATGCCAGTGGTTCGCGAACACAAGCCGATCGCAAACAACAGGGTCACAACCTCAAAGATCGACAGGTAGATCCAAAATGCTGTCGGGGAGTCCCAGAAAAAGAGCGGCGACCACTTGGGCCCTTTTAAGAAGTTCCACAACGCATCGACATCGAAAAAACCCGCCGGGTCGCCGGCCCGTGGATCGCCAAAACCCTCAAACTGTTTCGAGGCCAGCACCTGCCTCGCGGTGTCGGAAAAAAAGATGCCCTCGTCAGTGAACAGGTAATAAAAGTGCTCCCACAGTCCGTTGACGTTGAGCAGGACGAACACCGCAAACAGGATCCGAAACAGGCCGATCGCCCGCGGATCTTCGAGGCGCATCCACAGGCGTCGCCACTGCTCCCGATGGAGGATAAACAGCAGTACCAAGATGGTTGCGCAGGCGAGGAGGAGCCACCCGATCGTGGGCGACAGTGCCACGGCGTCGGTGTTCACCACACGCGCGGCGAGGAGGTTCGAGACATAAGCCAGCATCTACGCCCACTCATTCAAGAACTGGGCCGGATACCTTCTCACGCACATCGTTCGCAAAACGCCGATTTTCGGAGCTTGAAATTTTTCCCGGCGGAAAATCCCGCACGCGTGGGGAATCCTCCGCAGCCCATGCGACCGAAGGCCAACGATCAAATCGTTGTACCTTCATATGATCACGTCCCTGCAAAGTGGCAACCTCATGCACACGTATGACAGAGAGTGAGCGTCCCCACGTGCACGGGCGTACTAGTCGAGCCAGGCAAACGCGCGCTCGATATGTGTATGCGCATTTTCTGTGATGCAACGACCATGGGTCAGTGAAACCTGCTCAAACGGCCAGGCTAGAATGACATCGCGCGAGCGCCGGGCAGCGTCTCGATCGCGAACCGTCAGGCGAAAATCACGCGGAAACCCACCGTCAGGCGCAGAAATATTGTTCATGCGTTTGAGCGTCCGCCAAAACCAACCGTCGGCCGCTGGCTCATGGTTTTGAACGATGTCGGTGACAATAAGTGTCCGCGAGCGCCGGTGGTAAAACACGACCTCAACCATGACCCGACTCCCGCGAAATACGACCTGGTCGATCTGACCAAACCAAGCAGCCGGAGCCTCGTCGGTGAGTTCGCCGTCGAAATGGCGCTGTGGATATCTGTCCTGTAAGCCAGGTGCGGCCCAAACCTGAGCACCGCCGGCGACCCCGCGCCAGGGATCGACATAAAGATGATGGAAGGTACACGGTGCGACCAAATGTTCGATCGGGCCGTGGGCTGTCACAGCCTGCACACGCTCGGGAGTCAAGGCGATCGGCGAGTGAACCCACAAAGCGCCACTTTCAAGTTCAACCACGGTCATGCGCGTGGCAAACGGAATCCCGAGCATCCGCACAAGGTCGCCGTCGACCAAAGCAATTCCCTCGCCAAATTGTTGCCAGACATCATCCGAACTCATGAATCAAAGATTATCTTTTATGACCGCGGTGGGGCGAGGGTTCGGGGCTCGGGTCGGGCCGCGACCATGAGAAACAGCCCGAGTGAGACGTTTTGAGAACGCGGTGGAGCGGGTTCGGGACGGTCGGCCGCGACACCGTGGGGTTTGAGATCACGGCGGGCGGGTTCGGGAAGGTCGGCCGCGACACCGTGGGTTTTGAGATCACGACGGGTTCGGGTATCGGGCCGCGACAAGGCCGGTAAGTCGCGGTTCGGGTCGGGCCGATACCTCGCGCCGGGCCGCGACGCCCGACTTGGCTCGAGATCGGCCAAGCCGCCACGCCCCTTGCAGGTCGACCAAGTCGCAACAACCTGAGTCTGCCTGCCTGTCGGTGGCTTTTTAAGAATCGTGATGTGGCTCGATGGCCGCGACACGCTGGCGAGGTCGCCGCGAAAACGACGAGAACCCTCACAGAGGCTGCACCATGTTGTCGCGGCCCAACATCATCGAGCCACAATCTCGCCTCGCCGCGATCTTTTAAAAAACTCGTGTCATGATCGGTGCATCGTGTTGCTCCGCCTCGCTCCACGGATCCGCTCATCTGTCGCGGCCCTCGGGCTGGCGCTTGGACTTTTCGCAGGCCCTCCGACGGCTGTCGCGGAGGACAGCTCGAGCAAGCGGTTTGAGACCAACGCCCAGAAGTTGCACAAGAGTGGTGTCCGCTGCATGGAAACACTCAACCGTCCGAAGTGTGCAATCAAAAAATTCGAGGCGTTGATCGAAGAGCCGACCAACGAACGCGAGTTGGTCACCGATGGATTGCTCCGGCTGGTCAAATTGTATGCCTCGGAGAACCGCGACGCCGACATCAAGCAGATGTTGCGGGTGTTTTGGGAGGCGGGAAAAAAGCGCAGTCGCTACGGCCACCTCGCCTACTCCGCTCGGTTTGTCCCTGCCGACCTCGACATCTACGGCGGGGGTGAGGTGGACAAAGTCGGCAAGGCGCCGTTGACCAACAACTTGCCGTCCGAACTATATGAATATGCAACAACTTGTGACCAAGATCGCCAGGCGCAGATCAAGGATCTCTGGCTGCTTCGCCGAGCCCAACGCAGGGCGAAAAAAGACGCTATCACGGTCAATCAGGCGATAGTGAAGCTGCACGCCGAGAACCTCCAAAAACGCAAACAGCTGGAGGAACGGCGAAAAAAACGTGAGGCACAGTCCTCGACTCCCAAGCGACCGACCGCCGATCCTGTGTTTGCCGAGGGAACCTGTGCGGTCGCCGAGGCACTCGGACAGATCGAGTTCTCGAGTTGGTCACGGATGTCGTTTGCCATGAACCACCGCAATCCTGCACGTTCGGTAGCGTTCTTCAATATCCCGGAACTCGATGCACAACTCGAACGCGCGGTGGCCCGCGGTGACCTCCAACCAGCCGGCGATAATGTATGGGCCCTGCCGACCTTCAAGCACGAGGGCAAGCAGGTGCTGGTCGCCCGCCTCGATCTCAACGAGCTGACTCTTGCGCCAGCCGATGTCATGAAAGGGATCGTCACTCGCAGCCGCAATCGCAAAAAGTCGATGAACCGGGAGCTGTACAACCTACTCGGCCAAGTGCCCCAAGATTCACATTTCTTCGGAGCAGCGACCGAAGCTGCCGTACGCGACCTCGGCTTTGGCGGGATGAAAAAATCTCGTCGCACACTCGCCGAGTGGTTTTTGCCACGACCCGAGGGTTTCCAAATGGCCGGCGTGATCCACGAATACCTCGGACTGTTTGCCCGCATGCCGACCAGCAATCCTGTTAAAGCCGAGATGTTGGTGTCGATAGCGAGGCGAATGATCGAACGCGAGTCGACCGACAACGATGCCAACGACGAGTTTCTCCGGCTCCTCGACGTCGCCCAAGCATCCGACAAGCGGGCGCTGCTGATGAGTTATGTGCTGTCGAAGTCGCAGATCATCGAGATGATGGAGCGCTGATCCTCGTAGGCGGAATACACAACCCCCATGGCCCCAGCTCCGATCGATTCGAGCACGGTGTAGCGTCCGACTCGCGGCGGCCCTGTCGTCTCGTCACGAGTCAATTCACCTTGAGATGGTTGGTCCGCTTCGCGCGGTTCACCGACGTCCGACGTCCGCTCGCTGCGCGTCTCCCCGTACACATCCACTCTCGCTTCGTGTTCACGCGGGGCCACCTCGACATCATACGTCCGCGCATCGTGGATTTGAGTGTTTGGGCGGCGACCCGGATCGGGGCGATTTACGGGTACAGCGTTGGAGCGTGGCGGTTGCCCTCGTTTTGTCGTTCCGTTCTGTCGGAAATTCCGTTGTTCTCTGGGCACACGCTCGAGTTTGTGGCAGCTTGCGTGCGTGCCTCTGTGGTTGCTCACCGGGTTTGTTGTGCTCGCCAGTCCCTCGCCACCTGCCGATCCTCCGGCAACATCGGCAACGCAGCAGCCGGCTCAGATGGCCTATACAGCTGAACAATGCGAGCGCGACCTCGATACGCTGCTGACCCACAGCGACCGCAGCTACCTCGAAGCCCGGCGCCGACTCGAAGCCAATCCCTTGCTCACAGCTCCGGCCATCGCCGCCAGGTTGCAAGGAGTTCCTGCGCCCGGGCCAGCGTCGCGCAATCGCTTGCTGGCGGTCCTCGGTCAGTTTCACCGTCCCGAGGACATCGAGCGATTCGCCGGACAACTGCGCAAGACAGCCCTCGACCCCCAGGCCAAATTAGAGGACTTGATCCCGTGGCGGTCGCTGCTGCGCGAACAAGGAGCCGCCGCGATGCCGGTGCTCACCGCGTTGGTCGGCGATCGCAAACTCGATGAAAACATCCGTGGCCTGTTGCTGACCGACTTGGTCGAGGTCTATCCGATCGAACAGATTTCGGGCCTCCTCGCGCTCGTCGGCCGCGGTGCACCGAACCTGCGCCGCGCCCTGCACTTGGCACTGCGCAAGCGCTCGAGCTCTCGGGCACAGGAACGCAAAGCCCTGCTGGCAGGGGTCGACGCCGAACTCCAAACCGACGATCCCGAGCGCCTCGCGTCCTTGATCCGTCTACGCAGCACCCTCACCCACCGCCACGATCCGGCATTTGTCGCCAAACTGCTCACCCTCGTACCACCGTCCACCACCCAGGCTCCCGCGTTTGCGATCCAAGTGGTGGCCATCCGTGGACTCGTGTCCCTGCGCGACCGCGATCCGCAGATCAAGACACATCTCGAGCAACTTGTACGCACACATTTAACGCCGAGCCAACGCGAGTACCAAGCCAGTGAAATCCTCGGATGGCTCGCGCTCACGGGCCTCGACGACGACACTGCCCGGACACTCGCCGACAGTTTGGCGCTGACCGGAGCCACCGCCCCACGACTCGCCTCGGCGGCCTACCGCGTCGCTACGTTAGAGGGCGCGTGGCTCAGCGAAAGCCAACAACACCCGTGGCCACAGGTGCGGGCCGCGGCAATCGATCGGGTTCTTCCACCATGCCCTGGAGGACAGGTATCGCAGCTGGCCACGATCGCCGGGTTGCGCAGGGGTGACGAAGACGGGAGTGTGGCGAGATCTGCCATCCTCGCCCTCGGGCGCTGCCGCAGTCCTGACGCCCAGCGACAGCTCGAAAAATTGTTGCACAATCAAGAACTTGATGCTGGACGTAGAGCTTCCGCAGGCTCCCAGCTCATCAAACAGTTTGGCAACGCCGGCGCCCAACAGGTCGCCAAAGCACTCGATAAAACCCCCGATATCGGTGTCGCCCGACGTCTCATCCAAGTCCTCGGCCGCGGCGGGCTCGCGACCCCAACCGTCGTCACGAGTCTGTGCGAAGCGGGTGAGATCCCAGAGATGGCAGCGGATGCGCGTGCGGCCCTCGTGCGTGTGGGTGCGTCTCCAAGTTGTGAATAGCCGCGTTGCCGGGTCTCGCTAAAACATCTCGTCTCGACTCCCGCGAATCACGAACGAGCCCCGACGCGCTCATAAAAAAATGGCACAGTCCGGGTGTGCCGGCAAAGTTGCGAAAACTCGATCGTCATGTGCTCACCCGTGGCGATGAACAGCTCATTGTTCTGCGCGACCCTCTCGCCGTCAGTGAGCCTATCGCACTCCCTGCCCACGCCGCCGCGATTCTCGACCAACTCGATGGCAGTCGCACACCAGCGCAGATCCGCCAGTCGCTGTTGATGCGTGGCACACTCGATGTATCGACAACTGATATCGCGGAGTTGGTCGAAGACCTCGGGCGAATGGGCATGCTCGACGACGACACCTTCCGCCAACACTTTGCCTCCATCCTGCAGGCCTTCCTCGGCTCCCCCGACCTCGAACCTCGTAACGCCGGGTTGCTGTATCCCGACGATCCCGATCGGCTTGCGGCACGACTCGACGATGTCTTCGGCGGACCTGGATTCGATCACTTTGGCACTCCTCCTGTCCACGCCGTCGTCTGTCCGCACCAACCTCCGACCCAAGTTGCGCAGACGTTACGATCGACCCTCGACCAGCTGCCCCGCGCGGACCAACTCGACGCCATCGTCATCCTTGCGACCGACCACGCGCCCGGCCTTCTTCCCTATGTCACCACTGGTAAACAACTTGTATCGCCACTGGGTCGCTCTCCCGTCAGTCCTTTGGTCGCTGCCGCCTGCGAGGATCTCCCGTGGCTGACACGCGAGGAGATTCGCTTTCGCCAGGCGATGAGTCTCGAATTTCAAACGGTGCTCATCCACCGGATCTTTGGTTCCCAGTGCCCGCCGATCGTCCCGGTTCTCTGTGGCCAGACCGTATTTGACCGGGCCCAACAGCCCCGTGTCGACGAGTTTTTGGCGACCTTTGAACGCCTCACTGCGGGTCGTCGCGTCCTGTACTGGGCGGCTGCTGAATGCAGCCACGTCGGTCCGGCGTTTGGACGATCGCTTCCCGAGGCCGACGTCGTCGAAGCCCACGACCGCCACCTGTTATCGCACCTGACACAGGCTCGAACACAGAAACTTCGGGACATGTTTCGCCGACCGGACCCTGTCTGTGGGCGTCCGAGTGGAGGTGCTGTGTTGGCGACGCTCGCCGACCTTCTGGACGTCGGCACGCGCGGAGAAATATGTTCATACACCCTTCTCCAAGCCCCCGGAGCGGACGGCCGTATCGGGATTGCCGGAGTCAAACTCCATCGCGCAACGGCGTTCGCACGCTGACAAATGCCGACGGCCTGTCGCCTGACCGAGGTACCACGGTGTCTCACAACACGCGTCGGGGCTGGTTCCTCACTGTGAACCCAGCCCCGTTCTCACTTGTGCCAGTGTCTATATCAATCTGCAGATTCAACATCAGCCGGTTGTCCGGCAGGTTCGGTCGTATCCTCAGACGCTGTTGCCGGTGCGGGTGCTGCGGCGTCGAGACAACTCGGATCCGCACCCAGCATCGTCAAGGCAAACCGCGCGACATCGTCGGCTGAAAGCGGCAAAGACCCATTCTCGTCGGTCGCACTACAGGCTGCAACACCTTGGACAAAGCCGTGAACGGCAACTGCCATACGCGAAGCGTCGTCGCCGTGAAACACACCGGCCGCGAGGCCCCGTGCAATCACCTCTTGATAAAGTCCACGGGTCACGTGGAAAACACTGTCGAGTTTGGTCCGAAACTCTGCTTCTTGCACAGCCATCGTTACCAAAAGGTTGCATAGACGGGTTTCATCGGGCTCATCCGCCATCTCTTGTACATGGGAACGTACGAGACTTCCGAGGAGACGGTCTGCCGGCTGGTCGGTACCTGGATCGAAACTCCACCTCCGTTTGAGGGTGTCGAGCTGGGCATCGAGGATGTCGTGAAACAGTGCTTCCTTGGCCCGGTAATGGAAATAGACTCCGCCCTTACTCAACCCCGCTTCTCGCGCAATGTCGAGGAGCCGTGTCGCAGCGAAGCCCTTGCGAACGAAGCAGCGGGTCGCTGCGGCCCGGATTTGCCGCTTGCGGAGCTCATCACTTTTCTGTCTGGTCATGTCAAACCCATCCCCTCCCGGCACGAAACGTGCCCCATAAACGCTAGAAAGACGCTAGCCCCTGACCCCCTGTAGTTGTCCAGTAGATTCAAATTTTGCCGCTATGGCCCATCCAGCCGGCTTATTTCGGGGACCTTCGAAGCTGTCCCCAAGAGCCGGTTTGAAAAATTCTTGATATCGCTCGACCCGTCAGCTCAAATCCACACACAACCTCGGGCGAAAACAACTGTAGCGGAGGGCAAAAACTTCCGACTCCGTCGTGGATAGAATTGACATGGGCGGACAAACACGCGTGAATATCACACCTGACCCCGCGTCCCCCATCCCCGAACCAGCGAGGAACCTATGCAACAATCCCGTTCTGCTTCCCTCATTCTTGCCGTTACACTCGCCAGCTTTGGGCTTCCGGGTTGTTCGTTCTCCTACTCCGCCTCGTCCGGCTCCAAGTCTCCGAGTTCGAGTGAGGGACGGGCTCCGAACAAGTCGTCCGGTCGCGCCCCGGCCCGTGCTCCCGCCTCCTCATCCGAAATGGACAAGGGTCGCAACCCGAGCACTCCTGCTCCGGCTGACCCTCCGGCCGAGCCCGAGACCGAGACTGAAACCGACACAACGGCACCTGATCCCGGCAGCAATCGACCGGCCGCTCCGTCCGACAGCAACGTCTCCGGAACCACCACCAACAGCACCCTAGGCGCAAAGAAACCGGCCACACAGCCAGCTCCCAAGGGAATCACAACGAAGAAGGCCACGACCAAACCCGGAGGGATCTCCACCAAAGAGGCCAGCCAACCGACCAAGGAAATGGGTCTCAAAACCAAGTAGCCAACAAGCCGCTTTTCATTTTCCGACAACAAGACTGGGGCTCCAGTCTTGTTGTTTTTTATTTACTCCGCACGTTTGAGCCACACCAACAGAGCCGGCAGCACGACCACACAGGCTAGCAGGCAGCTTCCGACCCCGATCATCATCGCCATCCCGAGGGAGAACATCGCACCGTACTCGGCCCCGACGGTCAGCCCGGCGAACGCAAAGATCGTTGTCAACGACGAGAGCAACACCGCCGCTCCGGTCCCCTCGAGGAGATCGCTGAGCTTGGCCCGCCCACCATTTTCCTCGGCACTCTGCCGGGTTCGATGCATCACATGAACCGCCGCATCGATCCCGATCCCAACAACCAGTGGTAGTACAACAATATTGACCAACAGAGCATCTTTGAGACTGCGGAACTGGGCGAGGACAACAAAAAACACCAGGATGGCCGCGACCGCCACCGCTCGGCCAAACCCGCGGAAGATCATCGAGTGGTGTTCGTGCAGCGAGACGGCAAACCCCGTGGCCTCGGGATCGACGGTCTGCAACTCGGCGTGGAACTGTTCGGCATTCTCGAGTTTCCAAATATTGAGGTTGGGTGTGGCGAAGATCGCAACGGCACCCGACCCATCGTTGGCCATGAACCGAACCTTGAACAGCTCGGGCATATCCTCCGGAGCATATTTCCCACGCTCGGCGATCGCTCGCCCCGTGTGCCACGCGCGGCCCATGATGCCTGCGAGCTTCTGATGCATCGCCTGCAGGCGCGGCTTGCCATCCTCCGGCAATTTGCGCAGAACCCCGGCGAGCTCGCGAAACTGATTCGTCGCCGTGTCGACGTCGGCCGTGTCACGCCCGTTGCGTTTGAGCTCAAACCGAACCTCGTCGAGCAAGTCGACGATCCGCATCACTTTGTCGGCGACGGCTTTCGCCGATACCGAGGCGTTGGCGAGGCGCGAGAAATCGGGTTGCCGCGCCAGTCCGTCAAACCCGGCCCGAAGTTCCTGCAACAATTCCGGCGTCAGTTTGGGGGCGAGATCTGTCGGCGTCTGGACATCCGCGACCAAGTCGAGCTTGCGCAGCTGGGCCGCTTTTTCCCGGGCGCTTTCAAAGTCGGGAGCCTGAAAACAGGCAAACGCCGGGCTCATGGCACCGTCCTCTTCGAGTAGGTCGAGGGCGATCGATGCCTGCGAGTGTTCGGGCAAAAAATCGAAGTAGCGGGCGTTGAACTTGACCTGCGGAAACGCGATTGCCCCGGCAACCGCAGTTGCAAGGCCAAGTCCGACGAGGAACTTCGGAGCCGCGCGGACGAGCTTCGGCAACTGCGAGACACCGTGGATATTGGCTTCGTGGACGCGTTTGCCCCCCCACCCCTGGCCGCCGAGTGCCGGCATCACCAACAGGGCGGTGGTCATCATGAGGATCAGGCCAACAGATGTAATTACACCGAGCTCGGCAAAGGCCGTGAACTCGGTGGTCATGGTTGCCAAAAATGCAATGACAGTCGTCAGCGCCCCGATCACAACCCCCGGGCCGGCAGCCTGCATGGCGAGCACCATGCTTTTTGCTGGCTCGAGACCCTCGCGGCGAAACTCGTTGGAGCGGGCGAGGATGTGGATCGAAAAGTCGATCCCCAAGCCCAGCAAGACGGCAATAAACGAAGAGGTGACGATCGTCAGGTAGCCGTAGATCAGCCACACCGCACCGAGGGTCAACGCCAGGCCGATCCCCAAAGGAAGCTGGACGTAGATCGCCAGCCGCAGCGAACGAAAGGCATAGAGCTGCAGGATGAAGATCGCCAGCCCGGTGAGGATGCTACTGACGAGGATCCCCCGGCGGATCAGCGCGATCTCGTCGGTCGAGAACACGGGCAGCCCGGTGACCATGACCTCGATCCCCTGGTCGGCGTAGCGCGCCTCGACCTCGGCCGAGGTCGCCCGAATCTCGCCGATGATCGGGGCAATATCGTCGACCTCACCACTTGCAAATACAGGGAATAAGGCCACGAGATGGTGGTTTCCCTGCCAGCCGACAAAATACCCGTGCTCGTCGATCCCTTTGCGTTCGGGAATTGTCTCGAGTCCGGACAGTGCTCGCAGCTGTTCGGAGATTTCCCGGTCTTCGAGATGGCGAGCGAGAGCTTCAGCTATGGTTCCGAGCTGGCGAAACCCTGTATTTTGTTGGTCTTCTGTTTGGGCTGGACCAGCATCGTCGCCATCGAGGCCCGACTGAAGACGGTTGCCGACCACGTCCATCAACGCGGGTAACCCTCCCTCGATCAGCTCTGGAAGCGGCTGGTCGGTCGACTCGACCATGTCGCGCAACTCGGCGATGACCTGTGGGTCTTGAACAAACAGGAACTCGGCGATCACCTCGGGACCGAGGCGGGCGAGCACGCGACCTTCGAGCGTCGGCAGCTTCTCGTATGCGGTCTCGAGCTCATCAACAACTTGGCGGCGGAGTTCGGCCTCGCCTCCGCGGACCAAAACCACCGGCAGATCGGGGTAGCCAAAGCGCTCGAAGTAGGCTTCGAGCCGGGCTTGACTGGGGTTGTCCGAACTGACCATCCCGAACCGGCTGGTCGTGACGTTGAGATGCGGAACCGTGAAGCCTGCAGCGACCACGAGGGTCAAGAGGCCTGCGAGCACCCATAGCCACCGACGGATCGAGAACCTCGCAATAGCCGCGTATATCCAGCCATGATCCCTGGGTCCCGGCATTGCGGCCACCCTACTACAACCCTTGCACGACCACGAATCCTCCTGCCCCCGGGAGTGCGAGGCCGATCACTTGACGTCCGCCGACTACCCGGCAACGCAACCCCTTGTGAACGACTCAAAGGTGCGGAACCATTGGACGGGCGGACTTGCGGATCACGATGTTGTGTGCATTTGCAAGCCGCAGCCGCAGCCGCAGCCCTGATGTAGACCTTGGCTAGCTGCTCTGAAGGCCAGCTGCTTTTTGCTCACTCGATTTCTCGCCACGAACACCGGCGCGCTGCATGGGAGCCTCGGGCAGGTCCAAACGGGGACGTCCGGCGAAAAGGCTCGCATCGTACTCAGCGTCGAGGCTATCGAGCTCGGCCTCGGCACGGGTTCGCAGCCTCCGTCGTCGGCGCTCGGGTGCGTTGTCCTGTGTGCTCGGGAGCACTTGCTGCTGAGCTACGGATGGTGTAGCCGCCGCTCGTCGTTTTCGTCGGGTCTTGGTCGGCGTCCGTGTCCCGCCGTTGAGCAACTTTCGAAGCTCTGTACCCGGCTTGAAGTCGAGGGTGTAACTCGCCTGGATCTGCATCGGCTCGAGCGTCCGCGGATTGACCCCCCGACGTGCGCTGCGTTTTTTCTTGGTGAATGTGCCGAAGCCCGGAAAGGTGAACCGCGGATTTTGATTGCGGGTGACTCGGGCGCGGACGAAGTACTGCCCGAGTTCCTCAAACGCGACCTCGAGAATCTGTTGCACACACTTCTTGGTGACGTCCGGAGGAAGATCCCGTGAGCGTGCAATTCTCTCGATCAGTTCAGCCTTCGTCATGTCGCCCCCCCCGTTGCGGCCCGCATCACCCCAACGGACCGTCGACTGTAGGGGTTGTATCTGGCCAGCGTCAACTGGATCGAAGGCTGTCCAATTCTGCATCGCCCACGCAGATCGCGGTGCAACCGGAGTTTCTTGCCGACTCATCCATCTCGATCTGTATCTGCGCGGATCACACTTAGCGATCGGCGAAGATCGTTCACCACCATCGCGTGTACATCCCCCACATTTCCTCCTTGACGTCGCGCATCGGATTCTCTGCGCAGCACATAGGACGGGTGGTACGTGATATACAGAGGGATCTTCAAGTTCGCCGCTGGCTGCTCGTAGGTCCATGCTCGGCCACGCATCTCTCGCAGTTGCAGATCGCGTCGTAACATCAGCATGCCGGCGTGGCGCCCGAGAGCGATCAAGACCTGTGGTTGGATCGCCCGGATTTGGGCCTCCAAGAACTTTGAACATACATTGACTTCGTCCGGCTTCGGGTCGCGATTGCGCGGCGGTCGACACTTGAGCACGTTGGCGATGTACACCTGATGTCGCTCTAGACCCAGTTCACGCAACATGTGGTTGAGCCGCTGGCCTGCGGGACCGACAAATGGGATCCCCTGTCGGTCCTCGTCGGCCCCCGGAGCTTCGCCGACAAACATCACCTGCGCCTCCGGGTTTCCGCTGCCAAACACGATGGTGGTCCGGGTCGCCGCCAGCCGACAGCGTTGGCAGTCGCCAATGTGGTAGCGCAGATATTCGAGCTTGCGTGCGGGTGGCCAGTTGCGGGCCTCCGAAGCCGCCGGTTTTTTCGGCGCCGGGGAACCGCCACGGGGGTCACGCGCGGGCTTTTTTGTATGTGCATTTTGTTGTGACGCATCCCGGCGATCGCGTCTGGGGTTCGCTGGATCTCTTTCTCTGCGTGGGTCACCACGCCGTTTGAGAGGGCCGCGGGGATCTACGCCAACGTTTGTGGAATCCCTACGCGGTTCGGCAACTCCACGGATCGCTGTGCTGCGCTGTGGTGAGTGGTCGCTCGCGGAAGACGACGCATCTCTCGGCATTTCGGCCGATGCGACCGTGTTCGAAGCAGCGGCACTCGGCCCCGGACCTAGTGGAGGCTTCTGATGTACTTGACGATCGTTCGCTCCTGAAAAACTCGCCGCATGCATTTTCCCCGGTTCCCTCGCCGAAGGTTTCGGGTGTGGGCCTTGCGTTCCACCGGCCACAGCGAAATTCGGCGAAGACTCGTGTGCAGGTTGGGTGCCTCGTAGATCGGCCGAAGGAGCGTCCGCTTGAACCCGCTCGATGGCACCCGGTTGAACGCGAGCAGCTGGATCCATCGAATCCGTGTCACGCGGTTGAGCCCGAGCAGGTGGATCCATCGAATCCGTGGTGCCGGTTGCATCCACGCCCGTAGCACTCGCTTGTATCGACACATGTTCTGCCGCTCCAAGTTGTGGAGCTTGCGATTCGGGCCCTGCGGTCGACGTCTCATCGACGCTGGAGCGGGAACTCGTCCGCTTCGGCAACGCCGCGCCGGAGACGTAAGCCAGCCCGTGATACTCCTGCAAATGGCGCAGGTGATTGGCGAGTGCGCGGGCGAGGCTCGCACGGTCGGTCATTTGATCGAGCGAAAAGTTTGTATCTGCACTCATATTTCGCCCCACAACGACCCGGCCAAGCGGTCGAGGATCCAACCGGCGAGCTCGCGTTTGGCCGTCGGCGGTCCCGATGTGTGCACGGTCTGCTGCTCGTCGGAGATCAGCAAATGCCCGGCGTTGGTACGGCTTGCAAAGCCGAGCCCGGGCACGCCCACACGGTTGACGAACAGTGCATCGACCTGCTTGCGTTCCATCTTGGCCCGACCGAGTGCGAGCAGTTCGGCGTCGATATCCGGACAATCCGCAGCCACGGTCTGGGCGGCAAAGGCCAAGAACTTGGTCTCGGGACGAAACGCGGCGGCGAGCTCCGCGACCACGTCGGGCGCCCGTTTCCAGTCGGTGTTTGCGATCGCAGCCACAAGCTCCGCTTTGGTGTGTTTCGAAGACGATGAATCAGCAACTTCTAGGTCGCCAACCGCCGCGACCATGGCCACCAAATCGACAGGGCTTCGCCGCAACTGCTCGTGCATCGCCGCCGCCATCTCGCCTGTGGTCTCCACGTCGATCCGGTGCACGGCGTGGGGTGTGGGTAGGCTGACAGGGCCGGCGACGAGGGCGACATCCGCTCCGCGGGCGGCCGCGACTTCGGCGATGGCAAACCCCATCGCACCGGTGGAGGCGTTGGACAAAAACCGCACCGGGTCGAGGTAGGTACGCGTCGGCCCGGCCGAGACGAGGATCCGACGACCGGCCAGTGGGTTATTTGATGCTTGTGCAAGTACTCTTGCGGCCGCAGCAACGATGATCGGCGGGTCGATCATCCTGCCTTCGCCGACCCACCCACAGGCGAGCTCACCGCGGTCAGGGCCGACAAAAACCGCACCGCGTTCGCGCAACGTGGCGAGGTTGTGACGCGTGGCCGGGTGGTTCCACATATTGGTGTTCATCGCCGGGGCCCACAACACCGGTGCGCGCGTGGCCAAAAGGATGCAACTCGCAAGGTCGTTGGCGCGTCCGTGGGCAGCTCGGGCGATCAAATCAGCCGTTGCAGGTGCAACGAGTACGAGGTCGGGCCAGTCGGCCAACTCGATGTGGCCGATCTGTCCCTCGGCCGAGGCGTCGAGTAACTGGCTGCGAACCGGATGTCCCGAAACACTGGCGAGGGAGAGCTCGGTGACAAACGCCTGGGCTGCTGCTGTCGTGACGACCCGAACCTCGAAGCCAGAAGCGCGTAGGCTGCGGACGACAAACGGAGCCTTGTAGGCCGCGATCCCACCGGTGACGATCAGCAGCACCCGCGGCTGTGTCATGCGCCCTCCAGCGGTACCGTTCCAACCGTCTCGATGCCAAAGCCTTCGAGTCCAACGATCTTACGCGGATGGTTGGTCATGACCCGGATCCTGCGCAACCCGAGCGTGTACAGGACCTGGGCGCCGAGGCCAAACTCGCGAAAACCTGCCTCGGCGGGCTTGAGCCCCGGCTTGGCGCTTTCAGAGATCTCACTGTCGGCCAGCAGTTCCTCGAAGCAGTTGACCTTGTGTCCGAGTACATACAAGAAACACCCGCGACCCTCGCGATCGATCTGACGCAGGGACGCCCGGATCCTCGCGCCGGAATCATCCCCGTCGATCCCAAACACATCGCCGACGACCTGGGCCCGCTGGGCTCGGATCAACACCGGCTCGTCGTCTTGCGCCTGCTCGAGGTTGCCGAGGCACAGGGTGACAAAGTGGCTCGTCGGCTCGACCCGCGAACGAAATGTGTGCAGGGTCCATCCGCGGTTTTTATCGATTCCGAGGCGCTCAGAGGCAAATGGCCGACTCGAGACCCGCGCGACCAAACTCTCGCGTTGCAACCGGTACTGGATCAGATCGGAGATCGTCAGAATCGGCATGTCGTGGGTGCGGGCGAAGACTTCGAGGTCGTCCATCCGCGCCATCTCGCCGTCGTCGCGCATGACTTCACAGATCACGCCGGCGGGTCGCAACCCGGCCAAACGCGCGAGGTCGACGGAGCCTTCGGTATGACCGGAACGCACGAGCACACCGCCGGGCTGGGCCCGTAGCGGAAAAATATGCCCGGGACTGACGATGTCGCGGGCACCGTAGCGCTCGTCGGTCGCAACCCGAATCGTCTCGGCCCGATCGGCAGCAGAAATCCCGGTTGTCACCCCCTCACGCGCCTCGATCGAGACAGTAAATGCCGTCCCCATGTGGCCTCGATCGGTTGAAACCATCATCCGTAGGCCGAGGGTCTCGACGCGTTCGGGCGTGAGTGACAGGCACACCAAACCACGCCCCTCGCGGCACATAAAGTTGACGTCGGCAGCGGTACAGTGCTCGGCGGCTACGACCAAGTCACCTTCGTTCTCGCGGTCTTCGTCGTCGACGAGGATGAGCATCCCGCCCTCGAGTACCCGGGCGATGCAGCGTTCGACATGGTCTTGACGCTTTTGATCCATCATGGCGTGGTTCCGTTTCCAGGCAGGAATCCCGCCCGCAGAAGAGTTTGTCGGCTGACCCCAGACGCTTGCTCGCCGACCTGGAGCAGCCGGGCGACATAGCGGGCAAGGAGGTCAACTTCGAGGTTGAGTGGATCGCCCACGCGGCGATCCGCCAGGGTTGTGGCCGTCCATGTGTGCGGGATGATGCCGACGCAAAACCCCCCCGCATCGACACCGTTGACCGTCAAACTGATCCCGTCGATGCAGATCGATCCCTTGGCGGCGATGTACGGGAGCAGGTCGCCCGGAGTGTCGATCCACAACTCGGTCGCCTCGCCGCGACGCGTGCTCGAACGCAGGTTGCCGACGCCGTCGACATGACCCGAAACGAGGTGACCGCCGAGCGGATCGCCCACGCGCAACGCGGGTTCGAGGTTGACCCGTCGCCCCGGTGCGTAGCGCCCAAGGGTCGTCACCGCGAGGGTTTCAAAGGCAGCATCGACGGTGAAAGTCTGCTCGTCGGACGCCGTGACGGTGAGGCACACCCCCGAGACGGCCACGCTCGCCCCGAGCACACGGTCGCGGGCATCGAGTGGAGCCGCGATCACAAACTGCTTGCAAGCGTCTTTGGCGAGGACCTGACGAACTGTTCCAACTCGCTGCACCAAACCTGTGAACATCGGCCGTCGTTATGGCACAGATCCCGTGGTCCCCTCAGTGGTTTTTCTCGCGTCTGGCGACTCCGAGAAGTTTGCCAGCCAACCGAAGTTCGAGTGTGTCGGCGACGATCGGACCCGGCTTGCAACTCGACTACACACTCGGTTCGACGATCGTGAGCAGGTCCACACCAAGCGTTTCACGTCCGACGACGACAACGTGTGGAGCCTCGGCAACGGTCGGCCACGAAAGCCCGGGGACCACCGCCTTCCCCTCGCCGAGCACCACGGGTGCGTGAAACAAAAACCAGCGTTGCCAAGCCGCGTGGGCCACCAAACTCGCAGTGAGAGTCCCGCCCCCTTCGACCATCAACGATCGGATACCGCGTTCACCCAACACCTGCAGGGCGGCTGGAATCGACACACGCCCGTCCTTCCCCGCCGGCACACACACACCCTCGCCCCCCTTGGCCGCGAGGGTCCGCCGATCTGTACGACTTGCCGCATCGGTGTGGACGACGAGCGCACGCGAGAGGATTTCGAGGTTGGCGGAGACAGAGCGCAAGCGGCTGTCAAACACGATGGGAACCGGATCAACACCTTCGACGTGGCGGACGTTGAGCCGCGGGTTGTCGTGGAGTGCCGTCCCCACACCGACGGCAATCGCATGGTGTTGAGCCCGCATCTGATGGACATAGCGACGAGCTTCGACGCCTGTGATCCAACGACTATCCCCGTTCGGACAGGCGATCCGACCGTCGAGGGACAGGGCCGACTTGAGCGTGACAAACGGGAGCCCAGTGGTGACGTGGTGGATGTAGTGCTCGTGCACACGGGCGCAGTGGTCCGCCATCACCCCTGCACGCACGCGAATCCCGGCCTGCTCGAGCACTGCTTGGGCCCGGCCATTGGCGTGCGCAGCGGGATCGTGAACACCCCACACAACTTCCCGGACACCTGCCTGGTGCAGTGCGCCTGTACAAGGACCTGTGCGACCTGTGTGGGAACACGGCTCGAGCGTGATGTACACCGTCGCCCCGCGGGCCTCCTCGCCGGCGGCCAAGAGTGCCCGTACCTCGGCGTGAGGTCCCCCGGTGCGATCGCTACAAGCACTGGCGATCACGCGACCGTTTTTGACGACCACCGCACCGACGCACGGATTGGGGTAGGTCGAACCAGTGCCGCTCCGGGCCAATCGTAGGGCCAGGCCCATAAAGCTCGCATCATTTTCATGCATATGCATATGCGACTGTTCGCGTGTCATGGTGCAGATTTGTCAGATTTGCGTCGGCGTTTGGACGGTGGTGCTGGTTCCGGTTCAAATAGGGTGCGCTGGCCCTCGAGTGAAACGCGTTCCGATTTGGCACTGTCGCGCAACAGTTGCTCAAATCCATCGACGGAGTCAAACCGGCGGTAGACCGAGGCAAATCGGACGTACGCAACTTCATCGAGGCCATACAGATGGTGCATCACCCGTTCACCGATGGAGCTGGAGGTCAGCTCCCCTTCACTCCGGGTCGCGGACCACTGCTCGACCTGGGTCGCGATCTCCTCCAGCTTGGCGTCACTTACCGGGCGCTTGCGACAGGCGAGTTTAAGACCGACAAGCACCTTGTTGCGATCAAAAGGCTGTTTTTTGCCGTCGCGCTTGTGAACCACCGGGACGCTGGTCTCGATCCGCTCGCGGGTCGTAAATCGATGGCCACAGGACTGACACTGCCGACGGCGGCGAATCGTCTCGCCGCTATCGCGTGAGTCGAGCACCTTGGTGCTCTGGCCTAGACAGACGGGGCAGCGCACTGAGTCGGATCCGGGTGGGTGACCAGGACGTTTGTACCACGGACACGCCGATGTCACGGCCCGTGGTCGAAACTCGAGAGCCGAGCAAGTTGTCTGTGCCGCAGGAGATTGAGCACCCTGTCCGCCGATGATACGGTTGAAAGATGAGCCCCACCGAGCTGAAAAAGGTGAGCCGCGAGAGTGTCGACGAATTCGTAGCGAGGGTTCCGAACGCGGTGGTCGACAAACGTCCAGTCGTCAAAATCACGGGGCACAAGGGTCGTCTACGGGTCAAGCGGGCGTCGTCGCTCGCCAACCAAATACACGTTGGCCGTGGCGAACCGATTATCGTTCATGTACCGGGAAACGACGCCGATGAGGGGGCATCGGTACCCGACAAGTGGTATGTGCTCCCGGTGCGTTGGCAGCTCGGCTACGCACGTACACATGCCAAGACAGCCGCGCAACATGCATCCCACGCATTTGATTGTATGGCTATCAAAGCGACCGATTTAGAGGCCGTCGGTGCAACCTTGCAGGCCATCGATGACAAAGACCTGCTGACAAAGTGCACACAAGCACTTGAAGAAGCTCAGGACCCCGTTTTGAAAATCATGATTCGCGCGATCAACCGCGCCCGCGATGCCGTCGCAAATGTGCTGATTGATACACTTCAGGAAGGTCTGCTCGCAGATGACGCGTAGCCCGACTGCGGTTCGATCTTCCCGACCCGACGCTCGTGCCGTCCGCCTTCGAATCCGGTTGCGACGAACACCTTTAGCAGCTCGCGCGCGAGTTCGGGGCCGAGGACGCGCTGGCCCAAGCACAACACATTGGCGTTGTTGTGGGCCCGTGCCATTCGGGCGCTAAATACATCTCCGACGACTGCCGCTCGTATTCCGGGGATCTTGTTGGCACTGATCGCCATGCCCTGGCCGGTTCCGCAGATCAGGACGGCGTGGGTGTCCGCCGTAACTCGTGCACATACATCCTGTGCGACATCCGGGTAGTCGACCGACCCCTCCCCCGGCTCGGGACCGACCACCTCGACGCGATGGCCCATCGCCCGCAACTCGTCGACGACCAATGCCCGCAGCTCGATCCCCCCATGATCACTGCCGACAAACCAGGTTGTCACGGCGTTGCTCACGGGGCGCTCCGGAACACCAGGGTCGCGTTGGTTCCCCCGAAGCCGAAGCTGTTGGACATTGCATATTCAACTTGTTGGGCTCTCGCCTCGTGGGGCACGTAGTCGAGATCGCACTCGTCGTCGGGATTGTCGAGGTTGATCGTCGGCGGCAAGATCCCATCACGCAGGGCGAGGACACAGATCGCGGCCTCGATCCCGCCGGCGGCACCGAGCATGTGTCCATGCATCGATTTGGTTGACGAGACCGCGAGCCCACGGTGGGCGTGGTCGCCGAACACCCGTTTGATCGCCCGTGTTTCTGTTGCATCTGCAACTGTCGAGGTCCCATGGGCGTTGAGGTAGCCAACCGCCTCGGGGGCGAGGCCCGCGTCTTTGAGCGCGAGCTGCATGCAACGACTGGCTCCTTCACCGCCCGGTGAGGGCGAGGTGATGTGGTGAGCGTCGCAGTTGAGACCGTATCCGACGATCTCGGCCAAGATGGTTGCCCCACGCGTGCGCGCATGCTCGAGCTCTTCGAGCACCACGAGCCCGGATCCTTCGCTGAGGACAAATCCATCGCGGTCGCGGTCAAACGGACGCGAGGCCTTGGTCGGCTCGTCGTTGCGTGTCGACAGGGCACGGGCGGCACAAAATCCACCGATCGCCTCCCTGTTGACGACCGACTCGGTCCCCCCAGAGATCATGATATCGGCATCGCCGCGGGCGATCGCGCGAAACGCTTCGCCGATCGAATGTGCCCCGGTCGAACATGCAGATACATGAGAGAGGTTCGGACCCCGGCAGTTGTGGCGGATTGCGATCTGCCCGGGCGCGAGGTTGATGATGATGGCGGGGACAAAGTAGGGACTCACCGCCCGCCTCGGACCTTTTTCGGCAATATCGAGGACCGTCTTTTCGATCATCAACATCCCGCCCATCCCTGCTCCGACGTAGACGCCGAAACGTTCTGGTTCGACGCTACCGTCGACGATCCCGGCGTGCTCACAGGCCATCGCCGCGGCCGCGACCCCCATCTGGATGAAGCGATCCATTTGCCGGAGTTCGCGTTTTTGCAGCCAGACCGTCGGATCAAAGTCGGCCACTTCACCGGCGATTGTGGCCGGGAAGTCGGTCGTATCAAACTGTGTAATCTGACCGATCCCGGAGGCACCGGCCTTGAGTTTTGACCAGGTCGTTTCGGTACCGACCCCGAGGGGACTGACGAGTCCAATTCCCGTCACCACTACTCTTCGTGAGGACATGGAGCCTCCTTGCCCGGCAACCCGAGCTGGTGAACGCGACGGCAAGGCCTCGACCTCGCCGTCAGGAGGTCGCCGAAATCGGCCGGCGACAGACGCCGGAAACTATCCGACTTTTTTCTTGATGTACGCGTAGGCGTCGCCAACCGTTTTAATGCCCTCGGCATCTTCGTCTGGGATCTTGAAGTCGAACCTCTCTTCGAAGGCCAGGACCAGCTCGACAATTGCCAAGGAATCCGCCCCCAAATCCTCGCTAAAGGACTTCTCAGGCGTGACGTCACTGACTTCGACATCGAGTTGGTCGGCGATGATCTCTGCCACTTCTTCGTTGATCGTCGGCATGATTTTGCGCTCCTCACAGGCTGCGGGACTCACTTTTACGACCTCACAGCGGGGCGTCGAATAACACATCGGCGGCGACGGGGGAACGCCTTCGGGGGTCCTAAAAACCCATCGCATGTGAGCGACTCGCACGGCTATCTCACGCCGAGCATACAAGCCACTGCCGGAACCTGGATGGGTGTGAGCAGCATGCGTGCACATGCCTTCACGCGGGATGGACTTCGGGCTGTGTCGGCAACGTTTCGCCGACCGTTTCAAGGTCCGATGGGCGTCCGAGCGGAAGGACTTTGAGGCTGCGTTCGATGCGTCGACACAAACCGGCCAAGACCTTGCCATGACCCACCTCGATCGCGTGGGTCACACCAGACTCGACGGCTCTTTGCACCGATGCTTCCCAGCGCACGCGACCCGTGACTTGCTGCACGAGAAGCTGTTTGACGCGACCGGAATCGGCATTTGGTTCGGCATCGACGTTGGCGATCACCGGAGTCGTAAGCGGCCGGATCGTTACCGTTTCGAGGGCTTGCTGCAGACGCTCCGCCGCCGGCTGCATCAGTGCACAGTGAAACGGCGCCGACACATCGAGTGCGATCCCCCTGCCTTTGGCCGCTTTGACGGCCGCAAGCAGACGATCGACCGCCGGCCGATGCCCGGCAACCACCAGCTGACCGCCGCCATTTTCATTGGCGATCGCCACCATCTGCTCGCCGTCTGAAGCCTCGCTACACATGTTCTCGAGGTCATCTGCCGGCACCCGCAAAATTGCGGCCATCGCCCCCACCCCGGCGGCAACGGCCTCTTGCATCGCCTGGCCGCGCAACCGTACCAACCTTACGGCATCGGCAAAATCGAGTGCCGAAGCGGCAACCA
>CAZUPD010000092.1:0-31662 GCA_964621785.1 uncultured Nannocystaceae bacterium
CCGGCAGCGGCGAGGTGTTGGCCCTCGACGCCAAGGCCAACTTCGACGACAACGCCCTGTATCGCCACCCCGATGTGGTCGAGCTGCGCGACCCCGACGAAGAAGATCCGGCCGAGCTCCAGGCCAAAAAGTACGACCTCAGCTACGTCAATCTCGACGGTACAATTGGTTGTATGGTCAACGGTGCCGGCCTGGCCATGGCCACCATGGACATCATCAAGTACTTCGGCGCCGAGCCGGCGAACTTCCTCGATGTCGGCGGCGGCGCGACGGCAGCAAAGGTCACCGCCGCGTTCAAAATCATCACCGCCGATCCCAAGCTGACGGGCATCCTCGTCAACATCTTCGGCGGGATCATGAAGTGCGACACGATCGCCACCGGGGTCATCGCCGCGGTCAAGGAAGTCGGGCTCACGGTGCCGCTCGTCGTCCGCCTCGAAGGCACCAACGTCGAGCAGGGCATGAAGTTGCTCAACGAAAGTGGCCTCAACCTGACAACAGCCTCGAGCCTGCGCGACGCCGCCTCGAAGATCGTGGAGATGACCAAATGAGTGTTCTTGTCGACAAAAACACCCGCCTGATGGTCCAGGGCATCACCGGCAAAGTCGGGATGTTCCACGCCGAGCAATCCCTCAACTACGGCACCCAAGTCGTCGCCGGCGTGACGCCGGGTAAGGGCGGGCAAACCGTCCTCGACAGCGTGCCCGTGTTCGATACGGTCGGCGATGCGGTGCAAAAGACCGGTGCAAATGCATCGGTTATCTTTGTCCCGCCGCCGTTTGCCGCCGACGCGATCATGGAAGCCGCCGACGCCGAAGTCCCGCTGATCGTGTGCATCACCGAGGGCATTCCGGTCGCCGATATGATCTCGGTCAAGCGCTACCTAGAGGGCCGCAGCTGTCGCCTGATCGGACCCAACTGCCCCGGCATCATCACCCCCAACCAGTGCCGGATCGGCATCATGCCCGGCTACATCCACAAGCCCGGCAAAATCGGTGTGGTCTCGCGGTCGGGTACCCTCACCTACGAGGCTGTCCACCAGCTCACGACCCTCAACCTCGGTCAGAGCACAGCCATCGGCATCGGCGGCGACCCGGTCAACGGCACCAACTTCGTCGACTGCCTGCGCCTGTTCCAAGACGATCCCGAAACCCAAGGTATCGTCATGATCGGCGAAATCGGGGGATCGGCTGAGGAAGAGGCTGCCGCGTTCATCAAGGAAAACGTCGACAAGCCCGTCGTCGGATTTATCGCCGGCGTCACGGCTCCTCCCGGCAAACGCATGGGCCACGCGGGCGCCATCATCTCGGGGGGCAAGGGCACGGCCGAGGCCAAACTCGCCGCGCTGCGCGACGCCGGAGTGACGATCGCAGACACGCCGTCGGACCTCGGAAGTTCGATGGTCAAAGCGTTGGGTCAAGCTGCGAACTGACACGCTGCCGAACCAACGCGCTGCACTTGGGCCGGGACAGCCCCGGCCTTTTGCATTGGTTCGACAGATCAACGACATCGCCAACGTGAGAAATCACGGGTTTTCAGACCACAATGAGGCTATGAGCCCCCTAATTTGCTCTGAGAATTTCGTCATTTCAATTACATAAAAATCGTGAGCTAAAAGGTGTGTAGCCATCGATTGTGGCAATGTCCGACGCCTCGGACCTGCGCATACATCGATCTCGCTGTACGACCAATCTCCATGTGTATGCACACCTCGCCACCGTGGACCCCTGTCGATTCAGACGGTGACAACCCCTGTGCGAACGACTAAGGTCGGAGCATGTCCGCCGTGAGACACCGTGGATCGTTGGTTGCAGGCATCTTGCTCATCGTTGGCTGTGCAACTCCGGCTCCTCCAGAATTGACATACGACAGCTCCGACACCGCCTCGGATACATCGACGACCGGCGACGACACGACAACCACGGCACTGCCCACGACCGACCCGACCACCACCACCACGACTTCCGACGCCACCACGGACGATGGTCCTGTCTGTGGCAATGGAATTGTCGAGGAGGACGAGTTCTGCGACGACGGCAACGCAGTCAATTCAGACGACTGCCTCGATGACTGTACCCCCGCAACGTGCGGCGATGGGTATGTCCAAGACGGGGTCGAAGACTGTGACGACGAAAACATGAACCCGCACGATGCGTGCCTCAACGACTGCACCTTCAATGTCTGCGGCGATGGCATCATCAACGACGGGGTCGAAATCTGCGACGACTCCAACTCGCTCAACACCGACGGCTGCCTCAACGACTGCACGCCCTGGTCGTGCGGCGACGGATTTGTCAACGAAGATAAGGAAAGTTGCGACGACGGCATCAATAGCGGCCTGTACGGGAGTTGCTCATCCGACTGCAGCACCGCCATGCCAGCCTGCGGCGACGGCATCATCGACGAAGATTGGGGCGAGAACTGCGACGGCAACATCGACCTCGAGAACGTGATTTGCGACCCCGTCACCTGCCGACTCGACTTCGTCAACGTCAACCAGTTGTTCTGCCGCGGCTTTTGCACATGGGACATCGAATACGGCTGTGGCCAGGCCGACGCAGACATCTTCTGTCGCCTGCTTATGCAAAACCCCGACAGCGTAGCGACCTCGTTCGACATCGGTCCATCCCTCGAAGAGCCGGGATTTGCCTGCGCAGATCCCGATAACACCCAGATTAAAGACATGCAGGGGGTCGACCCCCGGGTCAATATCGGTCCCTTGCCGGAGTATGGTGTCGAGCTCGACCCGTTGTTCTACCAATCGGGGAGCATCGCCGAGACCCACGGGGCGGCGCCAAACGACGTCATCTTGAACCCTGTGTGCACCAACCCGTAGCCGAACCACATCCGGCTGCGCGTACATACACGGAACGTGAACCGTGCCCAACGGAGCGGCGCGCCTTCCTCGCTTGGTCATCTGGGTGACATCCGGATTGAACTTGCGGCGATGAAGACGCACTGCAAATCCGTTGCGTGATGTGTGTACGTTCAATGTTCAGCTGCTGACGGTGGTTCCTCCGTCGGTGATGCAAATACACTGAGTTCGCCCGGACTGAACATTTGCACAAACATCTCTATGCGGGTGTCCTGCATTCGAATTCTGTGTACTCTCATACAGTTTGTGCGGGTTGCGCAAATCTCCCAAATCGTGTGTATACGCAAAACCCGCTACGACCACTTCTACGACCTACTGGCCGCGGTGGTTGGATTTGATTATTGTACGCACATGTTCCGCGCGAAGGTTCCTGCGTCGCTGATGGTCCTGTGTCTCGGCTGCTCACCGGGCGTGAAGTCGGAGCTGACGTTTGACAGCAGCCCGGGCGAGTTTACCTCGCAGGGCGTGACCTCGGAGACGAGCGACACCACCGATGCGACCTCCGACGCGAGCAGCAGCTCACCCGAACCTGAAAATTTATGCGGCAACGGATTGATCGATCTGGGTGAAGAGTGCGACGACGGGAACGACGATAACCACGACCGCTGCCTCCGAACCTGCATCATCAATGTCTGCGGCGACGGCTGGGTCCGCGAGGGCAAAGAGGAATGCGACGATAACAACGACAGCCCGTTTGACCACTGCAAAAACGATTGTACACGCAACGTTTGTGGCGATGGCTATGTGCTCGAAGGCGTCGAAGACTGCGACGATGCCAACACGATCAACACCGATGACTGTCTCGGCAACTGCCGCGCTGCATCCTGTGGCGATAACTACGTCCACGAGGGCTACGAAGCCTGCGACGACGGCCAAAACACCGGGGACTACGGCAGCTGCAGCCCCGACTGTTTAGAGCCCATGCCGGCCTGCGGCGATGGCATCGTCCAACCGGAATGGGGCGAAAACTGCGAGGACGACCCCGAGCTCGACCACGTCACCTGTCACCCGGAAACCTGCGTCCTCGACTTTTCAAAGGTCCCCCAACTCCACTGTCGCAACGCCTGTTCATGGGCCGGTATCGACTACTGCGGCCAAGAAGATGCGGATGTGTTTTGCCGCCTGCGCACGCGCAACCCGTTGAGTACGGCGGAACACTTCGAGATCACAAAAACCCTCGAACTCGGCGGCTTTGGCTGCTCCAATCCAGAGTGGTACATCGCCGACGACAACGGGGTCGACCCGCGGATCAACCTCGGCCCGATGCCGGAGTACGGGTGGGATCACGACCCGCTGTTCTACGTCAACGGCAATATGCGAGAGAGCCACGGTCAAATCGGGAACGATGTGGTCGCCTACCCGGTGTGCACCAATCCGGGCAGCGACGAACGCCCAGCCGATCGTTGATCGTACATGTTTTTACAACCTCGCCGAAGATCTCTCGGATTGATGATACATCGATTTTACCGAGCGACACCAGTCCGCGCGGACTGCAAAGGCGCGGATTGATTGGACGCGCGGACATGCGTCCGAACGGTGCGTGCATTTGCAACCCGGAAGCTCGAAGCGGTGTTCAGGCGGGACTCTTTTTTACCCGCAGCCGTCGATTCTCCGGTGCTAGGGGCACGATCGTGGTAGCCTGCGCGCACTATGGATCCGCGTTTGCTGCTCAAGGCGATCCCGCGCAGTCTTCGCGCCTCGGTCGACGCCCGACTCGATCGAATTGATCTCGAATTTGGCCGCTATGGTACCGATTCCTACGGAATTTCGCGGATCCACCTGCAGGCGTTCTACGGGCTATTGGGATGGATGTACCACCATTATTTCCGCATCCAAACCTACGATATCCACCATGTGCCCGACACCGGTCCGGCGATGTTGATCGGCAATCACTCCGGTGGAATTCCAGTCGATGCGAGTATGGTCTTGGCGTCACTGTTTTTCGGCCGCGAACCGCCGCGCCACGGCCACGGTATGGTCGAAAAGTTCGCCCAGCGCTGGCCATTTGTCTCGAGTTGGTTTTCCCGCGTCGGGCAACTTCCGGGGCTCCCCGAAAACGCGATCCGACTGCTCGAAGACGGCCGCGTGCTGATGGTGTTTCCCGAGGGGGCCCGCGGTACGGGCAAGCTCTACGTCCAGCGCTACAACCTCGTCCGCTTTGGCACCGGATTCATGCGGATCGCCCTCAAGACCGGGGCACCGGTGATTCCGTTTGCGTTTGTCGGCGGCGAAGAAGTTGTACCCACACTTTTCCATGCGCGTAGCCTGGCCAAGCTGACCGGGGCGCCCTACTGGCCGGTCACCCCGTACCTCCTGCCGATTCCACTGCCCCTGCAATGCGAGGTCCACTACGGGGCGCCCATGACGTTTGAAGGCACGGGTGACGAGGCCGACAGCGTCATCGAGGGCTATGTCCAACAGGTCAAGTCGGCGGTCAATGGCCTGGTCGTCAAGGGCCTTGCCATGCGCCAACATCAAGGGAGTCCAGGACGATGAATGCGCCCACGACCGTGTCTGCGGAACCCAAGCGCGTGTTGATCACCGGGATTTCTGGTGCACATGCACAGTTAATTGCGACCCGCCTGTTCGACCGCGGGCACACGGTCTTCGGGATCGACCGGCGACCGTGTCCGACCCTGCCCAAGGAAATTCACGTCTACCAGGCCGATATCCGCAAACGGCCGGCGGCAGATGTGTTTCGCACGCGCAAACCAGAGGTCGTCGTGCACATGGCGACCACGACCCACTACTCGGCTTCGAGTCAGGAACGCCTGCGGATCAACCTCCACGGGACACGGGCCGTGTTCGAGTTGTGCCACACCCACGGGGTTTCCCAGGCGGTGTTCCTCGGTCGCCACACCATCTACGGGGCCGCCCCCGATGCTCCGCTTTTTCGCACCGAGGACGAGCCGCCGCTGGCGGTCACGACGTTCCCCGAACTCGCAGATCTCGTGGCCGCAGATTTATACGCAGGCACGGCATTGTGGCGTTTTCCCGCACTTGGAACGGCTGTGCTTCGGCTTGTCTATACCCTTGGACCCGTCCGTACCAGCACACTCGCCAACTTCCTCCAAGGCCCACGCGTGCCGATGATCATGGGCTTTGATCCGCTGTTTCACTTTCTCCACGACTTTGATGCAGCCGATGCGATTGTCGCCGCGATCGAACACAACGTGCGCGGTGTGTTCAATGTCTGTGGTCCGCCGCCCGTGCCCCTGTCGACACTTTGCCGGGCGACCGGACGCACCGCGATTCCCCTGCCAGAAGGCGTGTTTCACCACGTCACCGGTAGATTTGGCTTCTCCAAACTGCCGCGGGGAGCGGCGTCTCATCTGTGTCATCCGGTCGTCGTCGACGGTCGTGCATTCGTCAACGCGACCGGATTTCGCCACCGCTACGACGCCGACGCAGCGATGACTGCTTTTCGCGATTTGCCGCCCGAGTGACAAGGACGCCCGGGGCCAGCTGCCCCCAGCAAGCTGTCGGGAAGGTCAGCTACACAGGTTGCCGACGCGCCCGGCCGACCATCGTATGTGGCCGAGATCACTCGCCGACAACTGATTGATCTAGTTCGATAAATCTAGCGTCCGCGAAGTAGGTGGGATAGGGTGATCCACGTACAGCCGTACCCGGAGGACCATGACTCGCAAACAACGCAACACCCGTTCCCGCCGTCGTCGCAAGGGCGCAAGCACGGCTCTCAAGGTGGTGACCGCCCTGGCAACAGTTGTAGGCACATATACAATTAGCCAACAAGCCGAGGCCAAAATCCCCAAAGTCCTACGTCCCGGTACGCGACCGCTGTACTTCCTGTTCGGCGTCGGTGGCAGTACCGCGCTGGGTCGTGGCTACTACGGGCCGGGCTACACCGGCCGCTACGGATTTGGCTACCTCGGAGGATTTCGCGTCACCGGAGAGTTCGGCGGACACTTCATGGGCGAGGCCAAAGGCCCGGCGATGGGCGTGCTGTTCGAACACGAGTTTTACGGCTACGGCGGCTACGGCCTGATCCTCTCGCCGAAGTTCGTCTACGACATCCAGATCGTCAAAAATCTCGGATTCTACATCTCGCCGAGTGTCGCCCTCGGTTACCACCTCTACACGTACTACAGCAACTTCCGCTACTACGGCCACACCCTCGACCTGCAGATCGCAGTCGCCGCCAAGCTGATGCTCAACGACCGCTGGCTGGTCTGGGTTCGATTCCCCAACTTCGACATCAACTTCGGGCGTTACAACTTCGACTGGTACTACGGACGCGGCGTGTACGGGCGTCTGCTGTTCATGTTGGGCGGCGGAGTCACGTTCGGCTAGCTCGACCGCGCTTGCTCGCCACGCGAACACGTACGGGCTACAGTCGCCGTCAGGACGATGGTCGACGCGGACAAACCACAACAAGATGCCCCGATGACCCTGGTCGTCGGGGCGGGTTTTTTAGGCTCCCAAATTGTACACGCACTCGCTGGCAAGGTGCGTGCAACCACGCGTTCGGGCCAGTGGACTGCTGCGTCGGAGCGGCCCGAGCATGCGGAGCTGCGCCAACTCGATATTTGTACCGACACACAAACAGCCATCCGCGAGGTGCTCACGGGCGTGACACACCTGGTGATCTGCGTGGCACCTGGACGCACCCAACCGCGGCGAGCCGTCTACCTCGAGGGTGTTCGGCGGCTGTTGTCGATCGCACTCGAGTCCGGCTCGACGCGCCGCGGGCCAACCTCTGAGCCCCGTTCACCGGCAACGCCCACAGCGCGCGAATCAACCCAAGCGCATCCCGGTCTCAAAAAAATTGTCTATACAAGTTCGACCTCTGCCCTGCCGGTCCGCGATGGAATTGTGCGCGACGATGAGCCGGACTGGCCGACATCCGAACGCGGCCGCGTCCAGCGGGAGGCCGAACAGCAAGTGGACGAACTGTGTCGCCATGCCGGGGTCCCACACCTCATCTTGCGTCTCGGAGGTCTCTACGGACCAGGCCGCGGCATCGGTCGGATCTATCGGGTGCGCACGCCCGGCCCGCTCGCGGGCGACGGCGGCGAGGCGACCAACCTGATCCACCGCGATGACGCGGTCGCCTGTATCCGTGCAGCCCTCACCGCCCCGTCCCAGTACACGGGAACAATCAATGTATGTGCAGACGACCACCGGAGTCGGCGCGAACTCTACGAACTCGCGGCCCGCGTCCGCGGCGAGTCTGCGCCGATTTGGGAACGCCCACCCGCCCCGGAGCCCTACGGCAAACGCGTCGACAACTCACGGATGAAAGCCTGGCTCGGTGTGAACCTCCGCTTCGCCCTGCACGATGTCCGCGAGTAATTCGCCCTCTCACCGCCGCCAGCAGTCACGGACCAAAACCTGGCCCGGACAACCGCCCATGTGGATGGGGCCTCGCTCGGTGGAATATTCGGACGCACGTTCGTATTGCGTATGCAAATTTATATCTGCAACTTCGTCGCAAGACGACCCGAATACAACCTGTCCCAAAAGACCCACGCGGAGCTGGCGCCTGTCATACGGTCTGACACAATGAACGTTTGGGGCGATGTGACGTTACACCCGATTTCGCTGTGAAACCCGATACGCTGGCAAAAACCCTATGAATCCAGATAATTGACGGAACCATCGTACACCCGAAACAGCCGGCCCAGCTGACTTTTTACTGCGGCATTTTTGCACATCAAAATTTATTCACCCCCCTCCCCTTGCCAGGCGTGTGACGGTGATTAAACCCCATTCCACGCCATGGACACTCCCATCACGTCCTCCATCACCCGTGCCCTTCCCGCTCCGCTCACCGCCGATCTCGCCGGTGAGTTGGAGATGCAAACATTCCAACGCGAATTGGAGGACATTGCCTTTGAAACCCTACAGGCCCTGCGCGAGGGCATCGAACTCCCGGATGCCGCCCGGGACTTCGAACAGTTTCCCGCCCTCGCAACCTTTCACCAGGGATTGCGCGACGCCCTATTTGTCGAGCTCCCCCGGGAGTTTGAACCGTGGGCAGCTGCGCTGCGTGGCGACGGTCAACTCCCGCCGGGAATGCAAAACCTGCAGGAGCAGTTGGTCGACATGGCTCAACAACTCGATACCCGCGGTGATGAGCGCCTGGCCCTTCAGTCAGCCCTCGCCGAGCTTCTGGTGTTTGAGTCCGTGCGCCTACAACTTTTGATCGTCGCCCTCGGGAGCGAGTCCTATGAAATGGTCGGCGGCGAAGAGGAAGATGTCGACCGGATCGCCTGGCAAGAGGTCCAAGCCCTGCTCAATATCGTCGACCCACACGACCGCGACCTCCGCCCGGTCCACGTGATGTTTGCTTCTGCAAATATCTCCCTGCACCGCGATGTCATGTCCCGCACCGAGGCCCTGCGCTACACCGGAGACGACTTCCGCGAAGAACTGACGATGCAAGCCCGCCTCCGAGCCGCGCTTCGCCGCCTGCGTCTGCCCGAGGCGGTACTCCTCGAAAATGCCCTGGCCAACCTTCTCGGCACACAGCGCCAAGAGTTGATGGACCTCCAAGTTCAGCGCCCCGTGGCCCTGGCAGGCCTCTCGCGTCAAGCGATGGACCAACGCGTCTCCCGTGGTCGTCGCGCCCTAGGCCGTGGTCAACACTCGTGGCCGACCCGCCGACGCCCGGCACTGTTCGACCTCCTACAGCCACAGGCGACGCACTCCTGAGACGAACGATTTTTCCCCCGACTGAACAAGGAGTTTCCCACAATGACTCCTGAACGGTCCCTATCCCCTCGTATGGTCCTGTAACGGTTCTATCCCCTCCCAACAAGCACGCTGATGCTCCGCCCGCGGTCGAATGGTCGATCGCGGGTTCCTTTTTGGTTGCAAATACAGACAAACACGACTCGCGTTCAGGGCACTGCCCGACTCCTTTGACCTGCGAGTCGCCAAGCCGACCTCCTCACCGCTTTCGCCCGACACCGCGATGTCTGGTCTACCCACCGACCTCCTCACCGCTATCGCCCGACACCGCGGCCTACCTCGAAGCCAGACCTCCTCACCGCACTCGAAGCCAAGAACCCACCCGCCGACCTCCTTCTCGCGCTATTTGGAATGTCTGGTACCTCGAAGCCAAGAACCTGCCGACTGCTCGCCGCACCGCGATCTTTGGAACGTCTCGCCTCGCCACCTCGAAGCCAGGAGAACCCTGCCGACCGCTCGCCGCACCGCGTTCTTGGAACGTCTCGCCTCGCCACCTCGAAGCCAAGAACCTGCCGACTGCTCGCCGCACCGCGATCTTTGGAACGTCTCGCCTCGCCACCTCGAAGCCAAGAACCCTGCCGACCGCTCGCCGCACCGCGATCTTTGGAACGTCTCGCCTCGCCACCTCAAAGCCAAGAACCCTGCCGACCGTTCGCCGCACCGCGTTCTTTGGAACGTCTCACCTCGCCACCTCGAAGCCAGAAGAACCCACCCGCCGACCTCATCGCCTCTGTCGCGGCCCGTTTCCTTTGCCCGGCGAGTCGCTACACCGCGATCTTAAACGAGTAGACTGTCGTCGTGCACCCGATCCTGTTTGAGATTCCGGGGCTGGGTTCGTACAACAGCTACGGCACCCTCATCCTGATCGCCGGACTCATCATCGGACCGGGGCTTTTTTGGGATCTGCGCCGCCGTGGGATCGAATGGCTGATGCTGCTCGACTTCTACATCGTACTGGTCGTCGGCTGCTGGCTAGGCGGGCGGATGATCGACATCGCCACGCGACCGGGCTTCTTTTTGCAACACCCACAAAGTCTATTTGACCTCAACGAAGGCTTTATCTTTTACGGATCGGTCCTCGGGGTGTTTGTCGGGTTCATCTGGCTCGCCCGCCGCTACCGACGACCGCTCGGGGAAATCTGTGACCTGTTGGCGACTTGGATGGCGTTTTCCCATGCAATCGGACGTCTGGGCTGTTGGTTTGCCGGGTGTTGTTACGGATCTCCGACAGTTGTGCCCACGCGCCTCGCCGCCGAGTTTCCCGCGGAGTCCGTAGCCTACCGCGAAGGCCTGGTGCCCCACGCGGGCGCGACGACAGTCGGCCTGCACCCGGTCCAACTGTTTGAATCAGCCGCGCTGTTGCTGCTGTTTACCTGCCTGCTGACCCTGCGAGTGCGCCGAGGTATCGAACGCCCGTGGACGCAAGCAGCCCGCTGGGCTGTCGGGTATGGAATCGTGCGCATGGTCACCGAAATCTTCCGCGGCGACGGCTCCCGCGGCTTTGTGTTTGAGATCCGGTGGCCGTGGTTGATGGAACACCTCAACCTGCCGACTTCGCAGCCCGTCGCACTGTCGACGTCGCAAACGATCGGCCTGTTTTTGATCGGTCTGGGAAGTTGGGCGCTCATCCGCCGACGCAGGCAGGCACGATCCACCGCGGGTGCGTGACGGAACCGGCCCGTTGATTGCTTCGCGGCTCCGGCTCGCAACAGGTTCCCGGCCGTCGCTCGGCAACATGGAGAGCTCGCCGCACTTTGATATCCCGTATTCGCGCAGCCCAAGTCCCACCCTCGCCCTGGCCAAACGCCGCTATCTCGGCGAGAGATGTCCATCACGGCGGTAGACTTGCTGGGCAGACCCGCTGCGCTACACTGCGCGAGCTCCGAACAATGACCGATACACCACCAAACACGCCCTCCACAACGCCCCGAGGGCGTACTGTTCCCGCCCTCGCAGTCGCCATCTCGGCAGCGCTTTCCCTGGGTCTGGACCTGTGGTCGAAGGCCTGGGTGTGGAACGGCATCCGCGAGACCGGCGAGAGCATGGAGCTGATCGCCAACTTCTTGTACCTGGACTTCAGCTTCAACACCGGGGCTGCGTTTGGGTTTCTCAACTCATCGAGCTACGCCCGGCCGATGTTCATCATCATCACCCTGGCGACGGTCATCTACATGATCAACTGGGTCCGCAAGTTGCCGACCGACAGGCTCTACGGCTTCGTCGCCATCGGCATGATCATCGGCGGCGCGCTTGGCAACTTGCACGACCGGTTCTTCCGCATGATCTACGAAAAACACGGGGTCGTCGACTTCATCCTCGTGTACTACCTGCCGGGCAAAGCGTGGCCGACCTTCAATATCGCAGACGCGGCCCTCGTCGTCGGTGTCGCCCTGCTGATCCCCTATCTGATCCTCCACGCCGAGCCTCCAGAAGCCCGCCAAAAGGCCGAGGCTGGCGCAGGGGCACAGCCGGCGAGCTCGTAGGTCGAACGATTTTTTAGTCAATGAGTGTGCAATCGATTGGTTGCACACTCATTTTAATTGGTTGTCCCAGTGCTGGATTCAAACGCCCGCACTTTGTCGAGGGTCTCGAGCCGTTCCTGTTCGGGATCGCTGTCGGCGACGATCCCTCCACCACTGTGTAAAACGAGGCCAGCTTCACTGACCAACGCCGTCCGGATCGGTATGCTGCAGCGCAGCCCGGTCGCCTCGAGGTGGACAATCGCCCCGCAGTAAAGCCCGCGGCCCACTCCTTCGAGCTCGTCGATCAACTCGCAGGTCCGGCGTTTGGGCGCTCCGGTGATACTGCCCCCGGGAAACACTGCAGCCATGACCTCGCGTAAACACCAGCCCGGACGCAGGGTCGCGCGGACTTCGGTCACCAAGTGATGGACAGTCGGCAGACGCATCAAGGTCGGCTGGGCACGCGCACGTACGGTGCCGGGGATCGCCAACCGTCCGAGGTCGTTGCGCACGAGGTCGACGATCATGACATGCTCGGCCGCATCTTTGGAGCTCGCAAGAAGCTCGCGGGCGAGCGCGCGATCACGGGTCGGGTCGGCACTTCGCGGTCGGGTCCCTTTGATGGGCCACGAACGGATCAGGTCGCCACCGCCTTCCCCCTGCCCTAGGCGGATGTCGATCAGGGTCTCCGGCGAATTCGAAACCACAAAGTGTCCGTTGGCTGCGATCAAAGCTCCCATCGAGGCGGGCGAGCGGGTGCGGATTTGTGTGTAGAGGCAAGCGACGCGTTCGACGAACGGAAGGCTCTTGGCCCACGGCTGCCAGCTCGCGTGAAAGATCTGGGACAGATTGACCTGGTAGGTCTCGCCGGCGGCGATCCAGGCCTTGGCAGTAGCGACCCGCCGGCGATAGGTCGCGGCACAGATCTGTGGTGAGAGTGGGGTCAGGGGCCACCGGAGCGGCGAATGCTTGGTGATACAATTTTGTTGAACTGTGGTCGGGTAGCGCCGGAACAACAACCCCGGCAAGACGCCGGTCCGTGGGGCTCGTTCGAGGAGCGAGGCCGCACCGAGGTCATAGGTGAGCCAGCCGACCCACGGAACATGTGGGCTTTGACGCCACAGGCACTCGACCGTATCCAGTGCAGATACATGTTCTGCCGCGACAACCCGATCGGCCTCGGCCCCGGCCACGCCTCCTCCGTCGACCGCGTCATCGAGCCAGGCAAATGCCGTCGCGCCGCGCAGCCCCGGGATTGTGACGCCATGCGTGTGCGCGGCCGTTTCGGCGCGTGCAGTCGCTGCTCGCTGGGTTCGCAACATCACCTACTCCCTGTGATCCAACACTCGGATACCACCAATTAAATGCTGATACATGCACGCGCGCCCATTCGATTCGCGGCACATACGACACCGCGACGGGGGAGGAACAACCAAACTAGGTCTCCGATTTCGCAGCCAGCGCTGCACCGAAATCGAGGGTGTAGGTGACCGCACTGAGGATCGACATAAACGCCGATGCCCCCAGGAGAATGAGACCGACGAGGTGAAAGTCGAGCGTCTCGGGGAATCCGGGCATGCGGTAGGTGTAGTGGACCAGTAAAAAACAAATCCCGATCAACTGAAACGCGGTCTTGGCCTTCCCCCCCGCTCCGGCGGCCATGACCACACCTTCGTTGACCGCGACCAGTCGCAGGCCCGAGATATAGAACTCGCGGGCGATCAAGACGACCGCGAGCCATGCCGGTACCCGCCCGTCGGCGACCAAGTACAGCAGCAGCGACATGACCATGATCTTGTCGGCAAGCGGATCCATAAACTTGCCGAACACCGTGACCAACTGCTGCCGCCGCGCGAGCCAGCCGTCGACGATGTCGAGGGCCGAGACCAGCATGAACAGGATCATCCCCAGGACACACAAAAACGGGTCGGCACGATCGACGAGCAACAACACCGGCGGGATCATCAACACCCGGCCGATCGTGATCATGTTGGGGAGGTTTAAGACCTCGCGCTTGAGACGTTCGTAGCGAGTGGTCACACGCCACCCCCTTGCAGTCTCAAGTCCCTCGCGTCAGTTGTCCTCATAGCGTTTTGTCGGATCGGGCGCAGCCTAACGAAATCCGGCGTAAAACCCTAGTGGAACCCATGCGCCACAGAAGCATGAAAATACCCGAGTGGTCCTCGAACGTGGCAGTTTGCACTTTTTCATGACAGCCCGTGGTTTTTCTCGCGCGACGTCCCGCAAGCAGATTTTGTCGATATGGGGCCTCGTACGATGCCGCAGTCGTGGGTCAGCCGGTGGAACGCTCGCAGCGTTGGTACGTGAACTGGAGTTTTTTCACGCCAGCCGTGACGCCGACCACAGGACGACGGGGCGCAGATCTCCAACGCGGTGGCCTCCACAATCGATGTATCACCAACCTCTTCGGCCGCGATTTCACGGCTGCTCGGCGATCTCTCGCGGGAGCTCGTTCGGCGGGAGATACAGGCGCTGGGCCTCGCGCTCATAGGCGTAGTAGCGCCGCAGCACAGCTTTGACGTAGCGACGCACACCGGGATAGGGCGGCACTCCGCCGTATTTACGCACGGCTCCGGCACCCGCGAAGTAACCGGCGGCCACCAGCACCATATCGCCGTTGAACATGTTGGCGAGCAGGCGCAAGTATTTGCTACCCCCGTAGATGTTCTGACGCGGATCGGTACTGTCGGTCACCCCCAAAAACCGGGCGGTCGCCGGCATCAACTGCATCAGCCCCACGGCCCCGGCACGGCTGACCGCCCGCGGGTTGTAGCGACTCTCTGTGTGGATCACGGCGCGGATAAACGACTCGGGTAACTGGTAGCGCTGGGCGGCATCGCGGATCCACGGGTCGTAGCGCCCGCGGTCGGCCACGTCCTCGATGATCGCCGTCGGCGAGGGTCCGTCGTCCGCCTTGGTCCCGCTTCCCTGCAACGCATCGGTCGCCTGCGGTTTTGCTTGGACGGCCACGCTGGTGACATGGACAATCCCCTGCGCATCGACGGTATGCCGATAACTCGCCTGCGGATCGCCGGCTTGTGCGAAGCCTGTGTCCGCGACGATCCCCGCGAGCATGCACCCCGCGAGCAGCCAGACGATACGTCGGTCGGTCGCCATCGCGGTCAGTGTACTGGCGACGACGCGACGCGCGAGAAAAACCACGCCCGTTGTGCGTCCATCTGCGAACACGACTGTTACGCTCGCACTGCTGCTATGTCCGAGCCGACGCCTGTCCACCGCTGTCACTACCTCGTTTTGGGCTCAGGCCTCGCCGGCCTTTACTTCGCACTCGAAGTCGCCGACCGCGGCCCGGTGACCGTGTTGACCAAACACCGGTGCGAGTCCTCGAATACCCAACGTGCCCAAGGCGGGATCTCGGCGGTATTTGCCGACGACGATTCGCTCGCCCAACACCTCGAAGATACGCTCAAGGTCGGGGCTGGCCTGTGCCATCGTCCGATGGTCGAGGTCGCGGTCGCCGAGGGTCCGGGGCTCGTCCGGCGGCTTGCCGATCGCTACGGGGTGCGATTTGACAAGGTCGACGACCGGGAAAATGCGCCGTTTGAACTCGGACGCGAAGGTGGCCACACCCGGCGCAGGGTCGTGCACCACCGTGACATGACCGGGGCCGAGGTCGAGCGCGCGCTCATCAGTGCCGCCCGCAGCCACCCCAACATCACCATCTTAGAGCACCACATGGTCATCGACCTCCTCAGTTGGACCAAGGTCGACGGCACCCGTGGCTGTTTTGGTGTATACGCACTTAATATCGCGCGCGACGTCGTCGAGGCATTTGTCGCCCCGATCACCGTGCTCGCCACCGGCGGGGCCGGCAGGGTCTACCGCTACACCAGCAACCCTGACGTAGCGACCAGCGACGGGATTGCGATGGCCTATCGTATTGGGGCGACGGTCGCCAACCTCGAATTTATGCAGTTTCACCCGACCTGCCTGCACCACCCCGAGGCCAACACATTTTTGATCTCCGAGGCGTTGCGCGGCGAGGGCGGTATCCTGCGGCGGCGCGACGGCAGCGACCTCATGAAAGCTCGCCATCCGATGGGGAGCCTTGCGCCCCGCGATGTCGTCGCCCGCGAGATCGATGCCGAGCTCAAACGGTCGGGCGAGCGCTGTGTCTATCTCGACATGACCCACCTCGACGGCGAGTTTTTATTGCAGCGCTTCCCCGGGATCCACGCCCGCTGCAACTCCCTCGGCATCGACATGCGGCGCGATCGGATCCCGGTCGTCCCGGCGGCCCATTACATGTGTGGCGGCGTCGTCGTCGACCAGCACGGACGCACTGATATCCCCGGGTTAATGGCGATCGGCGAAGTTGCCATGAGTGGTCTGCACGGCGCGTGTCGACTCGCGTCCAACAGTTTGCTCGAAGCCGTGGTGCTCGCCTCGGGTGCCGCCGCGGTGTGCGACGACTTCGGCCGTGCTCCACCGCAGGATGTCACCCCGTGGAACGAGGGTGCGGCGGTCGACTCCGACGAAGCGGTGATGGTCAGCGCCAACTGGGAAGAGGTCCGGGCGTTGATGTGGAACTTTGTCGGCATCGTCCGCTCGAACAAGCGACTCGACCGCGCGCGTCGTCGGATCACCCTCATCCGCGAAGAGATTCTCGAGTACTACTGGCGATTTCGCGTCACCCGCGATGTCCTCGAACTTCGCAACATTTCGCAGGTCGGCCACCTCATCATCGAGTGTGCCAGTCGCCGACACGAGACCCGGGGACTGCACTTCAACCTCGACTATCCGGAGACGCGCGAGGAGTACTGTCTCGACACCACGCTCAACAAGCACACGGGACCGCGGTAACCCTTCCCGACGCGAGTTCACGACGAACCGCCCGATGGGTTGGTATTGCACGGTACAGACTCCGCGCCTTTGTGACGATACAGCTTGCCCACACAACGCTCGTGGTGAATGATGTCCGGCGCATACCGTGCGACTTCACCTGCGACCAATTGTGGTGAGAGCTGGACTGCGGCCAACGATTCCGGCGACCGATTGCGGCAACACCCGACCGGCGGCCTCCACCACCCCCGGCTCTCGTCCGCGCCGACCTGTGATCTGGCTAGGCCTCGCACTTGTATTTGCGGTCGCGGGATTGAGTGCATGTGCATCGAGTGCAGCCCGCAGCCCCGACGACCTGCGCAAACGCTACGCCCAGGCCCTCGAACGCGACGATCCCAAGGCTGCCTACGCCCTGCTAAGCCCCGAAGTTCAGTCCGCGATCACCCCCGAAGCGTTTGCGGAGCGGTGGCGATCTCTTAAAAAAGAACGTGAGTCTTCACGCAAAGAGATTGCCCAACTCGATGCAGCGCACCGCAAATCTGTTCATGGTGGTGTCACAACCCACGGTCAGCGCGTCCTGCTCACTTGGGTCGACGTCGGTGGAACCTACATGATCGCCTCGGGCTTGCCGAGCATTCCCGCGACCTCGACGCCGCAACAAGCGATCCGCGCACTGGTCGCGGCCATCCGAACTGCCGACTTCGGCAAGATCGATTTCCTCCTCAGCGACGAGCTCCACGAGGCCATGGCGGAAGACTGGGAGACGCGAATTGAGCTGATTGAGGAGCGTCTGTCACAACCTGACGCAATCGAGTACAGCAAGGATATGGGCCGGGCGAGCTTGCGATACGAGCCAGGGCGCGCACTTACGCTCGAGCAAACTTCGTCGGGTTGGCGGTTTCAGGGCCTGCAATAGGAAACCTCTTCGATTGACGTGAGCATTCTCGACCGAATGTTTGCTTGAAAGACAGCGTATTCCTGCTATTACACCCCAAACGTCGTTTGCAAAAGTGGGCGCAGGTTGTTCTGTATCAGCTTAGCAAACGCCGCAGTTTTTTCGCTCTGGGTCACACTGCCACGGTGAGCGGAGAACGAACATTCCCGTCCTAGCCGCGCGCGCAGTTGCACCTGCCAGATGTTTCGTTGCACAATCACGCGCGCTCGTTGGAGATTCGCTCATGAAAACGCCGCAGTTTCACGTTGGAGATAAAGCTGTTTACCCGACCCACGGGGTCGCCGATGTCGTCGCACTCGAAACCAAAAAGTTCGGTAACGACGAGATCCGGTTTTACCACCTCCATGTCGTCGAGACCGGCCTCAAGATCATCGTGCCAGTGGCCAAAGCCCACCAAAACGGGATGCGCAAACTCGCCGACGACGAGGCGATCGACGAGCTCTACGAGTTGCTTCGCGACCACCGGGTGCCAAACGACCGTCAAACCTGGAACCGGCGCTACCGCGGTTTCATGGAGAAGATCCGCACCGGTTCCCTGTACGAGGTCGGCGAGGTCTACCGCGACCTCTCCCTGCTCAAGACGACCAAAAACCTGTCCCACGGCGAGCGGCAAATGCTGAACACGGCTCGCAACCTGGTCATTCGCGAGTTGAGCACAGCACGCCATGCGCCAGAGTCGCAGGTTGCCGAGGAGCTCGACTCCATGCTTAAGGTCTGACGTGGCAGCTGACTCGCACGAGCACATCGAAATCCAAATCTCCACCCTCCCCTGGGACCAAATCGAGGTCGACGCGTTTGTCTGTCCGACCAACTCCTCCGGAGTGATGTCCCACTTTCCGGCGGCTCGGATCAAACAACTCGCCGGGCCGCAGGTGGAGCAACGCCTTCGCGGGCACACACCGCTGGCCATCGGCGCTGCGTTTGTCACCGACGGCGGGCGGCTCAAGGCCAAACACATCATCCACGTCCCCAACACGGAACACCCGGGGGGTCGGGTTCAAGTCGAAGATGTCCTTCGGGCCACATCCGCAGTGATCGTCGCCAGCAAGGCCAAGGGGTTTCGCAGCCTCGCCGTACCGCTGATGGGCGCCTTCGAAGATGGCATACCCGCCGAAGAGGCCGCCCGGGCGATTCACAGCGAATTCAAGTCATACCGCGGTGAAATGCCGCTCAAAGTGTTCTTGATGGCCAAGGACTCCAACGACATCGAGGTGTTTGAGATGGCCATGCAGGGCATCTCCTAGCACTGGGTATCCGTCGAAGGATGGATCCTGCTGGCCAACGCATCGTCCGTCTCGGAGTCAACCCCCGGGACAGGAATTTGTATGAGCAACAAATTGAACGGGCGACGGGGCACGGCCTCGGAGCCGCGTTTGTCCTAGCCTTCGGCATGCTCGCAACAGCCGGTTCAGATGCCTCACTGTGGACCGTTGCGACATGTCTCGCCCTCGGGCTGTGTGCCTTTGTCTGTGGTGCCCGGGGTCGTTGATGCGTGGCAAAATACTTGCATCTGCACTCATCTGTTGGGCCGCGGGCGGTGCCTGCCATCCGGGTCCGGATGCGCGCTCCGACGTGGCGCTCACACCGACGAGCCTACGGCTGGGGCCCTCGACACCGCACGGCAAACTCGAGATCCACAACCGCACCGACGCCGCCATCGAGCTGCGCACGATCCGTCTCGACACGGACACCCGTGACTGGGGCTCATTTGCCCTCACCGATGAAACCCTGCCCTCGCAGGTCCCGGCACACGCATCGGTCACCCTCCACGTGCGGGCCTTTTCCCGCAACTTTGCCAAACGCGACCACCAGGGGCCGACTGGCGAGTTCCATCACGGAAGCTCGGCGATTGTGTTGGAGGCCGGGGGACACCCCATGCGCAGCGAACTTCAGTTTGCTCCCCGGGGAGGTCCGTACTCCGGAATCATTGCAGCTACAATCGGTTTGCTGGTCCTCGGCCTGTTCGCCCTCTCGCTGTGGCCGTGGGCCCCGACATCTGCGCGCCACGGAACCCAACCTGGAAAAAGTCTGCGGCACCGGCAAAACACCGGGCTGCTGGTTGCGTGCGTGTGGGCGTTTATCGCTGCGTTACTTGCCTTGCCGTGGGCTCCCGGAGTGTGTCTGCCAATGTTCGCCTCGCTGTCGGCCCACGACCTGGCGCAATGCGCTGCTGGTCGCGGAGGCTTCGCACCCGGGATCACTTCGACTGCCGGGCTTGTGTTGGCGCTCGCGGCCCTGGCAGCTGCACACCGACGCGCGTCCGAGAACGATAGGTCCCGAGATCTCTACTTGCTCGGGTTTGCCCTCGCCTGTCTGGCCCCCGCGTGGTCGAGCGGGTCGCTCGAATTCCGATCGTTGATGGCACATCAAGCCGACGGATGGTTTGTGCTCGAGCAACCGATCGCCTGTCTCGTCGCCATCCTGTGTGCGGCGGGGCTGCTCAGATCTGCTCCCCCGCACCGCGGCCTATGGGTTGCCCATACACTCGCGGCGGGTTGCTGCCTCGGGAGTGTGTTTTTCGGCGGACTGTCGAACCCCTCGGCGACCGGCGAGCTGTGGGTAGCTATCTTCTTCGCCGGGTTCGCGGGATTCGCCACCGCCACCTTTGTCTGGCGCCGCATCCCTGCCAGGGCTGTCCCAAGTGCCGTGTTCGCCTGCCTCGCTGCGGTTTTTTGTGGTCTCGCACTGGGGTCGGAGCCGACGCTGCCACAGCCGTGGTGGATCGGGTTCGAATGGACGGCGACGGCAGTCGGTCTTGCGGCAAGCATTGGGCTCGTGTGCGCGGCACAGTCCCGACTCGCCCGATTTGGCGAACAGGCCCCTGCTCGGGTCCTTCTTGGAACGGCGTTTGTCAATCTGATCGCGACCGCGCTCTGGCGCTGACACGCCCGTTACCGCCGCGCGCACAGGCCCCGATTCAGGCATGTCCCTTTCTCCACAAATCCTCGAGGAAACGTCATAATTGCAACGTGCTTGCGGACTATGCGCGACCACAGTCTCGTGGTTTTTTTTCCAGGGTGGTGATACCGTCCCCGGACGAAAGCCGCGACCTCTGGCGAGCTCTCCAAGCGTGGATGCGTATCTGGACGCCACATCTCCTGCGACAACGGCGGGGTTTTGACCTCCAGGATCGGCGATCCGCGGGGGAGGTACTCCATTGTCGTCAACACCGCGGTGTACAGCCTGCAGCCGATTTTGCGGGTCGCTTCAGGTTTGCCAAAACCAGTGTGAACGCCCAGCGTGGGTGTGCTCAACCCGCGGGTCTTGCAACGACCTGCCCCAACCGTGATGCTGGCGTCGGATTCGTGCGGCCCATGTCGACGAGGTTTACAGGGAGCTGATGGCGACCACGATTGCGCAGATCGGCGGCTTTGCACTCTGGGACATCCTCCAGTTGGCCCAGACGTCGCGCATGTCGATCAAGCTGTCTGTCGACTCCCCACATGGCACTGGAGCCATGTTCTTCGAAGGCGGCAACCTGCGACACGCAATCGCTGGGGACAAAACTGGAGATGCGGCGGTCGATGTAATTTTGGAATGGCGCGAGGGCAGTGTTTCGTCCTCGCAACTTCCGGCCGACTGTCCGCAAACCGTCAAGAACTCTTCAATCGTCGCGCTGTTGATGGACCGCGCCCGAATGAAGGACGAACAGGATCGAGAGAACGAACGCAGGGGCCGGAAAACCGGGCAAACGCAGGAAGCACCCCCCAAGAAGGAGGACACAGCGATGGATCTCAAGGCCGTCAAGGTCATCCTCGAAGAAATCGACGAGGCGTTAATGGGGGGCTGCTTGGGTGTCGACATCATCAGCAAGGCGTCTGGGATGTCGATCGCCGGCATCAACTCCGCACCGCGGGTCTGTGCACTGTTCAACCGAATGAGTGACCAGCTGCAAAACGCCCTCGCTTCTTCCAAGGACTCACCCGCCAAATCCCTCAAGAAATTTATCGTCGAGGGGGATAACGGACTGTACATCTTTGTCGTCGAAGTCGACGCCCGGCACCGCTGGACCATGTTGATCGACGGCAGCCAAACGCCGCTGGGAATGGTTTTTAGCGTGATTATTCCCGACATCCTTCCGCGGCTCGAGGAATCGCTCAAACACTACACAAACCCGATGTAGGTTGCGTGAGCATGGCAGTTACGGTTTGTGACTGTCATCGACATCCCTGACACGTCGAGCACTCCACGGACGGCTCGTTCGAGGTGGTACACAAATGGTGTATATCCACAAAGTATATACAAAGTCTGGCGACGGCGGGCAGACCATGCTCGCCAGTGGTGACTTCACCGGCAAGGACAGCGAACGTGTCGATGCCTACGGCCAAGTCGACGAAGTCAACGCGATCGTCGGCATGGTCCGCTGCGAGGTCGCCAGGCTGTCGGACGGCCAGCGCACCCACGCGGTCATCCAGGCGATCGATACCTGTCTCGCCCGGGTGCAACAGGAGTTGTTCGACTTAGGTGCCGAGCTGTCCGAGCCGGGCGCGGTCGCAGGCAAGGCCAGGCTCAAAGTTACCGACGAGGACATCACCGCCTTAGAGCAGGCCATCGACACGCTCAACGAACCCCTCGCGCCACTGAGGAGCTTTGTGTTGCCCGGAGGGGGGCCTGTGGCGGTCGCGGCCCACCTCGCCCGCACCATCTGCCGGCGGGCCGAACGAAGGGTTGTGAGCTTGCACCGGACCTCCCCCGTTCGGCGCGAAGCCATCGTCTACCTCAACCGGCTCAGCGACCTGTTGTTCGTCATCTCGCGAGCCGCATGTGCTGCACTTGGCGAGAATGAAGTTTTGTGGGATCAAACCCGCAAATCGTGACCGCTCAGCACAAGAAGTTTAGGTACGAGTTTCCCCCCCGCGAACCCCACTATCTGCAGGCACCGAACGCAGAGTCGGCCGTTCGCTACATCCGTCGGGTGTACCCCCACAACGCCCACGAAGTCCTGCCCACCCTGCGGGAGATCCCGCGGTGGCCCGAGTTTTGGAAGGTCCTCGACCACCAAGGTCTTGTCCAACCGCGGTAGCGACGAGGCACCCCACGAACGGTGCGCTGCAAAAGCGGCCCGTGCTCGACGGAATATGTGCATTTGCAAGCGGCAACCCCCCCCCAGCGAACCCAACACGTTCGCGGACCGCTTGGACTTTCAGGCTGCCAGCGTGATGCGAACCTGCCACGTGTGAGTCCAGAGTTCGATGAGGTGCGGGCCGCCGCGTGGGCTACGAGTGCGCAAGGACTTGCTCGGTGCCTGCCGTGGCCAGGCGAGCGTCGCCACCTGTGGACAACAGACCTGACGTGAGCCAACCGTGCCGTCGGGGGATGTGACGCGTGAAATTTGTTTCGCGGTTTCTCTCGTTTACGGCTGGTGCTACTCAGGGCCCGCCACCGACCCGGTGGGCTTCGACACGCCGATCTGTTCTGTCGGCCAGCCCCCGGGTTCGGCCGAGAGAAACTTTTCATGACCGAACGCAAGTCAGCTGCATTTTTTCGGGCCGAAGGAGTGATCCTCAGTCGGGGTGTCATGGCCTCCTCTGCCTACCTCGCAGGCAATGCCCAACGCCTCGGTGAGCGAGCCCTTCGACTTGGATTTGTCGCCCTCACAGCACCTGTTCACGGGTTGCTCGGACAAAACGACCGCACCCTCGCCACCCGGTTGGCCAACCTCGCCTTTCGCAACATGACCGAGGACCGGATCGCCGAACTCAGCGAAGAGTACGCCCGGGACATCCTCGCCGACTCCGTCCTCGACCAGGGGCGTGAGCTGCTCAAGCGGGCCCGCAAACAGGGCCATCGAATCGTGCTGTTGTCGGACAACTTAGAGTCGATCCTGCGACCGCTGTGCACTGGCTTGGAGCTCATCGACGACCTTGTGTGCAACCGCTTGGAGTACCGCGACGGGCGGGCCACCGGCAAGTTGCTCGACCCGGTCGTCGGCGGCCACGGCAGCGGACGTTGGATCCGCGACTACGCCGACCAACACGACATCGATTTACAAACCTCCCTCGCCTATGGCGCCCATGGACCGGACCTGTTGATGCTATCGGCAGTTGGCAACCCGTGTGCGGTCAATCCCGACTACACGCTTCGCCGCAGCGCCCGAGAGGCCGATTGGCCGATCGTCGAATATCGCGAATAAGCATGTACCCGCAACAATATTGCGGGGCAACAACTGACGCAGGAGACAGCTCGTGAGCCAAATATCGATCCGCCGCGCCTATACCGGCCGCCATGTCCTTCTGACCGGAGCCTCCGGGTTTTTGGGCAAGGTCTGGCTCGTGATGATGCTCGACCACATCCCGGAGATTGAGCGTATCTACATCTTAATTCGCCCCAAGGCGCGAAGGCCTGCGCGCAAACGGTTTGAAAAAATGGTCGCCAGCTCGCCGGCCTTCAAGCCCTTGCACGAAAAATTTGGCCCCGAGTTAGGTGAGTTTTTGGCCCGCAAAGTCGAAGTCGTCGAGGGCGACATCGGCACCCCCGGACTCGGAATCGATCCAGTTGTCTTGCCGCGTCTGCAGCGGGACATCGACCTCGTCATCAACTGTGCCGGCTTGGTCGACTTTGACCCGGACCTGCGCGATGCGGTCCTGACCAACGTCATCGGCACCCGCAACGTCGCCGACTTTTTGGAGGGGTGCGACCACGCCAAGCTCCTGCACATCTCGACCTGCTACGTCACCGGCACCCGCAACGGCACCATCGAGGAGACCCTGCTGCCCAACTTCTCGCCCGACGGTGAACCGTTTGACGTCGACCAAGAACTCGCCGAAGTCGAGGAGGTCGTCGCCGCGGTCATCGAGAAAAACCAAAGTCCCAAACAGATGGAGCGCCACCGCAAAAAGGCGCTCAAGAAAATCCGCGAGCGCAACCTCGATCCCGACAATCAGACCCTGGTGCGGACCATGACCCGCAGGGCCCAGCGCGACGCCCTCAAAGACGCGATGATCAAAGCCGGCCAGCAGCGTTCGTATGCCCACGGCTGGCCCAACATCTACACCTACACCAAATCGCTGGCCGAATCGGTCCTCATCAAACGCTGCGATCGGATCGCGTTTTCGGTGTTGCGCCCGGCGATCGTTGAATCTGCACTGACCTACCCGTTTCAGGGCTGGAACCAGGGATTCAATACCTGCGGGCCGCTGTCCTATCTTCTCGGCTCATGGTTTCGCCACCTCCCCGTGCGCAACGGCAACCCGTTTGACATCATCCCGGTCGACTACGTTTGTCGCGCCATGGCGATCGCGGGGGCCGAGCTGCTGCTGGACATTTCGGTGCCGGTCTATCAATGTGGCTCTTCGGACATCAACCAACTGACCATCGACCGCGCCTGTGACCTCGTTGCCCTCGCCCACCGCAGGCACCTGCGCGAGCGCGGCAAGTCGACCATGGAGCGCGTATTGCTCTCGCGCTGGGACGCCGTCCCCAGTGACCCGGTGCATCTGTTGTCGGTCGAGAACATCCGCAAGGCCGCCAAAGGGCTCAGCCGAGCGATGCGCAAGGTCCCGCGCAAGTGGCCCAAGGGGATCCGCGAGCAGACTGACAAATGGGCCGAAAAGGCCGAGGACGTCAAGGACAAGCTCAACACCATCGATCGCCTACTGACCCTCTATCTCCCGTTTATTCACGACAACTACTTCGTGTTTGAGTGCGCTGCCCTGCGCCGCAACACCGTCGAAGAGGCGGCGTTTGTGTTCGACACCACGGCCATCGACTGGCGTCACTACTGGCTTGAAGTACATGTCCCTGGGTTGCGCAAGTGGTGTTTTCCCCTGTTTGAGGGCAAGACACCCGAACAGTACGAACCGCAACATCCGTTTCAACTTCCCCCGCAAACGCTGCCCGAGCAGGTGGCGCCCCCCAACCGACCCCCGCGGTCCCACATGCGACCCGCGGCAGCGGAGCTTTAGACCATGGCCATCTTCCTCACCGGCGCAACCGGTTATATCGGCTCGTACGTGGCCGCCGGGCTGTTGCAGCGCCACACCCAACGCCTCGCCCTGCTCGTGCGCGCCAAAGATCCGGCCCACGCCGAGCAGCGCCTGTGGAAATCCTTGCAGCTACACATGGATTTCCCACAGTTTATCGAACTCGTCCGCAGCCGCTGCGACATCTACCTCGGCGACCTCACGGCCCCCGACCTCGGCCTCGACCCCGGAGCCCGCGATCGCCTGGTCAAATCGATGACCTCGGTGATCCACGTGGCCGCCTCACTCAACCGCAAGTCGGCCAAGGCCTGTTTCAACGTCAATCTGCGCGGCACCTTGTCGATGATCAAGCTGGCCCGCGACGCCCAGGACCACCACGGACTGCGGCGGTTTAGCGACATTTCAACGGTGGCGGTGGCCGGCTATCGCAAGGATGAAGTCGTCCGCGAAGACGAGACCATCGACTGGCAGCGCAGCGACTACGACCCGTACGCGCGGACCAAAAAGTTTTGTGAGCACATGGTCCACGAGCTCCTGCCCGAGGTTCCGGTCACAATCTTTCGCCCGGCGACTGTCCTCGGAGACAGTCGATTTCCTGAGACCACCCAGTTCGACATGGTGCGGGCGTTTGTCACCCTCACCAAACTTCCAGTGCTCCCGTTTTCCCCGCAGTGGAAGATGGACATCGTCCCGGCCAACTACGTCGGCGAAGCCATTGTCCACATCCACCAGCAGGACAAGCCTGCCCACGATGCCTACAACCTGAGCTCGGGGACAGCTTCGCAGACCTACGCCGAGATCGTCGGCGCCATGCAACAGGCCGGCCTCGGCAAGCGGGTCAAGTTTGCCCCGATGCTCGAGCGTCCGTTTGGCATGCTCGTCGAGGGCCTGATGCGGGCGCCTCGCAAGTCGATGGTCGCCTATGGTGCCTCGCTGATGAAAGTCTTTTTGCCCTACCTCACCTACAACACGGTGTTTGACAACAGCCGCGTAGTCGCGGCCCTCGGCAAAAAGCCGGCCGTGTTCGGTGATTATGCATACGGTTTGTTTCGGTTCGCCAGCGAGGGGAAATTCCAATACCCCTACAAACCGTGGCCCGAGGCCGTCTCTCCGCAAAAGGTCGCGTAATGGTCGCTGTTACCCCGCAGTCCAACCCCAAGCCCCGCAGCCGCAAACGCGCGCGCAAGAGTTTGCTCGACCGCCTCAAGGACACGGTCGACCCGGATCGCGCGCTACAAAAAGTTGTTGGCACACTGATCGAGACGACCTCGGTCCGTCACGCCCTCGACATCAACCAAGAGAAGTGGGAACCCGGCAAGCCGCTCAAACTCCTGCTCGCCGGCTATGTCGGCACCCGCAACACCGGGGCCGACGTCCGCGTTGAGGAAATGATCCGGCAGTTTCGCCACGTCATCGGTGACGACATCGTCCAACTGACGATCTGTACCAGCGACCCCAAGCTCTCGGCCGGCTACTTCCGCACTGTCGACCAGGTGGTGATGCCCCAGGTATTCGCCCGGTTCTTGTTTGAGGAGTGCCCCAAACACCACGGTGTGATCGCCTGCGAAGGCTCGATGTTCAAGTCGAAGTTTGCAAGTGCACTGACCTGTTTTATGGCCGGTGCACTTGGGATGGCAGCGGCGGAGAACAAGCTCAGCGTCGGGTACGGGGCCGAAGCCGGACACATGTCGCCAGCGCTGCGCAAGTTTGTCCGCAAACACTGCAAGCGCTCCCTGGTGATCTGTCGCAACGAGCCGTCCCGCGGTGTTCTCGGAGACCTCGGGATCCGCACCACCAGCGGCGCCGACACGGCCTGGACCTTCGACCCCGGCCCGTTGTCGGTCGGCCACAAAATCCTGCGCGACCACGGCTGGGACGGACAAAAAAAGATCCTCGTGATGTGTCCGATCAATCCGTTTTGGTGGCCGGTGACGCCCGACCTGGCCAAAGCGGCAGCCATGAAACTCGGTGGCCAGTTCAAGCACGAGCACTACAAATCGGTGTACTTTCACCATTCGTCCGACGAGGCCGACCGCAAGTACGACCACTACATCCAGGGCATGGCCGACGCCGTCAATGCCTTCAAATCCCGTCACCCAGATGTGATGGTGATCTGTGCCGGCAGCGAGCAGCTCGACCGCAGCTCCTGTGCCGCGCTCGCCGACCGCATCGACGGTGGGGCGCCGTTGTTTGTCAGCGACACCTACGACATGTACGAGTTCGTCAGCATCCTGCGCAATTGCTCGATGATGGTGAGTTCCCGCTTCCACGCGATCGTCACCTCGATGCCGGGGTTGGTCGCTTCCGCGGGGGTGACGATGGACGAACGCATCCGCAACCTGATGAATGACCGCGAGACACCCGACCTGTTCTTAGAGGTCGACGACGCCGACTTGGGCGGCCGCCTCGAGGTCATCTTGGAACGTCTGTACCGCGACCGCGAGGCCCTCAAACACACCATCGGCCAGGCGATTCCCAAGCAACTCCAACTGATGGGCAATATGGGAATCTACCTGATGGACGAGTTGTGTCGCGTCTATCCCGAGTTCCCGCGGCGCGACCTCCCGCGCACCTGGCAGGCCCATCTGCCGCCATTACCGAAGGTCGTCGCCGACATTTTGGAGCGCCACGGATGATCGACTGGAAACTCGAACAGGGTGTCTACACGTTGTGCCTCCAGCACGAGCCGTGTAACGAAATTGGCACGGGGATGCTCGAAGCCCTCGAAGGGTTTTTAGATGAGGTCGACTGCGATCATGCGCATACACTGATCATCCACAGTGCAATCCGCGGTGGATTTTGTGCCGGCGCCGATCTACGCGAGCTCTACCGCGGGCTCCAGGGCGAAGATCCAGAACACCACCGGGCCCTGCTCCGCCGGTTTCTCGATCGGATCCACAGCGTGATGGACCGGCTCGACCTCCTGCCACTGACGACCGTGGGTGTGATCCACGGGATCTGCTTCGGCGGCGGGTTCGAACTGGCCCTGTGTTGCGATGTATTGATCGCCGAAAAAACCGCCCGATTTTGCTTCCCCGAGCTGCGTCTGGGCATCATCCCGGGCTTTGGCGGAATCCCCAGGCTCCGCCGAGAAGTTGGCAATGCAATGATCCGCGACCTGCTACTCACCGGGCGCAGCATCAATGCCAAGCGCGCACTCGCGGCCGGGCTCGTCAGCCAGGTTGTGCCCAAAGATGAGGGGTTGCGGGCGGCACAGGCCCTGGCCGCACAGTCCGGCAAGTTTGACCCGCGGGCCCGGATCACCGCCAAGAAGTTCATCAAACCCCTCCCGCGCGAGGAGCTCGAACGCGAAAAAGAACTGTTTGTCGAGCTCGCCCTGCGCCCGACCCTCAAGGCCGCACTCGAAAAATTCGTCCAGAGTGACGACCCGCGCCCTTACCTCCCCTGACCGGCAGATCGTTGCCGCTACACTTTTTATGAACGCAACCGCAACTGTGCACACCCTGATCGAACTGGCGGCCAAGCGCTTTGATGCCGACGCCGCTGCGATCCGCCCCGACCACGACCTGTTTGACGCCCTCGGGATCGACAGCTTTGCCGCCGCCGAGCTGCTGTCGGATGTCGAGGACCGGTTCGATGTCGAAATTCCCGACTATGAACTTCAGGACATCAAAACCTTTGCTGCCCTGGCCGAGTGTATCGACCGTCGGCGTTAGGAGCCCCGCGGATGCTTGACCTGTCCCGCCTGAGTTGTATCGGCATTTGTCTGCGCGACGCCACGATCGCCTACAAGGGTCGTGTGGCCCTCATCGAGGCCAACCGCCACCGCGAGAACGGACGCTGGACCTACGCGGAGTATCGCCGTGACGCCGAGCGGTTTGCCGCCCTGTTGCAGACGCGGGGATTTGCCGCGGGCGACCGCTGTGCCTTGCTCATGCAAAACCAGGCCCGCTGGCTGATCAGCGCGACCGGTGCGATGTGGTCGGGGGCCGTGCTGGTCCCGCTTGACTACAAGCTCACCGCGCCCGAGCAGGTCTCGCTACTTGCACATGCAAAGCCTCGGGTGTTGGTGACCGACTACGCCATTTGGCAACGCATGCGCCGCGACGAGCGGGCGGCTGCCGTGTTTGAGGGGATCACCGTGTATGTCGTCGGCGCCCCCGAAAATGCCCGCGATACGCTCGCGCCGGCCCAGGCCTACATCCTGCCGGACTCGAGCGAAGGGTTTACATACAAAGAACCTGCGCGCGACGATGTCGCCTGCATCGTCTACTCATCGGGCACCGGCGGCACCCCCAAAGGCTGCCTGTTGACCCACCACAACTACCTCAGCCAGGCGCAGGTGCTGGGCAACCTCTACCCGATGGCCGAGCACGATCGCTATTTTTCGGTTCTCCCGACCAACCACGCGATCGATTTTATGTGTGGGTTTTGCCTGCCGCTGATGATGGGTGGGGCGGTGGTTCACCAAATGACCCTGCGCAGCGAGTACCTCGCGGCCACCATGCAGCGCTACGGAATCACCCACATCGCCCTGGTCCCGCGTCTGCTCAAGGCTCTCAAGGAGAAGCTCGAGGAAAAGCTCGACGACCTACCGGGGTGGAAGCGGGCCATTGTCGACCGACTGATCGATGTCAACGAGATGGCGACCCTGCGCGAGCCCAACCACAAACTCTCGCGTACGCTACTCAAACCGATCCACGATGGCTTTGGCGGCAAACTCCGGTTGATCTTCGCCGGCGGGGCATTTTGCGATCGTGCGGTGTCCGAGTACTTCAACCGCCTCGGCTTCCCGGTGGTGATCGGCTACGGCCTGACCGAGGCCTGCACCGTGCTGACCCTCAACGACCTCAAGCCGTTTCGCGCAGACAGTGTCGGTGCACCGATCGAAGACGTCGAACTACAGTTGCGCGACAAGAATGCCGCCGGCGTCGGCGAGGTCTGGGTCCGCAGTCCGACCGTGATGAAGGGCTACTTGGATGAACCCGAGCTGACCGAAGAGGCAATTGTCGATGGCTGGTTGCGCACCGGCGACCTCGGGACCCTCGACGCCGCAGGCCACCTCACCCTGGTCGGTCGCGCCAAAAACATGATCGTCACCGAGGGCGGGAAAAACATCTACCCCGAGGATATCGAGGCGGTATTTGGCGACCTCGACGATTGCGAAGAATCCTGTGTATATGCGACCAACTACATCTGGCCGACCCACACGATGGTGGGCGAGCAGCTGGTGTTGGTGTTGCGTCTGACCCGGGAGCAGCAGGGTTCGATTCCCGAACCGTTACTCGACACCCTGCGCCGGCGCAATCGCAAACTCGCCGACTTCAAGCGCCTGTCGGGGATCGTCGTGTGGTCCGAGGAGTTCCCGCGGACAGCCTCGCTCAAGGTCAAACGCCAAGTCTTGGCCAGCGAAATTCGCCAAGCACTTGCGAAAGACGCCGCGATCCAGGCACTGTGACGCATCTGCCGAGGAGTCGCACGTGAGCCAGCAAGACCGCAGCCCTGACCGCACGTTTGTCGCCATCGTCAACCCGGCCGCGGGAGGGGGTGCCTGTGGCAAGCAGGCGCCGTCGATCATCGGAGACTTACGCGCGTCCGGTGTCGATATCGAGGTCCGCGAGACCACCCAGGCCGGTGACGGACAAACCCTCGCACGGGCGGCCTTCCGCGAAGGTCATCGCAACTTCATCGCCGCCGGGGGAGACGGTACCAGCTTCGAGGTCCTCAACGGGATCTTTTCCCCCGAAACAGGCAACAACCTGCCTGAAGAGCCACATACTGAGACGGGCCGGATCCGCCTGGGATTTTTGCCGATGGGGACCGGAAACTCGTTTTTACGCGATTTTAGCGACAAAGGTTGTGAATATGCAATTGAATCGCTGGTCGAAAATCGCCGCCGCAGCTGCGACCTCATCAAGGTCGAACACACGGCCGGCATCCTGCACT
>CAZUPD010000093.1:0-31546 GCA_964621785.1 uncultured Nannocystaceae bacterium
AAGCCGCCCGGCATCACGTTGACCGTATGCTTGCGCGGATGCCGCCCCGGATGGCCGTTGACGAGCTCGAAGAAATGGCCGTGCAGGTGGATCGGATGCGTCATCATCGTGTCGTTGACGAGTTTCACGCGGACACGTTCGTTGCGCGCGAAGCGGATCGGCTCGACCTGCTCGGCGAAGCGGCGGCCGTCGAACGACCACATATAGCGTTCCATATTGCCGGTCAGATGGATTTCGAGTTCGCGGCTCGGCGGTCGTGGATCGGGGTTGGCGGCGAGCGCTTCGAGATCGGTATAGACGAGCACGCGGTGGGGCACGTCAGCAAGGCCCAGCCCGCGATCGCCCGTGCGATCGACCGGCATCGGCGCGATCATGTCGACGCCGGGGGTAAGGTCGACGCCGGGCGCGACCGAGCCGTCGCGCATCGAATGATCCATGCCGCCCGACATATCGCCCATGCCCTCATGACCCATCGCGGCGTGATCCATGCCGCCCGACATATCGCCCATGCCCTCATGACCCATCGCCGCGTGATCCATGCCACCCATGCCCATATCGCGCATCGTCAGCGTCGGGCGTTCGCGCAGGGCGGGGACGGCGGCCTCCATGCCGGGGCGCGGGGCAAGTGTGGCGCGGGCCATGCCCGATCGGTCGATGCTCTCGGCGACGAAGCTGTAGGCGCGATCCTCGCTCGGCGTGACGATGACGTCATAGGTTTCGGCGACGCCCATCTGGATCTCGTCGGTCTCCACGGGCCGCACATTCTCGCCATCGGCATTGACCACCGTCATCGGCAGGCCGGGAATGCGGACATTGAAGATGCTCATCGCCGAGGCATTGATGATACGCAGCCGCACGCGCTCGCCGCGCTCGAACAGCCCCGTCCAATTCTCAGCCGGACCATGGCCGTTGACGAGATAGGTGTAAGTCGCGCCGGTCACATCGGCGATGTCGGACGGCATCATCCGCATACCGCCCCAGCGCATCCGCTCGTCGGCGCTCATATTGCGGCCGTCGAACAGCGCGTTCTGCTGACGATTGAAATAGTCGGGCGATTGTTTGAGCCGCTCCATGATCGCGTGCGGATGCATGAAGCTCCAGTCCGACAGCACGATCACATGTTCGCGGTCATAGCGAACCGGGTCGTGATGGGCGGGATCGATGACGATAGGCCCGTAATGACCCATCGCCTCCTGCAAATTGGAGTGGCTGTGATACCAGTATGTGCCGGCCTGGATCACCGGGAATTCGTAAACGAAGGTCTCGTGCGGCCGGATGCCGGGGAAGGAAATGCCGGGCACGCCGTCCATCTGGAACGGCAGCAACAGCCCGTGCCAATGGATCGAGCTGTCCTCGTCGAGATGGTTGGTGACGGCGAGCCGGACATTCTGCCCCTCGCGCAGCCGGATCAGCGGCGCGGGCAGCGTCCCGTTGACGGTGATCGCATGGCCCGTACGCCCGCCGACCGTGAACGGCGTCTCGCCGATCGACAACGCGATCTCTTCGCCCGAAAGCACGCCGGGCGAGGCCGGCGCCATCGGCATGGCGTGATGGTCGTGCTGCGCGCGCGCCCAGCCGGGGAGCAGCCCCGTCGCGGCAAGCGCCGTGCCGCCGGCAAGGAAGGTTCGTCTGTCGAGCAGGGAAGTCATAAATCGGTGGTCGTCTTGATGAATATGTCGAAGGTCATATATACCCCCATAGGGTATAATCAACGGACGATTTCGAGATGGCCACATCGCGCGCGCAGAACAAGATCAACCGGCTCAACCGCATCGCCGGCCAGGTGCGCGGCGTCGCGCGGATGGTCGAGGAAGATCGCTATTGCATCGACATCCTCACGCAGATCCAGGCGGTCAAGGCGGCGCTGGCGCGCGCCGAAACCGAAATCCTCAAGGACCATGCCGCCTGCTGCGTCGCCGAAGCGATCGCGTCGGGCGACGAGACCGAGCAGCGCGAAAAATTCGACGAACTGGTGACGCTGTTCGAAAAGGCGAAACGTTGAGCGATCCGAAGACGGCTGTCCTGCACCGCATGGTCATGCCCGGCCATGTCTGTCCCTATGGAATCAAGTCGAAATGGCTGCTCGAGCGCGAGGGCTTTGTGGTCGAGGACCATCATCTCGAAACGCGCGAGGAAACCGACGCGTTCAAGGCGAAGCATGATGTGAAAACCACGCCGCAGAGCTTCATCGCTGGCGATCGGATCGGCGGCTATGATACGCTGCGCGTCCATTTTGGCCTCGACAAGCCCAGGGAAGAACGCGGCACCAGCTACCAGCCTGTGATCGCGCTGTTCGCGATGACGCTGCTGATGGCGATCGGCGCGGCGTTCGTCGCCGAAGGGCAGTGGATCACGCTGCGCACGCTCGAATGGTTTGTCGCCTTTTCGATGTGCGGGCTCGCCTATCTCAAGCTGCGCGACATCGAGAGCTTCTCGACGATGTTCCTCAATTACGACCTGCTGGCGCGGCGCTTGGTGCCTTATGGCTATATCTATCCGTTCGGCGAGGGATTTGCCGGCCAGTGGCTTGAGCGCCGGGTTTTTAAAGCCGAACAACAGCATGCCCTCGGGACCTGCTGCAAAGCACATGTTCTCCCAGCCATCCGCCTGCTTGAACATCGCGTCGGTCACGGTTTTGCGGACCTCGGGTTGTTGGAGGCGGGTGAACCATGCCTCTGCGCCTCCGCTCAAGACCGCCGGATCCATGCATGCGTCGAGGCCGGTGCCCCCAGCTGGATAGGGGTACATGTTGGCGGAGATCTGCAGACCCTCGCGCCGCGCCGACTCGATCGCGGCAACCGCCTGCTTCATCTTGGGCCAGTTGTGCTTCCCAGCGGCCTTGAGGTGATAGATCTCCGCACGTGCACCGGTTGCTCGAGCGATGCCGATCAGTTCCTCGAGCGCCTCGAGGAACGCGTCGCCCTCGCTGCGCAGATGCGAAATGTAGCCACCGTCGAATTCGGCTGCGGCGGCGACGAGTGCGGTGAGCTCTTCCGTGCTGGCGTAGGAGGCAGGTGCATAGATCAGCGAGCTGCCGACACCCAGGGCGCCCTCTCGCATGGCACCGCGCACGAGCTCCTGCATCTCGGTGAGCTCCTCGTGGGTCGGTTGGCGATTTTCATGGCCGAGTACATGGATCCGAACGGTCGCCGCACCCACGAACGAGGCGATATTCACCGCCACCCCGCGCTGTTCGAGGAAATCGAGATAGCCGCCGAGGGTGTTCCAGGTGACATCGTATTTGATGTCGGCCTGAGCGCGGATCAGGTCGTCCTTGATGACCTCATTGACAGGTCCCATCGACCAGCCTTCGCCGAAGATCTCGAGGGTGACGCCCTGGCGGACATCGGAAGCCGCCCGCCCGTCGGCGATCAGGGACTCGTTTGCCCACGACAAGACGTTGATGAAGCCCGGGGCGACCGCGAGACCCTCGGCGCGCACTGTCGACTCGGCGATCGCGTCGGGGAGGTTGCCGATCGCGACGATCTGTCCATCGCGGATCGCAAGATCAGCCACATAGGGCGCGCCGCCGTTACCGTCGTAGATGGTGCCGCCGCGGATCAGCACGTCGAAGGATGTTTTATCGGAGGTTTCGTGCACCGGTGGGCGCGGCCGTACACAGGAGAAAAGAAACGAGACGAGACCGAGGAGGCAAAGGACCTTGAACTTCATGCGGGCGACCTGCGACGACCCGCGGACTCTAACAGTCTGGTTTCTCGCGTGCGGCCTGGTGGTGTGGTCGGCGTCCAACTACGTTGTGAACACTCATTTCTCGGCCCCGTGCTCCTTCAGGAACGCCTCGGCGTTGGCGAGCCCTTCGTTGTCCCCGGCCTCTCGATAGGCCTCCGCGGCCTGACTCACCTGCGAGCGCGCCCGCTGCGTGTCGCCGCCCGTCGCCACGAGCGTCCGGGCGAGGGCGAGCCGGCCCGTGGCCTCGCCCTCCTGTACGCCCTCGTGCGCGTCGAAGATGCCGACGGCCCGCTCGAGCGACTCGAGTGCCTCCTGCGGCTGCTCCTGTTCGAGCGCAACTTCGCCGATCCAGGTGAGGACGACGGCCACATCGGGGTGGTCCGGGTCGCGAAGCTTCTCCCAAATGGTCAACGCTCGCTCGAACCGCTCCCTGGCCTTGGCATACTCGCCCAAGACTCGGTGGACTTCGCCGAGATTGTTGAGAGTGACGCCCACGCGGGGGTGGTACGGGCCGAGCCCCTTGTCCCCGAGGTCCAGCGCTCGCTCGAACCGCGCCTTGGCCTCGGGGTACTCGCCCATTTTCACGTGGATTACGCCGAGGTTGATGAGAGCGACGGCCACGTCGGGGTGCTCCGGGCCGAGCACCTTCTCCCAGATGGCCAGTGCTCGGGTGCACAACTCTCTGGTCTCGGGGTACTCGCCCATGGCCTCGTGGACGACGGCGAGGTGGTTGAGGGAGCGGGCCACGTCGGGGTGGTGCAGCCCGAGCGCCTTCTCCCGGATGGCCAGCGAGCGCTCATACAGCACCCTGGCCTCGACGCTCTCGCCGATGTCATGGTGAAGGTTGCCGATGTCGTCGAGGGAGTCGGCCACGCTGGAGTGATCCGGCCCGAGCGCCTTCTCCCGGATGGCCAGTGCACGCTCAAACACCTCCCTGACCTCGGTCTGGTCGCCTAGGAGGCGGCGGACGGTGCCGAGTACACTGAGGGAGTCGGCCACGCTGGGGTGGTCCGGACCGAGCGCCTTCTCCCGAATGGCCAGCACTTGCTCAAACACCGTCGTCGCCGCGGCGTAGTCGCCGATTAGCCGATGGACGTCGCCGAGGTTGTGGAGGGAGTCGGCCACGTCGGGATGATCTGGACCGAGCGCCTTCTCGCGGATGGCCAGCGCTCGCTCAAACACCGCCCGAGCCTCGGCGTACTCGCCCCCGACCCGGTGGACGGCGCCGAGGTTGTTGAGCCAGCTAGCCTCTCGCAGATGTAGCGGGTCTCCCAGCATCGAGACAGCAACCTCCGCATGTCCGGCCCACACCTTTCCGTCGCCGTGGCGCGCCTGATGGTCCCCGATGGTGAAGATAAGGTCCGTGGCGGCGGCTGCAGCCACCTCCCACACCCGCATCTTCGCTGCCTCCATGTACGCCGCGAGGCTCGCCGCCTCTGCCTCGGTGTACTCACCTTTTCTTTCGAGAATCGTTCCTTCCACCCGCCGCGCCGCGGCGGTGAGTGGCGGCCAGCCGAGGGCTTCGGCCTGCTCGAGCGCCGCCCGCGTAACCCTCAGCCCCTCGTCGTACTGGGCGGCGGCCGACAGCGTCCCCGCCCGCGACAGCTCCCGCCGCAGGTCGGCCACCTGCGCCCGCGACTCGGCTGGCGGCGGCTCGGGCAGTGCTCCGAGCACCGAGGGATCGGTGCACACCGCGGACGATGACAACCCGGCGGCCGCCGTGACCGCCTTGTGCACCGTCTCGTCCTTCGCCTGGGAAAGCTCGGCGACGAGTGCATCGAGTTCATCCCGACGCTCGTCGAGGCACCACACTGCCCGGTCCAACGTCTCCTCACTCCACGCCCGCTCGACCCGCCTCGCCAGACACGCGCCCGTCCGTGCGTCCTTCCACGCCTCCGCCGCGTCATCGATCCACGGCATCACCTTCGCGGCCGTTACCTCCGCATGACTCACCCCTGTGGCGAGTAAGCCCGCGCGCACGGCCGCCCGAGCATCCTCGTTCCACACCTTTGTCACCGTGGCCCCGTCGGCCTCGCACGCGGCAACCCGCTGCCCACGGTCGTAGGCCTGGTAGGCCACCCCGGATGCGCCGAGGGCCGCCACCGCAGCGACACCCATCAACCACCTCCCCACCCGCGCCCGCCCGCGTCCACGAGCGATGGCTGCCAGCAACTCCTGCATCGACCCAAAACGGGCGTCCGGCTCGACCGCCAACCCCTGCAAACACACCCGCCGCAACCAGCCGGGTACCCGTTTTGAGAGGGCGTCCTTTGGGACAGGTCGAATCGTCCCCGTGGCCACGTTCGCCGCCAGCTCCATCAGCGTCTCGCCCGTGAACGGACGCTCGCCGAACAGGGCCTCCCACATCGTCACGCACAGCGAGAACACGTCCGTTCGCGCGTCCGCGACCCTCCCGCAATATTGCTCCGGGCTCATGTACGCAGGTGTCCCCAGCACTGCACCTGTTCGGGTCACGCGCGCGGCCAAACCGCCCCCGACGGTCTCTCCCGAGACCCACCCCGCCAAACCGTTGGGGACCGCGGTCTCGCCCGAAGCCAAACCATCGAGTTCCCCGGCACCCACGGTCTCGGCCTCGATCGACGCACCCAAGTCACCGCCGAGCGTACGCGCCAGTCCCAGGTCCATCACCCGCACCCGTCCGTCGGTCCCCAGCATGATGTTGTCGGGTTTGATGTCGCGATGCACAAGCCCTGCCCCGTGCGCAGCCGCGAGACCACGGGCGGCAGGCATGAGCGCGTCCAACACCTCTCGCCAACTCCGGCGGCGGGCCTTCATCCACGCCCCGAGGGTCTCTCCGTCCACGAACGCCATCGCCAGCCATACCGCGCCCTCGTGCTCGCCCACGTCATGGACGGCGACAATGTTCGGGTGGTTGAGCTTCGCCAACGCCTGGGCCTCGCGCACCAGCCGAGTTCGCGCCTCGCTCTCGGTCGCGGCATTTGTCTCGACCCGTGGATGCAACAATTTGAGCGCGACTTTGCGGTCCAACTCGGGGTCGTGGACCGCGTAGACCACCCCCATTCCGCCCGCCCCGAGCTTCGAAAGCACCACGTAGCGGCCGACCAACGTACCGCGCCCGAGCATCGGCCGCATCGCCGGCGCCCTCGCCAACTTACTCAGCCCGTCCCACTCGTTTGAATCTGGAGCCGCCTCGAGTTCCGCCGTGTCGACCAACTCGGAGTTCGGGTCGCCTACGTTCGGGGCCCCAAGTCGTGTGTCCGAGTGTGGATCGACCTCAGTCTGTTGATGAGCCTTCGAGCGGTTCCCACCACCGGAGGTTGGACCAACTGCTGTCGCCCCCAGGGAGTCGACCTCAGTCTCCGAATATGGATCTGCCACGAATACCTCCTATCGGGAGTGCTCGACTCAAACAACGTGTTCACAAATGGCTGATCCCAGCGAGAAGCGACGCGCGAAAAATCCACGTTTTTTGTGTAACCGGCAAGCTGCCGGGCGAAACTCGTTGAAACCGATTTGATGATTCTGCATAGAATAAGGGTCGATTCGAGAATTATCAACATTCAAATGCGCGCAGTTTCCCTTCAACCACAACATGCCGCTTCCATCCCCATGAAACGCGCGTTCTCGCGACAACTCGACAAAATTTTGGCTGCGAGTGTCACATCGCCAAGACCCCGCATCTACCTCCACGATGCACCGCAAAACCCGGCCCTATCTCCACCCCATCGACACCAACGCCAAGATCGAGTCCCGACGCAGTTTCATCCGGTACATGGTATTCATATCCGCACTTTTTCTTGTCGGAATTCCCCTCACGATCGTCCTCACGCTGCATCCGGAACTCGACGTTGAATTGTTCAGCGGTCTCTACGTTGCCTACGCAATCGTGGCACTGGCGGTTTTTGTCGTCTCCGGGCCCAAGAAGGTCGACCTCAGTCAGATCGGGGTGTTGGCAACAGGTACGATTGTGGCGTTTGATAGCACCGGGGCGCGGGTCAATGACAAACATGAAATGAAGATGCGTATTCGGGTCGATCCCTCCGGGGAGCCACCGTTCGTGGTCGAACACTACGAGATGATTGCCATCCATCTGTTTTCACAGTTCCAAGTCGGTGCCCAACTCAAGGTCCGTTACGACCCAACCGACCGGGCGGAGTTTGAGATCATTCGCTCCGATCCATGGGGGGCTTGAGCACGAGGGCGTCGATGATCGAATCGCAGCACTTCGTCAGTCGGTATCTGTGAGCGCGACAAGGGCCCACCCACGTCGATCGGGCCATTGGCACAGGATCGCGAGGTCAGCGCCGACGCGGTAAAACCAAGTGCTCTCCACGCGGAGTCCCCAAAACGAGCATTCCTTTGCCCGTCTTGCAACCCCGTCCCACGGTGTACCGGCCTCGGCCCCTGTCAACGCCGTAAAACTTGTGTGGGCATCCACGCGTCCAAAGGCACCACTCCACGCGATGTTGTAATCGCCGCCGTTGGACGCGGCGGCCATGAGTGTTTCAAATGCCTCCTGGGCACTGCACCGCTCGCACGCAAGCGAAACCACCCGGCGCTGCTCGAGCGAAGCCGGTGCCGGACTCAGCGGTTCTTCGTCGGAGACCCTATCGGAGACCGCATCCCCGAGGCAGGCGAGTGGAAGTCCCCGCACCACATCTTCATCGATGCGCTTCGGGTCGACTGCGCATGGGCAGGTGAGTGCACGAACCTCGACCTTCCCATTCGATACACGGCGTGCACTTGATGAGAACGCTGCCAATCGTCTCGCTTGCTCCGGGTCGGTCACGTCCGTCACTCCGAACTCGGCCACCCCTCCCCGGATCGTCGCCCGTCGCACCCAATGATGCCCGCCCCACCCCGAGGCCGATAGCACTTGGTAACGGCTGGCCAGCTGCGGCTGACGTTCCTCAAACGTCCCTAAAGACAGGCTCATCCCCCGCCCAGCAAGCACATCTCCGCGCTCCGCCAATGACCGCCACAGCGCGACAAGACCGGGCTCCGCATCCACATCTCGTCCGCGCAACACGGCCTCTTGCAGCCAGCATGCGAGGAGTCCGTGTCGAGACGTCAACGCTCCATCACCGTGGGTCGCTGCGGCGCGTGAGAGCACTGCAACCGGTTGTGCTTGCCCGAGTATCGCACCGAGCCGTCGAGTCGTGCTGTCGGGATGACACGTCGGGGAGATCGGCGCCCACAGCCGTGGGTCCTCTGCAAGCGACAAAAGTCCGTCGACGGCTCGATCACCCGGCACCAAGGCCAGCGCCCCCAAAGCTTCCGACGTACGCCAGCGCCACCCATCCTCGCCGCGGGCTAACAGCGCCGCAACGAGCTCCGTTAGCCATCCAGCGTCTTCGTCTTCGCAACGCCGCCGCAGCTCGCCGTGGTAGCGGGCCCAATCGACCTCCTCCAGGTCCGCACGCAGGAGACCGACGGTCTCATCAACCCTCATAGACTCCCTTTGCTTGCAGGGGCAGGGCTACGATCATTCACGGCTTTCGGGCCCGTCTCCATCTCGCGCCCAATCGTGGGTCTCGTCCAAGGTGGGTCGATTGCGGGTTCGCGGATTTGCCTGACTTGTACGCGCGAGCGTCCGGCGGGCGCGTTTGTGGAAAAAGTGCAGTTTTTCCTGGATGGCAACGAGCTCACCTGCGATCTCGGAAAGCTCGACATCGAGTTCGGTAACATCCTTTGCAGCCAACGCCTTGGCGAACTTTTGCGCTTCGTTGTACTCTTCCCCCTCTTTGCGCGCCTCATCCATCCCGTTCATGATGACACCGATAAACAGGTTGAGGATGATCATTGTGCCGAGTAACACAAAGCTGATAAAAAACCCTGCTCCGAGCAACGGGCTCGGCTCGGGATTGACACAGAGGTTTTGGTGCATCTCGAGCGGATACTCCGCACATCCAAACATCTGGATGTACATAATGTCTGTCCAGTCCTCGAGTGTCACCACTCGGAACAGCGTGAGGAGGGAGTACTCGAGGTTGGCGAAGTGGAGCGGATCGTTGGTACCGAACAAGAACACGGCTGCGCATGCGTAGACATAAAAAAGCATGCCTAGCAGCAGCGCGACGTAGACCATCGACGGAATACTTTTGAGTAACGCACTCACCAAAATCTGCAGTTTTGGTAGGGCCCGGACGAGCTTGAGCACCCGCAACAAGCGCAACAAACGCAGCACGACGGCATACTGAGCCATACCCGGGATAAAGCAGGCGGCCACAATGACAAAGTCGAAGACGTTCCACGAGTCACGGAAGTAGCGCAAGATATTGGGGTACTCTGCGCCCATCTTCACCACGATCTCGCCTACAAAGATCGCCAAGATGATCTTGTCTAAAAAATGGATCTCAGTCGCGTACGCCGTGGCGAGCGATTCATATGTCTCAATCCCAACGAGGATGGCAGCGAACAAGATCACTGCTGTGATCGTGTTTTGAAACGTCGGTGAATTTGCGATTCTTCGTAGTAGTTCAACCATGACTGGCGATCCCGTTGTACCCGCCCTAACCGCCTGTGGTTTCTCGGACGCCTTGCGCCGAAGAAACGAGGGCGTCTCCGTTCGAGAATCAGTTGCTGGCGGTGCTTCAGAAGTAAGTGATATCGAGGAATTTCACGGGTGAGAGGCGAACTCGGATACCCGGCAGATTTGCAACTGCATCAAGTCGGGGTTTGTGTCTCCTCGCCCAGCTTCCCCAACTCTTCGTCGATCGCGGCCTGTACCTCCTCGATCTCCTTGCGCATGAGCAAGACGGTTTTCTTCATGCGTTCGGCCTTAAGCTCGATGGTGCGTTCGACCTCCAACGTGGCGTAATGCTCCTCTTTGATCGCTTCGTCGACGTGTAGAAGCAGCGTCATATCTGCATCCGAAAGTGCGTGCTGGGTCTCTTCGTCGTGGACGATCTCGGCGAGCTCCATGTCGGTGGCAGCGGTTCGCCCGACCTGCTTCATGAACGCGTCGTTGTAGGTCTGCTCGATGTCCTGGACCTGCTCCTCGACTAGGTCGGCATTGGCGTAGACCTCGGCGATGCGAACCGCGAGCTCTTTGTTGCGGAAGTTCTTGACACCGTCGGCGAGGTACAACTGCCAGACCTCGCGTCGATAAAATGGCGTGAGCACGGCCGGCTTGAACGAAAACGACTCTGCATCGTGGTTGCCGTGTGCTTTGTCGAACGAGGTGTAGAGCTCGTGGCAGTTCGGTTCGTCTTCGCCGTGCTCCTCCTCGCCGTGCGTCCCCTTCTTCGAGGTCGTATGGGCAGAGACGAATTCGTCGTGCATGCACTGGACGATTTTCTCGTCCTCGGCAAGCTCTTCAAAGAAGTGCTTGAAGGTCTCTTGCATCGGGCCGAGGTTTTTGCCCGGCTCGGTCTCATCGATCGCACCGAGGTCCTTTTCGATGGACTGCTCTTGGTTTTTGTTCGCGTCGAGTTCGCGCTTGAAGTCCTTGAGCAGCGAAATGTACTCTTCCTTGTCTTTTGCCGTGTCCTGGCACCGCTGAACAGCAGTCGCTGCGTAGAGACCGACAAAGATCAGCGCGAAGTCGATACTCTTATCGAGCAGCAGCTCCAAGGCCCCACCCCCGCCGCCTTCTGCCTTCTGCTCGGCACGGCGAGCTCGCTTTTTGGCCGCTGCCGACTGGAAATTAGAGCCCGGAGGGTTCGGAGGCTGGTTCATGACGCGATACTATACGGTTCGGGTCCAAAACGCGCCCCCTCGTCATACAGAGTGTCCTCACAATCTGAGGACCAGTGACCGGTTGCTCGTCACCACTAAGTAAACATTTGCTCAGTCATCGACTCGGCCAGACATCTCACGCAAGACTTCGGACCGAGACGATGATGTGGCCAATCGAAACGTGACATCAAGTTGCATCGGCACATGACACGACAGTGCGGTTGTACCGTGTAGCGCTTGGGCCACGAAGTACGAGCATTGCAAGCTCCAATACAACGTGCAAATCACACCGCGGTGACATCGGCAACGACGCGACAGTCGGAAGCCTCGGCCTGCCACCGCCATCCGTTTCGACAGACTTGTCGCTGATCAACCTATCGATTGATCAGCGTCGTCGGAGTCGTCGTCCTCCAAATCCTCGAGATCATCGTCGAGATCGAGTTCGCTACTCAGATCGGCGACTAGCGCTTCGAGCCGGGCCACACGTGTACCGAGGTCCGTATTCGGCAAGTCCGCACTGGCACCGAACACCGACCCGACCTCCTGTGTGCCTTCGTCCGAGAACGAGATGGGGCCCGTGCTTCCGAGGAGGTCCTTGAGGCGATCGCGGTTTCGGGCGATTCGACGGTCGATTCGGGCGAGTCGCCGCTGCAGCACTTTTTTGCGGTTGCGCGCACGGTACACCGCGATATCGACAAACAGATTGATACCAAAATCACTGATCGCCTCCCAGATGCCCTCGCGGTCAACCCGACGATCGAGTTCCTCTTTGACCTTGGCGATCAGCTCCTCGTCTGAGATGGGCCCGAAGCGCTCACTCACGAGGTCGACAACTTCTTTCATCCCTTTGTGCCGAACCTCATCCCAGCGCTCCACCCCATCGAGGCGTTTTTGAACGCGGTCGCGCCGACGCTCGAGCCGCTCTAACCTGCGTTTGATCCGTCTTGCTCTGCTCATATACTCTCCAGCGCATCGAATGTACCATTTCTTTCGGCGGGTTGAGCATACGATTACCGCGCACTGGCATATTACAATGGTGCGTATGCACTGTGTGCGCGCGTCGCTGAACATGTCCAAAAGGTCATATAATTTAGCAAGCCGTCCAACACAGTCACTCGCAGATGAGAGGATTCGACACGACTATCGTTTGTCGGCCCGGTCGTGCCGATTCCGGCTCACCGGCCGCAACCGATCGCCACGCGTGGAGCCCTCGCGTCCTGTTCGCAGCGATGGTGGCGACATCGACCTCCGCTAGCGCTTCTCATCCACGATCAGTTTGATCGTCATTTCCTGCCCGTAGCGCCGCAGTGTCACGCGAACCTCGGAGACCTCCGCGAGGTCTGCATAACGCTCCATGATTGCGTCGAGGTCGTCGATCTCGATTCCATCCACTTCGGTGATGTAGTCGCCGGGTTGAAACCCGACATGGGCGAAGATACTTGCGTCCCACAGGGTTGTCACCTGAAGCCCCGGAGGAGTTGTCACGGTCGAGTAGGGGTCTGTTTCGAGCATCTGAGCCCACGACCCGCTCATCGCGGCACTGAGGTTCTCGAGCGTTGTATCCACCATCGTTCGCGGGATAACCACCGAATCACCTTCGATGCTAATCATTCCCCAGTCGGGTTGGGATGCCGTGTGATCACAAACCGTCAATGGCATCGGACCTGTTGGGCCCACGCCCGATGGTTCGGATGAACTCGCCACAACGGTCGACCACTCGAGCAACGTTGCGTCGCGCAGATTCCTGCAAAACCAGTTTGGGGATTTCCCGAGTGCGTGTAAGGAGCGCCAGTTGGGGATGATCCGGACGATTCCATCTTTGCAGGCTTGGAACAGACCGCCCTCCTCTTCTGGATTTCCCGTACCGGTCAGATACGGATCATCCAGGGTGAGGATACGATTGCCATCACCTGTATGGGCGACGAGGCCACCGACAATCATACTCCACAACATCGCGGACTGATTTGCATAGGACCCGAGCTCTGTGTTGCAGTCGCACTCCCAATCTGCGTTGAGTACCCCGACACCATCAAACGTGTCCCACTCCCCACAGGCATCGCTACAAGACAGGTGCCCAGGGGTTGGCACGTGGACGAGCTCATGGTAAATCACCGCAGCTCCCCACCGCGGGTCATCCAGTGCCGGTTGAAACTTGTCGTAGATACCGAGCTTCGCCGTCTGGGAGTTGAATGCGGCGACCGCCTGGGAGTTCATCCCCTGGTCCTCGGCGTGGACGAGGCTAATGTGTTCAAAAAAATAGTTGACAATCTCGGTGTTCATCCCCGGCATGTACATCAAGTCGTAATTCCAGGAATCTGGAATCGGCGCGGCATGTATCCCGAGCAAGGCAGGTACCTGCAATTCAATGTCCGTGCCCAAAATTTCGTCGGTGAACAGAATGTCGTCGTCGGGAATAAAGATGGGATGGAAAAACAGGTAGTGGATGCTGCGTAAAAACGCCTCTTCCGTTTCGGGTTCATTGGCAAACCCCGAAGACATCGGAATGTATTGTTTGAGCATCGTGCGACATTCCGGTGTCAGGTCGTAGGGTGCATGACCCTGTTCGAGATTCTGCGGTTTGATGATACGAAACTCGCAAACGGCTCGGAGTGCTTGGTGCTGGCTGTAGCCGACCCCATCTCCCTGCGGGTCACACTCGGACCCGACGCAACACCACTCACTCGGTACAGCTCCCTCGCAGGGCTCTTCGCCTCCGTCGAACAGGCCACATGCAGAAGTAGCAAGAAAGGCAAAACCAAGAGTCACTCGATGAATGATTGAGTCGCGCATCACACTGAACCTTTCGCGCGGGTGAGTTCGGGACCACCGAGACCGCGATTCAAGGCTTGCGCCGCTCCGGTCGATTCGGTATCCCGCTGTCCGCGTCACCTTTAAGGTGTCGACGCCTCCACCATTCAATTGGTATCGCTATAAAAAGTTTTGATCTACGGACCTTCGCCCACTTCGGTCACCATGCACACACAGGTCGAGCGATGTCGGCGTCGAATCAAACCGCCGGCTGCCCGGGGCCGTTATAGTCATCGAGTCTCGACGTCCTCGGCTCCTCGATCGCAACGGGACCTCGCTCCGCTCGTTCCTGCGGATCTTTGGGCTCGCGGACGACCCGGAACAATGCGGTCCCAAATGCGATTTCGGGTGCCTTGCGCACAAATTCGATGCGTTCACGCAATCCTTGTCGGTCCATCTCCAAGGCGCGGTGGTGACAAAACGGATTGTTGCCCGGACGGCCCAACACCGGTTCGGAGACGGCTGTACAGCCGGCCATGCAGATATCTGCGTAGTAGCACTCGCGGCAGTACCCCCATAGGTCGTCGAGTGTTCGGGTGCGCAAAGCCGTGATTTGGGGTGCCCGCGTCCACAACTCGCGCAACCCGTGCTCGCGCCAGCTCCCGCCGACGTTGGGCGGGCCGCCGAGGCTCGGGCAATTTTTGATCATCCCGTTGCTCTCGATCCCCAGGGATGACTTGCCAGCTTCGCAGCCGCGAAAATGCCCGGTTCGACGCATTCTCGGTGTTCTCAGCTTGCTCTCGTGGGGTCCGAAATACCCCAAACTGTTGGCCGGCCACACGCGCACGCCGAGTGCTTCGGCGCGTTCGAGTACCTGGCCAATCGTCTCAAATAGCTCGAGGTACATGTAGGGCTGCAGCAGGATTTCGGGATTATCGGCTGCATTACCGTGGGGCACGGTGATCTGCAACTGCCACGAGTGGATGCCCTCGGCCGCGAGCAACTCGAGTAACTCGAGCAATTCGTGGCGTGTCCACACATTGATCTGGGTATTGGCAGCGATCTGGGCCCCGGCCTCGCGGAGGTTGCGTAGCGCCTGAAAAGATCGGCTCCAACTATCACCTCCCCGCGTTTGACGGACGCGGTTATGGCTGTCCCGAAGGCCATCTATCGAGACGCTCACGCTGTTGATCCCGGCCTCGACCGCGGCCTGTGCCCGGGCGCGTGTGAGGTTGTAGCCTCCCGTCACCATCGTCGCCATCATCCCAGCCTCTCGGATCGCACGCGTGACCAGGATGAAGTCGTCGCGCAAATAGGCCTCGCCACCGATCAACACAACCTCGCCAACACCGAGGTCGGCCATCTCGCGCACGAGCTGCAGGGCCTCGTCGGTCGTCAGCTCGTCGCCGCGGGGACGTCCGGCACGCGGCCCGCAGTGGATACACGCCTGGTCGCAGGCCAACGTGAATTCCCAGACGGCGAGTCGCGGACGGTGCATGTCGCCCTTTGCCACCGGCAGGATCGCGCGGGTCCGCGGAGGAGGCAGCGGCTGATCTAAGATCGGGAGGCGACGGCGTGTGTCCTCTAAGCCCATGGACCGTGGCTACTTCGTGTCTGGAGAGACATGTCCCGGCGCACCGGCGTAAAACGACCCGCTGTCATCGGTATCCGTCCCGCTCGTCGTACTCGTGTCGGTATCCGTCTCGGTATCTGTGTCGGTATCCGTACCCGGCTCGGAGGTCGTGGGACCGGCGTAGAACGACCCGCTGTCGTCGGTGGTCATGCTGGTGGTCTCACTGGAATCGGAGGTATCTGTCTCGGTCATGTCGGTGGTGGCCTCACCCGATTCCGTGGTATCGGTATCGGTGGTCGTGTCACCATCGGTGGTCGAGGTCGCCGACACGCTCGACGTCGACGAATCTGTGTCCTTCATCTCCTCGCCACAGGCCGACGTGGCCATACCGAGCGCGAGCCCGAGCCCGATGGTGACCCAAGGCCTCGCCGAGACATTGCGCGCTCCAAGTCCGCAAAACGGACAACGGGTTTCTTGCTCGCGGTAATGTCGTTCACACTGCGTACAGATCAGCATTGTCGCCCTCTTTCTATCGACGGATAGGTTCTCCAACCTATCACCGTCGTACAAAACGCACAATCCGTTGTCAAAACCGAACCTTTTTCATGTTGTGAGCCAGACCACATGTTCTCGAACGGTTCGCGATCTCGACCCGACCACCACCGGTGTCGTGCGCCGTCCGACCGGCATGACCCATGTTCCGGCACGAGAGACGTTCCGTATTCATTGCGTGTACAATTGCATGAATGTGCCTGGTTTTCAGCGTCTCAAACTATATACATTCGACTGAGGACGCTCGCCGACCCCTGTTGTGTGGCATCCCGCGCGGGTTTGCTTGAACCGCGGGCCGACGTCAGGTAGATGCACGGAAGCGACACGGTTTGCCAGGACCACAACCCCGATGCAGCTCTCGATCTTGGATGTTCTACCCGTCTCCTCGCAACGCGAGGCTTCCCTCGCCCTCCGCGGTGCGGTGGAACTCGCCGCCCTTGCCGATCGGCTGGGCTACACGCGGCTGTGGTACGCCGAGCATCACGGCATGGCGAGTATCGCCAGCACCTCGCCGGAACTTTTGATCGCCCACGTCGGCGGCGCGACGCGGCACATCCGGCTCGGGGCTGGCGGAGTGATGCTTCCAAACCACACACCCCTTCGAGTCGTCGAGCAATACCGGACACTCGCCGCCCTGTTTCCCGATCGCGTCGACCTCGGGATTGGCCGGGCCGCGGGTACCGATCCCCTCACTGCGCAGGCGCTGCGCTCGGCCTCGGGCGACCAGTTCCCGGGCCTCATGCGCGAGCTCCTCGACTTCGAAAGCGGCAGGTTTCCCGCCGGGCACCCGTACTCGCGGATCCTCGTCAACCCGACTGGTGTCGCGCTGCCACCGATCTGGATGCTCGGATCGAGCGGAGGAAGTGCAAAGTTGGCAGGAACACTCGGGTCCGGCTATGCATTCGCAGGTCACTTCAGCCCAGTTCCGCCAGCGATGGCGACGCACACCTACCGCAGGGCATTTGCGCCGTCGGCCATGTTTCCCGAACCACGTGTCATTTTGGCCGTACACGCGCTGTGTGCCGAGAGCGACGAGGATGCAAAGCGACTCGCAATGCCGGTGCTCTATTCGCTGTCACTGCTGCAACGAGGTCGCAGCGTGGTGGTCTTGAGCCCCGAAGAAGTCGAGGCCCATGGCTGGATTCCACATCCCGAGAATATCGGTCCCATGGGACAGCTACTCATCGTCGGTGATCCAAGGCGTGTACGTGCGGCGATCGAGCGTGTTGCGGCGGAAGCCACGGCCGACGAAGTCATGGTGATGACGCTGAGCCATGATCCAAAGGTCAGGCTTCGATCATACGAACTGCTCGCCGACGCGTTTGGGCTCGAGGCGCCCGAGTGATGCGCCCACCGAGTCGGGCGTATCACTCCTCGACTTCAGCAAGATTTGCAAAAATTGAAGTGCTCGCTAGTGCGACCAAAGTAGATACCTTGAGGTCCGTACAATCAACAAGATTCCGGGAGAACTCAATCCCGCAACCCGCGGCCCTGAACGACCATGACGGTCGCCGTCATCATCGCCACCGGTACCCGCTGCTCACCGTCGATGCCCACCACCTCCCCCGTAGAAACCATCAGTGTCCGCCCCGCTTTCTTGACACTCCCGACGGCCACGAACCGTGGCGCCCGTGCTGGCGAAAGCAGGTTGACCTTGAATTCGACGGTGAGGACGGCCACGCCTGGCGGCATTAAACTGAGGGCCGCGTAGCCGCACGCACTGTCGACGACCGAAGTCACCGCGCCCGCATGTAAAAATCCGTGTTGCTGCGTCAACGCGGAAGCACGCGCAAGTGTGATTTCGACACGACCTGGTGCCACCGCCACAAGTTTGGCCCCGAGAGTCTGCATAAAAGCCTGACGCGCAAAGCTCTGTTCGACGCGGCCACGAAACTCGGGGTCCTTTGGTGAAAACGTATGCATCCGCCCTCACGTACCATAGATCGAGTAGACTCGTGGTTTTTGCGAGGGTCTACGCTCCGAGGATGCCAGCTGAACAACTCAAGTTGGACGAAGTTGTGAAGGTCTGATACGCGGCTGAGAGCATGCAGGTACCGTCGCGACTCTCAACAATGACCGAACGAGCAACTGCCACGCGCACATCTTGCGGATAACGTTTCACTTCGATTCGCATTGCACCTGACTCCCGACAGGAGCGCGACAGGCTCCACAAATGACCACACACTCATGCTTGAGATTCGTGAGCGATGATTTGGACTTCACACTTCGATCAAATGTACGGTTATGGTTCCGACACAGCAGTCAATGGGCGAGTTCGGCGGCCGAGACATGCGTTGACGTGATTCGGCCAGCCGGGTACGATGCGGCCCACATTGAGGCTGGAGCGTAAGTGCCCCCTTTCTCAATCGTGCATTTTCGTCCTTGGATACTGCGATGAAAGTCACTCACCTCATCGACAAAAAAACGCTCACATCAGACTCGCTCATACGGCGATTCGCGGCCGACGTCCTCGCGGGGCTCAGTGGTCAGCCCAAGCACCTCCCTTCCAAGTATTTCTACGATGATCACGGAAGTGAGCTTTTCCAGCAAATCACGCAGCAGCCAGAGTACTTCGTTACCCGAGCGGAAGTGCGGGCCCTAGAGAGTATCGAGCACATCCTACCGGCAGTACTCGATCAAACGGAGCTCGATATCATCGAGCTCGGTCCCGGGAATGGCGGCAAGGCAAAACTGCTGATCGAAGGATTCCTCGCAGCCGGTACCCGGATCAACTATTACCCGGTCGACATTTCCGCCAAGGTCATGGAGCTGATCCGAGAACATGTGCCGGAACGCGAAGGTCTGACGATTCATGGAGTCGTCTCCGAGTATATCGAGGGTCTGCGCCATATCCGGAAGCAGTCTGAGCACCCGATCCTCGTGCTGTTTTTGGGTTCGAGTATCGGTAACTTCCTGCCGGCGGGACAGCAGGAGTTTCTGAGGATGCTGGGCCAAGCCCTCGGGACGGGCGACTTTTTAATGGTCGGCTTTGACCTGCGCAAGGATATGCTGGTCCATAACGCCTCATTCAACGACGCCGCGGGCGTGACTGCCCAGTTTAACCTCAACTTATTGCGTCGGGTCAATCGCGAGCTCGGCGGAGATGCTGATCTTTCAACCTTCCGCTACTATAGCTATTTTAATCCCGTGATTGGAGCGATGGAGAGCTACCTGATCTCACTGGTCGAACAAGAGGTTACAGTTTCGCGGCTAGAAAAAACCTTTTCGTTTCACGCGTTCGAGCCGATTCACGTCGAATACTCTTTTAAGCTCCTGCCCACCGAAATCGAGGAACTTGCACAGGCATCAGGGTTTGCGATTCATCGGAATTTTTGCGACCCCAAGGGCGAGTTTATGGACTCGTTGTGGCAAATTCGACCGGAGCTCTAACATGCACAATATCCTGGTTGTCCTGCCCATTTCCCACGACAGGCACGTGTTACGGGCGTATGAGCATGCCTATCGGTTTCATTGGATGGATGATCCAAAATTCACCTATCGGCAGCCCAACCCCTATACCCCTGATCCTGAGTTTGATTTGGTTCAGTACACAGAGCGCTGCTCGGCATACATTTCTGAGCATCAAATTGATGGCGTGTTGTACTCCCACGACTTGGCCAGTATGGTTGCAGGTATCTTGTGTCAGCGCCACGGCCTCCCGGGGCCGACGTTTGAAGCGACATTTCTTGCGAGTCACAAGTACTACTCACGGTGTCGAGAACACGCCACCATCTGGTTTGACCACATCGACCTCGCGTCGGGTCGCTGGGGGAGCGGCGTGCCGCGTTTCCCCTGTTACCTCAAACCGACCAATTTGATGAGCTCGATGCTCCAGTTTCGAATTAACTCCCAGGAGGAGCTCGACGCTGCCCTGCTAAAAATCCGCCCGGAGCTGAGGTCGTGGAACTCCTTGTTCACGAGGTTTTTCTCAGAGTATGTGGACTTGGAAACCTATCCCCTCGCGGCCCAAAATATCCTCCTCGCAGAAGAATTTGTGGAGAATGGAAGTGAGTATATCGTTGAAGGGTGGTCGGACGCATCTGGAACCGCACATATTTGGAGTATGACCGATACAGTCTACTTTCTCGATGCGCCGCAGACCGTGGATGCCTATATCAGCCCGTCGCGTTTGTCACCGGAAGACCGCAACCGCCTACGCGAGTTCAGTCTGCAGGTTGTCGAAGCACACGGTCTTCGCAATGGGTTTTGGAATGTCGAAGTGTGGATTCGAGATGGGGAGCTCATCCTGACGGAGCTCAATGGTCGGGCAGCTTCCGTTTGGGAACCGTTTCACAACGGCCTGTACGGCAAGTCCATCTATCGGGCGATGCTCTCCCTATGTACCGGTGACCTCGCAGCCTGTCTCGAAGAGACACCCCGGACAGATTCCCCGCGTGTCGGAGGACAGTTTCACCTGACAACCTTTGCCGAAGGTCGCGCCGAGGAGTTTTTCGACTTCCCGCGTGCGAGGGCGCTCGACACCGGCCAAATGGTGTTTTGTTCGGAGGAGCATACGATCACTCGGCAACTTCGTACGCGAGGGTTTCGCCTGGCAATGTTCTATCTGTTTGCACCCAGCATGCGCGAACTGACCGACGCAGCACTCGACCTGAGAGCGCGCCTGACGAAGCGACCCGAGCAATCCCCATCGAAGTCGCGGCTCGAACCTCGCCCGTCGGCAGCGGAAAGAGTACACCCATGACATACGATCTCGTTCTCAAGGGTGGACGGGTCGTGACGGAGTCGACCTCATTCGTAGCAGATGTCGCGGTCCGAGGTGAGCGTATTGTTGCGCTCGGCGAGGACCTTACGGGGAATGTCGAGATCGACGCACGCGATCATTTCGTTCTTCCTGGGGCGATCGACGGACATGTCCATCTCACCGATCCGACCATGGTCCATCCTTGGGTTCCGACTGCCGACTCATTTCTGACAGGGAGCCGGGCAGCCGCCATCGGCGGTGTGACGACGCTGATCGACTTTGCACAGTCGCTCCCCGGGCGAAGTCTACACGATGCATTGGATGGAAGGCTTGCAGATGCGGAGGGACAGTCTGTCGTAGATTTTGGCCTGCATCTCATGCTTCGGGACCCCGAATTACCACGTCTGTCGGAGATAGAATCGATCATCCGGAGAGGTGTACCCTCGTTTAAACTCTTTATGGTTTACGAAGGCTACCGAATGCCGGACCGGGCCATTTTCCGCGCAATGCAGGTCATTGCGAAGCACGATGGTCTCGCTATTGTTCACGCTGAAAATGATGACATCATTGAGGAGCTGAAGCGGCAGCACCAGGAGGCTGGTAAGGCGGGGCCGCAATGGCATCCATCAATTCACTCTTCGGTCATGGAAGGAGAGGCCGTTCATCGGGCTCTCGCCATGGCACAACTCGCTGGCGCGCGTCTCCTTCTGTTTCACCTTTCCTGTAAAGAAGGGATCGAGGAGCTCCGCCGGGCGAAGCTGCGGGGTCAAAGGGCCTACGGCGAAGTTTGCCCGCAATATCTGTTGCTGACAAATGAGGTGTACCGACGTGCTGATTGGCGCGCACGAGCACTCCAGATCTGTCCGCCAATCCGCGACCAAGAGCATCAAGATACCCTGTGGAAGGCACTTGTTGACCGTACGGTTGACATCATCTCGACAGATCACAATCCCCGGGCGAAGTGTAGCCACAAGGACTCCGACAACGTGCCGGCTGGTACATCTGGAATTGAAACTCGGCTCGCGCAGATGTACTCATTTGGTGTTCGCCGGGGGCGGATTGACCTCCACCAATGGGTGAAGCTCTGTTGCAGTCAACCTGCACGTATCTTTGGTCTCCATCACAAAGGTCAAGTCGCGCCTGGATTTGACGCGGACTTGGTTGTGTTCGACCCACGCAAAGAGCGAAGGCTGTCGGTTGAGCTCCTGCATTCCGCGATCGATTTTTGCACATATGACGGCATGGTGGTTACAGGGGCCCCCGTACTGACGATCAGTCGGGGTGAGCAGATTGCTCGCGATGGTGCGTTTATCGGCCGTCCAGGGCGGGGGCGATTTGTTGTTCGCAGGTGTGGTTCACCGTCGCCAGAAGGGAGGGGTTGGACCCGATGATACTTAAAAAGCTCGAGACTCCTCTCTTTGAAATCAGCCTGTTCTCAGATAAAATTTCGATGCTTCATCGGGATAGAGGCGAGAGAGCTGTCTTCACATCCAGCTGGCTAAAATTTAACATGTTTGAGCAGAAAGCCTACGATAGCGAAGGTTGGACCGACGGTCGGTTACAGTACACGATGCCTGATTCAGCGCCCGTCGCGGTGACGATGGGTAATGTCGAGACTGTCGACGAAGCGGCAACCGAGGTCGTCATTTCGTGGGTCGACGGGACGAGTCATACCTACTCTGTGTTGTGGCTATGGCGGACTGCGATGCATCCTGACCCCATCTGCGAATTGTCTCGCGTACCGTGGAAAAACCTGAGGGACCACGAGGTGTACGACTTCAACCGCGTGATGGACAAAGATCACGCGCATGAATTATTTTGCTGCCTCAAGACGTACTTTACCTACGGAGTGGTGTTGATCAAGGGTGTCCCTCCTGGTCCAGAATCGATCCGGGCGTTTGCCGAGTATGTCTCGAGGATTGAGACCACGCAGTTTGAAGATATCATGGAGCTGACGGTCAAGGACGCCCCAACAAACCTGGCAGAAGTCAGCGGTCCTGTGTACCTACACAACGATATTGTGTTTAAACAGCATCCCCCTGCTGTCCAGTTGCTTCACGTGATACGGCAAGCAGACGTGGGTGGTGAGAATCTTTTCGCCGACGGACTCCATGTTGTTCAACAACTTTCCCACGAGGATCAAGCCGTCCTCCGCAGCACACCTGTCTACTTTGTGAATCAATCGAGAGGAATCCACTATCGTTCCTCCAAGCCGATTTTAGTATACGACCTGGTCGGGAACTTCCAGGAGATTCACTATAACAAAGACAAAATGATGTTCTCCACGGATACCCCGGGCCCCTTCTACGACACCTACCGACGTCTACAGGCTATTTTGAAGGACCCAGAGAACTGTGACCCAACCTATCGGGTTCCTGAAAACATGCTTGTCATGATGGATAACCTAAGACTTTTACATGGGCGTCAAGCGTTCACCGATACGAAGCGCTACTATCTGAGTTGTTATCTCTGTGGTGATGCGCTTAAAAATCGCTATCGCGTTCTGGCGGAGCAGCAAAATTCTACACAGCGAGGTCTATCATGAAGTCACAGGGTAGCGACCGAGAGAACCGATACCTCCCCGAGGGGAACAAGAGGACAGATCGGATCGATGAAACATGGGAGGGGACCAACGAACAGTGGTGGAATTGGTATCTCTCGTTAGCGGACAACCGTGTGGACGACGGGCCGTCTGAGCTCCCTGTGTCGAGTCCGGTCGACGACGTTCAGGCCCTGAGTCTGGAGGAACTCCGGCGGGAGATGGCCCAGCCCTATCCGTTGACAGACGACCAAATTCGTCAGTTTCGAGCGGATAGCTACATTCGTCTGACTCAGTTTTTTAGCCCGGGTGCCCTCGCCTCCCTTCGACAGGAGGCGCTCCGGGTCTTCTACAAACACCACGACCACGATCCCAAGCGGCACTTTAGCAGCATGGAACTCATGTGGCTCGAGAGCGACGCCATCAAGGAGATTGTCACGGGTAGGAGATTGGCACAGCTCGCCGCCACGCTGTTGGGGGTCCCGCGGGTGCGTATGTTTCACGATGATTTTCTATGCAAGGAGCCGGGAGGCGGGCGAACACCTTGGCATTACGACGGCCATCATTATCCGATCGTCAGTCGCAATATCGGAACGGTGTGGTTTCCACTTCAACCGACGCCGCGAACGATGGGGATGCTCGAATTAGCGAAGGGGATGCAAACCCACAAGATCGTCCAGGAAATCCCATTCGACAAGTTTTCCCGCGACCACGACCACGCTGTTGCGGAGAGCATGAAAAAGCGCGATGTCGTGATCGACACTCGGCCATTCGAGTTGGGAGAGATTAGCTTTCAGCATTGCTTGAATGTGCATGGGGCGGCGACAAATCGAACTTCGCAACCGCGACTGGCCTACGGTGCCAGTTATTTTGAGGACGGTGCTCGCGTCGTCGACTCACCGACAATCATCTCGGGTGACTGGCAAAAGTTTATGCCAGGAGTCCGGGCCGGGGAGCCCCTGTGCAGCCCCTATAACCCATTGGTCTTTGGCGGTGGTGGGGAGTAGCCGGGTGGCTCGGAGTTTTTCGGGGGCGTCTGAAGGTGGAGGTTGACAGTGGAGTTCACGACATGGCCGCGCTGGGACGAAATCCGGAGAGTGCTGACTGGGTTTCGAGAAGATATTGTACTCGATTGTGGGCACGTGTCCGTGCGTCACGATGGTCAAAAGTTTACGTTCGGAGGTGTCGGCGGTGTGAGTGACACGGCCTTGTTAACGTTTGACCGAGGCTTGGCACTGTCGCGGTGGCTGCGGGCGCAGGGTCACCGCGTCAAGCTTAATGTTTGCTTGTCGGACACCTCGCGCCTGCTGGCGCGACGGGACAAAAAAAGTGAACTGCGGGCAGCTGTCTCCGAACAGCGGTATGCATCATGCCTGCCTGAAGCCTATTTGACGAGATTGCAATCACGTGACTTTGAAGACCTCGTCGTGATGCTTCAGACGCAAAACAGTAATCGATACGCAGCTCTCATCAAGAAAGCAAAGGCGAGGGTCAAGGGCCAAGGAAGTCCGAGCGTGCACGGGCGACTCTACGAAGAGCGAGGCTCGGTACTCCTCAAGAGTCATGACGGTGAGCGTTTTGCCATCAGTGGCCCGTTCCTCATGGACACCACTTGGATGCGTGACGGGGGGGATGGGATCGACATGCGTGCCGAGGACCGCACCGCGCTGGAGGTGATTCGCAACGATACCGTGATCACCCTCTATCAAAAGGGGTTTGGACCTCTTTGCCCTGCCACATATGGCGGGTTACTCGTGCACTACGGTGAACAGTTTGACCATGTTTGCTTGTATTCGAGAGACGACGATCCATACATCTCAGAAAAGATTCACCGAGGGGTGATTGCGACCAATTGGCTGAAGGCCGACTTTTCTCGTGCATGCTTTCAGATCGTGTTCCCAGAGGTATCAAGCACCCCAGAGTTGTCACTCGTCCGTTCTGAAGATGTGCGTAAATTTCGTCCGCCGTGGGGGCACATGCTCAACTATCTCACGTCACAACGTGTCTTTGACACGATGTCGCTCTACACAAAATCACAGGAGAGTACCTCCGAGTGAAACGGTACTATTTTGATAGTGCGGCGACCATGCCGGTGTCCGAAACGGCGCGACACCGAGTTGATTCCCAAGGGTTGTCCGGTAATCCGTCGAGCCAACACGTTGTCGGTGTGCACGCGCGTAGGGCGATCAATCGCGTTCGCAAACAGGTCTCCGACCACATCGGGAGTGATGATCCGAGACAGGTCTACTTTACGTCTGGGGCAACCGAGGCCGCGAACCTTGTGATTCAAGGTTATCTGCGTCGACTGCGGGACGAAGGCAGCAACCGCAACGAAATCATCGTTTCCGCTGTCGAGCATCCGGCTGTCTACCAAACTGCCTACGCGATGGAGCGATGGGGATATCGCATCCGTGAAGTCCCCGTCAACCGGGAGGGGTACGTCGAGCTAGGCGAGCTCGAGTCGCGGGTGGGCCCTTCGACTGCGATGGTTTGCGTCATGGCAGTCAATAACGAAACAGGCGTCATTCAGCCAATCAACACTCTCGCAAGAGCTGTCAAGGGGGTCGATCCTGGGATCTTGTTTGTGTGCGATGCAGTGCAGACATTTGCAAAACTCCGTTGGGACATCGATCTCCATGTGGTGGATTCTGTGTTCATGTCGGGGCATAAGATCGGTGCGGAGAAAGGTACAGGTTGTTTGTACCTAAATCGCCGGTTTTCAATCGCCCCCATGTTTTACGGCGGCGTGCAGGAGGGGTCGTTTCGTCCGGGTACTGAAAATGTACGGGGTATCGCCCTGTTCGGAGAGGCCCTACAAGAAAATGTTGAGGTCTTTCAAGACAGGTTTATGCATGTTCAAACGTTGAGGCGGTCCTTAATTGCGGGCCTATCCGAGCGAGGTATTCTGTTTCAGCAACTCGGAGCGATGGACCGTAGTTCTCCGTACATCCTCATGCTTGCGTTCCCCGGGGTTCCTGCTCGAATTATGCTTGAGGACCTCGATGCCCTCGGGTTCTGTGTCTCCCGTGGATCGGCATGTAGCAGCCACAAACGGACACCGTCACGGGTCTTGTCGGCGATGGCAGTACCTGAGTCGTTGAGCAATTGTGCAATTCGGATATCGTTCTCTGGCGACAACCAAAGTTCAGAGGTCGAGGCCCTCCTCGAGGCTCTCGCCGAGCTAGGCGAGTCGAGCTAGGCCCCATGAGAGACCACAGGCTGCAAAACGGGGTGTTTTTGTGTTCGTCAGCATCTTGATGGTGGGCGTCGCAACGGCGGTCGCTGCTCGCCTCGCCTATCGCAGTCGCTCGTCCGAATCTTCGACATCTTCCGACGGGCAGCAGGAAGGATCTTCGACCGACGTACTCGACGAAGAGCTTGCCCTCAGTGGCGGGGCTCTCGCACTCCAGATTGTGGGGATATGGCTTCCCTCGCTCACGGCATTCACGACGATGCCTCTCAGCATTGTCGCACTTTCCTATCTCGACCGTGTGGTTTCGCGCCGCAAAAATGGTCACACTCCGTGGGCGGAAATCTATGAGTTTGTGTTTGTTGGCGGAACTCTGTTCACCGGTCAATACGTGCTATGTGCAATTGGTGGTCTCACCGCATCCGGTGGTCAGAAACTGATCGAGCGAACACGTCGCAGGACCCGTGACGAACTTGTACAGGTTTTTGGTGATTTACCGACACGGGCTTGGATACTCCGCGATGGCGTGGAGGTCGAGGTCGACATTTCACTTGTGTCTGTCGACACTCACGTGATTGTCCGCGCTGGCAATCCGATTCCCGTGGATGGCTTTGTCGTGAAGGGTGTCGGCTTGGTGGACGAGTGCTCCCTGACAGGGGAGTCGACGCCAGCGGTGAAGTCTGTTTCAGATGAGGTCTACGCGGCGACGATGGTCGTGGAGGGACCACTTGTAATTCGTGCGACGCGTTCCGGCTCCGGGACCACCGTTGGCGAACTCCAACGCATATTGTCAAATACCGACGAGCTCACATCTCGTGTGCGACTGCGGGCAGAGCGAATTGTTGAGGGGGGTGCCGCGCCGACACTCGCGTTCAGTGCACTGACGCTTCCACTGTTGGGAGTGAACAGTGCAATCGCTGTGTGTGGCGTCGGTTTTGGCTATCAAATGCGGGCGGCAGGTCCACTAGGTGCACTTACATATATTATTCGCGCCGCCCGAGGACGCGTTCTCGTCAAAGACGCCCGTGCACTCGAGCTGCTCGGTGAGGTCGATACGGTGCTATTTGATAAGACGGGAACAATGACGACGGGTACGCCATCCGTCATCGCTGTACACCCGATAAACGGAGTACCGACCCGGGCGGTGCTGCAGGCCGCGGCTGCTGCGGAGGTCGGACAGACGCATCCAATTGCCCGCGCGATCTTAGCCGCGGCGCAAGCTGAAGAAATTGACGTGACCTGTGCCGAACGGGTGGAGGTCGCAACCGGCCGCGGTTTGCGAGCACGTGTCAAAGGATGCGAGGTCAGAGTCGGGAGTGCCCAGCTCATGCGGAGCGACGGGGTCACGATTCCAGAAATTCTGTCCCGGGAGACACAAAACACAACATCCGTTTATGTAGCCGTGGACCACCAGGTGATCGGCCAGATCGAATTGGCAACTCCTATTCGCGACGAGGCCCGCGAAGTGATCCAAGCCCTGCAAAACCTCGGACGAGAGGTGGCCATGGTGTCCGGCGATCGGCGAGCTCCCGCAGAGCAGTTGGCCCACGAACTCGGTATCGAGCGTGTGCATGCCGAGGTACTTCCCGAGGAAAAAGCCGCGATCGTACGCGAACTACAGGCGAAAGGGCGCCGGGTATGCTTCGTCGGCGACGGGATCAATGACGCGATCGCACTCAAGGCTGCCGATGTGTCGATATCCCTCGCGGGGGCTAGCTCGGTGGCGACCGACACCGCGGCGCTGATCATGCTCGATGGGAACCTCAACCGATTGCCGGAGCTGTTTGAACTCGCCAGGGAATATGAGCGGAATTTAGATCTCGGCACATGGCTGGCCGTCGCGCCAGGTGTCCTTTGTATCGGAGGGGTATACCTCTTCCACGCAAGCATCATCACTACGATGAGTTTCTATTTCGTCAGTCTCGCTATCTCGGTGGGGAACGCGGTGGTACCGGCTCTGGATTCGAGGCGAGAGGTCCACTCGGTATCAGGTGGTCCACCAAACGAGACATGACTGTTTGGTTGGTTCGATTATGATTGCGTCGCCGGGTGCGAGGCCGAGCGAAGGCGTCGCTCGAGGCCCGCGTGGAAGTCCCGAAGTGCAGACTCAAACCGGGCAAACCGCAATGTCTGGTTGGCCCCTGTCGCCAGCCCGCGCTGGATCTGCTCGGCGATCGTGAAGTCCTCGTGGAGTGTCCGTACGGTGAATGTGTGGTTGTTGTGCAAAAATTCCTGTTCGCGGGTGCTGTACCCATTGTCGCCGGGCATTCGGGACACGGTGGCGAGCTCGACTCGGGTGGCATCAACCGCGAGCGGGTGGAGCACGATCAATACGTAGTGACCGTTTTGGACCAGGATCGACGCGTTGGGCACCAATGTGTACAACACGTTGGCGTGCTCGAGCAGGTTCCACTCCGCCTCGGGGACCTCGCGCAGCGAGGCCATGGTCGTGCGCGGCAGGACGAGGCGAACGTGGTCGCCGATGCCCTCGTAGATCGATCCGGTATCGGTAAACAATGACCCGACCGTGTTCCGGTGTGCGATCTTAAAGTGATAGGATTCGAGTCCGCCCTCGACGATGAGCTTCCAGTTGGCGCGCCACACCCGGGACTCGCGTGCGTACAGGTGCGGATGCTCGGGGCCCAACGCCGCAACCTCGTCGAGTAACTCACAACAATCGGGATCGAGGACACCCCGGCACGTTGGGTCGGGACACACCCAAATCAGACCGCCCCGCTCCTCGCACGAGAGCTCGACGAGCCCTGTCTCGCCTTGCCGAAGCGATGGGAAACCTTCGCGGTGTCGCACAGACACCAGACTGCCGCAGCGATCGTAGGACCATGCGTGATAGGGACAGACAAACCGCTTGCACTGCCCGCGCTCGCGCAACTCGACCGTCGCACCCCGGTGGCGACATACATTGAGGAACGCCCGGACAATCCCGTCATCACCACGTGCGATGAGAACCGGTGTGTCGACGACGTCGCGGGTGACAAACGCACCCGGCTTGGCAACCTCCGAGCTGTGAGCGACCAGGTTGACACGCGTACGGAACTCAACATCGCGTTCGCGTTCGAACCGCTGCGGGTCGAGGTACTCGGCGATGTCGATGGCGTGCTCGTCACCAAGTGGCACGTTGTCGGCAAGCGCGGCACGCATCAATCGAAGTTGGGTCGGTCGATCCATCAACACCTCGTAACACGATCGGGGATTGGCGCGAAAAATTAGTGTTCGTGTTTGTTCGGACGAACCATCTTGTAAATTGTACTTACAAATAAAATAGAATCCAGCTACAGGTCGAGGTCGAGCCAAATCATATCGCGCACGGGGATCCCCTGTTCGAGGAGGCCCTCCGGGTAGCCATGGGCTGGCGTGAAGCGGTCGCGTTCGACTTTCCACGGGCGAAAACCGAGCTTCTGATAGAAGGCCAACACGCCCACACTCGACGAACTCGTCCCGACGACCACCCTGCCGATCCCACGCAGGCGCAGGCGCTCGAGGACCGTGGTGATCAGTTGGCGACCGAGCCCCTGCCCCTGATACGCCTCAGCGATCGCCACACTTTTGAGCTCAACAACGTCCGACCCTGCATTGAGGGTGAGTACGTGTCCGCACGGTATCTGCATGTCCGGTTGCAGGAGCCCGTAGAGCTGGCCGCGATGGATGTAGCTGCAAATCTCTTGCTCGGAGTCATCGGCGAGCCGCAAGAGCGGGAGATAGCGATCACGATCAGGACCCGGGAGTACCTCAACAACGTGGACGGACACACCTCATCTTGCACGTTTGCAAGCGTATGCACAACTCGCAGGGACCAGGACTTCCGAGGACCTAGATGTATGCACAAGCGGCAACAGGAGTCCGGGATTGCCCCTACTTGAGTGACACAATTCGCTCGTCGGCGAGAAACTGATTGTATTTAACCTCACCTGCGGTCCACCAGCCCTCGCCGTTTACGTCGGCACCAGACACCCATACGAGCGCCGCCGTGCTCAAACCGAGGGCGAGCTCGCGTGGAGGACCGCCCGCCGGGGCGCACACCGAACAGGCGAAATCGAAGCCGGGGCACATGTCCGTTTCGAAGTCAAAGTGGTTGGCGCCGACAACCCGAAGTGCCCGCGCCTGCGGGATTGCCAACAGTGTGGGGACAAAATTCGAGTTACTGTTGCACATCCCGGGCTCACCCACGGCGGCGAGGACAGGAAAGTCGGCTTGAGGGGCAAGCCCGGCTGCGAGATTTTCGTTGTCGACCGGGTCGAGGCCGACATAGGCCACCGTCTGCGGATCGTCAGTGCTGGCGACAAATGCCGCCAACCCACCAGCGGAGAAACCGGAGTAGACGGCGCCCGCAGGTGCAACGGCACCGGCGAGGGAGGCAATATCATGTCCGTTTTGGGCATGATCGACGCCGAGGAAACTGTTGGAACACAGCGGAGCTGTGACGACACGAACACCCCAAGAAGCCACGTGTTCCGCAGTAGCCGCCATATCCGCAATGGTTCGCTGAAACCCGTGGGCGAGGAGGACCGTGACCTCGGTGCGGAGCTCACTCGGGGTGAAGACTTCATAGGCCATGTCGCAGCTGCCGGGCGCGGGAAAACTACCCGAGCTGACATCGACCGTGTAAGGGCCCGGGAACTCGTAGTCGACAGGCAGGATATCGCCGTCCCCATCGCCATCGCCGTCCCCATCGCCATCGCCGTCTCCATCACCATCGCCGTCGCCGTCGCCGTCGCCGTCTCCATCCCCATCCCCATCCCCATCCCCATACCCATCCCCATCCCCGTCTCCATAATTTAGCCGAGGCTCTCCCCTCAAGGGGTCCTACGGCGTTTTTTTGTTCGGTGGATACAAAAGTGCCAAAAGAGTGCCAAAAAGATCGGAGCGATCTAC
>CAZUPD010000094.1:0-31453 GCA_964621785.1 uncultured Nannocystaceae bacterium
CGTGATGATGCGGATCGCCAACATCTCCCTGCGAAAAGGTCTCTCGGATGTTTCTGCCTACGGATTTGCCGGGTGCGGCATGGTCCTGAGCGGTGCATTTGGTGCATATGCAACAGCGCGTGAGTTCGGTGAGCTGGCCCTGACCCTCAACGAACGCTTCACCAATTCCTGGTTGACCGCCAAACTCGATGTGATCGCCGGGTCATTTATCTTCCCGTGGATGCGGCCGTTGTCAGAGTCTCGGGCGCTGTTACGCCGCGGCTACCAGTCGGGTGTCCAAGCTGGGGACCTCGTCTACGCCGATTACAACGCGGTGTTCATCGCCGTGTTTTTATTACTCGAAGGCGTACCGCTCGACGAAGCCCAGGCATTTCCAGCGAGCATGATTCCATTTGCGAGGCGCGTCGGCGACATCGATCGTCTCCAGACCATGATCCTGGTCGAGCGCACCTGTATGGCGCTGCGTCGTCAGACCCATGCCTTGGTGACGTTGAGTTGCGAGGGGTTTGATGAAGATGCATTTGTCGAGGAGCTCAACGACCGCGACACCCCGGCGACGTCCCACTACTACTACCTCTACCGCGCGATGCGGTGTTACATGGCCGGTGCCCACGAAGATGCCCACCGTGCCCTGCGAGAGGTCGAACCGCGGTTAGAGGTGGCCTTTGCCAACCCAACCCTGTCGGAATATTACTTCTACGAAGGCATGGTCGCCGCGGCGCGCTATCCAGATGCGCCGGTTGGCAAGGAGCGGCGCAAGCTTGTTCGTAAGGTCGCCCGCAGTCTCAATAAACTCGATGGCTGGGCCGCGCGCTGTCCCACGACCTTCAAAGCCCGCAGCCGGTTGTTGGCCGGTGAGCTCGCGCTGGTCCAGGGGCGTGAGGGGGATGCGTTGGCGGCCTACAGCCACGCGACTCAGCTCGCGCGCGAAGCCGGGGCGATGCACATCGAGGCTCTCGCACTCGAACGCACCGCGCGTTGCCACCTCAGTCGGGGCGAAGAACTAGTTGCGTCTACAACTTTGATGGCCGCCCGCGAGGCATACCGGCGCTGGGGTGCCGAGGCCAAGGTCCACCAGCTGGCAACCGAGTTCCGTGAGTATCTCGGACAGGTGCAGGCCGGGGGAACCATCGAGGACGAGACGGGGACCCATACGGGCTCCGGCAACGCCATGCGGACACTCGACCTGGGCACCGTCATCCAGGGGTCGTTGGCGATCAGCTCCGAAATCCGGCTCGACCGACTGCTGCGCAACCTGATCCGGATCTCGATGGAGAACGCCGGTGCCCGGCTCGGGTTTTTGATCCTCACCGACGGGGAGCGCCTGCTGATCGAAGCCGAGGGCTCGGTCGACCCGGAAACGGTCGAAGTGTTGCAATCGACACCGGTTGAGCGCAGCGCCCTGCTGCCAGCGTCGATCGTCAAGTACGTCGCTCGCACCCGCAGCGATGTTGTCCTCGACGACGCTGCCCACAAGGGCGATTTTTCGATGGACCCGTTTGTCTCCGGGCGCAAACTCAAATCGGTCCTGTGCACCCCAATCCTCCACCAGGGCAAGCTCACCGGGGTTTTGTATCTCGAAAACAACCTCACCAGCGGGGCCTTCACGCCCCAGCGAATCGAGGTGTTGCGGGTGCTTTCGAGTCAGGCCGCGATTTCGATCGAGAACGCGAGACTGTACCGCAACCTCCAGGACTCCCTGACCCAGCAGGTCGCGCTGACCGACGCCCACCGCCGGTTTGTACCCCACGAGTTTATCAAGAGCCTCGGACGCGAGAGTATTACCGAGGTCGAGCTCGGTGACTATACACAAAAAGTGTTGACGATTCTGTTTTCGGATATTCGCGGGTTCACGACCCTGGTCGAGCAAATGACGCCCGAGCAGTCGATCCGGTTTATCAACACCTACCTCAGCCATATGGAGCCGGCGATCCTGCGCAATGGCGGGTTTATCGACAGCTACATCGGTGACGCGATCATGGCGCTGTTCGATGCCCCGAGCGACGAGCCTGCCGACGGCAGTGGCAACGGTTCGGGTGATGCCGCGGTTCGGGCTGCGGTTGCCATGCTCCGCGGGTTGCGGCGGTTCAACGAAGAACGCGAACGCGAGGGCGAAAGGCCGATTGGCATGGGAATCGGGATCAACACCGGACACCTGACCATGGGCACGATCGGAGGGTACAACCGCCTCAAGTGCGGTGTGATCGGTGACCCGGTCAACCTCGCCAGCCGGATCGAATCGCTGACGCGCAACTATGCAGTCCCATTGCTGATCAGTGAACATACATATCATACGCTGCGCGACCCCGATGAGTTTTGTATTCGCCTAGTCGACCTTGTCCAGGTGGTTGGTCAGACCAAGCCGGTGACCCTCTACGAGGTCTATGACGCGGCGACGCCCGACGAACGCGAGATCAAGCTCGCGATGGCACCGCGGTTTGAGACCGCGATCCACCACTTCTACCGCCGGGAATTTGAACATGCACTGACCCTGTTTGGCGAGTGCCGCGAGCAAATGCCCGACGACCTGGTGATCCAGACGTTTATGCAGCGATGCAGCGATCTTCAGGGCATGCGCCTCGCAGACGACTGGACCGGGGTCAACAAGCTGCAGCACAAGTAAGGGCGGTCGATAGGTTGGCTCGAACCCGGGTTAGCCGAGGTCGACCCAGTCCGCTTCATCGATGCGGCGGGCACTTTCCATCAACAGATGGGTGGTCGTCGCCACGATCGTTGTTTGTACATTGACTTCACAGGCCTCAAAGGCAAACTCACCGGCGCTCCAGGTCAGGGCCGCATACACGGCCTCGGGACCGGCAATTTCGTCGTTTTCTCCCATCACTGCGTGAACGATCCGTCCGTCGTTGAAGTAGATGGTCGCGGTCGTCGGCCGGTGTGTGGGGAGCACTTCGAGTAACCCCGATTTACGTTCGAGCTCTAAAAACGCCAACATCGACGGCAAGCCGACCTGGTCTAACGTGCCTTTCAGACAGGTCGCTGCCTCTTCGCCGGCGTCGCGAAACTCCCTCGGAAGTCGTTGGCTTCGCCGGAGGGCCCCACGCACGCGGTACTCGAGCTCCTCGAAGTGAAAGGGCTTGGGCAGGTAGTCGTCGGCTCCGAGGCGAAAACCCCGGACACGGTCTTCTGCGCTGTTGAGGACCGTGAGGAAGATAAACGGGACAAACGCGAGGGGGGCGTGGCTGCGAAATTGTTTGACGAGGGTCCAGCCGTCCATCTCCGGCATCACGACATCAGAAATCACGAGGTCGGGAGGATTTCGCAGGGCTTCCCGGAGGGCGTCACGTCCGTTTGGACAGCTCACGACATCATAGTTCTGCATCGAGAACACCGAGTCGATCACTGCCCGCAGATCCGGGTCGTCCTCGACGATCAGAATCCTCGGTGCCGTCAATCCCACACAAAGATGGTGTCGGTCGAGCGGCCTGCTGTCAACGGTGAGCATGCTCGTAGGTTTATCTTATGTCTAAATGGTCATGTTTGATTGGACACGACGCGCGAAGGTTTTCGGGAACGCGTGACCCACAGTCGGCAACCCGTGCGCATTCAAGGTTCTGTGCGAGTGTCCCATGATGCCCCGACTCGCGACAGGACAACGTTCCCGGTGCAGATCCGAAACATGTGCCGGTTCTTCTCAAAGTTGGATATCGATGCGATGCATTGATATCCTCCGCGCTGTGGGCGTTCGCTCAAAAACGGATCGCAGCCAGCGGGACCTGTTTCAACACTTCAGTGTGCCAGGTTTTTGCGAGTCACCATCCATCCCAACGTGCGCACCGCCTGTTCCGGCGCACGCGTGTCGACGCTGCCAATGGCTCGCAGCCCAGGAAACGCCTCGGCGCGCCGGCTCGCCTGTCGATTTGACCGAGGATGGGTTGCCTGTTGTGACGGAAGGACCGCGTTGTGCCCCCTGTCCCATGTGCGGATTTGTCTCAGGCGTCCGACAATGAGCCGATACGTCTCGGTGGCGGTCGCTAGCCGGTCTTGTTCCGAGATGCTCGCAGGCTTGGAAGCTCTCGGCCTGTGCCCTGAGACAGGTGATGGGCACCTGCTGATGCTCGAGGGTAGTTTGGAGTGTGCCGGCGAACCGGTCGAATTGCGGTTCGATGCCGGAACCTGCGGATCCGTTGAGGATTTTGGGTTTGTCCGCAATTCCGAAGGTGCCTACCAACTCGTGTGTGGCGAGGTAGACCGCGCTCTCCTCGAACGCGAGCTGCTCGAACACTTGCATCAACAACTAGTGCTGCGAGCGGTACGTGGTGCGGTCGAAGAACTCGGATATCGCAGTGAGACGGTCGCCGGCGACATCGTGCGGATCTTGGTTCGCAAGTAACCTCCCCTGGGATGTTCAAAAGTGCCCGGCCGCCCAAATCCGCTGTAACACCGCGTCGGCGAACGCGTTTGGCCGGGTGACTGCACGCGAACCCGATATCGCAGGTGGCCCAGTGGCCGCCGAGCAAGTCCGTATCCTCGCACGTACAATCTTCACCAAGCCCCTACTTTCCGATCTGGAGACCAGCCATGCCGTCCGACAACCACCCCGGTGCCGACCTTCTCAGGGCCCACTCGCGCCGCGATTTCATTCGCCGTGCCGCCACCGGCACGGTCATCGTCGCGTTGGGTGGCGGTTACTACTACCTCGATGACAGGCTCACACGCAAAGCCCAGGCGATGGTCCGCGACGACGGAAAGCCGCGCCTTCCTCCGGGCCAGCGGATCATCACCTCGCTCAAGCCGATGGGTGGGATTCCCGGTTCACCGCGCCCGTCTGAATTTCGCCTTCGCGTCAGCGGTGCAGTCAAGCGTCCCAAGACCTTCGACTTTGTCGGGTTACTTGCATTACCACAGACGGAGTCGACCTCGGATGTCCACTGTGTCACCGGATGGTCGATGTTCGATGCCCGGTGGAAAGGGGTGCGCCTGCAGGAGATCGCCGAGGCTGTGGGGGTGACCGGACGAGCTCGTCACGTGATCTTTGAGGCAGCCCACGGCTACACCGCCAATGTTCGTCTCGACGAGGCGTTGGCACCGGATGTCCTGATAGCTTTTCGCCACCAAGGCCGGCCGCTCGCACCGACCCACGGTGGCCCGGTGCGCGCTGTGGTCCCGAGTCTGTACTTTTGGAAGAGCGCCAAGTGGCTGACTGGGATCCGCTTTCAGGCCCGCGACGAGCCTGGCTATTGGGAGACCCGGGGCTATCACAACCACGCCGACCCGTGGCTGGAAGAGCGCTATAGCTGACGTCCTGCCGCGCGTGAGCATGGCCGATCTACATGTTGATACATGTAGATGTTTGAACAAGATCGTGCTCTTCCGCGCATCATCGACTGCGAGGCACGACCATCTCAACGCCCCGTGCAAACATTGGGCGCGTGCAAGAACGTGCTTGATGCCCGACGTCTCGCGGCCGGAGCGTTGCTGAGATTCCGGACAAACCTGTATGATCAACTTCCCGAGGTCGATATGCCCGCAGATGAAGCTAGCCCCCGCCCGTCGAAGTCCCGCCGCCGCTTGCGTTGGCGCCCGTGGCTGCGAGCGTTTCACCGCGACATCGGGTATCTCGCCGTCGGATTGACGTTTGTCTATGCATTGTCTGGTCTCGCCGTCAACCACATCGGCGATTGGGATCCAAACTTCGACAACTACGAGCAAACCCATGAACTCAGCTTGCAACTGCCCGAGGGTGATAACGCGATCGCCACGGCTGTACTCGCCGAGCTAGCGATCGACGAGCAACCGCTCGAAGTCTATCCGTCCGATGTCGACGAAACCACGGTACTCCTCGAAAATCGTCAGTTGTATATTCGACGCGCAGATGAAGGGCCGGTCGCAGTGGTCGAGTCGGGGCAAAAGCCGCGGTTGTTGCTGCGCGTGTCCAACTGGCTCCACCTCAATCGCGGTAAAAAAGCTTGGACATACATCGCCGATGGGTATGCCGTGTTTTTGTTGTTTTTAGCCACCTCGGGGATATTGATGCTCCCGGGAAAAAAAGGGCTGCGCGGGCGCGGGTGGATCCTTGTCTCTCTCGGAGTGGCCGTCCCCGTGCTTTATGTGACGCTTTCGGGTGGTCCGTAGCTGTTCTGGCGGGTTGCCACCGAACGGTCGGCTCAGGCCTCGAATCCAGGCTCGATCGCCCGCGTGTTCTTGCGCTGCTCAGAGCGCAGGACAAACTTCAAGATCGCCGGCAGGAGGAACATCGTCATCAGTGTAGATGCACCGATACCGAAGACCACGACGGTTGCCAGCGGGCGTTGGACCTCGGCTCCGGCACCGGTCGCGGTCGCCATCGGTAAAAATCCGAGGGCTGCGACCGCACCGGTGGTCAGCACGGCGCGCATGGTGTGGACCGAGCCCTCGATCACGGCCTGATCAAACGTGACCCCGGGTTTGATCGCATTGCGGACCTCGCTGGCAAGTACGACGCCGTTGAGTACCGCCACGCCGGCGAGGGCGATAAAGCCGACGGCCGCCGGAATGCTGAAGGTCAGCCCGCGCAGGATCAGTCCCGCGATCCCGCCGACCAGGGCGAAGGGCACCACCATAAACACGGCCGTCGCGTAGCGAACATCGCGGAAAATTGCTTGTAGCATCACAAAGATGACCAGCAGGGCCGCGGGGACGACCACCATCAAGCGCTCGGCGGCGCGTTCGAAGTTCTCGAACTGTCCCCCCCACTCGACGCGGTATCCACTGGGCAGGGGAAGTTGCTCGCGGACGCGTTGTTGGGCCTCCGAAACCCAGGACACGAGGTCGCGGCCCCGCAGGTTGACCTCGACTCGGACCGTGCGCATACGGTTGAGTCGGCGGATCTGGGCTGGCCCCTCTGACTCGACCACATCTGCAACTTCGGACAGGCGGACCGAGTCTCCGTCGACGGTCTCGACATAGAGGTCGCCCAAGGCCTCGGGGACAGGAGCCCGCGGAGGGACGTGGAGGCGTACTTCAAATCGGCGTTGGCCTTCAAACACCCACCCGAGCGGACTTCCGACACGTGCAGCCTCGATGGCGTCGAGGGCATCCTCCATCCGCACGCCATAACGGGCCAGCCGCATGCGATTGGGCGTCACCGTCAACTCCGGCAGCCCGAGTACCCGTTCGACCCGCACATCACCTGTCCCTTCGATCGGTTTGACGATATCAGCGATGTTCTCACTCATACGTTTGAGCTCGAGCAAGTCGGCTCCGAACACCATGATCTGGACGTCGGCCCGCGAGCCACTGATCATTTCGTTGGTGCGGTCCTCGATCGGCTGCGAGACCGAGACAAACGTGCCTGGCACCCGGGTTTCGATGGCGGTTTTGAAGGCTTCTGAAAGTCCGTCGAGGTCGTCGGCGGTTTCCCACCGGGTCTTGGGCGCGAGGTGGACAAAGATATCTGTGTTGTCCATGCCGACGGGATCGATCGCAACTTCGGCCCGGCCCGTCATGGCCAGCGTGCTCTCGGTCTCGGGAAACTCGCGCAGGATCCGGGCGGCTGCGAGGTCGAGTTTTTTCGCCTCGGGGAGGTTGATCGACGGGGCCCGGCGGATCGTGACCACCGCGTCCCCCTCGTCGATCCGCGGCACAAAGTTGGCCCCGGCGTTGCCAAACTCGATGACCGCGACCACAAGCGCGGCCGATGCAGCCATCAGCAACAGCCAGCGCAGTCGCAGTGCACCGGCGACGGCACGGCGATAGCGGCGGGCAATGACCGAGAGCCAGGCTGCGCCGTCGCGTTTGAGTGGCGGAACAAACAGGACCAAAAGAGCAGGTAAAAACAGGACCGAGTAGACCAGTGCGCCAAACAGGGCAAACGCCATGGTGATGGCCATGGGTTTGAACATCCGCCCTTCCACCCCTTGAAGTCCGAGCAGCGGCAGGTACACCAACATGATGATGGCGACCGAGTAGGCGACCGGACGCACAACCTTGCCCATCGTGCGCGCGTAGGGAGCCGCCCGGACTCCCGCCTTGGCCTTGAGTGTCGAACCGAGGAACGTGGCCAACAGCGCCTCGAGGATGACAATGGGCCCGTCGACCAAAAACCCGAAGTCGATCGCACCGAGGCTCATCAGGTCGCCGGTAATCCCCGTGAGATGCATCCCGAACACGGCGATCGTCATGGCCACCGGGATCCCCAACACCGTGACGATGGCACCGCGCAGGCTGCCCAATAAAATTGTAAGCACAATAAAAACGACCGCGATTCCTTCGAGCAGGTTGTTGCGCACGGTCGTCAGGGTGCGTTCGACAAAGTTGGCGCGGTCGTAGATCGGCTCGATCGTGACGCCCGGGGGTAGTTCCTCTTCGATTTCAGCGAGCTTGTCCTTGACCGCGTAGACCACCTCGCGACTGTTCTCGCCCAACAGCATCATGATGACGCCGGTGACTGCTTCGCTTTCGCCCTGGTAGGTGATCACACCCTGGCGCAGGGCCGCACCGTCGCGGACTTCGGCCACGTGGCGCACAAGGATCGGTTGACCGCTGTTGGAGACGTGCAACACCGCGTTGGTGATGTCGCTGGTATCGCGAAATGTCCCGACGGCCCGCAGGGTAAACGCCTCGGAGTCGCGGTCGAGATAGCCGCCGCTGACGGTCGCACTGGCCTTGCGCAGGGTGTCGGCGAGTTCGCGGATCGTCAGTCCGTAGGCGTGCAGCCGGCTCGGACGGGCGATCACTTGATACTGTTTGAGGTCGCCGCCCATGGTGTTGACCTCGATCACACCTGGGACACCGCGGATGCGCGGCACGATTTCCCAGTCGAGCAACGTTCGCAATTGTTTTTGCGTATGCAAGTCTGAGCGGACAACAAACTGGTAGATCTCACCGAGCCCATTCGACAGGGGGGCGAGTTGCGGCGGGGGCAGGCCCTCTGGGAGGTCGCCGCGGGCTTGACCGACGCGTTCGAGCACCAACTGGCGGGCAAACCACGGATCGGTCCCATCCTCGAACACAATCGAGATCGCCGAAATATCCGCGCGGGAGACCGACCGCAGCTCGCTCATCCCCGGCAGCCCGTTGAGTGCATTTTCCATGGGGAAGGTGACCATGCGCTCGACCTCGTAGGCCGACAGCCCCGGGGCCTCGGTCAGCACGGACACCTGGATATTGGAGACGTCTGGGATCGCGTCGATCGGCAGGGACTTGGCCGCATAGACCCCGCCCAGCAACAAGACGAGCAACAGCCCCAGCATGAGGAGCCGGAGCCGGATGGACATCTTGATCAGTTTGGCGAGCATGGCTCAAAAAAATGCGTATACACGTAGTGGGGCAGGCGATTAGCGGAACAGCTCGGACTTGAGGGCAAACACACCTTCGGTGACGATCACATCGCCGGCAGCGAGCCCCGAGAGGACTTCGGTGCGTTCGGGCCCCGTGATCCCGACTTCGATCTGGCGTGGGACGACCCTGGTTTCGGTTTCGGCGACAAACACCGTCGGGTTACCATCGACTTGGACGACGGCCTCGCGCGGCACCGACAAGCCGTCTTTTTCGGCCCGTTGGGCGTGGATGACGGCGTTGACGGCCTGTCCAACCCGCAGGTAGCCATCGTCGTTGGGCACGATGACGCGGACTTCAGCTGCGTGGGATTGTGGATCGAAGATCGAGCTGACGTAGTCGACCATCCCTGTCAACAACTCGCCATCGAGATCGGCTTGGGCCCGGATCTCGACCGCATCGCCGACACTGATTTGGTCGATCTCCCCTTCGAACACGGCGAGCCGCACCCACAGCTGCGAGTTGTCGACGATCGTAAACGCTGTCTGCATGGTGTCGACGGGCTGCCCGCGATAGATGTTGACCTGCACCACTTCGCCGGCGATTGGGCTGTAGAGGTCGAGCTGACCGATATCCTTACCTTTGACCTTGCCCCCCAACGCGCGCAGGCGTTGTTTGGCGGCCTGCAGTTCAGCATTTGCCACGGTGTGTTCACGGGCCGCTAGCTCGGCGCTGCGCTGGGATGCGATTCCCTCGCGGACGAGCTGGCGTTTGCGGTTGCGGTCGAGTTTGGCGACCTTCGACCGGGCCTCGATGGCGCGTAGGTCTGCTTGGACCGAGCCCAGCTGGGCGCTCTCAATTGTCGCAAGCGGCATCCCCGGCTCGATCGCGGTGCCCTCGACGACATGGACCTCGACGACGCGACCGGTAATTCTCGAGCCGACCGCGGCGATGCGTTGTTCGTCGTACTCGAGTACTCCGGTGACGTGGACAACCGGCTGAATCTTGGTTTTGCCGACCGCTTGCGTGCGGATGTTCATCTGTTTGGCCCACTGCGGCGGCAGCAGCACGACCCCCTCGCGAAACACGGGGACATGACTCTCGGACAGGTCCTCAGGGTCAGCTTCGGTGTCCTCGGCAGCCGTTGCCGCAACCGGCTCTTGGGCGGTCGGCGGACTACCACAGCTGCTTGTGCACACAAGTAATCCGACCGTCGCCCAAACCGTCTTAAACCTCATTCCGTTGCCTGAGCTGACGCTCGCCGCACAACCCGGGTGCTGGGCGGGGGCACGCAGCCAGCGTGCAGGTCGGTGCATCGTGGGGCGACTTCGTCCTGGCATAAAAAGTCCATCTGTCGGGTCGTGTCACGACCGGAGATCGCGGCTACGTCCCGTAAGATCGGCGCACCCGCTATCCTTCAATCTCGTTTCGAAACTGTCAAGCCGGCAGCCGCAGCAGGCTCAACTGTTCGACGTACATGCTTGTTCCATCGGACTGTCCGAACTCCGAGGTTTGCCGCGTCCGACCTTCGCAACCTACGCACAGTGCCCGGATGCACGCCGGGGGGAACAATTGCGCCATCGCGGAAGTTGTCGCCAGCCCGCGGGGTTTTTCGTTACCCTGCGATCGGCAAACATGTGCAAACACGAACCAAGCTGCCCCCGGGGACAAGCCCGCGGTGGCGAAGTTGCTCAGGCCTGTGGCGAGCATCGCCCCGGACGGGCATCTCGGTTGTGGGGCCTACTGTTCGCGATCCCCCTGTGGCTACCAAATCCCGTCCAAGCACAGACACCGCCACGGACACCTCCGACGCAGGAGGCCAAGCCGCCACCGGATCTCAATGCACAACTTGTAGGTGCACAGGTGATGCCACTCGACGCGGTGGTCGACCACGCCATGACCCACGCGCCCGCGATCCAGGTCGCGCGTTCAAAAGTCGGTCTCGGGGATGCGGCGATTGCTGGGCAAAAACCGCTTTTACCCGCCAATCCGACGCTTCAGTTTGGGCTCGGTGCCCGGGTGAACACCGCGGTCTCCGGGGCCAATTTTGAGTTGCAGTTTCAGGCCATGCAGCCGATCGAGATCGCCGGCGAACGCAAACGTCGCATCGAAGTTGCGCGTAGGACCAAGGCCCAGTACGAACAGGAAGTCGCGCAGGCACAGTGGGAAGTGTATGTACAGGTACACCTGAGCTACAACCGCGCGTTGCTTGCCCGGGCCCGTGCCATCACAAGTGCCCGGTTGGTCGCATTTTCTGAGTACCTCCTCGATGTCGCCAAGCGCCGGGCCCAGGCAGGGGAAATTTCAGGCCTACGCGTCCGTGTGGCCGAGGGAGAGCTTGCCCAGGCACGTCAGGCGGCCCTCGACGCCAACCTCACCTATCGCCTCACCTGCATCGAGCTCACCGAGGTTAGTGGCTATACAACCGATCAAACCATCGTCCCCGCAGGCGATTTGGAATGGCCTCAAGTCATTGCTGATACAAGGGGATTGATCGACAAGGCCACGTCCGAACATCCGGCCGTCAAGACCTACGACGCTGCGATCGCCCGGGCCCAAGCAAACATCACCAGTGCCGATCGAGACCGTCTGCCACACCCGCAAGTTGGGTTTGCCGTCAACAGCGAGTCCGAACCTGGATCGGGGATCCGGGCGACCGTCGCGTTGGCACAGATCGGGCTTCCGTTGCCGTTTTGGCGGCGAAACCAGGGGGCACGGGCCCAGGCGAGGGCCGACCTACGGGTCGCCCAAAGCCAGCGCCAAGCCCTGCAGTACACGCTGTCCCAGCGGATTCGCCGGGCCGTCGATGCCCTCAACACTGCGGCCTTGCGCGTATCGTCCTACTCCAAAGAAGTCGTCCCGAGATTCGAAGCCAATATGACCCTGCTCGAGCGTGCATATGCATTAGGAGAGACAAATCTGCTCGAGGTGTTGGTGGCGAGGGAGCGATTTTTGACCATTCAAACCGAGGCCCTCGACGCCTACGGCAAGTATTTTGAAGCTGTCTACGCACTCGAATGGAACGTCGGTCAACGATTTCGTGACTATGCACAGGCGAGTCCAGCGTCCCCGGAGGGTCCACGCCCCGGGACTTGAGCGACTGTATCCACCTTCCCGGGTGCGGCCCGAAGAAGATGCTGTTACACCGTTAGACGAGCTCGACGTCGGACATGATCTCGACCAGCGATGGACCTTTGTGGGCCAGAGCGCGGCTGAGTGCCGCATCGAGTTGGCGCTTGTCGCTCACCCGGATCCCCAGTGCACCACAGGCGGTGGCGAACTCGGCAAAACTCGGATTCTTGAGCGATGTTTGCCACACCTCCCAGTTACCCGCACGTTGCTCCTTGCTGATCTTGCCCAGTTCGGAGTTGTTGAGGAGGACGTGGGTGATGTCCATGTTGTACTTCACGGCGGTGGTCAGCTCGGCCATGTATTGGCCAAAACCACCATCGCCGGAAACCGAAACGACCTTACGTCCGCGAAACAGCGGGTCGTCTTCTTGGGTCGCCGCCCAGGCGCCCATGGCCGCCGGTAGTGAAAACCCGATCGAACCGAGGTAGCCCGACATCAGCACAGCCTGGCGTGTGCACTCAAAATAGCGGCCAAACGAGTAGGTGTTGTTGCCGACGTCGACGGCGATAATCGCATCCTCGGGCACCAACCGGGTCATGGCGTCAAAGATGGTCGCCGAGTTGAGCCCGCGGCCGCGGTCGTCGGGCAATCGGCTTTGTTTCTCGCGTCGCCAAATATCCCACCGCTGCTTGATTTCTTCGCGTTGATCGGTGGCTGCAACATCTCCTTCCGCCAATCGTTGCTGCAGCAAGGAGACGGTCACACCGATCTCCCCCCACACCGGCACCGTGACTGGATGGAACTTGCCGAGCGCCATCGGATCGAAGTCGACCTGGATGATCTCGCTTTTGGGTGAAATCCCGGTGTGGTTGGAAAAGCTCGCGCCAAACACAACCAGAAGGTCCGACTCGTTCATAAACCAACTGGCGATCGGTGTCCCGCTGCGGCCGAGTACACCACAGCCGAGCGGGTGCGAATCGGCGATCTGGCCTTTGGCTTTAAAGGTCGTCAAAACCGGGCATTGCAACGATTCAGCAAATTTGATGATCGCCTCCATGTTGAACCGGGCACCGTGTCCGACGATGAGCACCGGACGTTTGGCGGCCCGGAGTTTCGCTTCGGCTTCGTCGAGGGACTCGGTTGGCGGGGAAATGGTCCGCCGCGTCAGTCGACCCTGTGGACCGCCCGGCTTGGCTTTCTCGGCGGCCGGTATGGTGGTGACTTCGTCGGGAAAGATCAGGTGGGAGACCCCGCGATTCAAAATCGCTGACTTGCAGGCGAGGTTCATCAGCTCGGCGTGGTTGCTGGTAGAAAGGACAGATTGTGTCCACTGTGCCACCTTGCCAAAGGCGGCCTGAAGATCGACTTCTTGGAAGGCCCCAGGTCCGAGTACCTGGGTCTGTACCTGGCCTGTGAGCGCGAGTGCTGGCGAGCGGTCGACGTTGGCATCCCACAGCCCTGTGAGCAGGTTGGTCGCCCCAGGCCCGGCGATGGTCAAGGCCGCGGCCGGACGTCCGGTGAGTTTGCCGTAGGCGGAGATCGCAAACGAAGCCGCACCCTCGTGGCGGACACCGATGTATGTCAATCGATCGGCCTCTTCCTGGCGGCGCAGTGCATCGGCGAGTCCGAGGTTGGAGTGTCCGACCATGCCAAACACCCATTTGATACCCCACGCCACCATTGTGTCCGCCATGACGTCGGAGATGTTGCGGGGGTGGGGGACCGCCTCCTCGATCCCGACGTACAGACCATCCTCGCGCTGTTGTACGGGGTAGGTCGCAACCCCGTCGTCATAGCCCCCCGGAGGTTTGCCGGTCAGCGGATGGAAGTCCCAGCCATGCCAAGGGCAGCGCAGCCAGCCGTCTTCGATTGAACCCTCGCCCAAAGGCCCGCGTTGATGTGGGCAGTGGTTGTCGAGGGCCGCAAACTGACCTTCGTGATGGGTCAGACATACCGCTGTTTCACCACATGTCACGGTCTTGACGCGGCCTTCGGGAAGATCCTCTGCGCGACCGACCCGGTACCAGCGTAGGTGCACACGGCCGCGTTGATCAGTTGTTGCAGAGGCATGTTCTTGCTTGGTCTCGTCGGTCATGGCGTCCTTTCAATGGGTGTACATGCGTATACATAAAAACCACGTCTAAAGCGGAATCACCCCGCCGTAGGCCACTCCTGAGAGGTAGGCCATCTCGCGATCATAGGTGGTGAGATCTGAGATCTGGAACTGATTGAGGTGGCTGTGGCCACAGGCGCGGGCGAGTACCTGCATCAGTTCGGTGGTCGCGTGGAGGTAGTTGTAGAGTTGGGTGGCCGAGCGTTCGACCTCGAGACGGGCGCGCAGCTCGGGTTTTTGCGTGGCGATCCCGACCGGACAATTGTTTGTATGACAGGCGCGCATGGCCACACAGCCGATCGCCTGCATCGCGGAGTTTGCAATTGCAACGGCATCGGCACCGAGCGCGAGCGCCTTGACAAAATCCGACTCGGTCCGCAGCCCACCGGTGATCACCAGGGTGACATCGCCACGTCGGCGGGCGTCGAGATGCTTGCGCGCCCGCGCGAGCGCAGGGATCGTCGGCACCGAAATGTTGTGCTTAAAAATGTTGGGCGCAGCCCCGGTTCCACCCCCGCGACCGTCGAGAATGATGTACTCGACCCCGATGGCGAGGGCGAAGTCGATGTCGGCCTCGATGTGCTGGGCCGAGAGTTTGAAGCCGATCGGGATTCCACCGGTGACCTCGCGGACTTGGTCGGCGATCCGGCGGTAGTCGGCGGGCGTGTGTAGGTCAGCAAACGTCGATGGACTGATTGCAGGTGTCCCTGGGGACAGCCCACGAACTTCGGCGATCTGTTCGGTGACCTTGATCCCCGGTAAGTGGCCTCCGGTTCCGGTTTTTGCCCCTTGGCCGCCCTTGAAGTGAAAGGCCTGGCACTTGGCCACGCGTTCGAGGCTCCAACCAAACCGTGCAGATGCAAGTTCATAGAAGTAGCGTGAGTTAGCCAGTTGCTCGGCTGGAAGCATCCCGCCTTCACCCGAGCAAATCCCTGTGCCGGCCCGCTGCGCTCCGAGTGCGAGGGAGGTTTTGGCTTCGGCACTGAGTGCCCCAAAGCTCATATCGCTGACAAAGATCGGGATGTCGAGTGTGAGCGGCTTGGCAGCAGATGGCCCAATGACCACGTCGGTGCCGACCGGCGCGTCGTCGAGCAGGGGCTTGGTCGCCAGCTGGGCGGTGATAAATTGGAGGCTGTCCCAACTCGGCAGCTGGTTGCGCGGGACACCCATGGCGGATGTGTGCCCGTGGTGACCAACCTTTGTGAGACCGTCGCGGGCGAGCGCTTGGATGTAGCCGGTTTGATCTTCGTCGGGTGTGCCGTGGATATCGGCGTAGAGGCCGAGGTATTGATCGCGTTTGAATTCCTGCGGATGCTTCTGTGCAAATGCACGGACTTCACGTAGATCGAGGTAGACAGCATCATCGTCGAGGCTGACCTCGGCCTTGAACTTGTGCAGCGCTTCGTGGTTGTTGTATTCGCTGACGCCGGTGTCGAGCCGGTAGTCCCACATGTGGACGCCGCAGATCAGGTTGTTCCCGTCGACAAACCCGTCGGACATCAGGGCCCGCCGGTGGGCGCAGCGTCCGTAAAGCACGGAGACGTCGTCGTCGTAGCGAACCACCACGAGATCGACTTCGTCGACTAGGGCATAGGCGGGCTTGCGATCCTCGAGTTCGCTATAGGTAGCGACCTTGACCCGGTTATCAGTACGAACTTGTACCAGCGTCATGCATTCCTCCTCGCTCGAGACATCAGGCCCCGCAACGGTACGAGAGTGATGCCAGCGAGGAAAGTAGAAACCTGTTGTTGCAACCACAGCAGCGGCAGCAGCCGGGCGGTATCGGTCTATACAAGCAATTTGTCGCGACGTCGAAAGCGATACGCGCTGAAGAACTGCGTTAATGGGTGAACTCGATGCCCTCTTCGGTCACAGTCGCGCCCCTCAGGGCTACTTCGGCGACCCGTCGCAGGCGGTGTCGCAGCGGCCCCCCCTCGGGAATCGTGGCTTCGAGCAGCGCGAGTCCATAGCGATCGAGCAATTGGAGCGGAAGGTCGGACGTGACATTGAGTTCGCGCAGCAGCATTTCGAGAGCCGAGAGTTGTTTGGCGCGCCCGACATTCGCCATCAATCGCGGATCGACTCCCAGGGTCTTGAGATCGCGCATCATGCCGAAGGAGCTCCACATCTCGCATGTCACCAAGCGCAGCTGAAATGCATAGAGTTCGACCCGGGCGCGGATCGACATCGTCTTGAGCATGGCTGGCAGGTATTTGATGCCGAGAGCGACATGACGGGCCTCGTCGCGTTCGTAGTAGGGCATCAGCCCGGTCAGCACGGGCTCGATATTGAGGCGGCGGACCACGTGAAACAAACTGAGTGCGATCGGCTCGACCATCAGTTGCATACCCAACAATTTTTTAGCCAGGTGGTCGGCACCGATGATTTCTGAAAGCAGTGTCTCGGCACCGCGGTCGAGTCGGTCGGGCATGGCATCGAGCAGGGTCAGATAGTCGTGCATGACATAAAAGTGCCGGGCCTCGTCGTGGGCTTGGCTGGTTGCCGCCATCTTGGCCTCGAAAGCATCGAGCTCTTCGGCGAGTGCGGCACTGACTTTCCAGGCCGCGAGCTCACCCCACATGATCACCGCAAACAGACGTCCGAGGGCCTGCTTGCGCGCCGGTTCGAGATCCGGGATCCCGTGGCGGTCAACCAGCTCTGCCAGCAGTTCCTGGCCGTTCCACGCCAGTGCCTGTCCTTTGTGATAGATGCGTTCGAGGATCTTGGCGCTGTTGGCCTCGAGTCCAAACCGCTGACGGTCGAACATCTGGTAGGGAATCGAGCGGCGGAGAAACGGCAAGCTGGCGAGCATCGGCACATCCTACGTATGATCTGTCACGATCGTAGGTGATGAGTTCGGACCCGGTCAATCGGATTTTCCAAGATTCGCAAGCCTTGCGATAAATTCCCCTGTTGAGCGTCGTATGGATGCGCAATCTCTGCGGGTGAGCGAGGCCTGTGGTAGTCTCCATCCTCATGCGCATACATCTATTTGGGCAGTTGGCAGGGCTGGCGATGTGGTACGGGCTGTGTGGGTGTTCAACCGCCTCGGTTCCAGCCGACGCTCCGGGTGAGCTAGCAGCCGGGCAACCGGTAGCCTCGAAGTCTGGAGAGCGCCCGCCCGAACCGGAAGCGGTCGCGCAATCCGAATCCGTCGACCTTGCCCGTGCGCGGAAAATCGTCGCGGCCGACGACCGCACCGAGGATGATCGCAAGACCGACGAACGTCGCAAGCCGGCCGAAACACTTGCATTTTTACAACTCCAGCCGGGGATGCACGTGGCCGACATCGGCGCGGGGTTTGGCTATACAACGGAATTGCTCGCCCGTGCGGTCGGTCCGACTGGCAAGGTCTACGGACAAAATCCCGCCTATGTACTCGAGAAGTTCGCTGAAAAACCGTGGTCGGAGAGGTTGCAAAAACCGGTCATGGCCCGAGTAACCAGGCTGGACCGCGAATTTGGTGACCCGTTTCCGGACGACCTCCAAAACACCCTCGACCGCGTGATCAATGTGCTTTTCTACCACGACTTCGTGTGGATGGAGATCGACCGCGCCGCCCACAATCGCGACATCTTCGCCGCCCTCAAACCCGGTGGGCTGTACGTGATCATCGACCACTCGTCGGCAGAAGGTGCAGGTACAACCGTTACCAAGTCTCTGCATCGAATCGAGGAGAAGGTCCTGCGCGCCGAGGTCGAGGCGGCTGGTTTTGTCCTGGTGGAGACAGAAGATTTTTTGCGCAATCCGGCCGATACACGGGATTTCAATGCACTTCCGTGGCGAGGTGAAGGCGGCGAAAAACTCAGCGATAAGTTTGTATTGAAATACAAGAAACCCGACCCGGGGAGCCCGTAGTCACGTCACAGGCTTCGCCCGCAAGTGGGCCACATTTCGCCGCCAGATCCCCTCGGGGTCGGGATGACTGTCGACCGCCCGGCTGACACTCGCTTCGCGCAGGATATGCAGCATCGGATAGGGCGAGCGGTTGGTTGCGTTCGCAGGGTCAGCTTTCGAGGTGTCGGCAAACTGGTAGAGCGGGTGAAATCCCGCGATCTGAAAGATTCCCTCGAGGCCGTGTTCACGGAGTTGTACCGTTGTGTGGTCGATAAACGCGAGATAGTCGTCAAAGTCTCCGAGGACATGTGGGTGGATGAGCAGCGTCGTCTCGACCTGCTCGGGTCGACATGTCTGAAGATTCTCGATCTCGAGGATGAGGTCATCGAGGAGTTTCGCGGGGTTGTGCGCCTGACTGACGGAAAATCGAACTTGGCCCGCCGCGAGCGGCTCGCCGGCAAACGGGCACAGGCCCTCGGCGATGACAAATGTCCGTACCCAAGCGACGGTGCGGGCGACGATTTCTGTGGACTCCACCGCCGAAACATAGCAGGTACCGAACCGATGGGTGGATTCGACGCTCGCCACCTTGCTCATGGGGTGCCCACTGCTGGTTTACCAGTTGCCCGCACTGCGTCGCAGACCATACGTCATCGACCACTGAAGACACCGAGCCGATAGGTCCCGTCGGCACGCACCCACCATCGAAGGTATCTCGATCGATCGTTCGGGGATCAGCTCGCCGCGCGGGCGACCCGCGGGGGAAGTCTATCGACCGAGCGCTGTCATGCAGTACGAAGTGTTGGCGATGAAAACGGAATAGATGTAGCGACAACGATACGTCGTCTACCAGCGCAGGCCGAACGTCGGGATCGCGTTGACAGCCGTCCCGGCGATATGGAGTAATACGCCGGTAAAGACCGCGAGCTTGCGGCTTTTCGGGATCCACTCGGGGGCCAGTGTCACCGTGTTTTGTGCCGGACACACAAACGGATTGGCGAGTTCGTCACATCCGGGCAAGCTCCGTTGGGCCCGTCCTCCGAGACCGAGGGTGCCCGCGGGCCACGAGCCGAGTGTCAAAACTTCGTGCCAACGTCCGAGGTTCCAATGCAACGGCGCCTGCGAGACGGGAATCGGCGGCCTGGCTTGAGATTGCTCGAGCAACCAAAACCTCAGACCTAAATCCTGGGGGGGTTCCGGGAGGTTTTCGTCAGGTGCGGCGAGAGCAGGCGAAGCAGCGAGTAATGCTCCTGCGAGCACGCTGGCCGAAACCGCGGTGGACAACCGAACCATGACTCGAGTGTACCCATTGGCCGATCGATTTGACGAGCAATTTTCGTCACAGATTTTGTCGACATGTGGGGGAATAGGCCCGAGGCCCGGATGGTTGTGCTGCCAACGATTATCGTCTTGTTAGTCGGATCGGTACCCCGCCCTCGGGCGCGAGGGTCAGGCCGCGACGCGTCGGCTTGGGTGTTTGTGGTTGGCACAGCTCGACTGTACTTTCGGACACCAGCGTAGCGAGCACGAGCTTGAGTTCGTACATGGCAAATGCTGCACCGATACAGCGCCGCATCCCGCCGCCGAACGGGAGGTACTCAAACGGCGAAAATCGCCGTTGGATAAATCGCTCGGGCTTGAAGGCCTGCGGGTCTGGGTAGAGATCTTCGCGGTTGTGGACCAGAGCGATACTCGCAGCCACGCCTGTTCCCGCCGGCATTGTATAGTCACCGAGTTGCATCGGTTGAACCAGCAAGCGTAGAACCTCGGTGAGGATCGGATATAGGCGCAGGGTTTCTTTGCAGACACCTTCGAGGTAGGGGAGCCGTACCAGCTGTTCGGGGGACGGGTGTTCTCCGAGATCGGAGAGCTCCGCCTGGAGTCGATCGAGCACGCCGGGAGTCCGGTGAACTTGATCAATTGCCCAGGCGAGGGCGACTGCGGTGGTTTCGTGGCCGGCGAACAGCAGTGTGCGCAGTTCATCGCGGATCGAGCTGTCGGGCATCGGTGAACCATCCTCGAACCGGGCGCTGAGCAACATGCTGAGGATGTCTTCGCCCGGATGCTCGCGCGTGTCTTCTACTTGCTGCTGCAATAATCTGTCGAGGAGCTCGTAGGCGGCGATAAACTTGTCGTAGGGCCCGAGGCCAAAAAAACGCCGCTGAAACATCGGAGCAAAAAACAAGATCGGATGGCTCGCACCCATCAGGTTGCGGATCGCTTGAGTGAAGGCAGCCACCCGCGCGTCGTCTTGGACACCGAAAACCGCCCGGATGATGACTTCGAGTGAGATCGCCTGGGTGAGGTCGATCGCCTTGGTCGGAGATCCCCCGCAGGATGTGGCGATATGGTGGCGCGCCGCTTCGACGATAATGTCGCCATAGGCCCGCATCCGCTCGCCGTGAAACGGCGGCATCAGCAACTTGCGCTCGCGCTTGTGTGCTTCGCCGGTGAGCAAAAAGATCGACCGCGGACCGACGAGACTGGCCGAACTGCTGGCCGCAAACGGGGCAAAAATGTCGGGGTTGGCTGAGAAGATTTGGCGGATGAGCTTTGGGTCACCCGTAAATGCCGCCGTGCCGTTGAATGCCCGGATCAAAAATGGGTCGCCGTATTTGTCGCGCCACTTGAGCGAATACTCGATGGGGTTGGTGAGTGCCCGATAGGTCGAAAGCAGGCGGCTACGGGTACCGGGGGGAAGCTTGGCCATCGCCACGAAGTATGCCGCAAATCAGCCGTAGGAGGGCGTTTTTCTGTACCTGCGTCGATCTGTCCAAATCGAGATGTTTGACGTGCGACACCTTTTATTTGTTTGTACATTGAATCGGCGAGGGCCGAATGACCTCGCCGAGCAAAGACGCAGCCGAGACGCGAGGTCGTCTGCGAATCAATGTATCTACATGATTACCCGCCGTAGCGTGTGTACAGCATCTGTGCGACTGCGCGGGCACCCATCGGCTCGCCGCCGATCGGCCGTCCGGGGCGCGAATCGAGGTTGTAGGCCATGGTATCGACATGGACCCAGGAGGTGGTATGGGTGACAAATTCGTTGAGAAACAGGGCTGCGGTGATCGAGCCACCAAACGAACCCTTGGCGATGTTGTGGATGTCGGCGACCGGGGTATCGAGATGCCGGCGGTACGGCCTGTGGAGCGGCATCCGCCACAGCGGGTCGCGGACCTTCAGGCCAGCTTCGAGGATCGCGGCTGCGACCTCATCTGAGGTGGCGTAAAGTGCAGGTAACTCGGTACCCAACGCGACCCGTGCCGCGCCGGTGAGGGTCGCAAAGTCGATCAACAAATCGGGCTTTTCGCTGTCGGCTTCGGCGAGGGCATCGCACAGGATCAGGCGACCTTCGGCATCTGTATTGCCGACTTCGACGGTCAGGCCTTTGCGGGTTTGCAGCACATCGAGCGGGCGCATCGCATTGCCGGCCACGCTGTTTTCGACTGCGGGGATAAGCACCCGCAGACGCACCGGGAGTTCGGCCGCCATCACCATCTGGGCGACTGCCAAGACCGTGGCCGCGCCACCCATGTCTTTTTTCATCAACAACATCCCGGATGCACTTTTGATATCGAGACCGCCGCTGTCGAAGCACACTCCCTTACCGACGAGTGTCACCTTGGGATGGTCGGCTTGGCCCCACGTGATATCGATGAGTCGGGGTGCCGCTTCGGGTGCTGCCGCACGGCCCACGGCATGGACCGCGGGATAGTTTTGAGTGAGCAGATCATCACCGACAATCAGCGTACAGCTGGCTCCGTGTTTGGCAGCGAGGGCCTGTGCCGCTTCCGCGAGCTGGGCCGGACCCATGTCGTTGGCCGGTGTGGTGATGAGGTCGCGGCCCAAAAACACCGCATCAACGGTTGCTTGTACACGTTGTTGAGAGGTTTGCTCCGGCCAGCGCAGGGTGGCAAAGGTCTGGGACTTACCGTAGCGACGGTACACATAGGAACCCAGCGACCACCCGAGGGCGGCAGCATCGGCCTCGGTGGTGGTCAATGTATCTGCAAAGTGATAGGCGCCCGGCGGAAGACGTTGGGGAAGAGCCGCATACTGGTAGGGATCTTCGCGGTCGTCACAGCCGGCGAGGGCAAACGCGATTGTTCCATCTTCGCCAGGTACCGGACACACATCGCCGGGCTTGGCCTGAAAGTCGACTTGCTTCACCCAGTTGGTCACCCGGGGCTCCTGGGTTTCGAGCCAGGTTTGGAGATCGTGGACGAGGGTGATGGGGAGCGTCGAGGGCGGTTGCGTCACGCCGGTTTTTTAACAGTCCACGCATGTCCTGTCACCCGTTCCTCGCGCTTGGTGTGCTCACTACGATTCGCGTATATGCACATGATTTCGCGCGCTCGAGTACGACGATGGTCGATACGGCCACGGTCGGGAATCCGGTCCGCGATTTCGCCTTCAGGTGAGAATTCTAGGTCAGCCCGGGACCATGCGGTAGACCTCGCCTCCTCCGAGGCCGCCAAATACGGTCAGGTAGACATCTCCCCAGGCGTTGGTGCCGAAGCTGCTCGGATCGTTGTTGGGTGTGAACCCCAACAGCTCGACATCGGCAGTTTGCCCGTCCCACGTCAGCCACCACAGGCGGTTGGAGACGAAGTCGGCGTAGAGGTAGCGCCCGTGCCAGTCTGGGACTTGACAGCTGCGATAGACGTAGCCCCCAGTGATCGACTTCCCACCCATGTCCCCATGGTCGTACTCAGCAATCGGCATCGTCAGGCCGTTGGCATTTTCTTGGTTGGGCCCGGCCGATTCGTCACAATCGTTTTGTGCGAAGCAGTGAAAGCCCTCCATCGGATTCCAGCCGTAGTTGTGGCCCGGCTCAATCACCGACACTTCTTCCCATTCTCCCTGTCCGACATCGCCGGTGTACATCACGTCGGTGACCGGGTCCCAGCAAAACCGCCACGGATTGCGCAGGCCTGTCGCCCAGATCTCGGGCCGAGCATTTGGTGTATCGACAAATGGATTGTCCGGGGGAACTGAGTACTCGCCGCCGTTGCCCGGCGTAATATCGATTCGCAGGATCTTCCCGAGCAGCGTGTTGAGATCTTGGCCGGCACCGAGCGGGTCGTTGGCATCGCCGCCATCACCTGTTCCGATATACAAGTATCCGTCGCTGCCAAACTCGATCATCCCGCCGTTGTGGTTGCCAAACGGTTGGTCGAATTCGAGAACCACGCGCTCGCTGGCGGGGTCGACCCGCGATTCGTCCATCGGGTCGAGCTGAAACTCGCTGACGAGAGTGCGATCGCTGCTCGGGGGGTTGTAGTTGACATAGATCCGTGGGTCGTCGGGGAAGTCGGGGTGGAAGGCAAATCCCAACAGTCCCATCTCATTGGGTCCCTGACTGACGGCGAGATCGAGAAATGCATCGGCTGGGGCGACAGTTTCGCCCGGTGGAAGGATGCGCACAGTACCTGTCTGTTCGGTGATGTACAAAAGGTCCGGTTGATGTGGATGGCCGACCGCAAATACAGGGCGGACAAATCCGGTGGCGAGCAGTTCAAAGCTGACTTCAGGTGAACCTTCGACCGGTTCGTAGGGACAGGGAGGAACATCGCCGTCGCCGTCGCCATCGCCGTCGCCGTCGCCGTCGCCAGCTGTCGGTCCCTCCGTTGCGTCGGTCGTCCCGTCCGTCGTCGCAACCTCGGTCGTCGGCATGGTCGACTCACTGGAAGACATGGATTCGCTCCCGGTCTCTCCGCCACCACAGCCGGTCGCGGCGAGTAGGGGCAATCCGGGCAGGAGTCCGAATACGAGTTTCCAAGTCAAATCACGGATCATGGCGCACACAGTAGCCCGGGTCGGCATGCACGTGCACACAATTGTGCGAGAAAGACCACGAGCAGGTGTGTGGCGCTGGGTTTATCATCGGCAAATCCCATGACCCAGCGCGACCAGCCACAGCCCATCTTTCGCAAGGATTACACACCTCCCAGCCACCTCATCGATGCCGTAGATCTGCGGGTGACACTGGGGGAGGACGTGACCATCGTCGAAGCGCGGTTGAAGCTGCGGCGAAATCCCGAAGGGCCCGGGGGCGATTTGCAGTTGATGGGCGAGGAGATGGAACTGGTCGAGGTCGCGGTCGATGGCGATGTGCTGTCGGCACGTGATTATCAAGTTGCTGCTACAAATTTGACGCTTCCGGGACTTCCCGACGCGTGCGTGCTGGAGACCAAAGTCCGGATCAAGCCCCAAGAGAACACCGCACTTTCGGGTCTGTACCGCTCCAACGATACGTTTTGCACACAATGCGAGGCTGAGGGCTTTCGCCGGATCACCTACTTTTTGGACCGGCCCGATGTGATGTCGACCTACTCGACGACGATCGTCGGCGATGCTTCGCGCTATCCGGTGATGTTGTCCAACGGCAATCCCGAGGCCCGCGGGACCACTGACAATGGCTTGGCCTGGGTGCGATGGGTCGACCCGTTCCCCAAGCCGAGTTATTTGTTTGCGCTGGTCGCCGGCGATCTCAAATGTCATTCCGGTGCATTTACAACCATATCCGGGCGCGAGGTACGGCTCGAGATTTGGGTCGAGCCGCAAAATATCGATGCCTGTGCCCACGCCCTGCAATCGCTGCAAAAATCGATGGCCTGGGATGAACGCGAGTTCGGCCGCGAATACGACCTCGATATCTACATGATCGTCGCGGTCTCCGACTTCAACATGGGCGCGATGGAGAACAAAGGGCTCAATATTTTCAATGCCAAATACGTGCTCGCCCTCCCGGAGACGGCGACCGATGACGACTACGAGGCGATCGAAGGGGTGATTGCCCACGAGTACTTCCACAACTGGACCGGCAACCGGGTGACGTGCCGCGACTGGTTTCAGCTGACCCTTAAGGAGGGCTTGACGGTCTACCGCGATCGCAGGTTCACGGCCGACATGACCTCAGAGGCAGTCAAGCGGATTAGCGATGTCCGCGACCTACGGCTGGTCCAATTTGCCGAGGATGTCGGGCCGATGGCCCACCCGATCCGGCCCGAGTCGTATATCGAAATGAACAACTTCTACACCTCGACGGTGTACGAAAAAGGTGCCGAGGTCATCGGCATGTACGAGGCCATTTTGGGGCGTGACGGATTTCGCCGCGGCATGGATTTGTACTTTGAACGCCACGACGGTCAAGCGGTGACCTGCGATGACTTCCGCGCGGCCATGGCCGATGCCAACGGTGCAGATCTCGACCAGTTTCGCCACTGGTATTCGCAAAAAGGCACCCCGACCGTTCGCGCGAGTCACTGCTACGACGCGGAGCACAAGCGGTATGCCCTGACCCTCGAGCAACATCCCCCGGAAGGTGTTCAACAAGATGAGTATACACCGATGCACATTCCGGTGCGGATGGGACTGCTGGCCCGGGACGGGAGCGACCTGCCACTTCGACTCGCGGATGGCCAGACCCCGACGACGCGGGTGCTCCACCTCAAACAGGCGCGCGAGACATTTGTATTTGAGGGGATCCACGAGCATCCGGTGCCGTCGCTGCTGCGCGGGTTCTCGGCTCCGGTCAAGTTGGAATGCCCGCGGTCTCGCGCCGAGTTGTGCTTTTTGATGGCCCACGACAGCGATCCATTTAATCGCTGGGAAGCCGGGCAGACGTTGGCGACCGAGTTGTTGCTCGAGCTCGCCACCAAGGCCGCAGGGGGCCAGGAACTCGAGGTCGATCCGGAGTTTGTCGCCGCGTTTGCCAAGGTCTTGGCCGATCCCGAACTCGACGGTTCGCTCAAGTCCTTTGCCCTAACCCTGCCGGCCGAGCGGCAGTTGGCACAGATGGTTGAGGTGGTCGATGTCGATGCCCTGCACTGTGCACGCACGACGATGCGAAGGCAGTTGGCGAGTTCGCTGCGCGACCAATTGACGGCTTCCTATCACGCGTTGCACGATCGCGGCCCCTACCGTCCCGACGCCGAGTCGGTCGATCGTCGCAGCCTCAAAAATACCGTGTTGGCCTACCTCGGGAGCCTTGATGAGCCCGCCATGACACAGCTCGCGGCTGCGCAATTCGCCGAAGCGAACAACATGACGGATAGTCAGGCGGCTTTGGTTGTACTTGCAAACATCGATGCACCCGAGCGCAGCGAAGCACTACAAGCCTTCCATGTGCGCTGGCAAAACCATCCGTTGGTGATCGACAAGTGGTTTGCGATCCAGGCCAGTTCCAAGTTGCCCTCGACCCTCGACAATGTTCGGTCGCTGCTCGGGCACCCAGACTTCACCCTCAAAAATCCCAACCGTGCACGATCGCTTTTGGGGGTCTTTGGCGGGGGCAATCAGGTGCGCTTCCACCAGTCCGATGGGTCAGGTTATGCGCTGCTCGCCGACCAGGTGCTTTTGCTCGATGCGATCAACCCCTCGGTCGCGGCCCGGGTCGTCCGTTCGTTCAATCACTGGAAGAAGTTTGATTCCGGGCGCAAGGCGCTCATGCAAGCACAACTCACCCGCATCGTCGGACACGAGGGGCTGTCAAAAGACGTCTACGAAATCGTCTCGCGGGCTCTACAGGTAGATTGACCAGCCGGGCTCAATTCGCGCACAGGCTGGGTGCAACCCGCGGCCGTTCTCGCGTTTAAAGGCGGGTTTCGAATGGATCCGCGGGTCTTCGAGCCGGTGGGCGGTGCGTAGGACTTGTGGCACCATCTGGTCGAATGGTCACACCGCCAGACCCGGTTCCCGAGTGGACAATCGACAAGCTGCTCGTCGTCGATCCCTGGCCCGAGGCCTGGCGGGCCCAGGGCAAGCCGATCGACTATCTATACTGCTACGAGTTTGATTGTACACCAGAAGTCTTGTGGCCGTATGTCGCCGATACGTCGGCCTTCACGGCGATGATGCGCATGCCGCCGATCACGTTCGAGGAACAGGAGGACGGGCGTCGGATCGGCAAAAACGTGGCTGCGGGGGTTGTGAGCGAGTGGGAAGAAGTCCCGTGGGAATGGGAGTATGCCCGCAGTATTCGCTACTGCCGGATCTACCACCGCGGCCCGGTGCTGTACAACCGCATCCACTATATGTTGTACGAGCTGCCTCGCGGACGGACCAAAGTGTATGTACATTTTGGTGTGATCGGCCGCGGCGGTACCGGTCGGGTCGCCGCTTGGCTGAGCGGGAAGATGATCAGCAAGCGTCACGCCGAGGCGGCCGAACAGATGCGCGAGCTGATCGCCAAGGGTCTCCCGCCCAACCACGTGATGCCGGCCCATGTTCTGTCGTCCGAGGGACGGCAGCGTCTGGCGAAGGCCCGGATCGCACTCGACGGCCAAAAACTCGATCGTCCGGCACTGATGCGTCTGTTTGAGCATATTGCCGAGGCGCGAGATGACGACCTCGAGAAGCTGCGAATACTTGTGCTTGCAAGGGAGTGGGGCCTCGACCCGAGCCGGCTCCTCAGCGTGTGTCTCGCCGCCACCAAGGCCGGTGTGTTGCGCTTGAGTTGGGATGTGATCTGCCCCCACTGTCGCGGCTCGCGGGCAGCACTCGCCCATCTCGGGGATCTGCCCGAACGCGCATCGTGTGAACCGTGCGGGATCGAGTTTGGGTCGACCAGTCCCGAATCGATCGAAGTCGTGTTTACGGTGCACGAGGCGATCCGGAACGTCGAAAAGCGGATGTACTGCAGCGCCGAGCCAGCGGCCAAGCCCCATATTTGGATGCAAACCAAGGTTCCCCCAGGAACAGCGGCCCGTGTCAAGCCGCGGCTGTCGTCGGGCCTGATGCGGATGCGGCTCAAGGGAGAGATGGGATTTTCGCTGCTCGAGGTGCGCGAGCGAGAGGACGCCGTTGATAAACTTGTATGGGCAACTGATTCGCCGCCAGAGAAGACTGTCATCCGGCACGAGGCAGAGATTGAGCTGGTCAATGGGTCAGCCGAGCCGCAGACGTTTGTGATCGAGAGTCATGCGGTCGACAGCGATGCCCTGCGTCCGGTGGCGTTGTTTTGCAACCAGAACTTTCGCGAATTATTTAGCGAGCAGGCGCTCGCCACCAACATGCAACTTCAAATCGGCACGCAGACGATTTTGTTCACCGACATCGTGGGGTCGACTGCGTTTTATGAGCGGGCCGGGGATGCGGATGCGTTTGCAGCGGTGCGCCAGCACTTTGTCGAGATTTTTGCGATCGTCCGGCGCCACAGGGGGGCGGTGGTCAAGACGATCGGCGACGCTGCCATGGCCGCATTTGGAAGCTCGCAGGACGCACTTGAATGTACATTTGAATTGCTGCGTACATTTGGACCTGCGCGTACGGACACCCCGATCCGCCTGCGAGCAAGTTTGCATCACGGACCATGTATTGCCGTCAATCTCAATGCCGGGGTCGATTACTTCGGCCGTACCGTCAATCTCGCGGCCAAGTTGCAGGCGCTTGTGGGTGCTCACCAACTCGTGTGGACCTCGCAGGTGTCAGACGATGCATCTGTGTGGTTGGCCAGCCGCGAGATCGAGCCAGAACGCATGATGTTTGAGCCAGGTTGGAGCAAGGGGGCCGTCCCTGTCTTTCGGGTGACGGTTCGAGATGCACCACGGGACGAGAAACTCGATCTTCCGTCACAGCTCGCGTCCGCGGGCTCTTCGTGACGAGCACCCATCGTCACCGCACCAAAACGTTTGCGACCGCTCGACAAAACGAACAGTCGGGCTTGTGCGACAGTTCCGGTGAAGGTTTTGCTTCGAGTACGCAGTGAGCTGTCCGGGCTCGCGAAGGGCTTGTGCCGCGTCGACTTGTCGGTTGTGACCGCGCAACGCGACGGTTTCAGAGATGGGCCACAAACCGCGGTTGCGCGCCTTTGCAACCTCGCTGGAAAAAGTCGATGCGTGGGCCGGACGAACAACCGCGACACACTTGCAGCGGCGATACGCGAGAAAAACCACGGTCTGCCGGTTGCTGTGTGGACGTGTTTTCCGGTAATGCTCTGCCTCCCCTGGAGTGCCCAGCATGCCAGTCGTTGTCGGACATAAACACATTCAAACCCTCGCAGCTTGGGTCACTGCGGTTGTGGTGACGGGCGTTTGTCGGAGGGCATGGGCGGGTGAACCGGCGAGTGAGACCGATGGCATCGAGTTGGTTGCCATTCCGACGCTTGACGCGGGGTGGACCGACTCGATCCGCGATTTCGTTGTAGATACAGCACCGTGGCTGGTGGATACCCGCCTGTTCGGGCGCGAGAGCTGGACGTTTGTCGCCGCTGCACTCACCGTCCTGCTGTTTTTTGGCCTGCGAAAAGTCGTGATGGGGATCGTCATGCGGATGCTTCGCAAGCTGTCCAAGCGGACCGAGACGCGGTTCGACGACGAGCTGGTCGAGGCCCTCGATCCTCCGGTCGGGTGGTTTGTCGGCGCGTTTGGCCTGTACCTCGGATCGTTGTGGCTACAACTACCGGCCGGTGTACAGGATGTTGTCATCACCATCTACCGCATGGCGATCATCGTCATTTTAGGGTGGGCACTGATTCGCAGCGCTGCGATTTTGACGGGTGTACTGGCGAACGTGGCCGAGCGGACCAAGTCCGACCTCGACAATCACCTCGTGCCGCTGATCGGACGCATCATCCGGGTGTTGCTGGTGATCTTGATCGCCGTGTTTCTCGCCCAGGAACTGGGATTTAATGTCGGAGGGCTGTTGGCCGGTCTCGGTGTGGCCGGGATGGCGTTTGCGCTGGCGGCCAAGGACACGCTGGCCAACTGGTTTGGCGCCCTGATGATCTACACCGACCGCCCGTTTGATGTCGGCGATTGGGTCAAGACCCGCGAGCTCGAAGGGGTGGTCGAAGAGATTGGGCTGCGGTCGACCAAGGTACGCACGTTTTCAAAGACGGTGGTGTCGATCCCCAACAGCCAGCTGGCCGGCGATGTCATCGAAAACTTCTCGCGGATGCCCAAGCGCCGGATCTACTTCAATTTCGGTGTGACCTACGGGACCACGCCGGCGATGATGCGAGAGACACTCGAGCGCATCAAGGACATCCTGCGCAGCCACCCCGATGTCGACCAGTCGTTTTGGCTGGTCAAGTTCAATGATTTTAGCGACAGCGCGCTTGGGATCCTGATCTACTTTTTCACCGAGACAACCAACTGGGAACGCTACCTGGCGATCCGCGAAGACATCAACCTCAAGATCCTCGAGACGATCGCCGAGATCGGTGTATCAGCAGCCTTCCCGAGCCACTCGGTGTATATGGAAGAGCAAAACCCCGAGCTGCGCAATCAGCTCGATGCCCAGGCCCGTTCGCTGCTGGCCAAACGTCCACAGGTCGTCGACCAGCGCCAGCAAGAGACCGCCCCGCTGTCGGAAGATCTCGACGGATAGCCCGAACATCACCCGCCCGATTGCGGTTGCTGGCGGTTGTTGTTCTGCGTGAGGAGTCGGGCGCAATTTTGCGCGTGTGGGCAGTTGTAGAGGCATGTTCCCCGTGTTTGCGCGGGCTTGGGTGTGCCGCGAACGTGCCATTGGTACAGGTTTGAAGGGGAAGGACGGCTGCCGAAGGACGGTCGAGGTAGTGGTGGAATTGCCGTGAAATTTTTGGGAAACACTACGCCAGCCGCAACAGGCAGACAGTTCTCTCCCGGGGTTGAAGCATGGCGACCAAGAAAACCGCGACAAAAAAGACGACAAAAAAGACGACCAAGAAGGCCGCAACGAAAAAGACGACCAAGAAGGCCGCAAAGAAAACGACGACCAAGAAGGCCGCGACCAAGAAGGCCGCAAAGAAAACGACGACCAAGAAAACCGCGACCAAGAAAACTGCGACCAAGAAGGCCGCAACCAAGAAGGCCGCAACCAAGAAGACCGCGACCAAGGCTGCATCTGCGACAGCGACCGCAGGTACAAAGAAAGTCGTCGCCAGCCCGCCGAAGACCGATCCCGCCGGGCTCATCGACGAAACCGTGCTCAACTGGACCGACCTCACCGGTGCGCGTACTGGCGCGAGCAAGTTTGGGTCGAACAAGTTCTACAAGGCCTGGATCGAGGACGTCGGCGGACGGTTCAAGATCACGTTCAACTACGGACGTGTCGGCCAAAACGGGCAGACCAAAATCGAGTGGGCCCACAGCCTCGACGCCGCCCGTCGGACCTTGCAATCCAAGGTGCGCAAGAAGATGGCCAAGGGCTACCGCAAGGTCGAGATCCGGTCTGAAGCTGAGGAACGGGCCAAGGCCCAGGCCAAGGGGGTCGAGGTCGATGGAC
>CAZUPD010000095.1:0-30096 GCA_964621785.1 uncultured Nannocystaceae bacterium
GGCGGGCCGCGCCAGGGCCGCTGTGCGGTGGGGGTCTCTCGATCGCGTCGGAGGTCGACTCGGGTGTGTGTCGGGCCGCGACAGGGCCGGTTTGCGGTGGGGTTCTCTCGATCGCGTGGGAGAGGGTTGAATCCCAACCGGTCAGCGGTGACAATCCGACCGCCATGGATAAAACCTTTCCCAGCGCCGAAGCGGCCATCTCCGACCTGACCGATGGCATCACGCTGATGAGCGGGGGCTTTGGCCTGTGCGGCAACCCGGAAAACCTGATCAAGGCGCTCCACCGCAAGGGCACGAAGGACCTCGACATCATTTCCAACAACTGCGGGATCGACGGGGTCGGCTTGGGCCTGCTCCTCGACAACGGTCAGGTCCGCAGCATGACGTCGTCGTATGTCGGCGAAAACAAGACCTTCGAGCGTCTGTTTTTGTCAGGAGAACTGAAGGTCACGCTCGTCCCCCAAGGCACCCTGGCCGAGCGCATCCGGGCGGCCGGCGCGGGGATCGGCGGATTTTACACTCCGACTGGTTACGGCACTCCGGTCGCCGAGGGCAAGGAAGTCCGCGAGCTCAACGGTCGCTTCTACGTGCTCGAACTGCCGCTGCCCGCCGACTTCGCGTTTGTTAAAGCCTGGCGCGGGGACACCCACGGCAATCTGATCTTCCGCCGCACCGCGAACAACTTCAATCAGATCATGGCCACGGCCGCCAAGGTCACGATCGCCGAAGTCGAAGAACTCGTCCCCGCGGGCGAGCTCGACCCCGACCAGGTCCACACCTCGGGGATCTTTGTCCAACGCATCATCCGCGGCGAACACTACGACAAACCGATCGAATTCCGGACTACCCGGGACGCCTAACCCGCGCAAAAAAGGAGTACAGACATGGGACTGACCCGCGAACAAATCGTCCAGCGCGTGGCCCGGGAGCTGCGTGACGGCTACTACGTCAACCTCGGAATCGGTATGCCGACCCTGGTCGCCAACCACATCCCCCCGGGCATGGATGTGATCCTCCACAGCGAAAACGGGTTACTCGGCATCGGCCCGTTCCCACGCGAGGAAGAGGTCGATGCCGACCTGATCAACGCCGGAAAGCAAACTGTCACCGCCGTCGCGGGGGCCTCATTCTTCGGCTCACACGCCAGCTTCGCCATGATACGCGGCGGCCACCTCGACCTATGTGTCCTCGGGGCCATGCAAGTCTCCGAGCACGGAGACCTCGCCAACTGGATGATCCCAGGCAAAAAAGTCAAAGGCATGGGCGGCGCCATGGACTTGGTCGCTGGGGCCAAACGCGTGATCGTGGCGATGGAACACTGCACCCGCCGCGGCGATCCCAAGCTCCTCAAACAGTGCACCCTGCCGCTCACCGGCAAGGCCGTGGTCCACGAGGTCGCAACCGACCTCGGCTACTTCAAGATCACACCAAAAGGTTTACTCCTGGCGGAGATCGCTGAGGGCGTGAGCGTCGACGAGGTGCGAGAGAAGACCGAGTGCGAGGTGCTCGTCGCCGATCCGTTACCGGTGATCGCATCCCGCGCGGCTTCGTAAAACCTGTTGGTGATACACCGGTCGCGCGGACCATTCGTACGCGGGATCCCTGCCGGTCGGTGGTGAACTATCGATTGACTGGCCGCAGTACACGGGCTTCAAAACCATTTGCATGATCATCTACCGCGAGCCACGAGCCGGAGGTTGAACCATTGCGTCCGAGAATCGTCACCGGCCACGTTCCGGTTGTCGAGTATGGCGTCACACGTGGGAGAGAATCGACCCGGACCAGAATGGATACGGGTCGAGTCGCAATCATTTGTATGAACACCTAAAATCGCCCGCGAACGCCGAGGTTGAACCCGTTGCGTCCGAGGTGCACGGCGGGCTCCATTTTTTGGGCTTTCATCCGTTCGCGTTTCCCGGCCACCACTAAAAAACTCCCGCCCGTGATGAGCCCGGCGCCGACGAGCACAAGCACGGAGCCAACTTGCACACTCGCATCATCGGGGGCCAAAACTGGTGATGGATGAATGCTACGCTCAATGACTCGGGCGAAAAACACCAGCCCCCAGATCGTGACGGCACATCCCCCCCCACCGATGATCCACCGACGACTGCGTCGAAGATCCTGAACACTCTCCGGCACTTTGGGGCGGTACACCTCAGGATCGACGTACCCGTATTCCTCCTTCGCCCACCATGGGGACCATCCAGTCGGCTCGGGCATACACCACCCATTTTCGTCCTTGCGTACGCACGCAACCTCGCCGGGTCGCTCCGCTGGCTTGGGAGCTTCAACCTCACTCGCAACAACTGCGGAGCTGCAGACTGCGGAGCTGGGTTTGCGTGGGCACAGGAAGTGAACGTCACGGCGAGACCGACCTGCGCGGTTCGTTGCCAAACATCCACGTCGTCGATGGTACCGGCGAAACGCGAACACGAGCACAACAACCTGTTTGCGGCCCCACTTCGCTCGCACTGGTCCCCACTCGAGAAATTTGCCGGCCATCTTTGACTCGCGTGCGATAGTCGGTCCCTCCATGTCGACCTCCCGTGACAAGCCGCTATTGTCGCTCGCAGCGATCGGTCACCACAGCGATGGCAAGACCACCCTGACTGCAGCGTTGCTGACCGCTCTGGCAAAGCGACCGGGCTGTCGCGCCGAAGTGAAAACCGTTGCCCAACTCGACCGCCGCGACGACCCGCTGTTCGTCTCCCATTACGAGAGCTTCCCGCGAGGTACGGTATTGCCGACCAAGGTCAGCTACGAGACGCCGAGTCGGCGCATCGCCCATATCGACTGCTCGGGTCGCCGCAACCGCGTGCGTGCTACGGCATCGTTGTTGGCCTCGGTCGACTCGGCACTCATCGTCGTCTCGGCGGCCGATGGCCCCCGGGCCCAGACCTTCGAGTTGGTCCGTCTCGCCGCCGCTGTCGGGATCACACAGTTCGTCACCTTCATCAACAAATGCGACCTCGCCGAGGACCCTGAACTTCTCGACATTATCGAAAGCGAAGTCCGCGAAGTTGTCACCGACGTCGGGGCCGATGGCGACGACATGCCCGTGCTCCGCGGTGCCGCGTTACCTGCCCTCTCTGGAGACCATCAGTGGCAGGTCACCATCGAGGCCCTGATCGACGCGATCGACCGCGATTTCCAGCTCACCCCGTACGATGCGAGCCCCCCGACGGTCATCACCCTCGATGTCCTCCACCGCCGATACCCCGTCGGCGACCCCAAACGTGTCCTCGTCGAAGGTGTCGTCCGTCACGGGCAGGTGTCTCGCGGACAACGCCTCATGCTCCGCGGTGCACGGTTTGACCAACCTGTCCAAGTCGGCATCACCAGCATCGAAACATTTCATGTCCCGGTCGACGAAGCCGGAGCAGGCGAACACATCGGGATCATGCTCGAGGCCCAGACCAAACGCTTCGACCGCAACCGCCTGCGCAAGGGCGACCTCCTCGTTTCAGCAACCACTCACCACACGTTTCACAAACTGTTCCGCGCCCGGATCCACCTGTTGTCCGCCCACCAAGGCGGCCGTCATACACCGATGTTTACCGGCGATCAGGTATTATTCTTTTTTGGCTCGGCAACCGCCGTCGGCGAGCTCGAGATGATTCCCGATAGCCTCGGAGCGCTCCCAGGACGAGAAGTCGAGGTATGGGTGAGTCTACACCGCCCGACCTACCTCGCAGTCGACATGCCCTTCGCTTTTCGCGACGGTTGCGACGGCTTTGCCCGCGAAACGGGTGGAGCTCCGGCATGGTCGGGAACCGCTGGAACCGGGGTCATCCTCGAGATCAAAACTGGTAAAGCATCGACCGGACGACGCGACAGCTGACCGGCCAATCACCGATCTCGATCCGAAATTTGTATCAGCAATAAAGGCCCAAAACAAACCTGTGCTCCGGACAAAGGTCTCGCAGTCCGCTCACCACGTTTCCCCTCCAGCCGTCGAGACCCGTTCCAACTGGTTGCTGAGCCCAAAGTTGCCCGAAACTTGCCTGCCCGGCGTGACAGTCAGCTGACCGAGAAACTGTTGCACGCACATCCTCGGACAGCACTTGAAGACTTCGCCACTGATTTTTTTATGTATTTGCATACATCACTGAGTTCCGCTCAGCACGGACTCACGAGTACACCTCCTCCGCCATGTTCAGCTCGACCTTCCGGAACCGTTTCGCGTGTTCCACATACGTCGGCACGAGCGGGTCGCCGACAACCTTCCCGGTCGCAGCCAATGCGGTCAGGACCCCTCCCAAGAACATCACACCTCCCGGCTCCTCCATCAAAGCCGTAAGCGCGAGCTGATACCGGCGATGCGCCCCCTCCCAATTCGACATCGCCCGCAGTGCATCGCCCTCACAGAAAAGGACATGTCCGAGAAGAATTGTATTTGCACCGATTGCGGGGTGTCGCTCGAGCAGGGAGCACCACGCGAGTGCCTTTTCCGGTTTTCCTTGGGAAAGTGCCAGTTTGGCCGATATGAATGCATACTGGACCCGTTGCTCCGGCGTCTTTGGCCGCGGCATCCCGACCCCTGCTGGCAGCGTGACGCTCGCCGACATCACCCCCGGAAGGTTCAGCTCGCAAAACGGAATAAGATCGGGAACTCGAACAATCCAACCGGCTGCGGGCCCGTCAGGCGCACCCCCAGTGGGCTCCTGATTCACCGGCCGCAAACTGGCAACAAGCTCAGCCCACCCCCGGCAATCCTCGATCTTCGGCGGGAGTAATGCGAGCGTCAGACGGCGATCGGACTCACGAGGCATTTGTGCATGCACCCAAGAAGCGAGTTGCGCGAGGATCTGCGCAGGAGTACCGCTCCACACCGGGACATCGCTCCCCTGCGGAAATCCATCGAGTTTTTCCAAATATCCCAACAACACCGCCGTACACATCTCAGCAAATTGCTCCCCTCCCTGAAACGGAACGGGAAACCGAAGCAGGAGGTCGGCAGGGTTGCGAGTCTCGACCTGCCCGAGAGTCGAATACACCGGCATCACCAGCGACTCATCGACCTCGAGCAGGTAAAGCCACTCTTCCCCACGTTCAACCAAATCGACGATCGCCCCACGTAAACGTGTAACTTCAATCTCCATTTGACCTCAATTAATCCGCACCAATGTACCAGCAATTGTATGGGTGTTCTGGGCCGAAGACTCTAGATTGAGCGACGAAGTTTTAATCTCCCCTGGGCGAAGCGAGATTGTCGAGGTTCCCGACTTCGACTCACTGAGGTTGATGGTGCCGTCTTGAAGCAGGTCGATCCGGGCATCGCCACAAACGAGCGACAAACGCTTTGTAGCTCGTAGCTCGACGACCCCCGAGCGCTCGACGACCAACCGCGACTCACCGTGGCCGATCTCGGCTACATCCGGGGTCAATCCCATCGATGCATGGGGACTCCTTGTGTTTTGTTCGCAGCACCCAATCAGGATTTCAGCTGGATCGAAGATTCCCCAGCCTTCCTTACTATCAACAACTCCAGACTTTACCTTCAAGCAATACCCTTTTTCAACCACATCGAAACGTCTCCCATGGACCTCGTGTTGAAGGTTACCGACAATCACGTGGGTCTCATTCTCGTCGACATGGACGTCGCGTGTCCCCTTAACTTTCAAAACCTCAATTCCTGAAACGGTTGTTGTGCGGCCGTTCTCGATCGTAACATCCTCTCCCGCATCCACTATCAAGGTTCTGTGACTCTCCACAGTACAAATTTGGCTGCCGCTGATCTTCACGATCTGGTCGCGCTCGACAACATTGTGCTGCTCGCCGTAGACCTTCGTTCTATGTTGATTTCGTACTGTCTCGATTAAATCTTTTTGTGCATGCACAGAAATTTTCTCTGCACCACAGCGGTCTTCAAACCGAAGCTCGTTGTAACCTTCGCCCCCCGGTGTCGACCGGGTGCGGATCACCGACTGGGAGCTTTTCGCCGGAAGGTCGACGGGAAGCGGCGTCGCGCCGTGGTACACACACCCAGTGACCAGCGGGCGATCCGGGTCGCCGTTGATGAAACTGACCACAACCTCGGTGCCGATACGCGGTAAGAATACGGCTCCAAACCCTGCTCCCGACCATGCCTGGGCCACGCGTATCCATGCAGATGCATCATTATCATCCCTCTGTGTCTGGTCCCAGTGAAACCGCACCCGCACCCGTCCGTGTGCGTCAGTATAAATCTCTTCCCCGTCGGGCCCGACAACGGTTGCGGTTTGAATACTCGGGATTGCCGGCCTTTGTCGACGCACCCGCGGACAGCGGGCCCCGACCGGCACACACGTAAAACGGTTCGAGTAGCGACGTTCTTCGTCACGATCGACAGAGATGAGCTCGTCGCCAGGGCACAACCCGGAGTGTTCGACCTCGACAACGACATACGCGGCATTGAGTGCATCATAACGATGCCCCATGAGCTCCACCCGGTGACCCGGTATCAGTCCGACCGCATTCGACGTTCCTCGTAGCACAAACGCATCTGCCGTCGTCTGGCCAAACTCGACCTGTGCCCGAAGTGCCCCCTCGTGTCGATGATAGGCCAGGTTCTCGCCGTAATTCCCGGGTGAGATTCGACCATCTTGTAGATACATCGTCTGATGCGCACCGCTCTCACCCACGGCCTCGTCGATCGACACATCCGGGCGAGTCCAATCTCGACCCGAGACGACAATCTGTGCTGGCGCCGACCTACACATGAGCTCGACAGATGCGGCACCCTCGACCAAATCACGAGTCACATCCTCCCCCGCGACCGTCAACCGTCCCTCCCCTGCCAGCGTCGATACATCGGCATCCTTACCTAGCTCATCGACCAGCACAAGCTTCTCGGGGCCATCGTCGGAGTACTCAAAATAGTAGTCCACGCCAGCTTCATCCAGAATCCGAGCGACAAAAACTGCATCGGTCTCTTCATATTGAATGACCATTTCCCTTTGTGGGTACTCGCCGTTGAGACGTAACTCCACGGAGCGCCCAAACGGAGACAACCCAGCCTTAAGAACTTGTGTCGCTACTTCAGGGAGCGTTTGGTGTTGAAACACCCGAGAATGTTGTATCTGCCGTAAATAGGCGAATGCAGGCTCAATCACTAGACGCAGGACCGCACGATCGGCTCCGTGCCCACCCATCGCGGCGGCTTGGCCAAGCGCCGTGACCCCGGTCACCACACCAGAAATCGTGTGGCGTGTAGCGCGACGTATCCCGCTCAAGCAAACCTCTTGCCCGAGGATCCCATCAGGCGTCGGCTCGCTTGCCCATCCTCCGAGATCATCACCACGGAACTGCACACACTCGATGACTGCCCGGTACTCACCCGAAAGCGACTCCGACACAGCTACGCGACGCACACGTAGCTCTACGTCCTCTTGATGGACAAGCTGAAGGTCCCAACGAACGGGTTCAATTGTATTTACTTGAAGGATCATGAATCTACTCTTTTTAACAAATGGCCCCGTAGATGAGAGTCACACTCGATCCAATGACGCGGCGAAACGTAGTCAACTCAAAGTCGCACTTGATGTCGGTTGACGAAGTGAGCGCGAGCATCGAATGTTTCAATGTATTGTAAGTTAACGGGTTCTCGGGACTAGAAACAGGCTAACAGGCAATCGGCAGAAGCTCTGCAGCGTACTTTTCGAGGACTCTCGGGGCAAGTTGGGCCAATCGCTCACACACCTCAGCGAGATGGGATTTGGTCCGTCCGCGAATCCCCGAACATGCTGCGAGATACCCCTCGAGGCACCGTACAACCAGCTCGGGCTCCCAGTGTGCAAGGCCACGCTCTTCGGCTTCGCGCCAAAGTCCGTAATACGTCAACGCACCGTGTTTGACCTTCCCACGGGAAACCAGGTCTTGCGCAAGTGCGACAAAGGTTAGAAACCGTTGCCGCCGACTCTCGGGCTCACTCGACAGCGCCGCACCTGGATTCGGCTCAATCGGCGGTGGTACGTCGCCACCTTCTGGCGAAAGCCCCTCGATCCACGCGGCGATCTCCCGGTGCTCCGCAACCCTCCTGAGTGTATGTTCAAGGACCTTTGGCAGTCTCAACGCGAAGTCTCGCGTCGTCCCCTCAACCGCCTGGCATGCGCCCTCGAACGAGCTTCCCTGTCCCTTGAGACCTTGGAGAACAAACCACACATACTCCAACTGCAAGCGGGATTGCACAAGACGCCCGACCGCTTCCTCAACCAACTGCGGCCACTTCTTTGCTTGATACAATAGGCGCAACGACCCGGGCTCGAAAACCGTACCTGCGTCCCCTACAATCGCGTCCATGTGGGACCAGAGACCAAAACAAAGGAGCCGATACCCCGTCGGGCACGATGGATCCGCTGAGCGTAGCCGATGACTCGCTCCGACCAGCCCGTGGTTGAGCGATGCCAGGGTCTGACGCGTTCCGTTGTGTGCGAGCGAAGTCTCGACAAATCTCCGCACATCCGCTTGCTGTTGGGGCACTCCTGCGGGCCTTGGCTTTGGTAAGCTTGGTCGCGCCTCGGATGGCTTCGGCCCCATTGCATGCTCCTGCTTTGCGGGCTGTGACCGACGTTCCTGTCGTTCCCGTGCATTCGAGAGCTCCCGTAGACTCGGCCCCTGTACGCCCAACATTTCAAAAATTTGGGGGAGATGCTCCAAGGCGTGTGGGAGCCAATTTCCACGAGACTCACCGCCTGTCTCGTCGAGCAGAGATTCGAGCTGGCCAACATACCATGTACACACCCGTTCCCGCCGGCGCCCACGACTTACCGTCGGGAAAAGTGTATCTGCATATGTATTCGTCAGCGCGTAGATGAGGTCAATCCCCTGCTCGACACCGGTCGCTCGTTCGAGCTGAGCCAACGCAACTGCGAGATAGCAAGCGACTTGAAGATCCTTCGCCTCGTGTGTGAGGATCTCTCGGGCGAGCGTGGCGACCTGCGTCCAGTCGACCTCGGCACCGCTCGGGCTCTCCAACTGCGAAACAAATCCACGTAACGCGATAAATCGCTCCCCATAGCGAGCATCTTCCCCCGCTGGGTTTTGAGTCGAGATCGGGTTCAATAAGCGGTCCAACATGATCTACTCCCAATACCAATATCGAGTGATTAAGATTCTCGATCGAGCTTCCCGACCAACGACAACGTAAACGAAGCACCCATATACTTGAAATGGGGTCGCACTTTTAGATGGCACTTGTACCATCCAGGCTGACCGGGCACATCTTCCACTGCCACCGATGCTTGGCGAAGTGGTTTGCGCGACCGAACCCCTGGAGCCGGACTATCCATGTCCGCCACATACTGACTCAGCCAGCGATTGAGCTCACGCTCGAGATCGGAACGCTCCTTCCACGAGCCGAGCTGCTCTCGCTGAAGAACCTTGAGATAATGTGCAAGCCGCGTCACGATGAACATATAGGGGAGCTGCGTGCCCAGACGAAAGTTTGCCTCGGCGGATTGTCCCTCCTCGTCACTCGCGAAAACTCGCGGTTTTTGGATAGAGTTCGCGGAAAAGAAACAGGCATTGTCGGCACCCTTACGAAATACCAGTGAGATAAACCCTTCCTCCGCGAGCTCGTACTCTCGCCGCTCGGAGAGTAGGACCTCGGTCGAGATCTTTGTCTGCAGTTCACCGAGGGCGTGGTAGTGGTGCAATGGGAGGCCCTGGACTTCTCCCCCCGATTGTGGCCCGATAATGTTCGGACACCAGCGGTAACGGGCAAAGGACTCGGCGACCCGACTGGCAAAAGCCATCGACGCATACCCCCACAAATAGCGCTCGTGGTGGCCAGAGACATCCTCGTTGAACGAGAATGTCCGGCACGGATGATTGACGTCGTCATAGGGTTGTCGAAGTAGGAACCGCGGCATACACAACCCGAGGTAGCGTGCATCTTCGCTATCGCGAAGCGAACGCCAACGTGCATACTGGGGCCCATCGAACAACGAGCGAAGATCACGAAGCCGGGGAACTTCGGTAAACGACGGCGCTCCGAACATTGCCGGTCCGGCATTCGCGATCATTGGCGCATGGGCCATCGCCGCAACCGATGCACAGTCGGCGAGAAGTTCGAGGTCCTGCGCTCCGGGGCCAAAATCATAATTTGCTATCAAAAGGCCATAGGGCTTTCCGCCGTGGGTACCAAACTCAGATGAGTAAACCATCCGGTATAGGCCTGACTTCGTCCGCTCCGGGCTGTCCTCAAAGTCGTCTTGTAAATCCTGCTTCGAGCAGTTAACCACCTCAACCTCAATGTTCTCACGGAAGTCGACGCGGTCGACGAGGAACTTGAGTCCTCGCCAAGCAGACTCGATCTTTTGAAACGCTTGAGCATGCAAGATTTCGTTGACCTGGGACGATATTCGACGATCGAGTTCGGCGATCACTTGGTCGACGGCCTGTACGTCCACGCGGGGAACTGCGACTTCGCGGCCGCCATCGTCATCGCGCGACGCCTCGCCCCATCGTTCGATAAAAGCGGACAACCCCTGCCGGACGACCGCATAGGTCCGACCGTCGGATTTGTCAACTCGGGCATGTCCCAAGAGTTCATCCAAAATATTGTTCTCGCAAGGTTCTACCAAAGCTGTTGTCGTTTGTTGTTCCTGCATCGTACCGATTCCTTATACTACCGTTGTATAGCCAATCTTTGTCACGAAACGTCCTCGGGCTCTGCCGCCCCAAGCGCTTTGATGAGAGCCTGATGTTGCCCAGGATTTGCCAAGGCTTGCTGCAGACGACTGCGAAATGCCGGACGGTTTCCGAGGGGACCGCGAAGTGAGCTCAACGCATCACGGATGGCCATCATCTCCCGTAGCTCGGGGACTTGTGCCACCAACCCGTCGGGGCTCAGATCTTGTAGACTCTCGACCTTGAGGTTGACACATAGATTGCCCGCATCGACTCCTGCGAGGCGATTGGGTACCTCGACAGAGACCTGGACGTTTGCCGCACCGAGAACGTCTTCAAAATTGTCCGGGTTGACACGAATTGGCCTACGTTCCTCGACCAACCGTGGATCTTCCTGGCCAGTATAATCCCCGAGAACGAGAATCTTGAGTGGGAGCTCGACCTCTTCCTGAGCATCGCCCGTATGACTCTTGTAGCGAATATTGACGCGCTCCATTGGCGCAATTGAAGTACCTTTTGCCATCATTCATTCCTTTCGATCTAGGTGTATGAGCAAGTTTTTTGCAAAATCCTGGAGGCTTACCCGTGGTCGATTCAGCGACGCCCGCCACGGTTCAGGAAGTCGTTCGCCAACCCGTATTCGAGCTTCTTCTCCGGTTGTCGTCAGCTTCCACAGTCGCCCATCGGCAGGCAACATTTCTCTTTGAACCGTGATTGGCGAACGTAGGTCATGCCACCAAATCAATGTCGAGGTCTGTTCCCCCCGATCAAGGAGACTCTTCAAGTAATAATGCCAGAAAATATGGCAACGATTGTTGGGAGCCGGCAGCTCGAGCGCAAATCCGACATTGCGTTGGGAAAGTAGCCTCCGGCTCGCCTGCCAAAGAGTAGCAAAAGCGTAGCGGCGCTGCCCTGCATCGTCAACCGGAAAAATTGTTGAAAATAATTCTCCACACGATACTTCCTCTAAAACATCTTCCATCTGACGACTTAGGTACCCTTCACGCAATGACAGTTCATGATGAACTCGGTCTCCCCAAAAAGTGGCGATTGTCCGTTCGTCAGTACTGTCAGGCATCGAGTTGTTGAGCCAGTGAGACAGTAGGAATGGACTTACACCGCACTCTCCGGGGTTTTTAAGAACCACATAGTGGAGGAACGGAGCTCTGCGTCCATAGCTATCGCGACTCGTACGACACGCCCCGTAAATCATATGTGCGCGAGGCGGTCGGTGCACGACAAACTCGAGTGAGGTATACGTACCACATCGCCGCCAAACTTCGCTGACCCATTGCATAACATCACGGCCGGCATCACTCGCTAAATTATGGCGAACAAACTCGGGATGCGATGGAAGCTTGCCAAAAAAACCATACCGTGACAACGATTTTGGTCTACCGAGCATCGGGCTCCCCCTCCTGATTTTCACTACACACAGAACTCCCTGGCGTAAGCCCCTTTGGTGGACGAACAGCCCTGTGATTGAGTAAACCCTGAAACCCCTTGCCAGATGACCCGACTTTCCGGCGTCGCGCAACTTGCCCGGCGCCCCCGAGGAGACGGATCGACATCCGCGGTTGCTCCCCCGTAATACCGTGAACAGGAAACTCCACGACAATGACATCGTCCTCCGAAGAAGGCACCACATTTCCCTGTTCGAGAAGTCGCAAGAAACTCCATTCGCCGGCACCATAAATCGTCTGCTCAAATCGCTTCCCGCGGAGCATGAGGCGTGCGGGCACACGGCCGACCTTGTATTCAAACGGGTGCCAGTGCTCCGGCCCATTGTGGTATTCGAAAGTATGTTCACCAATGATGAGTTGCGTCGATGCAACTTCAGGGGTCGGATGAAATCGTAGTTCAAGTTTGATTGCGGGACTTTCGACCCCTTCGGGCATCCAGGTGTCGACAATGTCACGTACCGCGCCATAGAAAGGCTCCACTGCGGACTTGAGGCGTTTTCGTCCATGTTTTCGACTGCGCCGGAATCCTCGACCGGGAGTCTCCGGTAGCAGTGTGCGAAGATACTGCTCGTAGAATGTCCATAGTTTCCCGCGCTCGGCAAACACGTCTTGAAACCCCGCAGAAGTAACCTCAAGCTCCGAGTCAATCGCGAATGGATATCTACCCCTCAGATTGTGTTCGATGGGTGCGACGACATCTCGACACCAGTTCCCCTGTAACCACGATCCCTTCGTGTGGCCGGCCAGCATGTATGCTCGCTGGAGTGGAGTCACCAAAACGCGCATGGCGAACGCGCGACTGCCGGTAGGCAGACGCCGGATCAGCCTCTTGGTTTCCTCCACAAGCTCAAGTAGTCGCGAAGCGACTTCGTCGGCCGCCGCAGGTTCGCGTGCGAGCTGGTCGACCAATGCGCTGGCCTCGACGACCAGTTCACGGTGACGGGCGAGCACTGATGTATCCTGCTCACCAGTTCTCGAGAGTTCGAGTAGCTCGGTGAATGACTCGGCAACGACCTCAAACGCAGGGTTTTCTGCGCCCGCGAGAAGCTGCTGAATTCCCGAAGTACCTTCCGTGAGGTTGTGTTGGGTATGCGCCGCGACCTGCTGCAAGAGACGCTCGACAGGGTTGGGTCCACGCTCAAATCCACGTAGGATGACTGGTAACTCGACTGCCGCGTGTGGTCGTACTTCAACCGCACCGACAAAACGGCCCCAACTGCGGACATATTCCTGGAGATACACATCCTCCAGCTGTTCGCGCAAAGCATCCCAAACAGTCTCCCCCTTGGGTGACGGGGCGATCCAGTCGAGCTCATATCTCGAACGCTGACCAACTGCGTGTAATCTTCGTTGAACTTCTTTCCATCCGTCGCGGGTAAAACACCCGGGAATCATTACATCACCACGACTAACCAAGGTCGTATCATCACGAACGATTGTCGATATCTGGATGTCGTATTGCTCGAGTGATGTACACAGTGTTGCGAGGGAAGGTTTTTCTTGCAACTCACGACGATAAATCTCCTGCTGTATTTCCTTGACGAGATGCTGGTCGCCCATCGTCCATCGAACGGGCTCCGCGCGTCGTTTCGACAGGTACCAGCCAATATCCTGCATGGTACAGCCATTGGGAGCACGCTTTGTAGCTCTGTCCACCAGCCATGGGAACCACTCGTACTGTGGCGTGTTTGCCGAAACCAACAGCAAGTAGAGCGCCAACCGTTCCCGGCTAGGTTGTTCACTCAAATCGTCTCGGAGCTCACGAACGACCGGGTCGACGCAAAAGACACGGATCGCGTTCATGCGACTCTCGTGAACCTCGGTCATGAGAGTGTCGTCGGGATCGAGGCCGTAACTGCGCATAAGCACCGCAGGTAGCCACGTGCGGTCCGTCGAATCAGGTCGAAGGTGCGAAAAGAGTGACAATCCACGGTCGAGGCGCTGATGACTCAAGAGGAGTGTCACCTCGTTGAGAGCCCGTTCTGCCTCGAACATGGTCGCGGACGCCCCACGCGCGAACAGACAGATGGCTGCCAGCGAAAGTGCACCAACACCACACACGCTCCAGCACATCAGTTTGACCCGCGTGCTCCACTTTCGATGCTGCCGGGCTGATTGAATCACCAACCCCGCTTCGGGAAAAATTCGATCGCGAAATAGCCGGCGAAGAAAGTACTGACGTTGGGGTACATTTGTATCTACATTCTGATTAGAAACACCAAATGCATGTGCGAGTGCACCCCGCGCGAGGTCGAGTGGGGAACCTTCCTGCAGGGCACTGGTAAAATACACACCCCGTAAACGGGGACTTTCTTCGTAGACCGACGTGGCAAATGCTTCTGTGATCAAGGAGTTGACACGCTCCAAAACCGAACCAAAGTTGCGGGTGTACTCGTGAATTCTATCGCGCGCCCGTAGGTTCGGCGTGTCCTGAAGTTGTGCGAGACAGCGAGCTTCCACGTGCTGCTGTAGCAGCTCGAATTGGTCACCACCCCCCTGTTCCCAGTGTACGCCAAGTGGTGCCTCGCATTGCTTTGAGTCGAGCCGCGAGTAAACCTCTGCGAAACCTGGGATTAGGTCACACTTGGTGATGATGATAAACACAGGGACAATGATCCCGAGTTGACGTTGGATCTCATCGATCTTGGCCCGAATCCGCTCGGCATGCTCCTGGATATGTACTGCGTCCTGCTGATAAATCTGTTCCACGCTCATCGCTACGAGCACACCATTGAGTGGACGCCGGCGACGATGTTTTTTGATCAGGCTGAGAAACTCATGCCACTCTTCCCGATCGCCGTCCTCGGAGGTATACCGCCCAGCCGTGTCGATCAACACCGCCTCATTTGCCAGCCACCAATCACAGTTACGCGTACCACCAATTCCCCGTATGGGTACCTGTGCGCTCCGCAACGGAAATTTGAGCCCGCTTCGACCAATCGCGGTTGTTTTTCCGACCCCCGGGGGGCCGATCATGACGTACCAAGGTAATGCGTAGAGCGCTTGACGTCCACCCCCTCCGAGCTGGGAGTCACGCATCTCACGCATCGCCCGTGAGAAACTTTTCCGTAAGTCTTCTAGCCGGAGCTGGGCATCCGGGCTCTGAGATTGCTCGTGGAATGTAGCGTGACCGAGGAGGTCTGCTTCGAGTTTTTTTGATGCTCGAATCGCCTGGTATCGTCGCCAAGTCAACCCCGCAAGGGCAACAAGGACAACAGCGAGTGACATTCCCGCGGCAACATTGAGGCTGACCCAACCAATAAGGGCAAACACCCCCGGAATCAATACAATCACAAAAATGGCAACAATCATCTGAATCCTCCGCAGGCTATCCGTCTCTAGGATGACTATCGATAGATGTGTTTCCCCGCATGAGCTGACTTCGGAGACAGTGATGGAACATCGACTTGAAGCGAACGAGAGAGCGAGGCCTCGCCATTTTCGGACCATTCATCTGACACCCTCGCTGACTCAATCATGACACTACGTGTATTGTTAATGTGCGCCGTGACCTGTTCGAGCTGCCCCTGATAACGCTTGATGACAGCCACATGAAGCGCGAGGCAGGCCAGTAAAAATGCACCTGCAACAACCTTTTCGCGGCGACGTAAGTATGGCGGACGGTTCACACGGGGTGGGTCGTGCAGCTCTTGTTCGTCGCAGTCTTCGACAACTTGGGCCGAAAGTTTCCTGCGTAGTGCTAGTAACTCGTGTCCATCTTTTCCGTGGTACTGCCCCTCAAACCCGAGGGAAAGAGCGATGAGGTATGCGTAGACAAGCTCTTTGTCCCCGAGTCCCGAGTCGAGAAGCGAGCCGAGACGAACGAAAAATCGCTCGCCAGCACGGTTTTCGGAGTAGACACGTGTTTGCAACATCCGTGAACGCCAGTAGTCACGAAGGTCGACAGGTCCCCTCAACACCGCTTCGTCGACCAACGCAACGAATGGATAGAGAATCTCAAGTACACGCTCCCGTGTCATCCCGGTAGCTTTCGCGGCGGTGATGCCGGCCTCGAATGCTGCATCAATCAGCCGCTCCACCTCCCCCGGAGTACTCATCAACCCCGTAGCTCCGCGAACTTGGGCAACGAGATCGCAAAGATCCCTCGATACAAGATTGACAACTCTACTCATACTAGACTCCAGTAAAAACCTCGAGTACGACCGAGTCGACCCGCTCTAGAATCCGAGGTGGAATAAACAAACCAGCTGAATCTGCAGTCGCTACCGCAGTCCACAAATCGTGTGTACAGTCAATTTCTAGGACCCGTTCGTCGGCAGATGCCGCAGCGGCGCTCGGGCGCAACGGCACGCCAGGGAGCGCTCGGTCGATCCGTTCATCGAGGGAACCTTCGTGGGAAAATTTGCAAATACCGGCCAGGGTCGCCGCAGTGACATTCTCACGTGCAGGAAACCGAAAAATAAGCCTTGCCCGATCCGCAGTCCGTAGAGTGAGCCCGCGCGGCAGCTCAACACGAAGGGAGTGACGGTTGCGAGATTCAAACGTCCAGGAGACTTGACGCTGCGCTAAAAATGGCGAAATTGCTTCGGCCAGCTGCTTGAAGACTTCGGCGAATGTTGCGGAGAGATCCTCATGTCGGTATGTCAACTTCTGCGTCTCACCTGCGCAAATCACCGCGATGACCTCAACGAGGGTCGACCACAAATCGAACGGATGCCGGTCGTACTCGAGTTGAACGCGATAACGGGTGTGAAGGACGGCCAATATAGGAATAAGTACATTGGCTTGGGGTAGATGTTTCCCACATTCACCGCGGAGGACTTCTGTTAGCTGTCTGAGACTTGTATCGGCTGCTCGCAGCCGTTCAACGAGGTGTGGACATGCAAACACCCGAAGTGCCGGCGGAAACACATCCGGAGCGAGTTCGAGTGCCCCGTTTGGACGACGGGCCACACGTGCGATTCGAATTGAGTGGTACGATGCGCGCTCCTCATCGCCGACTAAGATCTCGAACTTCTCGTGAAGGACTTCGACCTGTCGAAGGGAGTCCTCGTCCTCCAAATCCGCAACCGAGCGCATCGATGAACGAAGTGTCATTGGCCCGGTCGAGTGCCGAACGGCCAAGTAAATCGCAATCGGCTCCTGTACACTATCTTCGCTTCCAAGCTCGCGGGCGACCACCGGACGCTCACCACCATATTGCCACAGTAGACCTATGCCGGGGAGCACAACCTCAACGCTGCGAATCGCAAACGTACCCTCGGCGAGCCGAGAGAGGTCAATGTCGAGGTGGCGTATGCCCCAATGATGACAGTCATGAAGGCCAACGACCCTGTTTATCAGGCTTGAATTTAACTGGTCTTGATACTGGAGGTGCTGTGGCAACAGCAACATACCGTCGCGCCAGGCAATACGCTCACTTCGCGGTCCCATCGTCCCCCACTTTGCTCGCTAAAAACGTATCAATATTGACGCGAACTTCCTCAAGGCGAATCTTAGCTGCGAGAGCTCTATCTCCGCAGGATTCGAGTTTTGGCAGTTCCCGCTCACCAAACCAAGACCGGCCCCGAGGTTCCCGGACATCGGCAGCAACGGCGATAAACTCGGCATGCTCGTGCCGTTGGAGCATCACTTCTACCGCCTCGTCGGGATACACCGTGAGCGTATGGGCATGCACCACGGACGCGAGTTCGCTGAGGGAATCAAACGAGCCTAATTCACGTTCCGACTCCAACGCTTGATCGAGTTGCAAGATCCTGACTTGGGTTGGTAGGGCTCGTCCTTCGCTATCTCGATTGACATGTTGCCCCACACTCAATCGCAACATGAGAGATTGGGGTTCTACATCACACTTTGGAGCTTCCGGGGGCGTCACAGCCATTCGACTACAGGCCACGCTTATAAATAGTAAGAGATACAAGGTCTTGACCCGGGCGACTCGCCGCACGTACGAGGACCCTGCTTGACACCGACGTTTCGAGCTCCGCATGCCCGCCGCTCAAGCACATACTATTCCGCTAAAAACCATTTTATTTTCAGATAGATACATTATCGCCCGCGGTCAGAAGGACCACTGTTTGACCACCCCGTCCCGTTACCGGGACGCTTGAATAGACAGACATTTTTTTTGATATTTCTTCTTGACTACACAGTAAAGTGACCTCATCAACGAGACATGGCAGAATCAGTACATCTTTTTCTTCGCGCCAACGGAACGGATATTAAAGGCGAGAGTACACAAATCTCCCTCGACCGAGAGTCATCTATCGAGTGTATTAGCTTTGATGATGCCGTCCGAACAGCGCGTGAACGAGGCACAGGACAGGCGACTGGTCGCCGGACGTATGAACCGATCCGTATTCAGAAGCGGATTGACTCGAGTTCGCCCCTCCTCGCCAAAGCTTTGTGTAACAACGAGGATATCGAGGGTGAATTCCGGTTCTACCGCCCCAGTCCCACGGGTGATGGCACGACCGAGCAATTCTTTACCATTTCGATTTCGCAGGGACGGATCGCTTCGATCGCACGGCGCTCTCCGAGTGCTATCGATCCGGCGAACTCGGTCGAACCGCCGACGGAAGAGGTCGCGTTCGTCTTTCACACCGTTCGTTGGATCTACAACGGTGCTGGTCATAATTCAGAGCACGAAGACTCCTGGGCAAATAACAACTAAACCAATCGCCGAATCCGATTTTTTCGGCACTGGCGAACCCTCCTAAGTGGATGAAACGGATACCTCCCTCTCGCTATACGACTCCCAACCTCGGACTATTCGAGAGTGAGGTGTCCGATCCTATTTTGAGCATTCTCAACCACGTCAATCATCTCCTGTGGACCAGTCCTGGAGCATGTGAGTGCCCAGAATCCAATCACTTGGTCCCGGTCTGGACGCGTGCCGACTCGCCTAGCCAATTGTTTCACACACTTTGTCGGACCGTGGTTCGATACGTCGCGGCGGCCGAACCCCGGTTGTCAAATCTCCGCGTACAGCATCTCCCAGGCTTGTCCCGCGAACAGAGGATTTCGCTTCGCGGATGTGTCGCTTCGGCCTCCGCAGATCTCGAAATGATTGTGTCCCTGGTGCACGAACGTCAGCTAAAAATAGTTGACTATACAGTTGTAACAACAACGCGGAGGTCTTGATGCAACTCGAACAGCGCTACCTCGAAGAACTGCGAAAGCTTCATACCGATGCCCGGTACTTTGCGGCGGAACACCCGAGTAGTGCGCGCGCGCTTGCAAATCCGGACGAACACGGTGCGGAGCTCCGGCAACTACTCCAGGGAGTCGCCTACCTAACCGCCACGCTGCAACAGCGCGTGCTCGCGGAAAGTTCTCGCCTGTTGAGCCAGCAAGTCGAAGCACTATCACCTGCATGCGCACGCGGCTTCCCTGCGATGACTGTACTCGAGTTCCGTCACCGCAATTCAGCGGCAACGCGTCCTATCCAAGTTGCGACAGGCACCGAAGTTGCCGCCACACACGGCCCACACCAGAGTTGCCGATTTCAAACGACCCGGGCGATTGAAGTTCCCGCAATCGCAAGACTTCGCTCGTCAACCTCATCTGTACCCGGTCACCCGCCCCAGACAAACATCGTATTCGAGCTCCCTGATGAGTGTGTCACGTTTGATTCGATTGAGTTTTTCATCGCGGGCCCCTACCGCACAGCCGCACTTCTTTTTGTGCACATCCTTAGAAACACTTCTCGAATTGACTACATCCTTGACGGGGAAATAGCCCTCTCAACTTCTGCCCACGGGAACCTGGTGATTCCGAGTTGGGAGCCTCTCGACTTCGACCTCGGCGACTACCCAGAAGCAACGGCTTTGCTCCAACAATACACTGTTCTCCCAGAGAGCTTCCTCTTTTTCGAGCTAAAGCACCTACAACGTATTGCAAAGGCCGGACCGGGCCGCGTACTCGAGATTCGTTTAAACCACTCTGCCCCCTTTCCACCGCAGTGCTCCCAACTGCGGGACGTTGTGCGGGTCGGCTGTGTACCAGCAATCAATCTTTTCCGCGAGTTCGGTGAGCCGATTACGCTGATCGACAATTGCCATGAGTACTTCCTTCGCCCGACCCAACAACAGCAAGCAAAGTATCGACTATTTGGCATACGAAGCGTGTCCGTCTCGTCGTCAAGTCATCGTAGAAAACTTGACCTGAGTCCCTGTCTACGACCACCGACTCAACCACTTGAACATCCCGTGGGGCGATATATGACACTGCGGGTACCTGGTTCCGACAATGTAATCTTACAGATAGAGCCCACGCCGCAGATCAATGCAGGGGATGTGGTCTCGAGTGAAATCGTATGCCAATCGTTGCCACAAGACATCGAGCACCTGCGCGAAGGCGATGTTCAGCACCATACGAGGTCAACACCACCGGCACTGACAGCCTCGAACGTGTGCCGGGTCGGGCACGGTCTTCGCTCACGCGCTCACGAAGAGATGAGCTGGGACGCCTATGGGTGGCTGGGACAACGAACCGCGGCCCGTCCTTCACTCCTATGGTTGCAACAAACACTCCGACTATTCCTCCCAGCTCATCCACGTGCAGAAGCACTTTCTTCCGCGATTCGAGACCTTCGTACGCAGGTAAAGGACATCGTATATCAGGGCCAGCTCGCGCGAACTCTCGAATGCGAAATTCGGCTCTCGGCAGAGCACCTCGCTGGCCGTGGTGATATTTGGATATACACAAAATTGATCTATTACATTTTGCAAGACTGGGCTCCCCTCGATACTCCGGTTCAACTTCTCACGCTCCTTATCGGTGGGGCGTCCAAAAGCCCGAACGACTTCGGGAAACAATCCTGTGAGTTCGCACATGGATTTGCGTCACATCCTCTGGGCCCGCACACCGATGACTCCGAAGGCTCAGCGCACAAGTGACTGGTATGATACACGAGGATGCTGTTTCACAACAGGTCGGTTTTCCGTCTCTGATCCACTTGCTCGCGGCTGCAGGCTCTGTTCGGGTATCGAGTCTGTGCAGCGATGTTTTGCCAACTCAAGACTGGGTCTCGCTCGGGCAACGCGGCACGGAGCTGTTGATTTCGACCCCCATCCTTTCGCTCACCGGCCCGAGCAGCCCACTTGCACCGTGTGTCGTCGAGATGTTCGCGCGCGAGTTGTCTGAAAACACGACAGCACGCGCCGTGTTCGATACAGTGCATACACATCTGATTCGGGCACTCAGTCAAACTGTACGTATGCTCCAGCCGTGTATTGGTGGCCAGACTCAAACGTGGGAGTGCCGCTTTTCACGTGCAGCCGGTACTGCGAAAACTCAGCCCGTAGGAGAACAGGTAGACACGGACCTAGAGCACGAGTTTTCAACTTCCACGGCGTTGATTCGCCACCTCGGCCTCCTCAACCGTCGGAGTCGACCGGCGATTTTGTGGCTGGTGCGGCGCTTTTATTTCCATCGAGGCTTCCACGTTCACGCGACACTGTCCCAACTCAAGACTTCGCGGTCGAAGAGCATGCATACGAGCAGTCGGCTTTCCGAGATGCGCCTCGGTCGCTCTCGCGTGTCTTCGCGGTACGTCACCCAGCTCGGAATCATCGTCTCGATCCGCGTTGCACCACAGCAGGTTGATCGGGTTCGCCAAGCTCCGTTCCGACGTCAGCTCCACGAACAGTGCTTCCAACTCACAAACATGCGGCTGCCGATCCAAACCAGAATCTTCCCGGACGCCTCCCCCGCGAATCAGGCCGTTTTGGGTCGAGCCCGACTCGGGCAGTGCTGGACAACACGAAGACAAATGCAGCTCAAACCAGTCGTCGATACCTATACAGGGCAGGATCATTGATATGGCTGAAAATTTTATCATACATGTATATTCTGACTTGCAAAAGTTGCTCCACCGGGTGCGGTTCGCCCAGTCATCCGTGTCGATCGGCCGTAACCTTTGTAACGACATTGTTCTCGCGTCCCCCTATGTTTCACACCTCCATGGTGTGTTTCACTGGGACGATGGCGCCGTGGAATTTGTTGATCTCGGTTCGGCGAATGGGTCCAGGCTCGACGGAAAAAAACTGTCCCCACAGACACCTTACCGCATGACCAAGCGCTCCGTGCTTCGGCTCGGGAAGTTGACGCTCCGCGTCAGCGACCGACTCGCGCCCGGTGAGCTGCTCACGTCGACCGCACACTCGCAGGCCCAGGGTCTGCAACGCGAGGTCCAAGCTGCGATGGCCGGCAAGCCCGAGGCGACGATGCTGTGTGACATACGGGGAACCGCGGAGGCTCGTCCCACTTCGGTATGGCGGCGCCCTCCACCGGAGCCACCTGCGCTCGCCCCCAAGGAGATCACGGCCAAGCTCAGCGCCCTCAAACCCCTCTACCAAACCTACCTCGAAAGCTGTGGGCGACTCCTCACCGCGTTGCGTCAGTCCACAGAAGACCTGACCCCCTCTCAACGCGAAGCTGTGTTTGCCCGACTTCGCCAACAACTGCCGATGCTCGCCAAGGAGCCGGCGACCCACACGCTGTTCATGAATCGACAGAGCTCCCATCCCGATAGAGTCGCGGCGCGTGCCTTAAGATGGATGGCGATACAACTTTCTGGGAAGCATGTCCCCCTCAGTGCGTCGGACGATATTGCGACGTTTGCCACCCGCGTGGTCACGGTTGCGCAATCACAGGCGCGTGCATTTGTCGGGCTACACGACGGCGCGATCGACTTTGCCCGGAGCCATGCACACGTTGTGCCGTTTCGTGACGACAACCCGCTGGCACACCCCAAGGCTCCGTCAGAAGTACTCAACTACCTATTTGATTGGGAAGCTCCTGCAACACCGCGAATTCAAGCACTCAATCACGCTTACAAGGCTTTGATGGCCCACCAGCTCGGGCTTCTCGGAGGACTGCGGGGAAGTGTCCGCGCCCTCCTCGAAAGTTTGGGGCCTGCGTCCCTCGAAGCAACCCTCAAAAAGAAGTCGATTCGTATCGGTCGACTGTCGATTCCATGGCGCCTATGGCCTCTGCGCATCTCAGCCCGCTGGTCCCTGTTTCAGCAGCGATTCAAACAACTCCTGAATGACGAAAAACTCGACAACGCGCTTTTGGGGAAGGAGTTTGCATTGGCCTATACAACTATCTGTGGTCGCACATACCACAAACCTCGCCAGCGATTTCTCCCTGTTGCGACCGAAGATCTGCAGCGCCGCGATGAACTGGCCAACGAAGACTCGATCACACATGAACGTCCGGCCTGTTTGCAGGCTGATGCATCCTCTTCACCCATGAGCTCGAAACGAACGATCGCGTCTATCATGATAATATTGTTCGCGCTTTTATTTGCATGCTCACCAGCGCTCCCCGAGCTGGAGACGACAGTACCTGTGTGCTCGCAGCGGTTCGGCCATCTCGGTACAGAAGATCTTCGGAAAATTGAACATACAACTTGGGAGCAGGTGCTGCTGCTGCAACGACCCGAAGCTGCGGGACAGCCGAAGACTGCCCCGAGTGAACGGTTCTTTGATTGTACGGGTGCCGCGTTTTCATGGCCGATCCAGAAGGACGCGTGCGGGCTTGCCGATATCGAGTTTGAGTATCCAGCAGTCCATCCCGACGCAGACATCCAGGACTACTGGCCTCATCCGACCGGCGCATATGGACTTGTGTGGTATCACCTCGCAACGGTTGCCAGTGGCGATGCCCTCGGCCCCGTCGCACTGGTGCAGGCTTCCAAAAATAATATGAATGTACATGCACTCGGATCGCTTCGAGCATTTTCGCATGCAACGGCAATCGAGTTTATCGACGGCCTGCAGCGCAACTACATCCTGCTTTCGGGCTATCGATGTCTCGATATGAACGCTGAAAACCAGTGCCGCGAGGAGATGCAACTCCTCGTCCATGAGGGCGAAAAACTGTTTACGCCGCAACTCATTGTCGCGGCGACCGAGGACAGGGAGGGCTGTGTGCGTCCGGCGACGTTTTCCCGAACCGTCCACTATACCCATCCACCCACGCTCGAACGATTTGAGCTCGAACGAACGTTGGTGTTTGAAGACGAACAACTGTTCCTAGACGAGCAACTGACAATCCGCCCTGCGGCAACGTCTGGACCGACCCAGACGCTGCGGCAACGTTCACCACTCCATCTCACAGGCGACACGCTCGTCGGCGCCCGACCTTCACTGATGGTCCAGGTTGTCGACCTCAAGCACGTCAGCTCGCAGCGGGTGCTCAACTGGACCCCGGGTGAGTTCTAGCCCAAGTGCATGCATTTATTGACCTGCACTCAACTCCGCAAGTGCCGTCCTCACACATCAATCTGTAATCAATGACGACACAGGTTTGGTGGTCTTGCTCTCGAATGAGATCACGAGAGCGAGCTCCGCAAGTTTGAACAATCACGAAAGCCGCTTTGTTATGAATTTTCAGTGTATGGTCAAAATTTTCTGGGTCCTCGCCAGTCTCGTCACGTCGTCAGCGATTTCAGGCTGTAGCCATCGCGTCGAACTCTCACGCTCGCTACTTCAACAGGTGCAAAGCGTCGACGGGGGCCAAAAGCGGATCCGTGTTCTCATGAGTCACCGCTTGACGCTCGAACACGGAGTTCCCCTCGATGATCGGGCTCGGGTCGATAGTCGTCTGCACCTCGGTCATCAACGACGAGCGATTCTCTCGAGCTACGGCCGACGGATCCACGGGAAAATTTTGGCGACCAAACTCGTCGAGGGTAAGCGCCAAATCTGGGTGAGTTTCGACCGCTCGTGTCAGCTGCTGGTGTGTGCCTTTCGCTTTGTCGAGCTTCCAACGCGCGAACGGTTTGTACTCCAAGGACTCCCAGAAACACTTCCGCCGGGTGTCACCGGCAAGGTCCATCGCAGCTTTCGCCGGCATCAACTGACGTTTGGCCTGCCGACTGACGACGATCCAACACTCCCCGTATGGTTTGCGCCTCTCGGTGATTCGAAAGAGTTCATGATGATACATTTAGATCTCCGTCTCGCAAGGCAGACTCGCCTGCGACAGCGCCGACGAGCACGCGGATGGGGGTACCGCGGGACCCACAACCAGTAGCGAACACAACACCCTCTCGGACTCGAACACTTCGCGTCGATCACTCACCCCCCAACAATTCAGACGCCAAGGACGACAACCCTGCCGGCGAGCGTTTCAAGCGTGTCGAGAAAACCCACAGACGGCGAGCCCCAACTTGCCTACTCTCCATTCATGCTCCGCGCTGTCCAATGGTCGTCGGTCCTCCTCCTCACACTGGGCCTTGTTGCTTGCCCGGGTGAACAGCAATCGTCGACCGAGGACTCGACGAGCAGTTCAGGTAGTACCGGGGACACCAGCGATACCGAAATGACGACCGAGGACCCCGAGCCCGAGCCTCCCGATTATTCTCAACTTGGTCCCCATCCCGTTGGTCATACACAATTCGTGCTCGACGACAGTGCGCGAGATCGACAACTACGGGTCGAGGTGTGGTATCCGGCCGATGAGAGTGCATCCGATGATGCCGCGGCAGGCCGACCCATCGAGGCATTTGTGCCGGTTGGTGACGACCACGACCAGTTCGTAGATTTACTTGCCACTGCACACGATCCGGGGACGCGGCGTCAGACATCGGCCGCAACCGATGCCACAGCCGCGCCCGCGCAGGTACCTTGGCCCACGATCCTGTTTTCCCATTGTCATGCATGCACACGATTTTCGTCCTACTCAGTCGCCGAGTATCTCGCCAGTCATGGATTCGCCGTGGTGTCTCCCGACCATCAGGGCAACACGCTGTTCGACGAACTTGCGGGTATGAACGCGCCGCTCAACGGTGAATTTTTAATCACCCGACGCGAGGATTTGGGTGCGGTCCTCGATGCGGTCCTCGACCCTGCGCATACGGCTGTGCCCGAGGTTGTCCGTGGGATGTTCGACGCGACCCGGGTCGGAGCGATCGGACACAGCTACGGCGCGGCGACGGTCGGATTGCTGGCACAGGAAGATGCGCGGGTCCAGGCGATTTTGCCGGTGGCGGCTCCGATCGAAAATCCACTGCTTCCGGGGCCGACGATGATGGCGATCGAGGTCCCGGTGTTCTTCGTACTGGCGCGCGAGGACAACAGCATCACAGAGCTCGGTAACAATATCCTGCGCAACAACTTCATGATGGCCAATCCGCCTGTCTGGATGGTCGAGGTCAACGATGCCGGGCACTGGTCGTTTTCGGATATCTGTGGGCTTGTCGAGATGTTCGACCCGGGTTGCGGCGATGGGATCCGGCAGACGAACGGAGAGGCGTTTACGTACCTCGATGTGGGGATTGCCCGTGGGCTAGTGGGTGCATATGCAACTGCTTTTTTTGATCTGCATCTGCGCGATGCGACGACTGCCAAGGCGTTTTTGGCGGAGAACTATCCCGAAGGCGTGTCGGAAGTGAGTGTCCGTCCGTAGGTCGACATGCTTCACGGTTCGAAGTGAAGATGCATTCCACCGGTACGCTTGTGCCAACGCCTCGACGTTCGAGGCGCGTACAATCTCGAAGGCCGGTTCCCAAAGCTCGTCAGAACCTCCGAGTGCCTCGGCCCAGAGACTCCGACCTGAGTCGTGCTCGGCTACTTGGCCTCACAACCCAACCTGCGTGTTCGGCCGAGTTTCTTTTTCATCCAGCAACTGAGACTGAGTCTCCGTGTTCGGCCGAGTCTCACTCAGCCAGCAACTGAGCTCGGCTGCGAGTTTCTCGCTCAGTCAGCGGCTGAGCTCGGCTGCTAGTCGCCTGTGTGTTCGGCCGAGTTTCTCGCTCAGTCAGCGCCGCGTCGGTGCCGATCCGAACCAGCATGTCGAGGCCTGTGTGTTCGGCCGAGTTTCTCGCTCAGTCAGCGGCTAAGCTCGGCTGCGAGTCGCCTGTGTGTTCGGCCGAGTTTCTCGCTCAGTCAGCGGCTGAGATCGGTTGCGAGTCCTTGGACCCGTCGCCTGCGTATTCGGCCGAGTTTCTCGCTCAGTCAGCGGCTGAGCTCGGCTGCGAGTCCTTGGACCCATCGCCTGCGTATTCGGCCGAGTCTCACTCAGCCAGCAAATGAAATCGGCTGCGAGTCTTTGGACCCCGTCGCTCCGTCGCCGACGAGACTATCCTGGTGGTGCTTGGGGCTGCGCGGCCTGAGCTGCCTGGCGCGACTGGGCCTGGGCCTTTGCCTGGGCGATCGCTTTGGCCGGGACCTTTGCGTGTTCCTGTTCGGCCTTCGTCACATCCCAATCGGGATGGATCTTGAGCTCGACTTCGCGACCGGGCAACGCGAGTTCCTGGGCAGGAGTGCCCTCGGGGATGATCGAGCCGTCCCGCCGGCGGAGCTCAGGCCGTGGGTTTTCGACCTCATGCACTGCGAGGGCTTTGACGAGCTTGTTTTGCAACTTCTCGTCGAGCGAGGCCCAACTCTTCCGCCCCCGGCACTTGGGAAATTTGGAGCACCCTAGCCAGGGCCCGCGTTTTCCCGAGCGCAAATTGAGTGGCGCTCCGCACTTTTCGCACTCGATCTCGGTGACATACGGAGGAATCGCTGGGTACTTGATGTTGCCCTTGCGGTCGAGGTTGATGACAAACTGGGTCTTTGGGTAGTTGACCGAGGCGATGAACTGGCCAAAGCGACCCTTTCGCAGCTCCATTTCGGAGCCATCGTCGGGGCAGACAATGTCGACGTGCTCGGGCAAGACCGGCGTGCCTTCGCGGTTGATAGGCGCCGCGTAGTCGCACTTGGGATAGGCGCTACACGACAAAAATCGACCGTTTTTTCCGAAGCGGTAACAGGTCGGCGACCCGCACTTGGGACATTGGTAGGGCGCCGGTTGGGTCTCGGCCTTGGCGTGGGTCAGGTTTTCGTGGGCGACCTCGAGGTCGCGGGCGAAAGTTTTGTAGAACGCTCCCAACATCAGCGTCCAGTCGTTGCCCTCGGCTTCGATACCGTCGAGCTGCTGCTCCATCTCGCGGGTGTAGCCGACATTCATGATGTCGTTGAACGCCTCGACCAACTTGTCCGTGACGACTTCTCCCAGATCGGTGGCGTAGAAGCGTCGGTCGAGTTGCTCGACGTAGTTGCGGTCTTGTATGACCTGGATGATCGAGGCGTAGGTCGACGGTCGACCGATGCCTTCACCTTCGAGGGTCTTGACCAACGAGGCCTCGGTGTAGCGCGGCGGCGGATTGGAAAACTTCTGCTCGGGCTCGACGGTAAAAAGTCCGAGGGTGTCACCTTTTTTCAGCTCGGGCAGGGTCTGCTCGTCGGAGTCGATCGGAACCCCGGCGACCTTGTAAAACCCGGCAAATGCCAGTGTCCGACCGGTGCACTTGAGGCGAACGCCAGTTTGTTTGTCGCTGCGGGCAAAAAATACACTCGTCGCGTTCCACTGTGCCGGCCGCATTTGCGAGGCGACCGTGCGCCGCCAGATGAGGTCGTAGAGTTTGAACTGCTCTTCGGTGAGGGAGCCACGAACCGACTCGGGGGTGCGGTTGACGTCGGTCGGACGGATGGCCTCGTGGGCCTCTTGGGCGTCCTTGTTAGACGAGCTGAACACGTTGGGTTTGGCCGACAGAAAGTCTTCGCCGTGGGTCTTGCTGACAAAGCCGCGGATCTGGCCGAGAGCCTCGGGCGAGAGGTTGGTCGAGTCGGTACGCATGTAGGTGATGAGACCAACTTGACCGGCGTCGGGAAGCGCTACGCCTTCGTAGAGACTCTGGGCCACCCGCATGGTTCGTTGGGTGGCAAAGCCGAGCCGAGTGGAGGCCGCGATTTGCATGCTCGAGGTGATGAACGGCGCCGACGGCCGCGAACTCGTTTTGCGGGTTTCGATCGCATCAACCGTGTAGCGGGCACTGGGAAGTGGTTTGCCGACAACCACGCGTTTGAACCGGGCCGGGCCCTTGCCCGACTCATCTTCGGTGCTGACGACCGCGACATCGCTGAGGCCGACGGCTTCGGCGACCCGCTTGATCTCCGACGAGAGGTCGCGAGGCTCCGTAGAAGCGCATCCGAGGGAGAACTTGTTGCCCTCGAACTCATGGAGTTCGGTGCGCAGGGAATTGTGTTCGGCCATCCACGCGTTGCGACGCTTGTTGGTCGGGGGACGACCCTTGTCGTCGACGGTGCCCATGAACGCCGCCCATGCGTCCCGAAGCTCGATGTTTTTTTCGGGCTCGCTGCAGATCCGGGCGGTGACTTGCCAACGCTCGTCAGGCACAAAAACATCGATTTGCCGCTCACGTTCAACGATGAGACGAACAGCCACCGACTGCACGCGTCCGGCCGAGAGACCTCGGGCTACTTTTTTCCACAACAGCGGCGAGGCGAGGTAGCCGACTAGGCGGTCGAGGATGCGTCGCGCCTGCTGAGCGTTGACTTTGTTTTCGTCGATGGCGCGGGGGTTGGCAAATGCCCGTGTGACCGCTTCTTCGGTGATCGCGTTGAACACGACGCGTTTGGCCGCGGACGGTTCGATCTCGAGGAGCTGCGCGAGGTGCCAGGCGATCGCCTCCCCCTCGCGGTCGAGGTCAGTCGCAAACCACACTTCGGCGGCGTCTTTGGCCAACTTCTTGAGCTCGTTGACGGTCTTGGTTTTGTTGGGCAGGACCTCGTAGGTCGGTTCGAAGTTGTTGTCGAGATCGACACCAGGCACAGGCATTTTGCTGCCCTTGGGGGCGCGTGCCGGCAGGTCGCGGATATGCCCGACCGAGGCTTGGACGACGAAATCACCGCCGAGATACTTGTTGATCGTTTTGGCTTTGGCGGGGCTCTCGACGATCACCAGCTGTTTGCCGGCCCCGCGCGAAGCAGCCGGCTTCTTGGAGGTCTTCTTCGCCGCGGTTTTTTTCTTGGCCGTCGTTTTCTTGGCCGTCGTTTTCTTGGTTGTCTTCTTCTTGGCCGTCTTTTTCTTGGCGACCTTCTTGTTCGCCGTCTTCTTCTTGGTCGATTTTTTCTTGCTGGCCGCCTTTTTCTTGGCTGCCTTCTTGGTCGTCTTCTTCTTGGTCTTCTTTTTTGCGGCCGACTTCTTGGTGGCCTTTTTAGCGGAAGACTTCTTCGAGCTTGTTTCCATGGGCATCACA
>CAZUPD010000096.1:0-29114 GCA_964621785.1 uncultured Nannocystaceae bacterium
TGCCCCTGCGGACCAAGGACGATTTGGCAGCGCTCGCCCAGCACTTGGTGAAGCGCCTGTCGACGACCTCGGCGCTCTACCAATTGTTTGAGTTTTTTTGTGATGTGCTGGTGTGCAAGGATGGACAGGTCGAAATCTACCAGGAGCTCCCTGCCGACTACGTGCTCGATACGTCTCAGTTCACCGAGGATGTCGAAATCGTGACGGTCTCGTTTCGCTACGGGTTTCACAACTATCCCGCGGGAGCCAATACATTGGACTTTGTCCATCCACCGAGCAGTACCGACTGCTCCGCGTTTTTGCACGGGGTCCTGCGTCACTTTGTGAACGGAGAGATGACTCGAGAGACACCTATGGATGAGTCGCTCCTTATCCGCTATGACACGACGTTTCGCGAGTTCGGGGGCGATGGTGTGCCGGTACTGATGAATTTTTTGAATGCTGTTTGGCCGGTGACCGAGGACGAGATTCCCGTTCCGTTCAGCGGTGATATCGAATTTACACCCTGGCCTCCAAGCCAGGAAAAGGTCGGCGTCGACATCCCGGGATGCACGAAGGAGTGACCGAACGGATGCGTCGACGACAGGCACGAGCCCTACCATTGCCGGCCAGACCGCGGTCACCGGGGTTGTGGCAGTTGTTGCGATTGCACGCAGACTCCGCGAATTACATCGAGTCCCTCGGTCGCAGATTTGGCCCGATTTTTCGCGCTGGGGCGGGTGCGTTCGATTGTGTGTATGTCAGTGAGCCGTCCGCCCTCAAGCGGATTTTCTCCGATAAGAGCGGGGAGTTTGTGACGATCGCAGGTGAGTCCAATATGTGGCAACCGATGGTCGGAGCAAACTCCCTGTTCCTTGCGACAGGCGAGAATCAACGCCGCTTGCACAAACTTTTGGTCGCGCCACTGCACGGTACGCGGATGACCAACTATGGCCGACAGATCTGCGACCTCACCCGCGAGGCGTTGGATGCCATCGGGTTGAATGCGACCTTTCGCGCGCGGGATGTTATGCAGGACATCTCGTTGCAGGTCATTTTGCGTATGGTGTTCGGCGTGGCCGAGGGCGAACGCTATCGCTTACTCAAACGGAGGATTGCCGCATGGCTGGCATTTTTGGAATCGCCGATTGCGTCTGCGTTTTTGTCGTTTGGGTGGTTGAAAAAAGACCTCGGAGCTTGGAGCCCGTGGGGGAAGTTTCTTCGTCAACGGCAACGTATTGATGAGCTGATTTTTGCTGAGATTTCCGAGCGGCGAGCGTCAGACGAGGACCGCGGTGACATTCTCTCTGGGCTCATGCATGCGCGCGATGCATCGGGAGCGACGCTGAGCGATCAGGAACTTCGGGACATGTTGATGACGTTGTTGTTCGCCGGGCATGAGACCACTGCTTCGGCGATGGCCTGGGCGATGTATTGGGTACACGAACGACCGGAGATTTCGAAAAAAATCCTGGCAGAGATATCTACACATTCAGGGGTGCTCGAACCCACGACTCTCGCAAAGCTCCCCTACCTCAGCGCAGTCTGCAAAGAGACGTTGCGAATCTATCCGGTGGCTGCCGTGACCCTCGACCGCGAGACGCGGGAATCGGTCGAGGTACTCGGCCGCACATTGCCACCAGGGACAATCGTGCTAGGCTGCGTCCATCTGCTTCACCGGCGTCCGGAACTGTATCCCGAGCCGGAGCAGTTTAAACCCGAGCGATTTCTAGACCGCCGATTTGGCCCCTATGAGTACATGCCTTTTGGTGCAGGTGCACGACGCTGTGTCGGCGACGCGCTCGCGCTCTTCGAGATGAAGCTCGTGCTCGCAACGATTCTACGCAACTACGAGATCGAGCTCGTCAACCCCGGACCGGTGAGGGTGAAACGCCATGTGTTCACAATGGTGCCCGCCGGAGGGGTACACATGATCATGCGAGGTCGTCGACCTGCCCACTCCATGCCGCGAAAGGAGTCAATGGTCGATGGAAGTGCTTGACTACCTCGTCATCGGCGCAGGTCCTGCAGGGTTGCAACTCGGCTATTTCTTCGAACGGGCGGGGCGAAACTATCGCATCCTCGAGCGGACCGACGGGGTCGGGGCGTTCTTCCGCACGCTGCCGCGAAATCGCGAGTTGTTGTCTTTCAACAAGGTCTACTCGATCTACGATGATCCGGAGATCAAACTCCGCTGGGATTGGAACAGTTTACTCAACGACGACTACACGTACCCGTTCGCGGAGGTTTCAAAAAAACTCTACCCCCATGCTGACGAGCTCGTGGCGTACCTCGAAGGTTGGGCGAGTCGTTATGCCTTGAAAATCGATACTTCTCGGGAGGTGGTGGGTATCGCCCGCGACGGTGAGGTGTTTGTGGTGCAGTGTGCGGGGGAGGTCTCCTACCGCACCCGAGCGTTGATTGTAGCGACCGGTTTTAGCCGCCCACACATTCCGAAGATTCCCGGGATTGAGCTCGCAGAAGCGTATGAGACAATGGACTGGGACCCGACGCGATTTACGGGTCGTTCGGTCTTGATCATCGGCAAGGGAAACTCCGGATTTGAGGTCGCCGGACGTCTGATTGAGCACGCTTCGCTCATTCATCTGACGAGTCCAGAGTCGATCAAGCTCGCGTGGAAATCGAGACACCCGGGGCATGTACGCGCGAACAACATGCATTTGCTCGACATGTACCAGCTCAAGCTGCTCAACTCGGTGCTCGATTGTGAGGTGCTTTGTATCGAACGGATGGACACCAAACTTAAAGTAACGGTGCGCTACAACCACGCCGAAGGTGAGGTCGACGAGCTTCTGTACGATCATGTTGTCCGCGCCGCTGGTTTTTCGTTTGATGCCACTCCGTTCGCGGGAGCGTGTCAGCCAGAAATGATTTTTGAAGGTCGGTTTCCCGACATGACGGCGCGGTGGGAGTCGACGAAAACCCGCGATATGTGGTTTGCCGGTACGCTGACACAGGTGCGCGACTTTCAGGGGGCCGGCTCGACGTTCATCGACGGTTTTCGCTACAATTGCCGAACCCTCTTTCACATGCTGGAGGAGCGCTATTTTGGCAAACCATTACCCCACGCCAAACTGGCTTTCTCGGGGGACGCCCTGACGGAACAGATTCTTGATCGCGTCTGTCGATCCAGTGGTCTTTGGGCACAATTCCGTTATCTGTGTGACGCGATTGTCCCCGATCGCAAATCCGGGACTGCCCGCTATTTCTACGAGTTGCCGATCGATTATATGCACACCGTGCCCGACGAGCTCGGACGCGACGAATACTATACGATCAATTTTGAATGGGGGAAGTGGGACGGCGGTATGTTTGCGATCGATCGCCACCCCGACCACAAACGCGCGGACAAGAGCGTGTTCCTCCATCCGGTGATTCGCCGCTACGACCACGGGAATCTCGTCGGTGTACACTATATGCTCGAGGATCTGTTTGGAACGTTTCGCCCCGGAGGGGAACCCGGAACCATCGCCCGGCGAAACGGAGCAGACGTGGCGAACTGGCACCGCGAACACCACACCGAACCGCTTCGAACCTTCCTCTGCGAGCAGATCCGCAAACCCTCTGGCGGAGCGTATATTCGCAGTTCGGGGAAGCCAGTTTTTGAGTGACCTCCGACCTCGCGCCATACTGAGAGGAACCGACGTAATGACGTACGACTTGAAGGGCCTACAGGAGACCTACGACGAGGCCGCAGATTGTTACCTCGAGTTTCGTAGTACGAACATGAGCATGCCGCGGGAGTTGGAGGGTCGACTGCCACGAAGCGCGCACATCCTCGATCTAGGCTGTGGGCCCGGAGCGCCAGTAGATCGCTTTTTTACCGATTGTGGGCACTGTGTGACGGGTGTTGATATTTCCGAGCGCATGTTGCAGCTCGCTCGAATCAATGTCCCCGAGGGCAGGTTCCTGCGCCAGGAGATGCAGGCAATCGACTTTTCCGAGCATTCTTTTGATGCGGCGCTGATCATCTATTCGTTATTCCATGTTCCCCGCCAACACCACGCGGAGCTTTTCGCCCGTGTCGCCCGTGTACTCCGCCCGGGGGGGCTCGCGCTCATCACGCTGGCAACCGAAGCGACCACGGGCGAACCTGAGTACGAGGGGGTGCTCCCAGGGCAAGATGACGAGGATGCACATCTCTCCTTCTTTTTCAGTCACGACACCTACGAGTCGGCCCTGACAAAACTGCGGGGGGCAGGGCTCGAGCCTGTTTTTGAACAGACTGTGGTGGATGCAAAGGAGACGTTTTGCTGGGTGATCGTTCAGAAAACCGGCCCGGGAGACCACTGATTTCGAATGCGTTGTTCGTAGACAGCGACGATTGTAGCTTGTAGTGTGAAGTCATAGAGGAGGATGGATGTCATCTCCGGTGAGCGAGTTTAAGCGCGTACTCGACGAGGTTACGCGCGAGACGAAGGAGCATGGTCTGATGCGCTGGATCAGCCGGGCGACCGACGACGATCCTCGGCGGCGCTACAACTTTGCCGTCGGCAACATCCCCTTCGTGATGAGCTTTCCGTATTACAACAATTGTTACCTCCGCTACTCCGAGGAGGAAGTCGGGGAGGACACGCGTAAGCAGGTGATCAACCACCATGCGGATGAGGATGCGACCCACGCTCTGCTGTTTTTGGAGGATATCCGGCGCCTGAAGTTGGAAGACGTTTGGGGGCTCGACAAGCCGTCGGTCACGCTGTGGGGCCTTTTGCTCAATCCACGCATGCATCCGCTCATGCGCGTGGCAAGTGCACGGATTGGTGCGGTTGTGCGGAGCAGTGACGCATCGCCTCCGCTGCGGTTTTTACATATCGAGCAGATCGAGCGGGAAGGGAATGTGTTTTTTCAAAACACAACTGCAGTCGCCCGTCGGATCGAGCGTGAGCTCGGAATGAAGCCGGTCTACTTCGGGGAATACCACCTGAATCGAGAGACAGGTCATGTCGATATCGATGAGTTTGAACTCCTCAACTATACCCCCGACGAGACGGTGCGCGGGCATTCCCTCCTCGAGCACAAGCGGGAGTTGTCGACGGTGTTTCTCGATACCCAGCTCGAAAACGCCTTGCTGTTCGACCAGGTGAAGACGCCAGGTGAGCTGTTTGCCCGTGGGCTCGATGAGGAACTCCGGTATTACGAAAGCCGGTGTTACGAGAATTGGGCCGGTCGTATTCCGTCGCCGTGGGAGGGGTTGGCAAAGCTGAGCGAAGTCCACGTCAAGCGCGAGGACCATCCGCAAAAACGCATCTGGCAAGCTTGGCAAAAAGTCGTTCAGGGGTATGCCGACCATCGATTCGTGCCACTTATCGGCAAACGGGGGAAGACCGATCCGGCATACACATTGCGCAGTGTTCTGTTATTATTCGCGTTGCGTGTCTGCATGCTGCACACGTTTTTTCGCGACGATCTCTATCGCGAGGACCTCGATGGCGATGCCGGTGACGCGTGCGAGATGGATCCGGTCGAGCTTGCAGCACACCGGCGGGTAAATACATTGTGTCGCATGCTGTCGACGGAGCCGATCGGGTTGCTCGCGGATTGGCGAACCCTGGGATTGGACGATGCTCCCTGGTCCCTCGATCAATGGTTACACTTTTGGTTTCTCGACGAGCGCTGGGCGAAGGCCGAACAAGAGGCGATGCATGCATTGCGTCGAGAGGCTCACGCGGTGCGTCATCATCCGATCTTGAGGTACTGGATGATCATGGTGTTTGACACCACCGGCATGGTTGTGTTTCCCACAACTCAACCTGTCGCGCGTGCATACTTCGAGCAGGAACACGGTCGCCCGCTTACGTACCTCGAGGGCAATGTCCATCTGCGCTATCACCTGGTGACGGACGATTGGATGACGAGCCTCGATTTAGGCGACCTGACGACTCTACGGCCGTTGACTCCTGCGGAGGAGCGCCAGGCCTTCCGTATTTTTGATGTCTATGCACGACTGATGCGCCGTCAGTTCGACAAGCTCGCTGAGCTGCTCGAAGCCGATGGTGATTGTGTATACAATGTGTTGCGCCCGGGCTCGGCCACGGGTCTGTGAAACTGCGTGCGAGCCGGCCAAGTAGGGGAAGCACTCGGAAGCTTCATGGGTTTCGTGTGCTCATCGGGCACCTAGAGGTCCTGCTCGCGCAACACGGGGGCAATACGGGGTGAGTCGGCGCGGGCCATGAGGTCGAGCAGTGTCGCTGGATCGTTGCCGACATGGAGGATTTGCCGGGCGTCGTGACCGACAAATTGCTCTTCGACCATGCGGTCGACCATCGCGACCAGTGGCTGCCAAAAACCGGCGACATCGAGTAGGCACAGGGGCTTGGCATGGAACCCCAGTTGGGCCCATGTCCATACTTCGAAGGTCTCTTCGAGTGTCCCGAGGCCGCCGGGGAGGACGAGGAAAGCATCGGAGAGCTCGGCCATCTTCGCTTTGCGCGTGTGCATGTTGGGCACGACATGTAATTGGGTGAGTTTGGTATGACCGACCTCGAGCTCTTGTAGCGCCTGTGGAATCACCCCGATCACTTCGGCTCCGCCGGCGAGGGTCGCATCGGCCACAACGCCCATCAACCCGACGTGGCCTCCGCCAAATACCAATCCCAGATCACGTCGAGCAATTTCTTGGCCGAGTTGGCGGGCGGCGGCGACATACTCGGGTCGTCGACCAGGAGAGGAACCACAAAAAACGCATACGCGGTGCATGGGTGACGGCATCGTACAAATTGGGTGGTCGGATCGCAATCGATTCCTCACGCTCGTCGGGTTGTGACCCGCGAGCAACACTTGGTATGGTCTGCTCCGTGTCCAAACAAGTTCCGTTGATCATCACCGCAGCGGTCCCCGTGATCATTGAGTTCCTCCAACGTTCGGCGGCGAGTCGCAAGGAGGCGGAGATGCGACGAACGAGTGAGTTGGAACTGGCACAGGGGCTTTTTGTGCGCCAAAGCGAAATCCTCAGCGAGCTCCATTACTACCTCCTCGAGATGATGTTCGCCTCGATCTATGACCGCTCCAAGGCCGCACAGGAGAGTGCGAAAAATGGTGGGACACAACCGGGGATGCTCGAGCAGTGGCTCGACCAAGACGAGCGAACCCGGGTCGCCTATCGCAGTGTGTTGGTCACGTGGAAGAAACGTCGGCTGGTCGATATGGCGAGGACATCCCGGTATTTTGGTGCCGAACTCGGGGAGAGGATCGAGACAATCTCCAAGCTGGTTTCGATCCTCGAGCGGCAAGTCAACGCCGCATACTACCGAGAAAAAACCAGCCGTTTTTATATTTGCGATACTCAGGCCAATGGCCCGCGGGACGATAAAAGTGGTGTGTTTCTCAAATTGGTGCGCGACTATATCGAAACCGAGAACGATGATTTTCTACGCACCGAGCTCTATGAAAAACTAGAGGACGCGTTTAAAGATGATTACCGTATCAAGTTCTTGCCCCTGCACCGCCATCTCGGCAAACAGATTTCGCTGTTGAGCGAAGAAATGATCGCGGCGCTGCAACGTCGCAATATCGGCACGATGCGAGGTTCGTAGGCGTTCAGGATTGTTTGGTCGCACCCCCGACACGGGCCCAATCGATTTCGGATAAACTGCCGTGCGTTTCAGTTTGTTGTGCCTGCAAGTTTTCGCCACCTTCGGAGGCTTCCGGCGCGGTACCTTGTGCCCCTCCCGACGCAACCGAGGGGTCGAGGGTGGCAAGTTGCTTGAGCAGGTTTTTCCCGGTGGTCGAGGTCGAAAACGAATTTGCGATGATAAGGCCGGTTGCAATCGGGCCCAGGGTAACGCGTGACCACATCCCGAGAATGAGATGTGCACTTCCGGCGAGGATTTTCCCGTCCATTAGCAAACTCGCCCCAGGAGCGAAGACCTCACCCACGATCCGAATCGCGTTGTCGAGTCCCAATGGCTTTTCGTCCACGAGTCACCTCCTTTTCCGAGTCGCCCCGAGGGTTCACTTGCCCGGATTGTGGCTTGTAAATGCACGAAGCTCTTGAACGGCTTCGCTGTGTTCGCGTGTTCGACGTCGGGGCTATCCCAGGACCCGATTCTAGCAGTACCAGATGGTTTCCTCAATCGGCGATGTGTTGTCGGGCGGCGGAGGTGCGAATTCATTGGTACGACCGACCTGTCATGGTATGCCGTCGAAGTGTTCGATCGAACATGTCGATCCATCCCGACCGTTTGACAAGGATCGTTTGCGTCCACTAGGTTTGCTCCACTGGATCGAACATGGGATTTTCTCGCTTTTTCACCCACGCGCGGGCGCCCTTCGGTCGCGAATCGTTTAATGGTCACCGGGTTGCCTCGTCGTACACGCACATTGTGATCGGGGCGGGTTCGGCTGGTTCGGTCGTCGCTTCGCGGTTGTCCGAGGTACGCGAAAATCGTGTCCTGCTCCTTGAAGCAGGTGGAAATAACCAGACGTTTATGGTTCGCAGTCCGTTCCTCACCTGCCCGGAGCTACAAAACCGCGAGCGCTACGACTGGGCGTTTCGCAGTGAGCCTCAACCTGTGCAGGGTGGGCGCCGCTCGTATCAACCGCGGGGGCGTTGCCTCGGGGGGAGCAGCAGTATCAACTACATGCTGTACGTCCGTGGCGATCCGCGGAACTACGATGCTTGGGCGCGGGAGTGCGGTGCGACGGGCTGGGGCTACGAGGAGGTGTTGCCGTTTTTTATCAAGAGCGAGCAGTACCTTCGCACGGCGCCGCGGCTCGCCGATGTGCGGGGGCTCGATGGGCCGCTTGGGGTCACCGATATGCGCGATGTCGACTTTTGTACCAAGGCGACTTGTGAACGGTTTGTGACCGCCTGTCACGAGCAGGGACTGCCCGACAATCCCGACTACAACGGACCGCGGCAACTCGGTGCCGGCCTGTCGCAGACCACGATTCGCGATGGCAAGCGCGACGATACGGCGAGTGCATTCTTGTTTCGCACCGGGGCGATTGCGCGGTCGAACCTTTGCGTCCTGACACATGCACACGTCTCCCGCATCGTCTTTCAGGGCAAGCGCGCGGTTGGTGTGGTGCTGCGTCGCGGCAAGAACACCGCGGAGTTGCGTGCTGCCCCCTCGCAGTTCATCGGTTGTTCGGGCGAGGTCATCGTCTCGGCCGGCGCCTACCAAACACCCCAGCTGCTGATGCTCAGCGGTGTGGGACCGAGCGACGAGTTGCGGCGTCATGGTATCCCGGTGGTCCACGAGCGCGCGGGGGTGGGGCGTTCACTCAAGGACCACCTCATGGTCCTCCAGCGGTGGGAGGCCCGCGAGGGACAGACCGTCGGTTTTCACGACAAGAACCTCGGCGACATCGCACGCAACACCTGGCAGTGGCTCCGACACAACGACGGGATCATGACGACCAGCTGGGTGCAGTCGATGGCGTTTTTTAAGTCGCAGGCGGCGTTGCAACGAGCCCGCGAGGAGGTTGGCGATCCACATGCCACGACCGCCGAACTCGACGCCCGCACGACGGTGCCCAACGATCTACAGATCCACTTTGTGCCGTTCATCGCCCACGATACCAAACAGGTCGAAGCCACTACCGGGCTCGTCGATCACCGCGAGTTTGCCCCCCACGGGGTGACGTTCCTGCCGTCTCTTTTACTGCCCAAAGGGTCAGGTTATGTCGGATTGCGCTCGTCCGATCCGTTCGATGCTCCGGTCATCAACCCGCGCTACCTCGAGGACGAGCGCGATGTGCAGGCGCTGGCCGATGCCTATGCGTTTGCCCGGGCTCTGGGTCGGTCACCAGCGTTTTCGGACCTGCTCAAAGACGATGAAGTCATCGACCCGGATCTCTCACAACCCCTCCACTCACGTGCGTACATCGAAGAACGTGTGCGGCGTGGGGCCATCACGATCTACCACCCGAGTTGCACCGCACGCATGGGCCCTGCCTCCGATCCTCTCGCTGTGTGCGACCCACAACTGCGGGTCCACGGACTCGAAAATGTGCGTGTGGCGGATTGTTCGGTGTGTCCGGAGATTGTTTCGGGCAATACCAATGCACCGACGATCATGATCGGCGAGCGGTGTGCGGCGTTTGTGATGGGTCGCGATGCCAGCTCGAGCACACCGTAGGCTCGTGCGCCCGCGTGGTTCATGCACCGAACGGATATGTCCCATGCATCAATTTTTAGGATGACGCTTCAAACATGTTCATCAAAACATGTTTGAAGCGTCGTCGACGTAGGGTGTCACCAATGTTCGACTCACAACCGCCCACGACCCCAGTACAGATGGGTTCCCGGGAGTCCCAAACGCCTGGCGGCGAGGACAGGTGGGGTGCCGGGCAGTGGGATCCGGTCAAACAAACGCCCGGCCCCGACGAGCAAGCGACGCTCCCCGCGGGTGAGCCGATCGTGCTGGAGCTCGAGACGGTCGATGACCCACTCGGGCAGTAGGTCGACGCCGGCGCGAATCATCATGCTCTGGAGACGGGCCAACGCGCGTGGGACCGCAGGTGTACGGGCGATGATCGAAAGGAATTCGTGCACGATCGGGTGTGGCTCGAGTTTCGATCGCATGGCCGCGAACTGTTCGCGCTGCTCGGCCAGCGACCGCGGGGCACCTGTCGCTTGGAACAGCTCGGCTGCGGCGATCGATTCGCGGTAGAACTGGTCGCGTTGGGCGTCGGTCAGGGGATGCCCGTAGGTCGCATAGGCCTCCATAAACCCGTAGCCGACGGTCGCCTGCACCCAGTTGAGGAGTTCGGGATCGTTGGCGTGGTAGGGCACACCCGCGGGCGTCTCTCCCCGCACATGTTCGTGCATCGACACGACTCGAGCGACGACCTGCTCGGCAACCTCGCGCGGCGCGTAGGCGCAGACGTGGGTGACGTGCCCCGTACGCCGCAGCCGCACGAGCGGTTTGGTGGGGAATAGCGAGTTGTCCCAGACGCCGGTGCGAACCCGCGGTTCGGCGAGCTCGAGCAACACCGCCGCGATTCCGCCGACAAACAGCGCAACCGGGTTTTTAAACACGTGCCATGAGATCGAGTCGGGCGTGTACAGAGAGGGCGCTCCGCGGGGATGCAGGTAGTCGACGCGCGGCCAGGGTGCGGGGTTAGGCATGCCGACCACTCCCTTTGTAAGCGAAGCGCGTTTTCACACGGTCGAGTTTGCGATCTACCCCCGAATTCGCACTTTGTTGCAGAAACCAGACGGTCGCAGCGGCGTGCAATTTTCCCGAGTTGGGGAGTTGGGGGCTGTGGGGCTTTGGATACATTGTTCGCAATTTAATTGGCCCGCAGCAGCATGCCCAATAATTTGTTTGTTGCCAACAAGTTTTTTGTGCATGAGAATGCAGCGTCGTCTGTTGCAAAACAGGTGAGCGAGGCGCGAGGCCTCAGCCGGAGGATGATGCATGGACCAGCACAAGTCACAATCCAGGGCGGGAGGGCTCCTTTTTATTGCGCTTGTGTTGGTCACTGCATGTGCCGACCCCCACAGCGACTCCGATTCGCAGGCGACCGCGGATTCGGAAGGGGAGTCGAGCACCACGCGGGACCCCAGCTCGAGCTCCGCGACGGCCACATCCAGTGATGGCACGAGTGATGCGAGCGGCAGCGAGACCGGGGAGGAGAGTTCGACAACCGCTGATGAGTGTCCCGAGGGACAGATCGGTGTCGAGCGTGAATTCCTCACAACGCCCGGGGAAAGTGGGTTGGCACAACTCGACAGTTGCGAGTTGTGGCATCGCTGGTATTTCGCTGCTCCCGAGGGCAGTGTGGTCGAGTTTGCGTTGATCGGACATGACCCGGTCGAGGCGGTTGTGGGCTATCCCGATGTGGCACAGCTCGCCCCCGCGATCGACGGCAATACCCTGATCGAACCGTTCACCAGCACAGGCGGTACGCCCATGACCCAGACCTTCACGGCGCCGCGCTCAGGTGAGTTCGCGATTCAGATCCGTGCCCAAGATACGCCCGCCGATGCCGAGTACGAACTTGCGATTACCTGTGTCGAGGGATGCTCGCGCGAGACGACGAGGTTTCCGATCGTCCTTGTGCACGGTTGGACAGGCTTTCAAAACATCGGCCCGCTCGACTACTTCTACAACGTCCCCGGCCACCTCACCGACCTCGGCTACCCGGTCGCGGTGACCGAGACAGATAAGTACAACACGAGTCTTGTGCGCGGTGAGCAGCTCGCGGAGCAGGTCGATGGGCTGCTCACCCAGTGGCGCGCGCGCAAAGTCAATCTCATCGGCCACAGCCAGGGCGGGATTGACTCGCGCGCAATGATCAGCACCCACGGGTACGGCGATCGGGTGTCTGCATTGATCACTGTCGGCTCGCCGCACCAGGGGGCGCTCGCGTGTGACGTCGCGTTGGGCTATGTGCCGGGCCCCGCCCAAGAGGTTTTGTTCCTGTTGTTCGACTTCCTCGGCGCGGTGACGGCCGACGAGCAGGCCGATGTCGAGGCGTCGCTGCACAGCCTGACCGAGGTCCATATGCAGGGGGAGTTCAACCCGCAAAACCTCGATGATCCACGTGTCGAATACATCTCGTATACGGGGTACAGCTGCGCCGCCGATGAGTTCCTCGACCCGAGCAACGACTGCGTCGACTTGGTCGACCCGATTTGGACGCTGACCCACTCGATCAACCGCGCCGACGGGAGTAAAGGCGATGGTTTGGTGACCATCGAGAGCGCCAAATGGGGTGACTTTCGCGGCATCGTGCCCGCCGATCATCTCGACGAGGTCGGCCAGCTACTCGGCGCCACCGATCCGGCGTTTGACCACCTGCAATTCTTCGAGGACCGCGCCAGCGAGCTGGCCGAAGGGGCACATTAGTGAACGCGTGATGTCGATGTACAGACCCGGCCGAAGGATCACATTTGTGCACTTGTCCGCACCTGTGCGCGGTGCCACGCAAAAATTTGATGACAGCAAGCTCCGACCGCCTTCAGGTCGGGTTAATCTGCGAATTTTGCTTGACCTATTGGTTTTTTCGGATAACTTGCTGGTTGCCAACAAGTAAAAGTCCCACTTGTCATGAGAGCGAAGAGGAGTCCCCCCATGTCGCAACGAACAGCTTCCATCCTTTCGATACTTGCTTTGTTGGGTCCAGCTGCATGTACAGAGGATCCCTCTGGCACGACCGACTCGGCGACCGATGCAGCCTCCGACACCACGCAGGATACCAATGATTCCGATGGGACCAGTGCGGGACCGGGTACCGGTGATCCGGGAACGGATACGGATTCGGATTCGTACACAGAAACAGACACTGGCAGTGAGAGCGAGAGTGACAGTGAGAGCGACGGGACCACCGGTGAGCCGTTTTACTGCGGGGACGGTGAAAACGCCGATTACGGAAACATTGAGGACCCCGATCCCAATGCGCTGCTGTGGAGCAGCCACGGCGGGTGGGCACTGTGGGACTACTGCCTGTGCCGCGACGACGATACGCCGCTGCCACAGGATCCGCGGTCGATGGTGCTGCCGGGCGTTTCGGACGGCCGCGCGGTCGCGTTTAACACGTTTTGGAAAGACTGCCATGTCGACCCCGAAGCCGTGCAAGAGGCCGGTCCGGCCAAGACGTGTGGAGAGCTGCGGGAGCGAGTCAAACACGGCGGGGATCTCATTCAGCCGAGTGGACCCGGGGCAGGGGCGATGTTCTCCGGGACCGACCATACCGAGGTCGAGGCGGGCTTCGGCGCCGCGACGTTCCCGTCGACCGCCTACAACATGATGTGGCTCAGTTGGGGGATGCTCTCCCGGCCCGACAACTACGATGAGTTGGTTTCCCAGCGCCTCGGCGCACCGTTTGGTCCCGAACCCAACCCGTATCCGCTGATCGGTGAGGATCCAAACCAGACCAACGGCGGTTCGGGGAAGTTGCCCTACTTCTTTACCCAGCTGCGCGAGCCCGATGGCACATGGACGGGCACCATCGGCATCACTTGTCACGGCTGTCACAGTGGTGCGATCACAGGGGAGGGGGCGCCCGGGATGATGTTAGGCAGCGGCAGCCCACTCGCCGATCACCACCTGTTTTTGCGGGATATGTTGCCCCTGGGGTACCTGGCTTCGGCGGCGACAGTCCTCAATCTCAACAAAACACGCGGGGTCAACAACGCCAGCGACATCAACCTCGCGTTCTTCTTCCCCGAATCCGGCGAGGGCTACGACTTTGAGACCCTGCTCGGCCTGCTCACCTCGGGGTCGACCGCGGGCATGGATACGCCGGCGTGGTGGAACGCGGGGCACCGGGCACTCAAGTTTGTCGACGGGGTGTTCCCGATGGATTCGCCGCGTGTCGACATGGTGTTTTTCACCCCGTTCTTCGGCCTGTTCGGGGGCTTGGGCGGGCCTATCAGCGCCGAGGCACTGGCCTGGATGCGTGAACACGGACCACCCCTCAACGACTGGATCACGGTTCTCAAGTCGCCGGAATATCCCTACGCGGTCAACGAGGAGCTGGCCAAATCGGGGGCGGTGCTGTTCCACACCCTCGACCTGTGGGATCCATCGCGCGACAACCCGGTGCGCAACCCCGAGGCGGGCAACGGATCGTGTGCATCGTGCCACGGCGCCTACTCACCGATGTTCTTCAACAACCCGGACTTCGTCGCCTCGCCCCGCATGGAGGGGATCGCCAGCTACATCACCCCGATCGATGTCATCGACACCGACCCGGTGCGGCTCGAGACCAACAACGAGGCGGTACAAAATGCCGGATCGGTGAGTTTCTTTGGCTACCCACCCACCCACGGGACCGAAAATGACTGCGGTCCGCAAAACCGCCCCGACCTGGCCGGCGATCGCGAACCCGGGTACCTCGCACCACCGCTGTTCGGCGTGTGGGCGACCGCTCCCTACTTCCACAACGGCTCGGTGCCCACCGTGTGGGAGGTGCTCGAGCCCGACGATCGCAACAAGATCTGGAAGCGCTTTTCGACCCCCAAACCGCCCGGTCAAGATGTGGTCATGGGCCACGACACCGACCTCGTCCGCGCATACGATACGCAAAACGTCGGTTGGCGTTACGACGTGATCCCGTGCGAAGTGGGCGGGGGCGTGAGTCCCTACATCGATTGCAACCCGTCCAACGACAACGATCCGCTGGTTCAGATCCTGCTCGCCGGGCTGTACTCCAACTTCGTCGGGCTGTGGAACATCCTCAATCCACCGCTGCTGACCAAGGAGCAGATGGAAAACCGCAAGATCTACAACTCGCATATGTTCGGACAGGGGAATGGAGGCCACGCGTTCACCTCGGTCCTCACCGACAACGAACGCCTGGCGATCATCGAGTACCTCAAGACGCTATAAACGCAACGACACACCATGACCGAACAACCTGCGATCCCCCTAGCTCCCCGCCGCAACCACTGGATGAACCAGATCGCTGGCCATGCGGCCATGCAACCCGAGGCGACTGCGTTTCGCTACCTCGGGGTGGCGACGACCTGGCTTCAAACCCATACCCGGATGACCGCATTCGCGGCCGCGTTGCAGCGGCGCGGGGTCAAGTTCGGCGATCGGGTGCTCATGTTGGTCCTCAACCGCACCGAGGTGATCGAGGCGGTGATGGGGATCAATACCCTCGGGGCGATGGCGGTGCCGATCAACATCCGCCTCGCGCCGCCCGAGATCGCCTACATCATCGACGATGCCGACGGCGATGTGTTGATCGTCGATGAGCCGCTGGTGCCGTTGGTCAAGGCCGTCGCGGCGAGCACCAAGCGGATCAAACGCGTGATCGTGCTGGGACGTGGGGCGGACATGGAGACGTTTGAGGAGCTTGTGGCCGAAGATCCGGGCGAGTTTGTCGCTCCGGATGTCCCCGAGGACACCCCCGCTCTCATCATGTACACCTCGGGGACCACGGGGCGGCCCAAGGGGGCGATGCTCGACCATATCAACATGTCCGGACAAGCCCTGACGTGTATCCGGGCGATGGAGATTTTCTCCGAAGACGATGTGGCCTTTATGACAGCTCCGCTGTTTCACATCGCCGGGCTCGGGTCGATTGCACCCAACTTCCTGTTGGGGGTCACAACCGTGATTCACCCGCTCGGGGGGTTTGACGCGGGCGCCCTACTCGATGCCTACGAGCGCGAAGGAGCGACGATCGTGTTCAATGTCCCGGCCCAGTGGAAGGCGATCTGTGCCCATCCGGACGCCCGGGAAAAGGGACGGCAGTTGCGGATCATCAGCTGGGGGGCAGCCCCGGCGTCCAAGACACTGCTGCGCCAGATGGCAGAGACGTTCCCCAATGCGCTCAATGTGGCAGTGTTTGGCCAAACCGAGATGTCGCCGATCACGTGTGTGCTGCGGGGCGAAGATTCACTGCGCAAGCTGGGCTCGGTCGGCTTGCCGATCCCGACGATCCAATGCCGTGTCGTCGACGACGAGATGCGCGATGTGCCACGCGGAGAGGTCGGCGAAATCGTCTACCGCGGTCCGACATTGATGCAGGGGTATTGGCGCAAGCCCAAAGAGACAGCGGAGTCGTTCGCCGGCGGGTGGTTTCACTCCGGCGACCTCGTGCGCCAGGACGACGAGGACTATGTGTGGGTCGTCGATCGCAAAAAAGACATGATCATCTCGGGCGGCGAGAATGTGTACTGCGCAGAGGTGGAAAATGCCCTTGCGTCGCACCCCGAGATCCTCGACGCGGCTGTGTACGGACGTCCCGATCACAAGTGGGGCGAGATTCCGGTGGCCGCCGTGGTCCTCACCCCAGGCTCGACACTCGAGATCGACGCTTTGCGGACCTATCTCGATACCATCCTCGCCCGCTTCAAACAGCCAAAGGCCATGGTCGTGATGGATGTGCTCCCGCGCAATGCGGGGGGCAAGGTCGTCAAAGGGCTCCTGCGGGAAAACGACGCCAACCACCGCTAACTACGGTCGCAGGAAACCACACGCGCGGGACGTTTTGCAAGGAGCACCGACATGAGGAGGATGGTTCGCCGGGTATTGATCGAAGCGACGCGCCTGCGACGTTTCCAACGCGGTTCGTTGCGCGAGAATTGGCCACTCGAGGTCGAGGCCAGGACGCGCGCACTCCATCACTACGCGCGGCGGTTGAACTGGGTACCCCTTTCGTTTCAGCGGCACGCACTGCGTGCCTTGACCCCACGTCGCCCCCCGCGAAAAGTCGACCTCCAACCCGTGGATGTCAACGGGATTCGCGGGGAATGGCTGATCCCCAAAGGTGTCGACGACGGACGTGTGCTGCTCTACCTGCACGGGGGAGGCTATGCGCTCGGGTCGATCGACACCCACCGGCACTTTGTCGCCCAAGTTGCGCACGCCTCGGGGATGCGCACGCTGCTCGTGGACTACCGACTCGCGCCCGAGCACCCGTTTCCAGCAGCGTTAGAGGATGCCTGCGATGTGTGGCAATGGCTTTTGGCCCATGGCGTCGATCCGAAGCGTGCTGCGATCGCCGGGGAATCCGCGGGTGGTGGTCTGACGATGGCGACTTTGCTCGCCACCCGGGACGCGGGTAAGCCGTTGCCGGCCACGGCCGCCGTGTTGTCGCCGTGGGTCGACCTCACGCTGAGCGGCGAGAGCATCGAGACCAACGATCGCTTCGACTTTGTCCCCCGGCATATCCTCGCGTTGTACGCAAATCGCTACGCCTGTGACAACGTCCGCACACACCCTCTGATCTCGCCCGCCCATGCGGCACTCCACGACCTGCCGCCGCTGCTGATCCAAGCCGGGGAGGCCGAGACGCTCGTCGACGATGCGCGATTGCTCCACACGCGTGCAGTCGAGGCCGGTGTCGAGGCCGATCTATCGGTCTATCCGGACATGATTCACGCGTTTATGATCATGCGTTTCCCGCCTGCGCGGGAGGCCATCACGGAACTCGCCCAGCACCTGCGCAGACACACTGCGTCGACCTGAGCACCCGATCTTCTGCTCGAACGCGCGCGCGACGGGCCTACACGGAGAGCAACGATGAAGAAACTCAATGCTGTCGATGCCTCGTGGCTGTTTGTCGAGTCACGCAAAACACCGATGCACATCGGGAGTCTGTCGATCTTCTCGCTTCCGCCAGATGCACCCCACGACTACGTCCAGCAGACGGTCCGGTTTTTACGCAAGTCGCGGAAGTTCGCCTCGCCGTGGAACCTCAAGTTGGGCAATACGCTGCTCAGCAAGGCGTTGCCGGTATGGGTCGAGGACCGTGACATCGATATGGATTACCACTTTCGCCATTCGGCTCTTCCGCGGCCAGGAGGCGAGCGCGAGTTGGGCGTGTTGATCTCGCGTCTGCACAGCCACCAGCTCGACCTCAATCGGCCGCCGTGGGAAGTCCACCTCATCGAAGGGCTCGAGGGCAACCGCATGGCCCTGTACACCAAGATGCACCACTCGCTGATCGACGGGGTCAGCGGTGTGCGGTTGTTGTGCCGGATTTTCTCGTCGGATCCCGAGGCGCGTCGGATTCCACCGTGGTCGGTTCCCCCTCCGCCGCCGCCCAACAAGTTGCGCTCCAAAGTCGCGAAAACCTCGGTCCTGCGGGCGTTTTACGATCAACTACGCGAGAGCGGTCAGACGACCTCGGCCCTCCTGCGAGCGGTTGGACGTCTCGTCGCTCGTGAGTCCAAGGTCGTGGCCCCGTTTGAAGCCCCGGGTTCGCTGCTCAACGCCCGCGTCAAGAGCGGGGCCCGGCGGTTTGCGACTCAGCAATACGACCTCACCCATGTCAAATCGCTGGCGAAAGCAGCTGATTGTACACTCAACGATATTGTCCTGTACCTGTGCGGGACGGCGATCCGACGGTTTCTCAAGGAGTCCAACCAACTCCCGGATGCGCCGCTGACCTCGGGGATTCCGGTCGATGTGCGCCCGGCGGATGATCACGGGACCGGCAACGCGATCAGCATCATGATTGCCAGCCTTGCCACGCATATCGCCGATCCCCTCGAGCGTTTGGATGCGATCAAGGAGTCCTCGCGCGAGGCCAAGGCGCATCTACAGACGATGCCGCGCTCGGCATTGACCCAGTACATGATGATGGTCATGGCTCCGTACTCGCTGCAGATCTTGACCGGACTCGGAGGACGCACGCGGCCGGTGTTCAACATCATCATCTCCAACGTCCCGGGGCCGCGCAAGCCGCTGTACTTCAACGGTGCCAAGCTCGAGGCGCTGTACCCTGTGTCGCTGATCGCCCATGGGGGCGCGCTGAACATCACATGTGTCTCGTACAACGGCACCCTCAACTTCGGGTTCACCGGTTGCCGCGATAGCCTGCCGCATATGCAGCGCCTCGCCGTCTATGCGGGCGAGGCCTTGGCCGAGCTACAAGAGAGACTGCAACCGGCAAAGAGCCACGCTTCGTGATTTGACGGGCGGTGCTCGTTCGAGACGCGGGTCGCATCGGCGTGGCACGCGTCAGGGGTTTTGCATCCGTGCATCGGCCCGTCGCCGGGCGATCCAGTAGGTGGGGATCGCGGCACAGACCCCAAACACGAAGCACATTGGGAGCATCAGCAAGAATGCCCGCGTTCCGAGTCGCTCGCGCTCGAGGAAGGCGATCGTCAAGATGATGACGTCGCTCAGCACCAGGTCCCAGTGCAGGCCCACGCTGAATGGGTGGGATTGAAACGCGGCCACCCAGGATTCGACATAGCCGTACTCGAAGGTGCTGTGGGTGAAGTAAACCCACGAGATGAGGACCCCGATCAGGCCGAGCCCGGCGATCAGGACGTCTTGCGCACGATTCGGCGCATTTGCGTTCGACATAACCCCTACTACAACAGGCGGAGTTCCACGTCCAAGTGCCCACTTGCGGTCTCTTTGGGTCGCGTCGTAGTACCGACGAGCACGGTAGGGACGCCCACGCTCAATAGCGTGTGTGGCACGGGTCGATTTTTGATCACGCCCGGCGGCGGCTCAAAAACCGCAGACTCTCGTGCATCAACCGCGAGGGCATCAAGTCGCTGGCGAAGGTTGCCAAGCGGAACCTCCATCCGACCGGGTGGTGCACGAGGTTGCTGCGGTCGTGGACGACGTGCCAGATCGTTTTGGCCACATCGGCGGCGGTCAGTTGCACCCCGAATCGATCGATCAATACCGACACATTGCTCTCCACCATCCCCGTGTTCACAAACGGCGGCATGATGTCATAGACCTTGATCTGATCGCGGCGCCACTCGATCTCGAGGGCCTCGGTCAGCGCGCGAACGGCAGCTTTGGTCGCCGAGTAGGTGGCAAAATCCGGTGTCCCGTGCAGCGCCGACGCGGAACTCATGTTCACCAGCGCCGAACCGGGCGTTGCGCGGAGGTGGGGATAGGCTGCGTGGCTGAGGTTGACCACGCCGGTGATGTTCACATCCACCAAACTCTTGTGGGCTGCGAGCGGAATCTCGCTAAAGCGCCCCGTTTTGAGCAACCCGGCGTTGTTGAGTAGTACGTGAAGGGCCCCGTCATGGGCCTCGGCGAACGCATCGACCGCATCCTTGGCCGCGTTTGCATCGGTGACATCCAGGACCCGCGACCACACGCACTCTTCACCCAATGCCCGGGCGGTATCCGCCAACGCGGATGCATTGATATCGGTGATCCCGACCTTCCACCCGTTGTAGACAAACAACTCCGCGGTCGCCCGACCGATACCTGCACCTGCACCCGTTATCAGAATGGTTTTCATGTGTGACTGCCTTGGATTAGGAAGCTTCGTCGAGAAAAGAATCGAGGATGAGTGCTGTGCCCGGCTCGACCGCGTACTGGTCGAAGGCCGTCATCCCAGCCGCTGCCAGCACGTCTTCGTCGATGAAAAACTTGCCCGTCGCTTCGCTGCTCGCGCGCGTCAGGATCACATAGGCCGCGTCGGCCACGATCTCAGGTGTACGCGAGGCTGCGATCGCTTGTGCACCACCCAACAAGTTGCGGACCGCCGCCGTGGCGATCATCGTCTTGGGCCACAACGCATTGACCGCGATATGCTCGCGGCGAAACTCCTCCGCCATTCCGAGCACGCACATACTCATCCCGTATTTCGCCATGGTGTAGGCGCAGTGGTGTTGAAACCACCGCGGGTTCAGGTTGAGCGGCGGCGACATCGTGAGGATGTGCGGGTTGGTGGATCGTTTGAGGTGTGGCAGGCAGGCCTTGGCGCACAAAAACGTGCCTCGCGCATTGACTTGGTGCATCAGGTCAAAGCGCTTCATCGTGGTCTCGAGCGTACCCGTCAGGCTGATCGCGCTGGCGTTGTTGATGAGGATATCGATCCCGCCGAATGCCTCGACCGTCTGGGCGACTGCGGCCTCGACCTGCTGTTCGCTGCGGATGTCGGTGATCAGGCCGATCGCCTTGCCGCCTGCGGCCTTGATTTCGGCAACGGCCGTGTGAACCGTTCCCGGCAATCGCGGGTGCGGTTCGGCCGTTTTGGCAACGACGGCAATGTTCGCCCCATCGCGGGCGGCTCGCAGCGCGATCGCCTTGCCGATCCCGCGACTCGCTCCGGTGATGAAGAGTGTCTTGTTGTGGAGGCGCTTGGTCGTGGTCATCATGTCGGTTCACGTAGCCAAAGTCGGCTGGTCAAAACTGTCGCCCCTGGGCAATTTCGTGGGCGACTTCGAGTAGTCCGCACGCGAGAGGGCCGAAATCGGCGTACCGCGGGTCGGCGGTGGCACCCGACCGATAGCGGGCGTGCAGTTGGGCGAAGATCACCGCGGTTTTGTACTGACCGAGCACGCGGTGGAACTGAAAGTTCGACAGGTCACGGCCCATCAGCGAGGCATAGTGTTTGGCCGCCTGCTCGCGGGTCGGAAAACCCGGGTGTGCCGTCGGCATTTGACGCATGTCGTGCATCGGCGGCGGATCGCCAGCTTCGGTCCAGTACGACAACAACGTCGCCAGATCGAACAAGCCATCGCCGCGGGTCCCCTGGTCCCAATCGACGAGTGCAACCGGTTCCAAGGTCGTCGGTGACAGCAGGATATTGTCGAGTTTGAAATCGTTGTGCAGCAGGTTGACCGCATTGTCCGGCACGTGATGGTCCGCGAGCCAGTGTGCGAGCTCCTCGACCAGCGGAGGTACACCGTGCTCGAAGCAGGCGAAGCAGAGCCGTGCGCGTTTGGTCCATCCGCGTACCGCACGTTCCAAAAACCCGGCCGGGCGCCCCAGCGTTTCGAGGCCGACCTCATCCGGCGACACCTGGTGCAGCGACGCCAGAAGCTCAATGATCATAGTTCCCAAGGAGACAGCGAGCTCGCGCGGTGTTTTTGCGTGTTTCGCATCCGCGAACTCGGGGAGCTCTGCACGGATTGTGATGCCTTGGCGGTACTCGATCAGTTGAAACGGCGCCCCCAATACCGAAATGTCTTCACACAACAACAGTCCCCGGGGTGCCAGCGGGAATTTGGTCCACAGGCGCGAGAGAATCCGATGCTCGCGGCCCATATCGTAGGCACCCGGTGGCAGGTCACCGGGGGGAGGGCGGCGCAACACGACGCGTGTGTCGGCGAGTTGGAGGAGGTAATTGAGATTGGCAAAACCCCCGGACAACAACCGTGGTGGTTCGGGTTGGAGGTCGTACCCGTGTTTCGCTAGGTACGCGCGAACGCGAGTCCAGTCCGGTGCATATGCGGGTCCTGTGTGGTGATCCATAGCCATCGACTCGTGAAGCTCGGTATGCCGTCACTCGAACGCGCTACAAGAAACTTGTTGGCAACCAGCAAATAACATGGCGGGACACGTAGATCAAGATCAAATCACACAAAATAACATCTGTGTAGCCGAGAGAGAGTCTTCTGCGTGCGCGCGCAAAATCGCTTGTAGCTAGTGAACTCGCATGCTAGGCGTAGAGAAGCCCATCGACGACACACGCAAACAGCTCGGCGAGGCGTGGTCGACCGTACAGCGTTCGGACAGTGGATTCAACCTGGGTCGGCGGGCGATCGGAGCCGGGGCGATCTCGAGTCTCCACAGTTCCTCGCAGACCCAGTCACCTATCGACAGTGCGTGCGAAGGACGAGTGGGAGTCCATAGAAATTGTGTGCAACAGCGTTTCGTAGCCACGAATCCGGCAGATGACCAACCGCGTCACATCGAAAACGTCGTCGCAACTCACGGTATACGGGGGTTGGCTGGCCAAAGAATCAGCTTGAACGAACATGCCGGCGATGGAACAATCGGGGCGTTGCGCAACCATGAATATGGGGCGGAGGTCGGCGACGGTAGCGATGACGAAGTGCAGACCATCCTGCACTCCCGCGCCTCGAAAGGGTACACCAAGTTACCTACGCGTCCGGATGGCGATGACGAGCTTCCGACGATGCATGTCCAATCGCCGTCGCGGGTGATGGGCATTGGCGCCGAAGAGGCCAAGGACGACGGATTCCCGACGGTCTTGCTCAGCAAGTCGGCCTCGAAGGTCGGGCCCGCACCCGCCGGTGCCGATACGAGTGGGATCCGGCAGATTGGTCATTTCACCGTACTCCACGAGATAGCCGAGGGGGGCATGGGTGTTGTGTATGCGGCGCTCGATGAGCAGCTCGGGCGCAAGGTTGCCATCAAGCTTCTAACTGCGAAGGGCGATCAAGCCGGCCAGGCCGACGAACGGATGATTCGCGAGGCGCGGGCGATGGCTCGGCTGTCCCATCCCAATGTGGTGCAGGTTCACGAAGTCGGGACATTCGATGGCAAGACTTTCGTCGCCATGGAATACGTCGAGGGTCTCACATTGCGCAAGTGGCTCAAGCAGGGGCTGACGTGGATGGAGGTACTCGACGTCTTTCGCCAGGCCGGGCAGGGGCTGGCGGCGGCCCATAAACAGGGCATTGTCCATCGTGATTTCAAACCCGAAAACGTGGTGGTGAGCAAGGATCAGCGGGTCAAAGTGCTCGATTTTGGGTTGGCCCGGTGGAAGACTGACGGCGGCGAGATTCCCATCTCCAGCGACGAGTCGCAGAGCTCGTTTGAAATCTTTTTGTCCGAGTCCAACGACGGACGCAGCCTGACCCAAACCGGCCATGTGCTGGGAACACCCGCGTACATGTCCCCCGAGCAATTCGAGGGAAAGACGGCCGACGGTCGCAGCGATCAGTTCGGCTTTTGTGTCGCGCTGTATGAAGCCCTCTACGGCCACCGACCGTTTCGCGGGCGTACCTATGCAAAGCTCGCGCGGGCGATCACCAAGGGCTCGCCGCTGCTCCCACCCGAGGATACCGACGTACCCAAATGGGTGCACAAGGTAGTCATGCGCGGACTGTCGCGCGATCCCGATGACCGGTTCCCATCGATGGAGGCACTCCTCACCGGATTTGAGGACTTCAAGGCCAATGTCGATGCCTACAACACCGAGATGCTGCGGCTCGAATCGGGGTTGGGCACCATCATGGTACTCGCATTTTGGATCCTCGATTGGATGTTTGTCGCCGACCACGTGTACCTCGCATTGTTCATCCGACTGGGAATTGGCGGTGCGGCCCTTATCATTCACATGTTGTGCCGTCGTCGTCAGCGGTTCGTCGAACGCAACATCGACAACCTCTCGCTCGCCATCAATATCCTGACCGGGTGGGGCATGTGCGTCATCATCTGGCTGGCCGGAGGCTACGAGTCAGCCTACTACGCAGGGCTCAATCTACTCGTATTAAGTCTCGGTATTATGTTCCTGTGGACGGTGCGGCGGGCCCTGTTACTCAACGGAATCATCTACGGGTTTTACATGCTCCCCCTCGTGTTTGGCATCATTGAGGTGCACGAGCCTGATGTGGTCCTGAGCAACCAGTTCTTCCTGTTGAGCACCATGATCATCGTCATGACCGCGCAGCGCCAGCGCTACGCCCAAGAACGCCGAAGAACGCCGAAGATTCTTGGCCGAGCAAGAGCGCTCCCAGTTGCGCGAAGAGGTCGCAGCATTGGGTCGGCGCCGGCGCGGCGAACTCTACGAGCGAACCCAGTTCCTCTTGTTGGCAGAGGACGAGCTGCAAAAGTCGCGTCGCGAGCAGCGAGAGATGTGGTGTATGGTCATTGGCGTCGACGGTTTTCACGGGATCGGGGCCCAACACGGCGAGGCGGTCCAGACCGAGATTCTCGCCAACCTGCGGCAACGCCTCAGCGAAGAACTATGGCGATTCGACCTCGCGGGTCAGTACCACGGCGACGAGCTCGTATTTCTCGTGTCCAATGCCGAAGTCGAAGCCCTGCAGAATATCACAGAGCAACTTATCTGGACACTGTCCGGCAAGCCGATCTCGACACAAGTAGGGCCATTGGAGATTACGTTTAGTGTCGGCCTCGCATCGGCACACGAGACCGGGAATCTGACGACCCTACTCTCGCGGGCGACGGCCGCGTTGGAGCAAGCGAGGAGCGAGGGCGGCGGCCATATGATGGTCAGTGATGATAGCGACGGGGGATAAACGCCCCGGCGTGTCATCGAGCTGGTGGACCAAACTCCGTGCACTTTCGAGTGGTGAGAGGGCAGCGTCGGATTCGAACGCGGTATTGGACCCTTGATTCCTCGCTGGATTGGTCGAAAGCAATCTCCCGGGTCCACTTGAGTTCGTGCGGGGAACGAAGTACGGTTGTGGGCATACGTGATGGTATATCCGCCGTGGGCGAGTTTGGACGAAACCTGTGATTCGTATCTGCAGCCTAGCTCCTAGCTTCTACTCAGAAATCGTCGATTTTCTTCGATCCAGATACAACTTTCGCAATGGCGAAGTCGACCAAGGTCGGATGCGATTGGCCGACTGTTTCATCGCCGCCCCGCAAGGTCTCATCGCCTCACTCTTTTCGCTTGGGGCACAGCTGATTGAGTTGCACAAGGCCCAGTCGCGCGGGAATGTGCCGGATGGCTTTGTCGCTCCTCAAGCGAGTCTGAGCCCGTTGGAGCGCGCCGGCGTGCCGGCCTACTTCCACCTCGATGTCGCGGTGACCCCGAGTGGACCGCGTCTGATTGAGTTCCAGGCTGTGCCGACCTATCAAGTGACTGCCGCTCGCCTCGCGACAATTATCACCGACGAGCTGGGTTGCGGTACCAGGATTTGCTGGGGCGATGGGGTCGGGGATTGGCGTGACTTCAAAACCGTCATGGCCGAGTCCCTGCTGGGAGCACGGGGTGGTACGTGCGTCCTCATCGACCGCCGGATTCGCGAGCAGAAAACGAACTTTGAATTCTATGCAACGCAAACAGAGATCTGCCCGCGAATGGCGATTGTCGACGTCGAACAACTGCGGGAAGTCGACGGTTGCTTAGCCTACGCGGTCGCCGGCGCACGTCCTGTGGTGGTCCATCAGCTCTACAATCGGGTCCTGCCGCTCGAGGCGATCTCAGATGACCGGTACCCCGAGGCGGGATTCGGGTGCACGTTTCGATACGACAAAGCGTACAAAAATCTCGAGTATTGCAATCATCCGAGTCTAGAGGTCACGTTTTCAAAGCGCATGTTGCCAGATGTGAAGCATGCATACAATCCTCGGTGCTATCACTTGAAGGAGGTATCACGAGCATTTGAAACAGGTGCACTTTTGTACCGTGACTTTGTCTGGAAGCATACGCTTGGTGTTGCGGGGCGAGAGATTTTTCTCCATCCATCCGCTGATATCCTTCGCGACATACGCGAGCACGCCAGCGAAGAGATGTACATTGCCCAGAAACGAGTTCCGTTTCAAAGGTTCGATACGGGTGATGGCCTGGAAAAAATCGTGGAGCTCCGGTTGATGTTCGTTTGTACACCGACACGGATGCTTGCCACACCCATGGCGCGCATTGGTCATATCCGTCGGTTGGCCGACGGAAGCGAAGAACCGAGAATCCATTTTGGGCACAACAACGCGCCGGGCTATGGCTTTGCGGCGACCGTGATTGTACCCTAGCAGCCCGTGGATTTTCTCGACGCGCCGCCTCGCTAGCCGATTTTGCCGAGGTTGGGTCCCGCGAATCTTCCAGTAGCACCACTACAGCTGCGATTCACGGGACCCAACCTCGAAAAAATCTTCTGCGCGAGGCGACACGCGAGAAAAACCACGGGTTGCTAGCCGTGTTCACAGGCGATGGACGATCGACGGCCCGGATTTGTTGAACTCTTCTTTCCCGATCCACTTCTCCTCAAAGGTCGGGTCGCTTGCGGCCTTCGCAGCGCCGATCCACACCAGGTACTTGCGCTCGGGTGGTGCGATGATTTTGAGTGTCGTGGACGTCGACACCAGTCCGGTGAGTTCTTTTTGCATACGTTTTTCGAGCCCCTTGAACATGCTCGTTCCGCCACTTAGCACAATATTTCCGAACAGTTGCTTGCGGATGTTGGTGTCGCACTTCATCACCGAACGGTATATGAGTGTGTGGATGCCGAGTTGCTCAGCTCCGATGATCGTTGGGTTGAACAAAACCTCGGGACAGCGAAAAAGTTCACTGCCGATCGTGATGACCTGCTCATCTGGCAGTGTAAATGTTCGTTCAAATTCGTTGGAGGTCTCCGCTCGTTTGAGGTCGTCTTTGTAGTTTAGCGCCACGAAGCAGAGCTTCTCCTTGATGTCGTTTAGGATGTCCTTCTCGGCAGTTGTCGTGAACGAGTAGCCGCGCTCGGTTAGGATTTTTTGTAGGTACTCGGTCAACACGCGACCGCCGAAGTCAAGCCTTAAAACAGCATGGGGGAGGTAATCACCATTGTGAATCGGGGTCACGTGGGTCACTCCATCTCCGAAGTCGACGACCACGCCCGTCGTCCTTCCGGTGGCGTACAGTGCCATTTCAGCATCGACCGCGACAGAAAATGCCGGCACCTTGAACGTCTCAAACATGAGCTGGGTCATTTTCTCGCGGTTGGCCTTTGGGTTGAGCGGCACTTCTGTAGCGAGGAGCGGGCGCTCCTCGGGCGAAGCCCGCAACTCATTGTAGAGCGTGTGGTGCCAAACCTTCTCCATGTCGTCCCAACTGGTCGTAATCCCGTACTCGAGCGGGTATCGGAGTGTCAGGATTCCGCGTTTGGCCTGGGCCTCGTCCCCGACATAGGCATCCTTTTGGCCCATCCCGACCATCACCCCTCGGTGGCGTGGACGTCCGACGATCGAGGGGAATACGGAGCGTGGTGCGTCGTCACCCGCAAACCCGGCTTTGATCATCCCGCTGCCGTTGTCGAGTACGACCGCGGCGTTTTCTACATCATCTTCGTTTGGCATGTGCCGAGTGTGACACACAACATTCACCCGTGGTGGGCGGTCGCGCGATTGTTGATGTGAGTCTCGCGTTGGCGGCTCGGGGTCCGGTTTGATTCGCGCAACGCAGCAGCAATGTTGGCGAGCGACCGACGCCGGGGATTACACGAGTTGATGCGAGGTGTCACGGTGAACCCACGAGTTGATGCGAGGTGTCACGGTGAACCCACAGGGCTGGATAGGTGTATACTGCGCGTCTATGTCGGCTTCACACGACCCACTCGCGCAGTTGACCACGCGGATGAAACCCCTCGCGGGAGGGCGCATCTCCCTGCGCGACGAGGCCAACAAGTGCAACTGGGAGGTTGTTGTCGCACCGTTCGAACTCGATCCGATCCCCGTAACCCAGGCACTGTTCGCGGCGGTCGACCCGACACATCAACATGCATCGAAGGGTCCCCACAGGCCCGTGGTCGACATCTCGTGGCACGCTGCGATCCGCTTTTGCAATCACTTGTCGATACAATTTCATTTGCAGCCTTGCTACGTCCACGGCGACGATCCGGAGGGCCTCGATGTTGTTTGGAGTCGGCGGGCCAACGGGTTTCGCTTGCCGACCGAAGCCGAGTGGGAGCTTGCCTGCAGGGCCGGGTCGACCACACCGCGTTACGGGGAGCTCGACGAAATCGCATGGTATTGTGGCAACTCCGGCGAACAGCTCCACGACGTCGCCCAACTGCGCGCCAACGACTGGGGATTTTACGATATGATCGGCAATGTCTGGGAGTGGTGCTGGGATATCTACGACCCGCGGCGGTACGGCGCTTACCGGGTGTTTCGCGGCGGTGGATGGCTCGACGAACCCCGCAGTTGCCGAGCTTCGTGTCGGCGAAAAAGTCACCCGACATTCCGCATCGACGACCTCGGCTTTCGCCTCGCACGCACGCCGGATCCATGACTTTCGAATCATCACAGCATCCAGGAGCGAGCGGGCAGTGAAGGACGTGTCGGACGTCTCGGGTGTGC
>CAZUPD010000097.1:0-29092 GCA_964621785.1 uncultured Nannocystaceae bacterium
AAGAAAAAGGTCGCAAAGAAAAAGACCTCGGCCAAAAAGAAGGTCGCAAAGAAAACCTCCAAGAAGGTCGCTAAGAAAACCTCCAAGAAGGTCGCTAAGAAAACCTCCAAGAAGGCCGCTAAGAAAACCTCCAAGAAGGTCGCTAAGAAAAAGGTCGCTAAAAAAACGACCGCTTCCAAACAGACATCTAAGAATGCTGGGGAGCTCATTGCGGTTCATGCCGTCGATGGCGAACTTGTGGCGCTCGAGGTTCCTCGAACCCAGTTGTCGCTACCGACCGTGCCGGACGATGCTGCGGGTGAGACTGTCGACCTGCTCGACCAACTCAAGCTCTACGCCCGCTTCGGCCCCGAGGGTATTTCCGGTGACGTTACGACGCTGTTGTCAGAACTCGAACAGGTCACCGATCCATCGTGGATCCCCGGACTGTTTGCCATCCTCGAAGATCAAGATCCGTTTGGGATCTACTGGCACGTACTGTACGTGCTCGAAAACTTCGACGACAGCTACCTTCGGGGGCTGCTCGAAGCCTACCCCTCACTGTGGATCCGCTCGCCGCAGTGGGCGTGTACCTGCTTGATCCGGATTCTCAATACCCGCGGCGACGACGACGACTGCGCCGGTCGCTTCGACAAACTCGCGGTCCATGCACCTGCACCGACCCAAGCGGCGATCTCACAGGCTCTGCAACTGTTGCTCGCCGACGCCGACGCGGGCTGGTCAAAAGACCAGGCTGATTCGCTGATGGCGACACTTGCCGCGCTCGATCAAGACACCCTCCCGCTGTTCCCCGACGCGTAAAAATGCTTGGGTGCTCTGTGTTGCGATGAGGGACCGGCGAAGCTCGATGCGTCCGAGTGTTAAAACGATCCTATCGCCTTGAGATAGACGATCGACGACCCGGTTCCGTCCTGGCCGAACTTGGTCCGTGCGTTGCGGACCACATCATTGCCGAGATCGATTTTGCGGCTGAGGAAGGCAAAACCTCCGAGCTCGAAACTGACAAACCCCCAGGGCGGCGTCATCAAAATCGCCGGTGCGATGACGGCAGATGCCCCCTCGCCCGGTCGGTTATTGCTCGGAAAGTCGACCAGGCCGAACATACGGAAGATCAGGTGGCGACCAAAAAAGACCAGGTCCGTACCAGCCAGCAGGTAGTTGCCGATGTTTCTTGCCCCGAACTCGTCGATGAACCCGCGAAGGTACTGTGATTGTACATACACGTGTTTGCCGAACGTGTAGTCGAGTCCGACGGTGGCCTTGACAAATGGCGTCGACGTGACCGTCGGTCCGACGATTTCGGCAACTGGATTGGCGACCCCATCATCGGGTGTGACGTCGGTGACCACCGGCAGCTCGATCGTCAACTCCTGCGCCTCTGGAATAAAGAGCCCCGCCTCTCCCCACAGCCCCATGTTGCCTAAAAACGGGAGCTGGGTCGCGAAGTCGAGGCCGATCACCTGCATCTTGGGATAGATCAGGTCGACGTCGCTCTGGATGTAGTAGCCGTCGACCGGATCTTCGTCGAGAGGCGCCAACTGGCTAGAGTCGACATACGAAGGCAGCGGGATATCGTGACGCCCGTAGTAATACGATGCTGAAATGTCGACGATGCTGAGCCGGGTCCCGACCTTGACTGCCGCTTGACCGTTTTTGAGGTTCAGGCCGGGCTGGTTGACATGCCCGTAGACGACCGGGATCAGTCGTTGGTTGCGCGGCAAAAAGGTGTCCTGCAAGTACTCGATCTCGAGGCGATCTTCTTCGAGGGCAAACGGGACTTCGGAGTACGGGCTTTTGAGGCCTGCGGCGGCCGACGGGGGTAGCAGGGCCGGATAAAATAGTGGGATATACACACCTTGAAACCACAACTTGTCCTTGAGTTTCTTGGGTGCGAAATCCATGACGATCATCTGGTTGGCGATCGGCTCGGTAAACAGCGGCCGATCCTCGAGGTCGTCGGGATTGAGGTTGTTGGTCGGGTTGAACTTGTCAGCTGCACCCCAGACCACGATCTGACGGCCGATCTTGAGGTCGAAGCCGGGCAGCAGGTCGTGGAGCGCAACGTAGGCGGCGTCGCTTTCGAGGTGGAACGGAGTCAACATCTGGCGCGTGGCCAAGTCGTCGAGTTCCTGCGCCTGGGCCACCCCCATAAACACCGGCTCGATGTCGCCGACGATTTCGACATGCTCGTTGGGACTGTACGAAAAGTACATCTCAATGCGGTTTTCGTTACGTCCGATGGTTCCGCGGTCGGGGACCCGGTCGACATCGACGTAGAGACTCGTGAGAATGCGAAACCGCGTCGTCAACTTGCCGTCGAAGAGACCCTTTTTACCGCCGCTGCTACTCGAGGCCGATTTGGCCGACTTCATCGCCGGCATGTCGTCGGTTGCATCACTGCTGTCCGACCCGCTGCCGAACACATCATCGACCGATGAAGTTTCGCCGCTACTGGTCGACGCACCAGCCTGTCCACTTCCCTGCGTCGCAGTCTCGCCGGCGGAGCTATCGTCGCCACTGTCCCCAAAGACATCTGCGACACTGAGGGCCTCGTCGCTTGCCGACGGTTTGTCCGCCGACGCGGGAGGCTCGGGTGCCGGCGAAGGCCCTTCCGGTTGACCGCTGACACCTGTGGGCCCCGTCTGTTGCTCGGAGCCCGGAGCCTCGGCCGGAGGTGTGCCGGAATTGGTGTCGGCCGGAACGTCTGCGGGTTGCGACGTACCGGCCGAGACCGTTGTGTCATCACTGGTCGGCGGGGCTGCGGGAGGAGAGAGGAGGAGGACGAAAAGGGGGAGCAGGCTTTGTGCAGTCACCGGCAGTTTGGGGCTGTCACCCCCGCAGCAATGTACGGCGGGAGTACAGAGAGTCCGGGATCTCGGTTTCGACGTCGATCTCGGTGAGGTTGATGACAGTTTCGTTGCCGGTCTTCAGGTTCTTCATGCGGATCCGCGTGGGCATTGGCTTGCCCTCCATCTTGACCCACTTCTCGCGGGTCTGTTCCCGCGTCTGATTTCCGGCCTCGTCGAAATAACGAATGATAGTCACGCCACCCTTTTTGCCGTCGATGACCAGCTCGAGCTTGGGCACAGACACGGGGGCCCCCTCTTTTTTGATAAGTTCGAGGGTTGTTTCACTACCTTTTTTACCCTTGACGCTCGCGTCGAACTTACTCGACAGCTCCGTCATGACCATATCTTCGGGTTGAAACTCGCTGCCGTGAAACCCCTGGCTGAGGTTGTGCGCGGCGACCCGACGAATCTTTTTGAACGCGTCGCTGTACAACAGGATGTTGGTCGGGTCCAACATCAGGATCTTCATGTCCTTGACATCACCCGGCTCCAAAAAGTTGATGTACTGCTTGGACAGGTTCTTCATCTTCATGGCGAAGACGAGGGTCTTTTTGAGGTCGCCGCCCTTGTAGATGTCCATGTTGGCCACGTAGCTCTGGTTGGGAAATGCACCGGCACGGCGATCGACTTCGGCGAGGATCGTGTTGCCGTCTGCAGCTGCTTCGGCCTGGGCGGGCTGCCCGACGTAGGCACCCGTGGCGGCGGCAGAGGTGGCGAGCAAAGTGGCGAGAAAAAAGGAAACCGGCTTCATGGCTGTTCGATTGCTCCGTTTTTGGTCCCGGGTGCCACCGCGCGGTGGGTGGGGACGGGCTAGATGGCGCGCCCTGTGGGCGAGCCGGGCCTTGGACGGGGTGTTACCAGGGCTATTCGCCGGTGATTCATCCTCCACAAGGGAGAGACCCCACGTCCATATCAGAGTCTGTGATTCGTTGAAATTATCCCAGGGAAACAAGGGTGATCCGTGTCACACATCGTCTACGTGAGGGTTTGGATTGGATTTGTGGGTGCAAACGATTGCACCCCGGCAACTTCGATCACCGCCCCAAAACAGGTGTTCAGCGCTTGGCAAACAACCTCGGCACGAGCCAACACGCGCCCAAAGCCGCACCCAACAGGCCGATCGCCAGCCCGACTCCAAAGTGACGCAACGGGGTCATTTCGGAGGCTAGCAGGACAAAGAAGGCAAGTGCGAGTTGCAGGGCCGAGATGATGATGACGGCCCCGATCTCATGCACCGCCTGGGCGCCAAAGTTCTCTACCCCCTGCTTTTTGAGGGTCTGCGCACGAAACCCGAGATGGATCGCAAAATCCACACCTGCCCCCAGGGCAATGCACGAAACCATACTTGTACCCACACTGATCGAGTGTCCCAGGAGGCCGATGAGCCCCGCGGTAACACACAAGGTCCACATCGCGGGGACGAGGGTGATCAGCTGGCGGGCGAACGCCAACATGAGGCCGAGGCCGCCGATCGACACGAGCGTGGAGAACAGCAGCGACGATGTCACGCTGTCGGCGAAGGCCTTCCCGATCACAGGCTGTCCGGTGAGGCGCGGACGAAATTCGATGGTCCGAGCATCGGAAAGCTCGCCCTGGGGGTCGACCAAGCCCCACTCCTTGTCATCGAGCTCGGCGAGCACCGGTTGCATGGCCTCGCAGGGCGACGGCTCGTCGGAATCTGTTGTAGCTGCATCGAGTCCGAGGGCGGCACATCGCTGGTTGACCCGGTGGGCGATCAACTCTTCGTCGACCCACGGACCGAGGTACTTGGCGACATAGCCGACCCCTTCGGGATCGCCGGCGACCAAGGTCGGCAGCTTGCCGCGTAGCAACGCCTTGAGCTCCTCGCCCCTGGGCTTGATCAAACTCGCCGGGGCGATGCTCTCGATTTCTGCCCGCGGCGGTGGGTCGACGGGGCTATCCTCGGAATCGAGTGCCTTGTCGCGGATCTTGGCGAGGGCGGCCTCGAGCTCGGGAGTCGGCTTGACAGTTGTGTCCGTCAAACCGGCAGGTTCGACGGCGTTGCCAGTGAGGCGACCGAGACGGGCGGCAACTTCGGCGACCTGAACCTCACGCACCGACGGCTCACTGACCCTGGCGACCGTGATCTCGTCGTTGCTTTGGGCATAGCGCGCGAGCAACTGGCGGACCTCGGTGGTGACTTCGACCTGGCGCTCCCCCGAGATCGGCGCGAGCTTGATATGGATGAGTGCACCGTCGGCCTCTTCGGTCATCAGCTGGGCCATCGCCGGATGTCCGATGAGATAGGCAAGCACCTGGCCGGCGCGCTCCGGTGTTTCGGGCACGCCCTTGCGCCCACCCATCGCAGCGTTGAGGACGGCGACGGGATCCATGACGCTGCGGACATCGACGACCCCATCGATGGCCTTGACCTGTTCTTGCAGGATCTGGATCTCGCGCAGGACCGCGTTCTCCCGCAGGTTCCCCTCGATGGTGATCTGCAAAAATGTCGAGCCGCCGAAGTGGTGGTTGAAGAACTTGTTGGACTGGCTGGGCTCGCTCGACTCGACAAACACATTGGCGGTGTCTGGATCGGCGCGCAGCATGGTGGCGGCCCCGATCCCGGCGACCGCGACCACGGCCAAGACCCAGTTGGGCGGGCGCATGCGAAACGGCATCGGCCGCTCGGGCCGGGGTGTGATCAACTTGGGCGGCAAAATCGCGAGGATCGCCGGCATGGCCAGCAGCGCGAGGACCAACAGCACCAACACACCCAAGCCGGCGACGATCCCAAATCGTTGCATCGGCACCTGTGGCATGACCAGGAGGGCAAAAAATGCCACCGCGGTGGTGATCCCGCTGAGCCGGACGGGATTCCACAACTCGCGCAGGGTTTTGCTGGCGCGCTCGCGACTGGTGGCGCCAGTCTGGCGCTGAAACCCGGCCAGGATGTGAACCCCAAACGCGCCTCCCAAGGCGACCATCATCACCGGGATCGAGCTGCTGACAATTGTGAGTGGCTCGCCGAACCGGCCGTGGGCACCCATGACCAGGGCCACGCCCAAGCCGGTGATCAGGAGGTTGAGGCCGGCCGCCGTGAGACTTCCGAGCAGCAGGGCGGAGACCACGACCAACACGCCGATGACGATCGGCGACAGACGTTCGATGTCGGTCCGGCTGGCCTGGGCCGCGGCCTCTTCGATAAATGGCGCACCGCCGAGGTGGCTGACGCCGGACCAGTTGTCGTCGACGACTTCGCGGATCGATTGCAACCGCTGGCGCCGGAGGTCGGTCGCATCCTCCCGCGATTCGTGGATCAAAAACACCAACAGCGCCGCCGCTCGGCCATCGCGGGAAATCAGGTTGCCGACGGCATCGGTGGATGCGAGCACCCGCTTTTTGATCGCTTCGGAGTCGCGCATGCCCTCGGGGACGAGTGGTGCGACTTCGACTCCATCTTCCTGAAGCACCGGATTGGGCAGATCGGCAAACGACAACACCACGCGCACGCCGTCGACTTGGCCGATCTTTTTGGCCAGCGTACGCACTTCGTCGACGCGCTCGAGGCTGAGGAGGTCACCGCCGTCTTCGGCCGCCAACCCGATGAGCCCGAGTTCCAACATCCCAAAGCGGTTGGCAACCTCGTGGAAGGTGACGACGTCGGGATGGTCCGGGGGTAGGAACGCCAACACATCGTTGTCCTCCCGAATGTCGCTGACACCGGGGATCAACCACGCACTCATCCCGACGACGAGCGCCAAGATCAACCACCGCAACCGGACAACGAGATGCTCTGCCATAGACCGGCAGCCAGTGTAGCCGGAACCTTTTGCCGGGTGCGAGCAGCAAAAATTCAAACCGTCGTCTGGTTTGCCGCAAACCGCTTATGGCGAAATCGCGGCAACCGCGACCCCTCGCTCCTTCAGAGCGTCGATGCATCATCAATAAATCTAGCTAGTTGCGATCAGTCCAGATGGGTGTCAGCCACTCTTTTCGGTGCTCCACGCGGCCGTGCACCACATTGTCGAAGTGCTCTTGCAACCGCCGTGTCATCGGACCGATGTCACCGCCGCCGAGGACCCGGCGATCGACCGACCGCACTGGTGTGATCTGGGCCCCAGTGCCGCACAGGAACATCTCGTCGGCGACATACAACTCGCTGCGACCAATGCTACGCTCTTCGAATTTGAAGCCGAGGTCTTCGGTGGCCATGGCGATGATGCTGCGCCGCGTGATGCCGTCGAGGTTGTCTTCGGTCGACGGCGGACTGTAGAGCACGCCGCGGCGGGCAATGAAAATGTGTTCGGCGCTGCCTTCGGAAACCTTGCCGCCTTCGGTCAAAAAGATTGCTTCGTCAAACCCGTTGTCAAAAGCTTCGCGACGGGCAAGCGCGCTGTTGAGGTAGACCCCCGTCGGCTTGGTGCGCGCCGGGATTGCATTGTCACGGACCCGGCGCCACGACGAAATACCGACATCGATCATGTCCTTATCGATGTAGCGTTTGAGCGGCATGGTGTAGACGATCAGGCAGCTGTCTTCCTCGCGCAGGACCGGCGCGAGCTTTTCGGAATTGTTGATCAGCAACGGCCGCACGTAGACGTCGTAGTGGACTTCGTTGCGGCGGATCGTCTCGGTGACGATCCCACAGACCTCGGCCAAATCGCCCGGCAGTCGCATGCACAACACGCGGGCGGACAACTCCAAGCGGCGGACGTGCTGCTCGAGGCGAAACACATTGACCTGGTGACGGTCGTCGGCGAGGTAGCCTCGAATTCCACCAAAACAACCAAGACCGTAATTGAGTGCCCGCGCCCGGACGTTCACCGTAGCGTCCGCGTCGTCTACGAATTTGCCGTTGAAATAGGTGACCATGTCAGCAGGGAGCATGCCAGATGTTGCACGTGTTTGGCCAGTTCGATTTATCGAGTAATTTCAACACTTCTTACAGTATCTGACGTGTTTGAACACACCGGACGATCCGGAGTGCTGTTCCCGCAACAACCTCATATGCAGAAGATTGTCACTTGTTGAAAGTACAACAAGCTCGGCGGCTGGGAGCGGTCGCAACACTCCGAACGTGTGCACAATCCGCGATCCTGCGACGGGGCCCACATGGTAAACTTGCCTCGAGGTCAGGCTCAGAGTTTGTGGACCTTTCCCACTTCGGCCACGATCCATGCCGACGGGACCCCCCTTCCCAGAGACCTCCGGCACCCGGTTACCCTCCCTCTCGGTTACCGGGTGCCAGATTTTAACCGGGCGTTGAAGACATCCGTTTTCAACTTTCCGCAGCTGACCGCTTGGGCGTAACGTGCGGCCGTGCCGGCGTTCTCCCGCCACACAGATGCACCGACCAAGGCAGCCCGATGACAATCGTCGTTGTGCTGGCGATCCTCGCCCTGTTTGTGGCACTCGCAGCCCGACAGCTTTGTTGCTGCAGCGCGGATACTGTTGCATCTACATCGGTACCGCTCAGCGAACGTCTGTGCCTCGCCGGCATCACCGGACTGGCCATCTCCACCGTTGCCGGATCATTGCTCGCCACGATCGGATGGTTCACACCGGGTTGGATCGCAGTTGTGTGGGGCGGCCTCGCAACTGGGTTGTGGATCCGTCGGCCACGGGGCCCGTGGGAGCGGATCCGGTTCGAGCGCTCGGGATGGCTGTTGTTGGCGTGTCTCGTGACCGGTGCCGTCCTTCGGTTCCCCCTCCTCCCCGCCGATCTCGGCGGTCGCGACCAAGGGACCTACGCCCTGCGTGCTCGCCACACCGCGCGAACGGGTGCCGTCGGATTGCGGGCTCCGGCGATTGCCGAGGCCTCGCGCGAAGTTGGGACGCGCTCGGGGCCCTCGGACATTCTCGGACTCTCGCCACTCGTGCCCCAGCGACATCCCCGCGCCGGCCACTACGACGGTCCGTATCGTCCGGGTTTTTACCTCGCCGATCGCCACACGGGCGTGGTCACACCGCAATTCCTCCACGGCCATCCGACGCTCCTCGCCCTCGGTGAACACCTGTTTGGTGTGGGCCGCGGCCCGTGGATCATGTACCTACATTTTTTACTGGCGACCCTCGCCATCTGGTCGATCGCCCGTCGGCTGTGGCCCGGAGTCCTCGGCCCGACGCTCGCCACCGGTGTCTATGTATCGACACCTCTACTCATCTGGGTTCAACGAATCCCGCTGACCGAGAGTTTCGCCGGCGTACTGCTTCTCGGCGCCGGTCTGTTGTGTCTGCGCCTGCGCGATGAAACAATTGCATCTACAGGTCAACAACCCTCTCCGGTCGGTTCGACGGCCCATCTCCTCGCGTGGGTCCTCGCCACGTTCTCGTGGATCCGCGGTGATCTCTGGATGGTGCTCCCGGTGCTGGCCGCCATCTTGAGCCTGCGCCCGCGCGGCCAGCCCACACTCTCCCCGGTCGGGTTGCTCGGTTGTGGTGCGCTGGCGAGCTTTGTGGTTCACGTCCTGACCTCCTATCCCTACCTTCACGACGAGATCCAGCGCCAGACCGGGATGGCCCGCGGACTCGCACCGGGGGAGATGTTGGGGCTCGCCGGGATTGCGGCCGTGACCTGGTGGCTCGCCGACCGACTCGTCGCCAAGGTTTTCAAACCGCGACCACAGCTCCGCACACGCCTCGTCGTCGCCAGCCTGTGGTTGCTCGTAGCGGTCACGATCGGCGGGCTTGCGACCTACCTGCTGACGGTGTCCACACCTGGCCCCCCGTACAGTCGACTCGACCCGGCGCGCCCACTGCTTGGGCCCGGTCTGTTGGTGCTGGCCCTGATCGGTGCGGCGCTGTGTGTGAAATCGTGGCGCCCCAAAGGGCTGCGCTGGGAGGTTTGGCTGCTCGCTCTGCTGGCAATCCCATGTATCAGCATCTTTTTGTATGCCCGTAAAAACCTGCCCCACGCCACGCTCTACTACTACGGCCGCTATCTCGTCCCGAGTTTGCTGCCCGTTTGCATCCTCGCCGCGACCCATGCTCTGCTCGTCATCCGCCGGGTCCTCCTCACCCGTATGCCTGCACTCCTCGCCCATACGGGCTTTGTCGCACTGGTGGCGCTCAACCTGTGGCCGACGCTCGGACCCCTGATCACCGACCCGCAAACCCGCCTGCAGGAGTTTGCCGGTGCCGACGATCTCATCGCGTTTTTGGGCAAAACGATCCCGCCTGACGCACTTGTGATCGCCGGTGGAGAGGGGTGGCACCACACCCATACGTTCAACCAGGTCGGGGCCGCACTCGCGGTTGGGCTCGGGATCGAAGTCCTGCCCTACCGCACACGCGAAGCTGCCTATGCAACTTTGTATGAGCAATTGATCGCCAAACCCCGAGCCACCGGCCAACCGGCGCGCCCGGTGTTCTTGCTGGTCAACGAAGCGACGCACCTCGTACAACTCGCCCAGACGCGCAAGCAGGGGGACGGCGAATCGCATGGGGACGGGGCCCATGGACAAGCGACGCGACGAGTGGCGAGTTTCGACGATCGACTGCCCCCGCCCTTTGTCGCCACCCAAATCGACTTTCTAGAGCTGTTTACCCACCGCCTGACGCCGGTTTCGGGTCGGGTACCCACGGCGGTGACGCGTTCCGAGTTGCGCATGGTCTTGGTCCAAGTCGAAGTCGATCTCGATCGTGATCGTCGCGGCGAGCAGTGGATGTTTGTCGACGGCAAAGTCCGCGGGCCTCCGGGGCTCGACCTCCGCGGCGCTCGTTTCCGCGGTGGGCAACTGTGTCTCGACCCCAAAAAGCCGCTCGAGTTTGTGCTGCCACGGCGTGACACACCCGGGAGTGCGGTCCTCGTCGGCGCTCCAGGATCGGCTGGACGTGCACCCCACTGGCCAATTGGTGCTGATGGCGAGCCGTGGATCGCCCGGTTGGCAAAAATCCGCCCCCGCCCGCGGGACACCCTCGGCCCATTTGTGTTCGCCACACGTCCCCAGGTGATCCGGATCCGCGGCACGGCGGAGCCCAATCCCCACATCCCCTGCCCCCACGGAGCTGTGACGCAACTGCGCCTCCTCGAACCTGATGTACATGCACTCGAACAGCTGCGGACCCGTGCACCCGAGCGGATCGCCACCCACCGGTTTACCCCACCCGACGACCTCGGGCACCCCTTTCCGGAAACCGTTTGGACCCGGGGAATCTCCCTGTCCCGCTACCGCGCCGGGTTGCGGCCGACCCCGGATGTCGAGTCGATGGCGATCGTTGTACGTACAGACGAGTCTGTCACCTTTGCCCCGGAGCAGCTTCCGACCCGTGATCCACTGCTCCGGGTACACCTCAAACGCACCCGGGTCGCGGCCCATACGCGCCTACTGGTGTACCTCGACGAAAAATTGGCGACGACCATCGACCCCCCAGACGAGCGCGCGGGACACTGGCCGAGTGAGATGGTGCAGCTACATGCAGATACGTCGGTCGCCCAAATCTCGGTCACGCTCGCGGGTCCCGGTGAGGTACTGGTCCGCGATGTGGCCCTGATCCAAGCGCCGAACGAACCCGAATTTTTAGAATATGTCGGCTCCGCGAACGAGTGAAGGTCGCGTTATGAATTGACTGCATGTACAATGTTCATGTGCGGGCTCGTGCACGACTATGGCACCTCGCACCACGCGGGGTCGCGGGCAAACAGGTAGGCGTCGTGTCCGGGAGGTGAGCAGGCCCCGCTCCACGGTTCGGTCAGGGAATACCAACCTGCGCTGTCCCACACTTCAAAGTGGAGGTGCGGAGCGGTCGAGCGACCTGCGCTGGCCGCCAGCGCGATCGGACTTCCAGCGGGCACAATCTCTCCGAGCTCGACCATGGCACTCCCGGTTTGAATGTGGTCGTAACGGGTCGCAAACACAAACCCCGAATCGAGGTGCTCGAGGACGATGACGTTGCCGCCGTCAAAGCACCAAAAACAACTCCCCGGGACCCCTTCTTGGCAATACTCGGGGGCTGCGTCGGTACAGATGCGAACCCCCTCGGACAATCCCGGTTCGTAGACATCACCTGGGTCGAGGCAATCGGGATGATCGAGGTCGATGTCGCAACGGTCGTGCTTTTGATCGAAGACAAACACAACTTCGGCATCGCCAGCGGCGCGCACGGTGATGCCGTCGAGCATGGCCTGTTCGGTGATCACCATGTCGGTCCCCTGGTGGCCGAAGTAGCCCGGCGCACCACAATCGTAGGCGGTGCCGTCACTGTCGATGTCGGGGTTGCCCATGAACACCCAACACGACTCGCCCGGCCGGCAGTCGAGGGGCCAGAGAAGTCCGTCGGGATCGACCAAACACGGATCGGGCGTATCGGTATCGGTTTCGCTGTCCGTCGATTCGACGTCCGTCGTCTCGCTGTCCGTCGTCTCGACGTCCGTCGTTTGGCCCGCCGTCGTCTCGCTGTCCGTCGTCTCCCCTTGCGTCGCCGTCGCGCCGGTGGGCCCAGCACTGGTCCCCGAGGCTTCGCTCGTCACACTGGTGGTCTCCGGATTGATTGTAGATGCACTTTCACTCGCCTGGCTCGAGGCGATGTCCGTCGTCGAGGATTCGGTGTCCGTCTCTCCGCCGCCACAGGCCGTCAACGTCAACAGTACAGTCATGGCCATCAAGCCGGTCCAAACGTAGGGGCGACACGTTTCCATACGCCTCGATTTTCTCACCAGAGCTCCAAGCGAGGAAGCCGAAAGTGCGTTGTCCGAGGCGCAGACAAGCGCCACACGAGCCGCACAACGCCGCACGGCCCATCCCGTTGGCGCGAAACGAAAGCGCGCGCCCCGATCGACGAGTCACCCGGGGCACGCACGAGACTTACATGTATTTGCAACAAAAAAAACAATCGCGGGGTCGCAAACGCCTCGACCTGTGGTTTTCTCGCGTATCGCCTCGCACAACCCCGGAACCTATCCCTGCTCGGGGCACGGACCTTTGAGGTCGTCGACGACCACGGTGGAACCCTCGGCGACCGCATCGCTGGAGACCAGTGTCACAATATCACCCGACTGTCCGTGGCAGCTACTGACGTAGCCCGAGGCTGTGATGATCCGGGCGTCGATGAGGTAGCGCCCGGGCTGGTCGATCTCGACCCGGAGCTTGGCCGCCGTTTCACTTGCAGATGCACATTCTCGAAGATCGCCGAAAACCGTTTTGTACGGGTCGACCTCGATGGTGCACGGCGGAGGCGGGTCCTGCTCGCAGGCGATCCGCGTGGCCCGCAACGACACCTGACTCGCACCCTCGATCCCGCACGCAGCGAGGACATCGACCGTCGCCTCGACCACCGCAATTCCAGGCATTCCGACGATCTCACCCGAACTTTCACTTCCACCGTCGGTGGCCGACGAGACCTCACCACAACCACTGAGCACGAGCAGGGCGATGTTTATGATCGCGGCGCATTTTACTCGCGGGGCAAAGGACCCGGGTCGCGACAGAATTTCGAGGTCGGCCCGTGGGTTCTCGCGGCGAGGTGATTTCCCCTGATTTCCCATCAAGATTCCGGCTGCTAAAACGTACCGCAAGAGACCTTCGTTCGCTCGCCTCGAAACCTTGGTAAGACGTTCGGCCGAGTTGCGGGGGGTGGATCCAACTCCGTAGGCACGTGTGTCGACGCATCCCGTCGCGCGCGTCGTGTCTGGTTCAGGCCACCGCGCATGATTCGCACTTATGCTCAAAAGTTCTGCTGTCTTGGCTGTGATTGGGGTTTCGCGCCCACGCACAACCGCCGTTCGAGACCGATCATCCGCAGGCATCGGCGGAGAAACAAGGTCCTGTTAAGAGTTGAAACCCCGTTTGCCGATGGGCAAGCGGTGGACTATGGTCGCCGCGGCAACGCGACCCCAAAACTCCGCGTTTGCCGAGGATCCTCGATGGCCCACAAAGTTGGCTCCGATATCGACGGCTGGTGCACAAAGTGTCGGCTCGACACCCCTCACGTCATCGTCTCCCTCAAGGCGGACAATGAGACGGCCAAGCGCGCCGAGTGCAAGAGCTGTGGCGGTCAACACAACTACCGTCCACCCAAAACCGGCCCAACCGCCAAGAAGTCGACGCGGAAAAAGACCGCCAAGAAAACGGCAAAGAAAAAGACGAGCAAAAAGTCGACGACAAAAAAGGTCTACGAACCAACGGCCGACGAGTGGGGAGATCGCACCGCGGCACAACTGGCCGCCGGAGTCGAGTCCAAGCCCTATTCGATCCGAGCTACGTTTGAGGTCAACGAGTTGGTCGAGCACAAGAAATTCGGCCAGGGGATCGTCATCGAGGTCCTGATCGACAACAAGGTCAAGATCCTGTTCCGCGACGGACTCAAGACGCTGATCATGGGTCGCACGTAGCGGCTGTCGAGCCGGATCACCCGCCTCGGTTGCAAATACATCCTTCTTGGGTTGCTGTGCCGCGACCGCGACAACGCAAGGTGCTCGCAAGATTATCCGGGCACCCGCCACAGACGCTCAATCTGCAACTGAATCCGCCGACGGTTTCGAAAATGCGAACGCGTGGGCACAAACAGACAGCCGACTTTGTCGCCGATCCGCAGCGACGGCGCCTGGTTGAACGCGATCGCCTCGACATGGGCACGGCCCTGGCGCAGTACGAGTGAGAGGTGTTTGCCTCGCAGAATCCGCTCGCGCGCGACCTCGGCCTGCTCGAGGAGATAACGCGGGGCGGGAAAACCAATCCCGTAGGGCCCGAGGCTCTCGACCGCATCCAAAAACTCGTCGCAGATGTCGGCGATCGCCACCGAGCCGTCGCAGGGCTCGAGCAACCCGACCTGCTGACCTCCTGTCTGCTGGGCGACAGCCCGGTCGAAGGCTTCGATCAGTGCAGGTACATGCGAGATTGCCATCGTCAAACCAGCCGCGGCCCGGTGTCCGCCATAGCGGGTCAGGATCTCGCGGCACTCGTGGAGCGCGGCCCGGACATCGACATCGCCGTAGCTGCGCACCGATCCACGGGCGATCCCCTGGGTCGAATCAATTGCAAGTACAACGGCTGGCCGACGGTAGACCTCGACGATCCCGTTGGCCGCGATCCCGACGATCCCGTGTAGCCACCCCTCGTTGGCGACGACGATCCCGTGGCGGCCGGTGACACTCGGATCGGCGGCCAATTGGGCCAACGCCTCCTCGACGATGTTGTCTTGGTGATCGCGGCGGCGGCTGTTCATCATCTCGACCCGGGCGGCCATCGCCCGCGCCTCGGCGCTTCCACGTGAACGCAACAGCGAAAGTGCCGGGGCAGCAGCCCCCAAGCGCCCAGGTGCGTTGAGCCGCGGACCCAACTTGAAGCCGAGGTGCCCCTCGTCGATCGGTTCGTCGCGACCGACCCCCGAAGCATCGAGCAACGCTCGCACTCCCGGCCGCCGCCGCTGGCCGACGACATACAAACCGTGCCGGACCAAGATCCGGTTTTCGGCGACCATCGGAACCATGTCGCAGACCGTGCCCATGGCGACCAAGTCGAGCCACGCCCGCGGGTCGGGCAGATGTTCACGGCCGACTTCACGGGCCAGTGCGGTGCGCAGGGCGGCACACAAATAAAAGGCGACACCTGCACTACAGAGCCCTTTAAATGGAAAATCACATCCCGGCTGATGGGGGTTTAAAAGGGCATCCGTCGGCGGCATTTGCTCGGGGACTTGATGGTGGTCGATGACTGCCGTCGGAATCCCACGGTCGCGCAACCACGCCAGAGCTTCGTGGTCGGAGGTGCCACAATCGCCTGTGAGTACGACTTTGGCCCCGGCCTGGTGCAGCGCCTGGGCGTCGGCGACCCCAAACCCGTATCCGCGGTCGCGCGAGGCGACGCGCGCGACAACTTCAATCCCGAGCGCTTCTAAAAACGTGGTCAGGATCGTGGTGGTGGTCACCCCGTCGACGTCGTAGTCGCCGAAGACACCCACGCGAAACCCGTGTTGATAGGCCGAGACCAACAGCTCGATAGCCGGTTCAAAACCAGCCATGTTGTCGGGTTTGCGCAGGTCACTCAGACGCGGCTGCAGGAGCGCCCGCTGCTCGTCATCGCCGAGGACATCGCGGGCGAACATCAGGCGGACAACTTCGGGGTGGATCCGCAACTCGCGGGCGCGACCAGGGATCAGACCCGCTTCGGCCTGTGCCCGGACAAGCGCTCCCCGCAGCCGAACTTCGGGGGGCTGGCAATCGATCTCGGAGGTCGCCGCATCCAAACCGCGCAGATTGTATCGGCTCGCAGCCGCGGGACAAGGTCGATCTCGATGTCTGTGCATCGGATCGGGAAACGGAGCCACCGTTCCCGATCAATTGAGGCGATCTTCGGACAGACGGTTATAGACGTCTTCGAGTCGACTACGCACCCGACTGACAGTGACCACGCGGACGCCCTCGGCACACAGTTTTGTCAGCACATCCGCCATCAGCGGTTCCCCGCCTTGAACTTGGATCGTCAGGGTATCGAGCCCCTCCTCGACCCCACTGCCTTCGATCAACACGCGTTCATTTTTCAAAATTTGCTCGGCGCGCTCGCGGCCTTGCAAAAACCGAAGTTGGTAGACGAACCGGCTGACCTCGTAGTTTTCGATGATCTCTCCGACGCCTCCGTCGACCACCAAGCTCCCGCGCTGCAAGATGGCGACCCCGTCGCACAGGTCGTCGAGTTCACGCAGGATGTGCGACGAAACCACAACCGTCACCCCTTCGGACCGTGTCTGTTTGAGGATCGACCGCAGGTCCGAACGTCCGCGCGGGTCGAGGCCATCGGCGGGTTCATCGAGGATCAACAACCTCGGTCTGTGGATCAGGCAGCGGGCGATCAACAGGCGTTGGCGCATACCCTTGGACAGCGATCCGCAGCGGCTGTCGCGTTTTTGTGTGAGCCCGAAGGTAGCCAGAGTTTGCTCGATCGCCGGCTCTAATTCTTGGTTGGGGATATGGAAGCACTGGCCGAAAAACCGCAGGTACTCTCCCGCAGTCATATGCTTATACAAAGGATTCCCGTCGCCCAAAAACCCGATTTTCTGGCGCAGCTTGGTCTCGTCGTCGGTCACAGGTTGACCGTCGTACAGAATTTCGCCGGAGGTCGGTTGAAGCACCGTCGCCAGCATCCGCAGAGTCGTGGTCTTGCCCGCGCCGTTGGGTCCGATGAGGCCGAAAATGGTGCCACTCGGAATCGTCAGATCGAGGTCTTTGACCGCCCACTGGACGCCGTCGTAGGTTTTGCCAAGGCCGCGGATCTCGATCTTCATAGCGCAGTGGCGTCGGCCACCGGGCCTTCGCAAGGGGGCCGTATTGTCGGCCAGTCGGCAAAAAAAGTCTCGTAAAAGCGGGAATCTTTTTCTCATCGCGCATCTGCGTGGGAGCGATGTCGGGGCGTTGTCGGCGGTTGTGTGCTCTAAATACCGTCGCTACCAAACTTGCATTGGCCCCGCGGTCGGGTGTGCCGTAGCCTGAAGATGTGCCAACTTGGATGCGGCTGATAGCGTGTGGCGGACTCGCTCTTGCACTCGGATCGGGCTGCGCAGGTGTCAAACAGTACGACGGCGTCAAGGTTACCCAGGGGCGAAAGGCCCGGACGTTGCAGCCCCTCGACCTCGCCCAGCACGCGGCGGCCAGCGTCGGGGTCGTCGAGACCGACGTCAGCCGCGGGCTTGCGTTCGTCGTCGCCAGTGACGGCTATTTGTTGACCAATCGCCATGTCATCGAAGACGCCGACCACATCGAGCGGATCGACTTTCCCGCCCTCAGTCCGCCGCGAAGTTTTGGCAGCGTACAGGTTGTCTACATCGACCCCAGCCGCGACCTCGCACTTTTAAAAGTTGACCCTGACAAACCGCTGCCGGCCCTTCACTTCGCCACCAACGCCGACCAGCCGATGTCGCGATACCTCGCCGAGAAAGATCGGGTGTTGTTGCTCGACCGGGTCGCCGAAGATGGTGAGCGCGCGGTCGATGGGCGTGAGCTCGAGGTCGGGTACATCGCCCACTTAGGCCGTGTGCGGGATCTTCGTACATACAACGAAGCCGTCGGCCCCGGGCCGTTTTTCGGCGTGTCCAACGATGTCCAGCGCGGGCAAAGTGGTGGCCCCGTCCTCGACCGCTACGGCCGTGCAGTCGGCGTTGTCACCTGGACGTGGAAGCACCAACGCGGCGGCTATGCCATCCCGATTTCCGAGGCCGTCGACATGTTGGCGACACGCCCATCGCTCGAGACAGAACAGGGCCGACAGGACAGGCTCAAAACGAGGGTCGACCGGTTTATGACCGCGCTCTACGGCGGTCAGGTCGACGATGCTCGAAGGATGATCTCCCCGACCTACGCCCGCTCGGTTCGCACCCACACGATCGAGCTCCTGGCCGAAGCGATGGCGGGTGACGGACAGCAGGCCGTGTTTGAGTTTGTCAAAGGGTTAGAGGAGATGCTCGCCGAGGCCGGCGAAGCCGAAGCCGGCGAGGAATCGCGCAGCTTCGACCGGATGCACAATTGGGTCTTGGCCACCGGCACCGACACCTTCATGGAAAAACTCGGACTGCAGGGGAGGATCGATCGCAACCAGGTCGTAAGCTTCTTTTTCGAGTTCTCCCAGTCCTACATCAGTTCGCGCCGCTGGGGTGGAAGTCAGCCCGAGGCCGCGATCGATTCCGCATTATTGCACCTACAAACACTTGATGCCGCGCGCACCTTTGCATTTGCCGAACTGGCATCGACCCTCGACGATCGCAAGGTCAGCATCGAGCGCGTCGAGATGATTCCCGGTGTCTACGCGCCGCAGGCCGTGGTCACCCTTAAAATCAAACCCAAAGTCGACCGCGACGGGCCCCAGGATACGCCGCGGCGTCTTGTCTTACAGATGCGATTGGAATGGGGAGATTGGTATATGGCGCAGTTACAGTTTCAAGGTGTCGCCGCATGAGGCGTGAGATTTTATTGCAGACACACCTTCTTTTCATTCGATTTGAGCGTCCGTCGCGACCTCCGACGAGACCCATGATCCGCACCAGGGCCCAGCGAACACGTCCGCGTCGCCGGGTGTGGCGTGCGTTGATCCGCCGGCCAAGGCTCGCACCTCCACGGATTTGCTGACTGAACCCCGCCGGGCCCAGGGAGAAGCGAGCGGAGCCGATCCTGTGGTTGCATAAACAACTGAATACGCAACGAGTCGCCCACTCGAACGCCTGGCACGAGCAGGAACCGAGTCGTGATTGTGTGAATACGCCTGCTCAGGGGATTCGGCGAGCGCTCCCACATGGCGCTCCTTGGTCTACTCTCGCCCCCGTGAAGTCGTACGAGCAGACCTTCATTCGCATATTTCCTTCGACCATGGTGCGCCAGCGGCTCTTCGTTGCATCGCTCGTGGTACCTGCGCTGGGGTTGTTCGCGTGCGCCGACGACCCCACAGGTGGGGGCAGCGACTCACAGGGGTCGAGCGAGTCTTCAGGTGCATGTGTCGATGGATACGAAGGGTGCCCGTGCACGGCCGAGGGGTTGTGTCTCGGCGAGCTCGTGTGCACAGACCAAATCTGCGTATCGGACATGTCGACTGGAACGGGTAGTGAAAGTGATACAGACGCGACGTCCGAGTCCGGGACCGATTCGAACTCCGATTCGGGTTCCTCGGATACCGACCCCGACACCGATCCAACCGATCCAACCGACCCAACCGACCCGACCGATAGCGCGACCGACCCGACCGATTCGACAAACTCAGACTCCGACACCACAGATTCGGACACCGACCCGACCGACTCAACTGCGACCGACTCGGACAGTGACGCGACGACCGACGCGACCGACACTTCGCAGACAGACACCACCACGACCGAAGGTGCCATGTGCGGCGACGGGGTCGCCGAGATGGACGAAGCCTGCGACGGGGACGACCTCGCCGGTATGTCGTGCGTCGAACTCGGATTTCTCGGAGGCAACCTCGCCTGCAACAGTGATTGTACATTCAACGAAGGCCAGTGCACCGACAGCCCTGCCTGTAGCGATGGCCTGACCGTCCCTGGAGTGCTGTGCTATGCGCCTCCTGTCGATCTCGGGCCAGTCTATTTCGTCTGGCTCGCCGCCGGTGACTTCGACGAGGATACCCATCTCGACATCGTCGGAGGCGCGATTCAAAGTGGACTTCGGGTGTGGACCGGCGACGGTCAAGGCGACCTCTCACCGCTCGGGGCCGACGACATCGACGTCGCCCCGCGTGTCGTCGTCGACCTCGATCACGACAATCACCTCGACCTAGTCGGCGATCGCTACGGCGATCAACTCGGTGTGGCCTATGGCGATGGTTCCGGCATGTTTACCGACGGGGAGACCTATGACACATTTAGTTCGGTGACCACGGTCGCCCTCGGCGATGCCAATGGCGATTCGTGGCACGACGTCGCGGTTGGGAATGCCGGCAATAGCAACAAGTTGTCCGTGCGAATGGGCGTACCCGGCGGAACGTTCGGGCCCCAGGTCACCTACACGACCCCATACGACGTGTACCTCGTCGGCTTTCTCGACGTCGACCTCGACGATGAGGTCGACATTTGGGCATTTACCGGGCTTGGTAATTTTCTCCTGTTCAAGGGCGACGGCAACGGAGGCTTTGCACTCCAACCCGAGCAACCCCAGCTCCCCGCCTCCGCCCCCGGCTTTGGAATTGTCGCCCGTTTCAACGGCGATCAATACTACGATCTCAGCCTGTGCGACAATGCCGGTGGCAACCTCCATGCCCGTCTCGGCTCAGCGATGGGCTACAGTGAGATGCTCTACAGCTATCAAGTCGAGGACAACTTTCCACTTCGCGGAGCCGCCGGGAATTTTGATGGCAACGCCCACCTCGACCTCGCGTGTATGACCAATAGCAATGTGCTGGATGTCTTCCGCGGCGATGGCAATGGCCTGTTTTTCGATGGCGTCAACCTCGAGCCGGGGCTGTACGCCCGGGCGGTGACGGTCGGTGACTTCAACGAGGACGGGATCGACGACTTCGTCACCAGTCATGCATATACACTCACCCAAAATCGGGCCCTCAAAATCACGCTCTCCGATCCCTAGGCACCACCTTTAGGGCCATGGGTTTCGAGCATCTCGCGAAGACGCAGGGGGTTCCTGCGTGATCGGACTGGTGCGGCCCTGACAAAAATGTCAGAGCATGGTTCGTCAATCACAAGAACACAAACGATCGAGGATGGTTATCGTCGAGTTGTCTCCGGTGTCGAGATTGCATACATGTCTGAACGAACATCATCTTCGGGTCCGTTTGCCCTGTAAGATGTCGAGGGTTGCGACACCGCACCCATGGAGTTTTCATGAAGATCAACAAAATTCTTGCACTTTGCTTGTCCACCGTTGGATTTGCCGCGACCGCCCATGCCGAGACGGTCACCACCGAACCCATTCCGGGGGCCGTGGCTATCACGTCACCAACCTATGACACGTACTACCCCGACGCGCCGACCACCATCGACGTGACGGTCTATGGGTATTTAGAAACATCGCAGACGATCCTCATCACGCTCGCGGTCGACGACGTGTTGCATTCCCACTCGTGTGACACCTCTGGGGATTGTGTGTTTACGGATATCACGCTCGAGCAGGGCGTCCATACGCTCTACGCCGAGGGCCTATTTGATGGTGGTTTCACCGATTACTCCACACTGAACGTCTACGTCGGCGAAGAGCCGCCCGAGGAAACGACGGACACGACTTCTGGTGAGACCGAGACAACCGCGGGCGAGTCGGAGACGACGGGTGGCGAGACTGCGGGCTCGTCCGGCGAGTCGGAGACGACGGGTGGCGAGACTGCGGGCTCGTCCGGCGAGGTGGGGACCGAGGGGAACGAAGCCAGCACCACGGATTCCGGCGACGAAAAAGGTGGATGTACAATTGCTTCGGACCACTCCCGTGGACTGTCGCTCGCATTCCTGTTGGTGGCTGCCGGGTTGATGCGACGTCGCTCGCAACCGGGCGAGCGTAGGGCACGAACGGTCTGATGAAACGAAGTCGAGCTCTCGTACATTGCCTGTCGGTTTGTGGATGGGTGCTGTGCGTAGCACGGGGCCGAACCCGACGACGCTGAGGTCGATTGAAGTATGAAGTCGCAGGGGACAGCTCTCACCGTGTTACTCGCACTTTGTGGCTGCCCGGGCGAGGAGCCGGGACCCCTGCGGTTTCACCGGCTCAACCGCGCCGAGTACAACAACTCCGTCCGCGACCTTCTCGGCGTTTCACAAAGCCCCGCAGACGACTTTCCCGCCGATGACCCGAGTTTGGGTTTTGACAACAACGCCGCGAGTTTGAGTTTGACACCATTGCAGTTTGAGCTCTACGAACGGGCGGCCGAAGCAGTCGTCGACGCTGCGTTTGTCGAGGGCGTTCCTGCGGTGGCTGCTTGCGCGCCCGCGCAAGAAAATGTTGATACATGTATCATGGAGCTCGTCGAAACCTTCGCCCCACGGGTGTGGCGACGCCCCCTGACCGGCGAGGAACAAACGACCCTGCGCGAGCTCGGTGCAGGTGAACCACTCGAGCTTCGCGCGAAGATGGTGGTGCAGGCGCTCCTGCTCTCACCAAACTTCATCTACCGCATCGAGCCGGTCGCTGTCCCCGGACAGTCACCGTGGCTCGACGATGAGCCCCTCGCCGCGCGGCTCTCCTATTTTCTGTGGAGCTCAACGCCCGACGACACGTTGCTTCAGGCCGCTGCCGCTGGGGAGTTGTCCGAGCGCAGCGGGCTTGTGGACCAGGTTGAGCGCATGCTCGACCATCCACGTGCAGATGCACTGATCGAGAACTTCGCAGGCCAGTGGCTGAGCTTTCGCGCACTCGACAATGTGTTTAAAGATGCATACCGGTTTCCGAGTTTTGATGTCGCGTTGCGCGAGTCGATGGCCGCGGAGTCACGGCTTGTGTTTGCCGAATTTGTCCGGCAAAACCGCGACCTGCGGGAGTTGTTGACCTCGGAAACGAGTTTTGTCGACAGTCGCTTGGCCGCGCTCTACGGCGTCCCCGACCCAGGCCCGGGGTTTACCGAGGTCGACCTCGGCGGTGTCGAGCGGCGCGGCATTCTCACACAAGCAGCGTTTTTGACGGTCCAAGCCTACCCGTTTACGACCTCGCCAGCCCGCCGCGGTCGCTGGGTACTCGACAACCTCCTGTGCCAGCCGCCGCCACCCGCACCGGACGGCGTCGACGTCCCGATCGATCCCGTCGCGGGCACCAAACGCGACGAGCTGGCCCAACACCGCCAGGATCCGGCCTGTGCAAGCTGCCATACGGCCCTCGACCCGATCGGCCTCGCGTTCGAAACCTACGATGCGATCGGCCAGCGACGAGCGCACGAAAATGGGGAAGAGATCGACCCTGCGGGGGTACTGCCAACCGGTGAAACGTTTGCAGATGCACGCGAATTAGCGTTGCTGTTGGCCGACGATCCACGCATGGTCGACTGTCTGATCGAACAAGTACTTGTCTACGCATTGGGTCGCGGGTTGACAGCCGATGAGCGCGACACGATCGACGACGTGGCAGAGGAGCTCGCACAGCGGGGCTATGGAGCCCGGGATCTATTTGTGGTGGTCGCCCAAAGCGATGTGTTTCGCCAGCGAGTCCCAGCCGATGCGGAGGTCGAATGATGGCCCGTCGACTGTCGCGTCGAGCTTTTCTAGGCGGGGCTGCAGTCGCGGTCGGCCTCCCATTCCTGGAGGCCATGCGCCCTGCTCGCGGCGCTGAGCCAACCTGGCCGACACGCCTGCTTTGCTACTACTTGCCCAACGGCATTTTAATGTCTGCTTGGACACCGAGTGGCAGCGGTGATGCATGGGCCCTGGGTCCGACTTTGCAACCGTTGGCGGCCCATCAGTCCGAAATCGTGGTGGTCACCGGGCTTGAAAATGCGGGTTCGGATCCCGGAGCGCCGGGCCACCACGCCGCCGGGACAGCCGGCTTTCTAACCGCTGCACTACCCCGGCGGTCCGAGGTTGCACCCCGGTTGGCGACCTCGATCGATCAATTATTTGCTGCTACACAGATTGGTCAAACACCGATGGCGTCGCTGCAGCTGGGGACCGATGGCGGGATCGGGATCGGCGATTGCGACAACGGCTACGCCTGTGCCTACTCACGCAGCATTTCGTGGGCCTCCCCGACGACACCGATGCCGAAGCTCACATCTCCGCGTGTGGCCTTCGACCTGCTGTTTGGCGGAATCGATCCAGGTGCATCGGCAGCGGAGCGTGCACAGCGAAATGCCAGGCGGCGGAGTGTGCTCGACGCCGTACGAGGCGATGCCAACCGACTCAAGCAGCGTCTCGGCGGCGAAGACCGCAGCAAACTCGATGAATACCTCGAAGGTATCCGGGCACTGGAGTTGCGGATACAACAACCGCCGGCAACCTGTGTCGGGGCCGAGGTCGAACGCGATCCGGCCGATTTCGCCGAGCGAGTGGCGGCGATGACCGATGTGATGGTGCTGGCGTTTCGCTGCGACGCAACCCGGGTGATCTCATGGATGATGGGCAACTCGGCGTCGCAACAGAGCTATCCCTTTTTAGGGATTCCCGCCGCCCATCACGACCTATCCCATCACGCAGGTGACTCCGAAAAGCTGGCCCAGCTACGCCAGATCGAAGCTTGGGAGCTCGCACAGTTTGCGGATTTGGTGGCGAAGCTGGGCGAGATTCCAGAGGGCGATGGGAGTCTGCTCGACCATTGCTTGCTGTTGCTGTCCAACGAGGTATCCGACAGCAATAGCCATTCACATCAGGATTTGCCGGTGGTGCTGGCGGGTCGCGCCGGTGGAGCGCTCGAGACGGGACGTCATATGGTGTTCGATACCGGTACACCCTACGGCAATTTGTTGGTGTCCGTGCTCGAGGCCGTCGGTGGCCCGACACAGGAACTGATCGCCCGCGGATACGCGCCACTTGCCGGACTGGTCTGATCCTATAAAGGGAACGGGTTTGGTGATGCCCCACTGGCCGATGTCACGGGAGACTCCTCAGGCCGGAACGCGATGGCTGCAACGTTGGCACGCGTAGAGTCGGTTTTCGTGATTGAACATCGTTGAAGATACAAGTTTTTGCAACGGGTTCGCAGTTGCCTCCGACCGTGCTAGGTTCCCGCGCGTGAGTGCGACCGAAGCCTGCCGCCCAACCTTGAACCCTCGTGAGGGCCTCGCCTGCGAAACGCCCGAACTCGGCGCGTGCCCGCCGGGACAGTTCGACATCCTGCGCCAGGAGGGCGATGCTCGGACCGGCCGGTTGTGGACGGCCCATGGCCCGATCGACACACCGTGTTTTATGCCGGTCGGGACCTATGGCGCGGTCAAAGGGCTCGACCCGCGCGACCTCGAGGAGGTCGGATCGCAGATCATCCTCGGCAACAGCTATCACTTGGGCCACCGCCCAGGCGGCGATCGTGTGCGCGAGTTTGGCGGCCTTCACCGGATGATGGGCTGGCGACGGCCGATCCTCACCGACAGTGGTGGCTACCAAGTGTTCAGCCTCCGCGGCCTACAGAAGATCGATGATGACGGAGTGGGGTACCGCACGCACTTCGACGGGTCGGCCCACCGTATGACGCCGCGCTCGGTGCTCGAGACCCAGGCGCGGTTGGGCTCGGATATCTGTATGATCCTCGATCACTGTCCCCCCGGAGATGCCGGCGTAAACCAGGTCCGCGAGGCAATGGATCGCACAACCCGGTGGGCGCGTGAGGCCGCCGAACTCCGCCGCGAAATCCTCGCGCCGGCGCAGCTTTGCTTCGGCATCGTGCAGGGGGGTACCAACCTGCAGTTACGCCGCGAACACCTGGCCACCATCGCAGATTTGACGTTTGATGGGTTTGCCCTCGGGGGCCTGAGCGTCGGTGAACCCATCCCCGAGATGCATGCGACCATGGCCGAAATCGGTCCGCTGATGCCGCAATCGCGACCCCGCTATGTCATGGGCATCGGCACGCCGGCCGACCTTTTGGCGGCGGTTCGCTCCGGCATCGACATGTTCGATTGTGTGATGCCGACCCGCCACGCTCGCAACGGTCAGCTGTTCACGTTTGAGGGCCGGATGAACATCCGCCGATCGGAGTACCGCCGCGACACCCGTCCAGTTGACCAGCAGTGTGCCTGCCGCTGTTGCCAGAACTTTACCCGCGCATACTTGCGCCACCTCCACGAGTGCCACGATCCGCTGTACGGGCGCCTGGCCACGATTCACAACCTCTACTTTTTCCACGAGTGGGTCGGGTTGCTCCGCCGAGCGCTGCGGGCCGGCGAGTTTGCTTCACAAGCGCAACAACTCGCGGAAGTCGTCGCCGAGCACTATCCGACGAAGGTCTGACCTCGATCGGCGACTGACGGAGCACGGTTCACTTCGCCAGCACCATCATCGCCTGCTCGACGCAGGACTGGGCCGTGACGTAATCCTTGGCTTTGGTCAGGCATTGCGACTGGGCCTTGAATGTCGACGGACTCTTGGCCTCGATCTCGGCCATGACCTGTTTGCAGTTCTCGGGCTTTCCCTCACCCAAACCGGGAGGCAGGCTGCCGGTCTTGGCCTCGAAGTCGGCGAACTCGCGAATGCGTTCGCACTCCCGGTTGGCGTCAAAGGCCGGGGGTTTTTGCTCGGCTGGGGTCGTCTGGCCGCAGCCAGCCGCGAAACATACGAACAACAACGTCCAGCGAAACATGTGTGGGACTTTATCTCGGGAACATTCCGATGTCTTCTCCGACCACAGCGCTCGATGCGCGAAGTTCGTCCAAGTCGAGGTCATCGAGAGGTGAGCTTGCGGCGGGACACTGGGTTGACCGTCAATCCCGGGCTCTGCTAACCCCCCCTGACTCTGTGTCCTGGGCCAGATTCGTGTGCCCTGGTCAGATGGCAACCTCGCGGGGGCGATACTCCAGCGACTTCCCCGCAGCTAGACGATTTTCACCGACGCGTTTCACCAAAGGCCATCCATGTTTTCGCTGACTCCGGTTTTGCTCGCTGAGGCGGCACCGCCCTCGTTGTTCGAGGGCATGCTGCCGATGATCCTCATGTTTGTCGTGATCTACTTCCTCGTCCTGCGGCCGATGAGCAAGCAGGAAAAGGAACGAAAGACGCGGGTGTCCGCGCTCGAGCGCGGTGACGAGGTGCAACTCGCAGGCGGCATTTTGGGCCGGGTCACCAACCCCGATGCGGGCAATGGTGTGGCGGTGGTCGAGATCGCCGACCGCGTGAAGATCCGAGTGTTGCGCGACCAAATCCACGACAAGTTCGACGCCAAGGCCCAGGCCGCACGCGCCGGTAAAGACAAAGACAAAGCTAAGACCAAAGACGATAAGGCTGCGGCCAAGGCGAGCTAACCACCATGCGCCGGTTTTTAAAACTCAAGGCCCTTTTGATGGCCCTGTTGGTGGCCTTCAGCACGCTGGCTGTGTTGCCCTCGATCGCCAAGATCGCCGGCTTCGGCTTGCCGACCTGGATCACCGACAACTTCCAAAATCAGTTCACGCTCGGGCTCGACCTCCAAGGAGGGCTGCACCTCGAGTACTCGGTCGCCGTCGACGAGGCGATCGAAAACAAGATCGACAAGATCGCTTCGGAGCTAGAGACCGCCTTCCGCGAAAAGAAGGAGATCAAGGTCACTGCCCAGCGCAATGGCAAGGACCGGATTCGCATCGAGTTCGCCTCGCCCGACGATGTCAAGCTGGCGACCGACGATGTGATGGCGATCGCCCTGGCCGACTTTGAACGGGTCGATACCGAGGACGAAGCCAACGGAATCGTGCATCTACAAATGTACGCCGAGCGGCTGACCCAGGCGCGCAAAGAGTCGGTCAACCAGGCGATCAATACGGTCACCAAGCGTATCGACGCGATGGGGATCGCCGAGCCCAACATCTATCCCAAAAACAACAACGTCGTCATCGAGTTGCCGGGGCTCGACAACGAGTCGACCGCGATCACGGCCGCCCGCGAGGATGCGGCCCAGAACATGAAGGTTCTGCTCAAAGAGGCAGGTCAGGCAACCGCCACCGTCTCCGATATTTCGGGCAAGGCCGAGGCATTTCGCCTGACCATCCCGGGGCAAAATGCAGCCGAGTATCTCGTGACCATGTTCGGCGACAAGGTTGTCGAAAAGGGCACGCGGATCATCGACGAGCGTTTGGGCAGTCAACTCGACGTGTTGCCCGACGACGGTGATCAGCTGCCCGACGACACCGTCGACCTCGCACTCACCGAAGATGCCCGCAACAAGGCGCTCGACGAATCGAGTGGCTTTCGTCGCCTGCTCAAGTTGATCGAGCGTGCCGCGGTCCTAGAGATGCGGATGATCGACGACGAGTACAAGCACGGGGATACCGGCAAGATCTACTTGCAGGCCATCTACGAAGCCAATCTCGTGCGCAAGGGCATGGGCATCGCGGTGTCCAAAGAGTCAGGTTACGGCAAGGAAAACGGGCACAACATCAAGGACCCGTACACCTTCTACGCCGCCGACCGCCAGACCCTCGAAGATTTCTTCAACAGTCTGCCCGAACAGTGGCGATTGCCCTCGAGCCACATGATGGCCTACGGCATCCAGCCGATGAAGTTGCGTCGCGACGCCCCTCCGGTGGCTGTGTGGCGGACCTACCTCGTCAAGAGCCGGGCCGAAGTTACCGGTGAGCAAATCGTATCGGCCAATGTCGAACCCGATCCGCAGACCGGTGTCCCCGGTGTCAGCGTCAACCTCGACCGCATCGGTGCACGTGCCTTTGAGACCATGTCGGGTGAAAACATCGGTCGCAAGATGGCGATCATGATGGACGACGCGGTCGTCTCCGACCCGATCTTCAACGACCGCATCCCCGGTGGTCGGGTCCGCATCACCATGGGTGAAACCCCCGGCATGACCGTGCGCGAGGCCGCCAACGACTTGGTCAAGGTGCTCAAGTCCGGTTCGTTGCCCGCCCGCATGATCAAGGAGTTCGAGATCCGGGTCGGCGCCGACCTGGGCAAGGATTCGGTCGAGCGCGGGTTTTGGGCCCTCGTCGTCGGGTTCTCACTGGTCGTGTTTTTCACCGCCATCTACTACCGCAAGGCCGGTTTTGTCGCTGTGTTTGCCCTGATGCTCAACGTCGTCATGGTCATGGCTGCGATGGCGCTGTTTCAGGCCACCCTCACCCTGCCGGGCATCGCCGGAATCGTGCTGACGATCGGGATGGCCGTCGACGCCAACGTCATCATCTTCGAACGTGTCCGCGAGTTCATCCGCGAAGGCTATAAGGCCCGCGCCGCAATCGAAGCCGGTTACGACCGTGCATTTACAACCATTCTCGACTCCCAGCTCACCACCGCCA
>CAZUPD010000098.1:0-22609 GCA_964621785.1 uncultured Nannocystaceae bacterium
CCGTGGTTGTATCGGTTGTTGGATCCGTGGTCGTGTCGGTTGTTGGATCCGTGGTCGTGTCAGTTGTTGGATCCGTGGTCGTGTCGGTTGTCGGGTCCGTCGACATCGTCTCTGACATTCCCGCGGTGCTCGACAAACTCCCGTCCGAAGCCGATGCGCCGACGGAACACGCCGCTTCGGGATCGCTACCTTCGCGGCGGCAGCATCCATCTTCCGCACATGTGTATCCCTCGGGGCACTGCGGGGCGTTGTTCGGATCGCATGTGAACATCACATCGTTGGCCGGTGGCTTGAAGCACCCACCGCACAGTGCGAGTGCGAGAACCGGCGCCGACCACCTCAAAACGCGACCTCCAGCCCGGTGGCGGTCAGTCGCGGACCTCGGCGACTCGCCTTCAGCCCTTTGCGTTTGCGTCGGTAATCGGTTGCAAACAGAGCGATTGCGGTGACCACCGCGGCGCCCCCGGCAATGACAAACCCGCGGGCGACCCAGGCGTAGGTCGAACCGCGGGACAGGTGACCCTCGTAGGTCTCGCTGTAGTCCGCGTACTTGAGCAGGTTGCCTTGGTCGTCGACCATCGACGCAAGTCGGGCCGCCCGATCTTCTTGGACCTCGGCCATCCCGGCAAACACACCGCCAGTCGCACCCAGGGCGAACGCGCCGAAAAGTGTCCACCAGCCAGCGGCCTGCAGTTTGGGCAACTTCTCTGGGGTATTGGCCGGTAGCGGACCTTGAATCGCGGTGCCTTCGAGCTCGGAAGATGCCCGGGACGCGTCCGGATCATCGGCATCGACGACCGCATTCCCGCTCATATTGGACGACTTCTTGGGAGCTTCGGCAGCGACGATTTGAGGTTGTTCGGCGGGAGCCTTGCCATCGGGTTCATCGCCGGCATCGCTGGGCGTTGGCGTTTCGGCATCGCTAGGCGCCGGCGTTTCAGGGGCATCGCCCTCCTGTGCAAGCGCGATCCGGGGAAGCGAAAGGGACACGACGAGCGCAGCGATCAGCGTTCGCGGGCACATGTGGGACCGATCACCCATTTCGCCGGCGATTGTAGACAGCGTTGTCGCGAGAATCCATGGCAGGGCCGAGAAAACCGCAAACTCGCAAATGTGGTGCTGTCGAGGACGGCACGCGGGCCGAGCCACGAGAGTGGGATGTTGACGAAAATCACGACGCGAGCTCGGTCGCGCCGCACGGGCCGCGGCGCCCGCCATCCGTGGCAAACTCGCCCAACGCAATTCATGCTTCGCCCGCGAGTCAAGTCGGTGGCCATCCCCGGGTGGCGAGGATGCCTAGTGATCGGCGCCTTCGGTCTCAGCGCGATCAGCTGCGACCCAGCCGGCGCATCCGGAGGACCGGTGCCACCGGCCGAGAGCTACGAGCAGCCATCGGACTTCGCAGGCGTATGGTACGGCGAGTCGGCGGGAGTGGTCGGGGAGCTCACCGTCAAGAAGCTGGGCAACCTCCGCTACTACGGGACATTCATCAGCGACGACGAAACGTTGCGGTTCGTCCTCAAGATGAACCAAGAGACAGCCATCCCGTTAGCCGGAGGAGCAGCCCTCCCCGCCAACCTGATCACATTTGAGTGGCAAGATGGCCGCGGAGACGAAACCTGTTCGGGAGCCTGCGGTCGCGGCCAGGGATGGGCGTTGGTCAACGCAGAGGACACGGCACTGATCGGCAAGATCGGCTTCGGCTCGTCCAACTCGAATAGCGGAGCATGGTCGTTTGTGCGGGTGGATGATTCGGCCGAGTAGTTGCGATATCGTTGTGTCTACAACTTAATTGACGACTTCGCTCGCGCGGGCATCGAGGTCGCCGACGAAGATACCGAGGCTCGGGTTGTGCGGGGCGGCCTGGCGAAGCAACTTCGGTTTGCGAAACGGGCGCGACGCGAGGTCGTAGGCACGGGGCTGCTTTGAACCACCGACTTCGAGAAGATCCTGTTTTTGACTGCGGAGGCGTTTGTTGGCTGCTTGAAGGCAGCCCGTCGTTTTGGCCATCCTCGCCGGCATATCCTCGAGCAACGGCAGCAGCCAACACTCGACCGAGTCAACTGCAATGGCGAACACAAATCGGTCGGCGACTTGCTCAAACCGGTCGCCGATCCATTCGATGAGGCGGGCGCGAACAGCTTCGATAAGCTCACTCGGTGTACGTACACGGGCCTTGGTCGGGTGCTACTTGCTGACGTCGAATCCGATTTCTTCACATACATCGGTATCGACTTGTATGATCAATAATCGTTAAACTGAAGCGCACGAAACGGTTCATCGCTCGTCAAAAACCGTTTGAGAACCTTCCAACCGCCCGGAGGGACATCCTCGCCTGGGAGTTTCGGAGGAGGGTGCAGTTGGTTGAGCTCCGGTTCTCAATCCTGTCCGCCAAACCACCCCAGAAGGATGTTTGAAACCACAAAAAAGTCGGTGATGCCTTCGCCGATAAACGCAAACGTGGCCATAACTCAAAAGTGTTTGGGCAGGCCCCCGAGGTAGCCGCGGACAAACGCCTCGGACAACCGGAGCGAGGGCTCATCGGCCACAGGTTTCGGAGCGTTGACCCGGCGGACCCGGGTCGAACCATCCGAGCGGCGGGACACGACGAGCAAACGCTGGTCGTCATCTTCGAGGTCAAGCCCGTCGAGGATCGCAGGGTTGTGGGTGGTGACAATCACCTGCTTGTCGAACTTCGCGGCGAGTTTGACGAGAACTTCGACGAGGCGACTACACAGCCGCGGGTTGAGCGAAGCATCGATGTTGTCGATCGCAAAAAACGTCGGGGTCTTCGGGCTGACAAACAGAGTGAAGTAAACAGGAGAAACAAAAATCCTTCGTTGACACTGCGCTGGTCGAGGATGATGTTTTCGAGGAGGTAGCGATCGGTGATCGCTAGTTTGCGCTCGCCGGGCCAGAGACCTTCGGGAATTTTAAAATCGTCGAGCCAGTCGAGCAGTTGGAGGCCGCTGATGAGTGCTTCGCGCTGGTCTTGGAACTGGTCGTCGGAGATCAATGTACGTACATGATCAAATAGGCCTTCGCCAGAGACTCCGAGCGGCAGGATCTGGCCCTCGGCGTGGAAGTTTCGTAGGGCGGTGTTTTCAGGGGAGTAGATGAGAAAACTTTGTAGCTCGCTGAGCCTCCGGTCCCAAAACTTCTTTACGGCTTCAGTAACCACCTTGAGGGCCTTGCGCTGTTCCGGCTCAGTCGAGTGCTCCAGTTGCGCAAGAATTTTTTTTAGATAAAGTGCCGAGTTTAAAGCTTGTTTTAGGCGCTCATCAGTCCAAGCCAACAGCGTATCGTCGAATTTCAGTTCGGACTCGTACCGAATGTTCCCCTGATCACGCACGCGAAAAACAATCGGCTCCGAACCAGACTCCGTTAAAAAAGCCGACCGCATCAACCGCGGATCCGTCCAGCGAATCCCTCGCGACGCCATAAACTCGTGACTCGCCTTGCCCCCCGCAGCTGCCCCTGCGAACGCAATCGCCTCTAACAAATTACTCTTCCCGCACCCGTTTTCGCCGATCAGCACATTGAACCGACCCAGCTCCAACTTGACCTTGCGGATCGACTTGAAGTTCGCGATCTCGACTTCGGTGATCACCCGGCCATTGAGGCACGCCCGCGTCGCGGATGCAAATTTCGTCTCCTCCAGCCCTCGATCTGCCGACTTGTGGACGCCCTTGCGGTCAGCTTGTACATCTCTCGGCCATGAGCATCGGCATCCTCACCAGTGGCGGCGACGCGCCGGGTATGAACGCGGCGATTCGGGCGGTGTTTCGGGCCATCAAAATGCGGGAGCCTGGGTGTGAGTTGGTGTTTTTTCGCGATGGGTTTCGCGGCCTTGCTCGTCGGCTCGACTCCTCCACCGACCGCAACGTCGCCCGCACGGACATCCGTGGCATCATCCACCGCGGCGGTACCTTCCTCGGCACCGGGCGGGTTCCCGAACTCATTGCACCTGCACCGAACGACCCTGACTTTGCCGCTAAAAAAGCGGCTCAAGATGCGTTTTTGCAGGTTGCGGTTGTCAACCTGTTTCAGATGGAAGTCAGCCATTTGGTCGTGATTGGCGGCGATGGTTCGTTTCGCGGTGCCCGTGCCATTGCCGACGCATTTCGCCAATCGTTTCCCGACCGTCCGTTTTCGGTTGTTGGTCTCCCTGGCACCATCGACAACGACATCCATGGGTGCGACTACTCGATCGGGTTTGACACCGCGCTCAACAACGTCGTCGATGCCATTCGCAAGTTGCGGGACACCGTCGAATCCCACCGGCGCGCCATCATTTTGGAAGTCATGGGCAACACCTCCGGTTGGCTCGCCCTGCAATCGGCGCTTGCCGGTGGGGCTGCGGCCGTGGCGATTCCCGAGATTCCGGCGACCCACGATCACGAAACCATCCTCGGTGCCCTGCGGGCTGGCGCGCGTCGGGACTATCGCTACTTCATCATCGTCATGGCCGAGGGCGTGCGCAAACAGGCTGGCGATGGTTGGGCCACCCAACTTCGGGCCAAGATCGAGTCTGACAAACAGCTTGCAACTACATTGGGTTCACCCCTCGAGGTCCGGATCAACTCCGTCGGCCACGTCGCCCGCGGCGGCAGTCCGAGCGCCCTCGACAACACTCTCGCCGGCCTGTTGGGGGCTGCTGCCGCCGATGTCATTCAACTGGGCCGCGTCGAAGGGGGCGACCCCAACCGCTCCAAAGTCGATCCAAATGTCGACGTGATGATCGGTTGCCGCGGACCGCGTCCGGTGATCGTGCCGCTGAGCGAAGTCATCGAACATTCACCGCGACTGGTCCACGAAGGGGTACCGCTTTACAAGCTCATGACCCAGTTGATGTTGCGGGCCGATCAGCCGTTTTAATGCGACACGTGGTGACGTATCGCGTCGTCACGACGGCCGCAAACGGTTGTCGTTGTACTAACAACAATGGTTGTGCCAACCCCACTTACCATTGGAGTCCGCGCTCCACGACCAACACGAGACGACCGGGCCAGTGCCTGGGCAATGGAGGTTATTTCCGGTACAGGAACCGCAGTAGTAGCCGTGCCGGAATTGGACATCCATTTCGTGGAAAATCCCGGCGATCCCGAGTGCCCACCCGGCAGTCTCCTCGTCACCACTGGTTTCCCATTGCGTGAGGTGGTCGTCTGCCTGCGAGATCAGACCCGAGCGAACGTCATCGGGGAGTTCATGGCCTAGCTCGGACATTTGCTGCTCATAGTTGTCTTCGTCGATCACCACAGAAAATGAGCTTGCGGGTCCGTCATACTCGAGCAAGACCGCATCCACTTCGGTCTTGGATTCGGTACTCAGGGTGACCTCGTGCTCGTCCACCGTGAACGAGACGCTGTGCTCAACCTCGATGGTTTCCAGCGGATCATCGATTTGTTCGGGAGAGCAGCCCACACAGGCTGTCAGTGAGAAGAGAGCGAGGAAAGTTGTCGTCCGAATTGTTTTTTTCATGGTCGGTCTTCGCGGTTTGGAAGCTGGTTTGGTCCAGCAGGGGGCTAGTTGCCCGAGTACGACCGACGGTTCGCTCGGTAGCTGAAAAAAATCGTGGCGCCACGTAGTCCGACGGGTCCGCCTTTGGATGCCGGTTCACGCGCGGCCGCGGCTGGTCCCGTCGACATAGGCCCCGGCGATCAGGTGGGCCATTCGCAACGGCTCCGGTAGGGCTCCGTGGATCGTCGTCGTTTTCACGAGGTCCGTCGCCTCGCGCAGACTCAGCCCTGCGCGTTGGATCCACACGCCGGCCGCCGGTTCCATCGGACCTGCTTTTTCAATCAGCTTCCATTTGGCCGCCCCCCCGCGGACGCGCTGGAGCAGCGCGCGTTTGATCGCCGACAGATTTGGCTTGCGTCGCGCGACCACCAGCACCGGGCGCCCGATCAGGAGCTGTAATCGATGTATATCCACCACATTAAATCCGGCGAGTGCGATCCCTTGTAAAATTACCGCTTGGAGGTGCTCATCGAATTTACCGTCGCACACGAGTGCGGCGATCTGGGTGGTCGAGTTGACGCCATCACGGCGGACGTGGCTCCGCATGATTCCGTCGACACGGGTGCGTGTGGTCACGACGCCGATAATCGGAACATCGCCGCGGTGGCTGCGGACAAACGGAGCATCATCGATCCCGATCACATTGGAAAGTCGTCGCATCGATCACTCCGGAGGTTCCTGTGAACGTTGCAGCCGAGCTGGGCCACCGTTCGCGACCTGTTCGAACAGCGTGTCCATCCTTGTAAATACATCCCAAAACGGCTCACCCGACACCTGCGCGAGCCATTGGATGACCCGCTGTTCGAGTTCGATCACCCGTTTTCCCTTCCACAACTTATCGGCGAGCGCGACCAACCGATCCTCGCCGGGGAGATCGTCGCGGTCCCACTGTGCATGGGTGACACAAAACCGAGCAAAATCGCCGAGGCCAGCGACGAGTTCCGAGGCCGCCTCGGCGACGAGTTGATGGTGGCGAACGAGGTGGGGCGGGGCACCGAGGGAACGTAGGAATTCAAGTGCAGATGCAACGTCTGTGACCCGGAACGTGGCCCGGAGATCGCCGCCACAGTGACGACAAAACACAGATTTCGGCGAACCCGAGGGATCGACAGTCGGTGTGTGGCAGTGCGGACAGGGCCGCAGACGATCGTTCATAGCGAGAGGGCGCGCGTCAACCTGGCTTCGAGGCGAAGTTCTTTGCGGTCGATCAACAACAGCGTGAGTTCCTGTTCGATCAGATGGCTGCGACTGTCCCATCGACCGGCATGGCGTCCGTGGATCACCGCGAGTAGGGTGCCGACCGGGCCGGAAAAAATCGACAACAACCACGCACTGTCCGAGGCTTTGGTCCGCTCTTCGGCGAGGTAGCTGGCACACTCGAGTTCAAACGTCTTGAGTTCGATCCGCCGGTTGAGCTGTTGGAGTCTGATGTCGAAGTCGTCCATCGCAACCTGCACACAGTGTCGCTTTTTTTGCCGCGCGTGTGCGAGCGAAGTGGCGCAAAATCCAGGGAATGGTCCGCTATGGCGCGGGTTGGGGAGCGGCGACGGGACCGCGTCACGGGTCGGGTCCATGCTCGAGTCCTGTGAGGGAGTTCTTAAAAAATATGTATCATCATCGACTGTGGCGCCGATCCGAACCGATGACAGTAGGTCCTTCCGCGGCGAGTCGCGAGTATCGAGTATCTTCCGACATCGCGCGGATTTGTGTACCGGCGTACATGTGCTGCGGTGTATCATTTGCCCGCTAGGCCTACGGGTCCTGCTGGAACGCCGATGACAAGCGAACAGGCAAAGGTTGGGGAACTCGTTGCGCTCGCCAGCCTGCTTATTGGGACCATCTGCGGTTGCTCGGGTGGTGGCGTTGCAGATTCGGAGACCGACGCCATGACTTCGACCTCGAGCGTGGGCACGACCGCGACGGGCACCACCGAACTCACCGCAGGCCCTGATACCGCTCCCGAAACCGCCACGGAAAACTCCTCGACGGACCAGCCCACGACCGTCTCGGAAACCGGCCCGGGTACTGTGTGGTGTGCCGATGCCGACAACGACGGCTACGGAGATGCTGATACATGTATGGACGTTCCACCTGGGGTCGACCCTCCTACGGGTAGTGTCGACAACGCCGACGATTGCGACGACACCAACGACCACACCCATCCTGGTGCTGCCGAGCAGGAGCCTGCGTTGTGTGCCAACGACGGCGATGACGACGGTTGGGGCGACCACGATCCACCCGACGGTGTCGACCCCGGAAGTGATTGTAACGACAATAATTCGCTTGTCTACGCACACTGCCTGTGTGAACCGATTGTGGATAGCGAAGACCCGATCTGTAGCTCGCCTGCCTGGGACTACATCTTGTTTGCCCTCATCGACCCGTTTACCGAGCCTATGTGGATATACAACGATAATATGCTATGTCAGGCGAGCAACGGGCCTCCGAGCGCATTTTTGTGTGACGGTTGGGAACTCGACGACGACAACAAGGCCCATGTGACCTTTGACGTTAAGGTCGACACCGACAACGATTGGATCGGGTTTGTGTTTGGCTGGCAGGACTGGGCCCATTTTTATGCATTTACATGGAAACGGGACTCGGCGACCGTCCAGGACGACAACCTCGATTGCCAAGCGATCGGTACGTTTAAGGGCGGGATGATGGTCAAGATGATCGACGCCCCCACCGAGCAGGACATCAACTGCCGCGACATGCACGATGATGAGGATACCTCGCACTCGGTTCTGCTCTGGGACCCGGTGGAGAGTCCCAACACCAACAAAGGCTGGGAACCGGGTGTCACCTACCTCTTCGACCTCGATATGTCACAGGACCAGGGCTTTGTCCTGACGATCTACGACCTCGATGCCAACAAGACTGTGGCGACGATTGCATCCGATGACACGACCTATCCCGACGGGCATGTCGGAGTGTTTGCCGCGTCCCAGGTCGCGAGTTGCTGGAGTGGGTTTTCCTCGGCGAGCTGTGCCTCGCCTTAACCGTGCTCTCGCTCGCGTCGTGATCCGTCGGTGGCGCGGGCCAACCGCGCGTCGAGACTGTCACAAATAGCTTGGCCGGTGTCGGTGTCAGCTAGTCGCCACGACTTCGCGCAGTTCGAGGTAGTTGTCGCTCACCAAGAAGACGAGCAGTGCCTGGGCCGACCGGCTGAGGGCGAGGCGCTCGACGATCGGGCCGTTGGCAAATCCGTCGAGGATGCAGGCGGCGTTGAGGCAGCCGGCGATGTCTCCGGAGAGTAGGACCGCCATCTGCAGGTCGGTGACGAGGGTCGCCTTGGCGGTCGCACCCTGTTCAAAGTTGGCCGCGGCCAGGTTCTGGCATACGCGGCTGAGGGCCCGGCGTTGACGTCGAGAAAGTTGCTTGAGCAACAGTCCACTGAGGTCTTGGAGCCGCTGGGCGTCGGGGTCGGCGGTGATCGGGTTGAAGACCTTGGCGGCCTCAAAACAGGCGGCGAGCACGAGGTCGAGGTCGTCGGCATTGAGTGCACGTACAAGCGATCCACCGAGGGCCCGCCGTCCGAGACCAACGGCCGCTAATCCGCGCCAGGCAATGTCGTCGCCGCGGTACCACAGGTTGATCCCGAGCCGCAGCGCAGCCCCGTGGGCGTCTTCCATCATGGCGACGGTATTGTTGGTGTTACAAGCAGCCAGGGTGAAGTCGTGCAGTCCGAGCAGCGAACCCCAGTTGCGCAGGATGGGGCCGAGGGTAGACGGATTGACGCTTTTGGGAAGTTGCACAAGGTCGCTGGCCCGCAGCCCGTCAAACTGCGGATGGAGGCGGTCCATCGCCGTTTCGACGATGCCGACGAGGTCGGTGACGTCCGCGGGTTCACCGGCGGCGAGTACCTGGTTGCGCATGCTCGCGGTCCCCAGCACGCGCTGGAGTCCGGCGACCGTACCGGGGCGCATAAACCCTTCGGGCGGAGGCCCAGACTCGGGTTGAATGCAGTACAGGACGATCTCGGACAGTTTGGACAACTCGGGTCGCGAGTTGCGGGAGATGTCCACCAACAGCCGCAGGTCGTTGAGGACGTTTTGCTGCCCGAAATTTTGGAACAGGGCGGCGCGGATCGGGTCGAGGTAGGAGGCGACACGGCCTTTTTGACCTGACCTATCGAGCATGCGTGTGAGCAGGAGGACGGTGTTGCGGTCGCTCGGGCGCAGTTCGGCCGCCCGCTCCACCGCTTCGAGGGCCTTGGCCTGCTGCTCGGGAATGTCGGCCAGCAGCATGGCCCTTCGCATGTGGAACTGGTGCAGGCGGTCGGGCGAACGCTCGCGGACAACCAGGCGTTCGATCATCGCGGCGGCTTCGACCGGTTGTTGCATCCGTTCGTACAGACCGATCATCAGCTGCAGGGCACGCGGATCGTCACCGCGGGCTTCCAACACGACGCGGGTGTGATCGAGGGCGCGTTGCATCGTGTCGGGACTGCGGCTGAGTTGGTCGGCGAGACTCAGGCGAAGGTCGACTGCGGAGGGTTCGCTGGGGTCGTAGAGCTCCACCAGGCGCTCCATCGCCTCTGCGAGTTTGTCCTCGTCGCCCATGCGCTGGTAGCAGCGCACGAGCCCTTTGAGAGCACCTTTGCCATCGGGGCGGGCTTCACAGGCGACCTGGAAGTAGGCCACTGCGGCGTCGTTATCATCGATCTGCTCACCCAAAAACACGCCGAGTTCATAGCGCAGACCCGTTTCGGTGATCCTGCCAAAGACGGTGCTGAGGAGGTTGAGCGCCGGCTTGGGATCGCCCAACTGGCTGACGAGTGCACGGGTGAGGCCGATGGCGTCGCGATAGTGGGGATCGCGGCCGAGGATCTGGCCCAACAGCGCCAGGGCGTGTTCTGCATCGGCTTGGTTGCCTGAGTTGCCAGCGACCACGGCCGCCTCGCGGGCCTCGGCCATCAGTGTATGTACAGAGACTGCCTTGGTCTTGGTCTTGGCCCCGCTGCTCTCCCGTCGGCGTCCACTGGCCAACCGCCGCAGACCATCCTCTGCGGGCGCGAGCCCGGGGATAGCCCGAAGAGCAGCTTTGTAGGCGCGCTGAGCCTCGTTATGAGCACCTGACCATTCGAGCAGCTCGGCGCTTTCGAGGTAGAAGGTCGCACGTTCGGCATCGGATTGGGCGCGCACGGCCCGAGCACCGACAGCGTCGGTCATGGTCAGCGGACTGTCGGGGTCGGACAGCAATCCCTCGAGTTGGCGGACCGCATACGGATTGCCAGGATCCTCGCGCAACGCACCTAGGATGGCATTTGCCGCGAATTCCCGATCTTCGCGATTGGCCCCGGCGGTCAGCAACGACTCGGCGGACTCGACCAACAGCGTCGCCTTGTAGTGGGTGTCTTCGCTGATCCCCGCAAGTGCGAGGCGCTGGGCGGGGAGGTTTTTTTGGTCGTCGACTTGGCGCAGGAGGTTTTCGTATTCGCGGCGCAGGATCCCGTCACGGGGAGCGACTTCGAGGGCGCGCTCGTAGGCGCGGCGGGCCTGCTCAAACTGCTCGGGCAACTTGGTCATGTGCAGGCGACCTAGGTGTACAAGCAACGGAAGTTGGGCAGGGCCTTCGAGGTGTTGCAGCCGGTTTTCGAGGAGGCGCACCAGGTTGTCGACATCGTGGTGGCGGATCAGCAACATCCGTGCACGCTCAAACGCAAGGCCGTGGGCCGGCTGGATCTCGAGGGTGGCGCGGTAGTGCTGCAGGGCGCGGTTGAGGTTTTTGTCGCGGTCGTCCTGGCGCGACAACGCCTCGGCGAGGAGGCCCAGGCGATAGTGAATGTCGGCCTGCAACGCCGGCGTCTCGGGGGGATCTTGGGCCCGCAGCAGGTCGTAGGCCTCGGAGATTTTGCCGCTGGCCTGCAACAACTGCAGGAGGATTTCCCGGGTCGGTGTGAGGTCGGGGTGCTGCTCGTAACTGTCGGTCAGGTAGGCGATTCCGCGGTCGATGTCGCCGATTTCTTCGAAGCAAATACGACCTGACTTCAGGGCCAGGATCGCAGGATCGCGGATCGGATCGATATCGGGGGTTTGCAGTTTGAGGAGGGCTTCGAAGTCGCCTTTGTCGCGGTAGAGCTTGGCCAGCAGTTGCAGCGCCGGAGTGTACCCGGGGGACAGCTTCAACGCGCGTTCCAAGGCCTGGATGGCACGGGTCGTCTGCGAGGTCGCAAGCAGGGTCTCGCCGAGTTTGGCCAGGACAGACGTGCGTGCGACGTCGTCGTCGAGCCGCTTGATCAATTGCTCGAGTGTATGGACAAGTATTTTGGGTCGGTTGTGGCTGCGGCACAGCGCTGCGAGTTGATACAGCGACAGCGTGTCGCCCTCGTCGAGGGACGCGACCTCTTGCAGGGTGGCGATCGCAAGGTCGAGGTCGGCCAACTTGTGCTCGGACATCGACGCGAGTTGACGCAGGAGGGTCAGGCGCTCCGAGCTGTCGGTGGTTTCGGTGACCTGGCGCTGCAACGTACCGACGGCATCGCTCCAGCGGGCCATGCGTTCGTAGACCTTGCCCAATGCCCGTAGCCCGTTGGGATTGCGCGGGTCCTCGGCGACGGCCAGCTCGTAGATCTCGGCTGCGCGGGGGTAGTCCTGCAAAACCCGCTCGTTGGCCTGCCCGAGGAACAGCAGGATTTCGGCCCGGGCCGGACCGGGGGGTTGGGCGGTGGCCCACTGTTCGAGGTGTTGAATGAGGCCAGTTGTCTCGCCCCGTTCAAACAGTGCAGCTGCAAGTGTTTCCCACAGCCAGCGGCGCTCGGGCAGGTGTTCACGGCTGCGTCGCAGGTTCTCGATAAGGGCGTCGTAGGTGAGCCGCAGTTCTTCAGTGAGCGTTTGGGCGGGGGTCGAAAAGTCGAGTTTATCGGTGCGCAGCTCGGGGTGGAGGCGATGCCACAACACACGGGCGAGTTGTTCGCGCAGCAGGGCCTGTTCGCGGCGGTCTTCGGTCAGTGGTGCGAGCTGACCGAGCGCCTCGAGGTAGGTGTCTTGCAGCTCCTTCGACAGATTCTCAACACCTTGGCGCTCGAGGTGCCCGACCAGTTCATTGAGCGGCCCGCGGGCACTGGCCTCGTCGGGGTGGCGCGAGATCCATGTGGCGAGCTCGGTGATCAGCTGGCCCGACAGTTCTGAGGCGTTCTTCGCCGCATCACCGGTGAGGTCGGCCAGCGCGGTCAAACCGGCGAGCAGGGCATTGCTGACCGAGATCGGATCCTTGGCTTGGGTCGCGAGTTTGCGGTAGAGCAGCGCGAGGGTCTTGGGTTTATCGGCGACGCGGACCTCGCGGATCAGACGTCGAAGGGCGGTTTCCTGGGTCGGCGCGAGGTCGTGGGCGCGTTTGAGATGGGCTCTGCGCTGTTTGGGGTCATCTGTAATTTCAGCCAGGTCGACCAGGAAGGCGGCCGTCAAACTCGCAGGTGCTCGCCGACGGATTGCTTGATCGAGCAACTTTTTGGCATCGGTCTTGCGGCCCATCAACAGGGCTGCACCGGTCGCGAGGTGATTGGCGATCGGATGGGATGGGGCGTAGGCGAGGGCAGATTTGTAGCTCTCGAACGCGCGTTTGATGTCCGCGATTCGTTGCTCACACAACAGTCCGTGCTCGATCCAGGCGGCGGCCCGGTCGGCGGCTCCGAGTTTGCGATTGTTGGCCTCGGCAGCCAGCTCGCTCAGGCGCTTGTGCAGATCTTCACCGACTTCGCTGGTCAGCTCCGCCGCCAGCGTTGCGCCCGGACAATTGGCCTCTTTTAGAATTGCCGTACCGGCCTCGGTCTCGTCGAAGTGTTGGACGAGCAGACGCCCCGATTCGCCCAACAGGGCACGCCGTAGTTTGTCGTCTTTGACGTGGCGGCTCTCGTCGCGCAGTGCCGTTGCCAGTTTGCGGACGGGTGTGGGGTCGTCCTCGCGATCGCAGCGCTCGAGTACTTGCGTCTGCATCGGTAATTCGATCGGCCACAGCGTCGGCGGTACGTCGAGCACGCTTTCAGGTGGTGCGAGGTCGTGGGGGCCGCGGGCTGCCGGAAAAATCTCGTCGAAATCAAACGGACGTCCGAGCTCGTCGACGCCGTGGGCCGGGCCGCGTTCTTCACCGTCGAGGATCGGAGCGATGGGGGGAAGTTGGAGGTCGGTCATGTGGTCACCTCAACAACGTCGCTGAGATCGAGTTCTTCGGCGATGTGGTAGCCGAGCGAGCGGCGGACCGAGAGATGTTCGTCGCCGACTAGGTAGCGCAACAGGAGTTGGGCGCGGGTCGAGGTCAGGTGCCCGGACTGTTTGAGACCGGCCAGCGTGATCCGGGGGTCGCCGCTGCACAGGACGCCGATCCGATCTTCGAGTGCCTCGAGGGACAGGCGCAAGGCGGCGGGGTCGAGCGTGGGCAGGGCCGCTTCAATCGGTTCGATATCCTCGCCCAAGTCGACGGCGATCGCCGACTCGGACAGCATCGTCAACATCTGCTCGGCCATCCGGCTGTCGACCCGGTGGGTGTCGCCGACTTCGAGCCCGAGGCTGCCGACGATCCCGGCGACCACACCGAGGAGTTGGGCGTCGCTCAGGCGCGCGAGGTGGTCGCCACCGCATTGCAGACGGACCAGCGCCCGTCCGATGGCGTCGCGGGTGGCGGCGGTAAAGGGTTTGGCATTGAGTTTGCGCCCGATCAAAAGTGCTGGCTCTTCAGACAGGAACGCGATGACTTCATGGTCGTTGCGCGGGTTGAGGTAGATCGCCGGAGCTGGCACTCCGAGCAGGGCCGCAAGGGCAGCTGTGACACGGCCGGTGTTGCTGGTCCGCGGGAGTTGTCGACGCGATGACAACTTCAGCGGCGGAGGCGGAGCGCCGGGGAGTGTGGACGCTCCTTGGAGACCGTCGTGCAGCAGTCGGTAGCCCAATGGGCAGGGCAAGTCGCTCAGGGGCAGGGTGATCGCCTGATCCCCGGTCACCTGTGGCAACCCCCAGGACTCCGGCATGAGTTCGTCGCAACCTTCGCCCGCCGGAACCAACTCAGGGGCGGCGACCTCCAGAGCGGCGGTTGCCAGGTAGTGCCCGTCGAGGTGTCCGAGGGCGGAAAACAGACGCACGAGGCTGTGGATCGAACGCACGTCGAGAACACTCGCGGCAGCTGGCGTCGGGCCCCGCAGACCGCGATCCCGCAGCTCCATGCGGTGGACCGCGACGCCGAACTTGAGGACCGCCAGCGCATCTTCGGGGCGCTCGATGGTCCGCAGGTGACCTGCGAGTTCACAGATCGCGTCGGTGTCCCGGGGTCGGATTTTGAGGTACGTCCGCAGCACAGCCACGGCGCGGACGGGTTTTTTGCTCTCGAGATCGGCGAGGGCTCGCAGACCGTTGGCCCGGTCCTCGCGGGTGCCGATTTTGAGCAGCGGCTCGAGTACTTTCTTGCGCAGGGCCGCATTGCCGAGCTTGGCGGCAATTGTATCTGCAATGCGCAGGGATTGGCGCGGGTGGTACCCGCCGGCACTGGCGCGGATGTAGTGGGAGATCGAAAGTTCAGGTTTGCCGGTACGGGCCAAGGCATCGGCCACGAGGTAGTGCAGCGTTGCCTGGCGCTCGCGCGAGGGCTCGTATTCGAGGGCCAACTCCAGCTGTGCCACGGCTTCGGGCCAGCGTTTGAGTTCGGCGTAGAGTCGGGCGAGGTCGACGTAGAGGCCCGGATCTCCCGACACCGCGCGGGCGACTTCGGGGATCGGATTTTTGCGGGCGATCGCCTGCCCGTGTTCGAGGATCTCGGCGGCACAGGCCGCACCGTCGCTCTCGTGTCCGACCCGGGCGATCGCCCGTAGGGCACGGCTGTTGAGTCGGCTGGCGTTGTCGAGGGATTCGACCCGGCGCAGGAGCTGACGAGAAAGTGTAGGTGCATCTTTTCCGCCGAAGCGGGCACAGGTCTGCCACAGGCCGTGGAACGCAAGTCGCGAAGTCGGGGACTGCTCGAGGGCTTCGGCGAATAACGACCACGCGAGTTTGCCAGCATCGGGCAGGTCCGCGGTGTGCAGCGCGAGGCGTCCCCCGCGACACAACACTTCCACACGATGCTCGGGGGTGTGGAGCAGACCGGCCAACGTGCGCAGGGTCGCAATGGTTTCGGTTGTCGACTTGGGGTCGCTGCGACGCGACAGGATCCGGGCGCGGGTGTGGTAGGCGGGGAGGTAGTTGACGGATGCTTGGAGTGCCTGTTGGAGATGCTTGAGCGCAGCATCGTCGGCACCGTGGGCGGCGAGCAACTCGGCGGCCCGTGTCAGGGCGGCGGCGCGTTGCGGTCCCTCGAGTTGCTCGGCCTTGGTCAGGGTATCGCTGATCGCCTTTTCACGGGCAGTGGGCGCCCGCAAGGCCAACGCCCGACCGTGGCCGCGGCGGGCGAGGACTCCGACCGGAGACGGCCCGACCAGGGCTTCGTAGGCGGTGGCGGCCCCGTGGGCATCACCGGATGCCTCGGCAGCTTGGGCCGCGAGGTAGTGCATCGCCAGCACCTCGGGCGGATATTGCTTGCGCATCAATTTCCGCCCGATTGTTTTGCGGCCGCTGCGGAGGAGCTCGTCGGCGATCGAGCGCAATGCGGTTTGGTTGTCGGCGTGGCGGGCCAGCAGTCGGGCGATCCGCACGATCCGGCGTTGGGTCACGAGGTTGCCGGGACGCGCCGTCGCGGCGGCGATCAGGTAGCGCAGCGCGGGGTGAGAGTCAGCCGTGCGCTCGGCGAGTTGCAGGGCGATGGCCCGGCGATCGGTCGGGCCTCGTTCCCACACAAGCGCCTCGCGGGCAGCTCGCATGAACTGCTCGTGGTTGCCGTTTTGTTGGCACAGATCGAGGAGCATCGCCCGGCACACACCGAGTTGTGGCGACAGCTCGAGTGCGCGTTCGAGGTTTTTGATCGCCGACTCGCTATCCCCCTGTTGCCGGCGCTGGACCTGGGCGGCGCGGTACAGATGCAACGCCCGGGAATGCGGACTGCGCAGGGCTGAGGCATGCTGCTCGATCCGAGTCGCCAGGAGTTTGGGCAGGTTGAGCTCGGCGGCCAGCTGCTCACTCATGTGCAGCGCAGGCAGGTTGCGCGGATGCTCGCGCAGCAGTTCGTCGAGTGTCGAAAGAGCTTTTTCGGGTGCGTCGAGCCGCAGCATGGTGGCCAGCGACAGGCGCAGGGAGATCCGGGTTTCGCTATCGCGGGCCTGGGAAAGTCGCGTATGCAACAATTCGAGGAGTCGCGGTTTGTCGTTGTCGTCGCGCAGGCAGCGTTCGAGCAACAGCAGGCTCGGGCTGTGGTCGGGGATGATTTCTAGGACCTGTTCTAAAAACCCGATGGCCTGGGGACGCCCTCCTTCTTCAAGGGCGAGCTCGGCGGCGCGGTGCAGCAGCTTGGTCTTGCGCTGGTTGCTCTTGGTCAGCGAGACCTCGCGTTCGGTCAGCTTGAGGAGGTCTTTTTTCCGTCCCGACCGCGCCAGGAGTTTGGCGAGGCTCTGGATGGTGGCGAGGTCGTCGGGCTGTTCTTTGAGCAGGGAGGCGAGGACTTTGATGGCCTGGTCCGACTCGGTTGATTGCGCATACAACTGCCCGAGTTGAGCGAGGACAAAGATCTTGCGCGGGCCCTTGGCCGACTTGAGCTCACCTTGGTACAGCGAACGCAACTCTGCGTGACGCCCGAGGCGGTGGAGCAGACGTTCGAGCCGGTCAAATGCCGGGCGAAACGTGGGGCAGACCTTGAGGGCCTGTTGGTAGAGGTCGCGGGCGCCGTCGGGTTCGTCGAGATGTTGCTCGAGCACCTGTCCGGCGAGCAACAAGCTGAGGGCCTGCTGTTCGCCACTGAGGGCCGACTCGGAGGCTGCAGTCGCCTGCAATTTGAGCAGCTCGAGCAGTTGCGACCACGACTGGTTGGCGACCAAGTAGCGGCTGGTATCCTCGAGCGCCGGGATGTGTTCCGGGTTGAGGTGGAGGGCCTTTCGCATCGCCGCAAGACCCTCGGTCACGCGGTCGAGGCGGATCATCGCCAACTTGCCGAGGCGATAAAACAGTTCGGCACGCACGTGACGGTCGCGATTGCCGAGTTGCTTGAGCTGTCCAACACATGCCTCAACGGCCATGTCGTAACGGGCACTCGACATGCTGAGCTCTTCGAGCGAGCGCCACAGACTGAGGTTTTCGGGTTGGTCGAGGGCCGCTGCGTGCAGCAGGGTGACCGCTGCCGGCAGCTCGCGAGCTTCGCGTAACACCCGACTCGCGCGACTCAGCGGCGTCGCCCGCTCGCCGGCCTTGCGGGCTTCGGCATCGTGTTCGTACGCCCGCAGTTGGAGGTCGGGATCTTGGGTATTGGCGGACAGCCGTCCGAGGTCCTCGGCGAGTACGCGGTGGTTGGGAGCCGCGGCGAGGGCGTTGAGCAACATGTCACCGGCGAGCAACAGGTCGCCACTGTGACGGGCTTCGAGCAGCGAGAGGTCGTGCAACACACCGGCGACGGCCTGTGGATCGTGCAGCACGTCGAGCTGGGCTTCGAGGTTGCTGATCAGTTCGTGGTAGTCGCCTTGCAACAGGGCGACGGTCTCGACCGACCGCAACACAGCGAGGTCTTTTGGGGTGGCCTTTAAGGCAGCCCGGTAGCACTGCATGGCGGCAGCCCGGTCACCGAAATGGAGTTCGACCAACTTCCCGCGTTCGCGGTAGAGGGCGGCGGCTTCACGTGGGTGCCGGGTCGCACGGATCTCTTGGTCGAGGTATTTGACGGCGTTGCGAATGTCGCCCAACCGCAAATAGATCCGGTAGAGCAAACGCATCGCCGGACGCAGGTCACCGACCAACTCGAGGGCGTGGTTGAGAAGCTGGGTCGCCTCTTCGTTTTCATTGCGGACCGCACACCAACGACCGCAAGTCACCGCCAACACGGCGCGAAGTTGAGGGTTCTGGCGGACAGGTGTACGCGACAGCACCTGCAACATCTGGAGCAGGGGCATGTCTTCTGGGCCGGACATGAGACGCGCAGTCTACACTGACCGGCCCGAGACCGGAGCAACGACTTCGGTAGAGATCTCGCTAATTTCGTGGTGGTGTGAAACTGCCCGTCGAGGTGATCACGACGCCGCGGTCGACGGATCGGCGAGCGTTTGTAGATAGTCATCGAGCGTCAGGAGTCGTGGGGGATAATCCTGCATATGCAGACGATGCGCGAGGCGACTGACGATGAGTTCAAGGGTCTCGAACCGCCCGGTCAGGCTGTAAAACTGATCCTCCGGGAGCGGCGGAAGTTGCTCGAGTTGGGCATGGATAAATGCGTGGTCGGACTCCTCTTCGCCGGTACTTTGCTGCCGCAGGTGGAAGCCCGAATCGAGCGGCACACCGGTGGGTTGGCGCGGGTCATCGGGGGCGAGCGGTTCGCCGAGAACCGCCTGATAGGCCATGTCTACGGGAGCTAAGTAGACAAACTGGGGTGCCAACAAAAGGCGTAGTCGCCGCGGATCGTTGCCGTCGCCGATCCAAAAGGCGCCGAAGTGATCGCGCAGGAGCTCGCCGAAGTAGGCCCCGGCCCCGGCGGCGAGCAGGGATAAAATCGCAGCCCGGGATTCATTGCGCGCTGTGCTGAGATAGTGGTCGACGATCGCCAGTGATGTGGGCGTCCCATCGAGATCGAAGTTGAGCGCGCGACGGACTTGCTCGGAAAATCGACGGGCGAGGTCGAAGACAAGCGCCTCGCCAGGGGAAGGAGTGTCCTCACCTGCGGGCCGGGGGCGGAGTGGTGATTCCGACATGCGCCGGGTTTACACCACGAAACCGGTGGAGCTACCCTGCTAAATCGTGGAATCCGAGCGTGGGGATTGGTGCAGGTCCTCGGTTGTGAGCTTCGCCTGTGTCTGTGGAGTTCGCTACCCGACGGTGCGATGGCTGTGGGTCGATGCTGATGCGCGACCGCAGTTGGCCAAGCGGTCGCAGGAACGCGGCCCGTACGAGGGGAGCTGTCCGAGTTGTGGGCGGGCCGCACATGGACAGACTTCTTGGTTGCTACTACATCCGCGAAGTCAGCGTGCGACATTCGTTTTGGGTGAGCACCTGCGGGGTGAGTACCTCCGGGTCCTGCGGGACCATATCGATGATGTGGCGAGAAATCCGGAGTACGCCGCTGGGTTTTTGCTCGCCCCCGAGTGGAACTTTGTCGCCTCCGAAGAGGTCGAAGAAGACACCAATCCGGGTCATCGCCGACCGGCAGTGAAGTTGAAGCCGCTCAAGCGGCGCGATGCGGATATGCCGGACATGGCCAAACTCGCAGCGCTCGCCGACCAGGCCGAGCGCCCGAGTGCGATGGCCGAGGATCTCACCCGCACCCCCGAAGTTGACGAACTCGATCTGGTCGAAGATCTCTCCGACCTCGGCGAAGACATCGACGTCAGTGAGGGGGTCGAGCTGATCGAACCCAACACCCCCGAAGCGATCGGCAGCCTCGAGTTGCTCAGCGGCGTGGTGACGGCCGAAGTGGAACTCGATGCGGTGACAGCCGAGTTTTGGCGCGTCGCCCGGGCGAAGGTCTATCCGATCTTGTTGCGCAACTGCGGCTACCCGCTGCTCGGCATCCGCTGTGTCGGCAACATCGAAGACGAGACGGCGGTGATCGACTGCGTCGCCGATGTCGCCAGCGAATCCACTGGAGCCGTGTTTGCCACCCTCGCCCAGGAGTTCTCGCTCGAGCTTCAGGTGGTCTCACAGGTCGGCGAGACCATTGTCAGCCGCAGGTTCGTTGGACGAGACCTCGAGCGCAATGCTGCGATGTGTTACGAAGGAGCCCGAGGTTACGACCTCAGCGGTGGGCCACAGGCGTTTCGTGAGGCGGCAAAAATTCTCTCGGGGCGTCGACTCAAACGGCGTCTGAAGGGTGCAAAAAGCCCACTCGACCCAATTGAGTACAAAAATCTCTCGCGTCCGTCGCGGGTGTGGAAGGCGATCGAAGCTCTCAACGACGGGTCGAAAAAAGAGAACCTGCAGTTCCTCCTCGAAGTCGGCGGGCTGTCGATCTCGGCCTACGAAGATCTGCGGACGGCTGTGTTGAGCGCCTGTGAAACCTTTGGTCTGTGTCCCCCGTCGCGATTTTGGCGGCGTGCCCTCGGAGCCTCTCCGGCCAACGACTACTCCGAGTGGGCCGGGATCCTGGCACGGGCACGGGCACGGGCGATCGAGACGGGTCGCGACGATCTCAACCGCGAGCAGGCGGGCGAGGCGTGGCATCGGATCCGTGATCTGTGCGCCAAGAAAAAGGTCGACGAGCCGGCACAGGTGGTCGCCATCCTCGGTGTTCGCGGCGGTCGCTCGGCGGTCCCGCGGATGCGTCGAAGCAATCAGGCTCCGGTCGCGGCCTCTGGCTTCATCGGCGACGATGCTCCCAAAAAGAAGGCGCAACCCGCGAGCAAGGGAGCGTTCCACGGGTCGAGAAATCGGCTGGCCAAGGCGACTGAGATGTTGGCGAAGGCCAGGTCGCCCGAGGCCGTCGGGCGGGTGCTCGACGCGCTTGAAGAATTTGAAGTCGGCGATCTGCTCGCGATCTTGCCGACGATCTCTGAACTCGGCTACCAAGCGGTGCCGGCACTGATCGAACGCCTGTCCGCTCCGCGGCGGGAGGTCCGCCAGTCGGTGGCGATCCTCCTCGGTCTCGCCAACGACGCCCGTGCACTCGACGCCCTGTGTCAGCAACTGATCGTCGAGAAAACCAACATCTGGACAGACATGGCCCGTGCGATCGGCAGTTTTGGACCGCGGGCGATAGGTCCGCTGAGCGAACTGCTCCAGGATGTACCGGCCAGCAAGCTCGACTTCACAGTGGCGCGTTGTGGCCGAGCGATGGCTGAGGTTGTCATCTCCGACGGCGATGACGAGGCCGGTCCGGGACGCGTCGCGATCGAATCGATGATCGACGTGACCGATGCAGCACTTTCCGCGGCGGCGCGCGAGGCCCTTGGTACACTTCGCGATGTGAAAAGCGCAGGCGAAATGGTTCGCGGCGAGCGACCTCTCAACGAGGACACGGCGATCCGCGGGTTTTCGCGGAGGGCCTACGAAGCCATCATGGTCCCGGAGATCGACCTATTGGTCGATGTCGAAGAGGTCGACGAAATCCCCGGGTAGGCGAAACTTGAGTATACATGCTAGAGGGACCATCTGATGCGGTACGGGATATTTAGTGACACCCACGCCAACCTCGATGCACTCGAGACAGTGCTGCGAGCGTTTGATCGCGAGCGCGTCGATGCACTGGTGTGCCTCGGGGATACGGTCGGATACGGAGCGCAGCCCAACGAGTGCTGCGATCTGGTCCGTAAAAACGTGCGCCACACGACGCTCGGCAACCACGATGCGGCAGTCGCCGGGCGCATGGATTACAGCTACTACTACGACGCGGCCCGCGAGGCGCTCGACTTGCACTCGTCGATCCTGACCGAGGACAACCTCGAGTGGCTCAAGACGCTGACGTACCAAGAAAAAGACGGAGAGACGCACTTCTGCCACGGGTCACCGGTCGACTTGGAAGAGTTTGAGTACATCTTCAGCGTCGAGCAGGCCGCGACGTGCATCCCGATCTGGGAGCGTTTGGGCCAGGCGACGTTCATCGGTCACTCGCACCTGTGCAAGTCCTTCGCCATCGGCCGAGAACGCGTGTACGAGGTGGTGACCAAGGAGTTCGAGGTCCATCCCGAGTTCCGCTACATCATCTCGGTCGGTTCCGTGGGACAGCCACGAGATCATGACCCAAGAGCCAGCTACACAATTTACGATACGGACCGTGGATACTTCTGGTTCAAGCGCGTTGAGTACAATATCAATGCAGCTGCACAGAAAATCTTCAGCGATCACCGGCTCTCAGATAGCTTCGGAGCCCGCCTTTTTGCTGGCGTCTGAATCTTCCGTGAATGGGCGCGCGGGTTATTTTAGCCGAGAAACGGCCCTGAGAGCCTAGCAGTAGGCAACTACAGCGTCGCCTCTCAGGACTCGTTTCTCGGCTAAAATTCCTCCGCGAATTGTAGTGCGGGTTTGGTCGAGTCGAAGTGTTGGCGGATCGTAGTGCGGGGTTGGTCGAGTCGAAGTGTTGGCGGATCGTAGTGCGGGTTTGGTCGAGT
>CAZUPD010000098.1:22709-28949 GCA_964621785.1 uncultured Nannocystaceae bacterium
TTGGTCGAGTCGAAGTGTTGGCGGATCGTAGTGCGGGTTTGGTCGAGTGTGGGCGAATCGTAGTGCGCGGTTTGGTCGAGTGTTGGCGAATCGTGGTGCGGGCTTGGTCGAGTCGAAGTTGTAGACGAATCGTAGTGCCGAGTTGCTCGAGGCAACAGCCGATCGATTTGATCCGTGGTCGACCGTGCGGGATGAACTTCGCAGCAGTCATGCCGCACGGTCTGTTTCTCTCTCCCAGTGCGCTGGGATACGCTCGATACCTACGGTTGGCGTTGATGACCGACAGCTTTGAAATCGTACGCGGTTGGGCCGCGAAGAACGCGAAAAGGTTCGCAGAAGACGGCATCGTTCGCGTTGTCGAACCACAACATCCCAATGCTTCGTTGACGGTGAACTTCGACTTGCGTGGGGCGATCGCCCAACTTTCACTCTGGCCTAACGGAATGGTGGAGCTACAGGTCCTCGCGGTCAGCAACGGTGAGGAGGTAGCGACCCATACGAGCTGTGTCACCAACCCCGACGCTCTCCGAGAAATTTGCCGTGATGCCGCGCGCCTCATCGGAGAGGTCCAATCAGGTCGGTGGCGACGCGAAAATCATCAAGGCTAGTCCAAATGATTGAAATTATAAATGATGAGCCCTTGCTTCGGGGCTAGGTTTCGCGGATGCACAACCCGTGGTAGGAACACGCGCCACCGCCTGCATCCCGGGACTGTGTGGGAAAGGAACCTGCGAATGAGCCTCGAAGACTACACCAACAAGGTTCGCGAGATGGCCCAGGGCCAAAGTCCGTTGGGCAAGACCATCAAGTTCGTGATGGGGGACGACTGCGTGACCCTCGACGGAACCGGTGACAAGAATGTGATTAGCAACGACAACAAAGATGCCGACTGCACCATCAATCTCGATGCAGATGTGTTCGGCAAGCTCCTCAGCCGCGACCTCAACCCGATGACGGCCTTCATGACCGGCAAGTTCAAGATCGAGGGCGACATGGGTGTGGCCATGAAGCTGCAAAACCTGTTTTCCTGAGCTTGTACCAGCAATCAAATCGGGCCTGTTCGTTCGGGCCCGTTTTTGTTGGTTGAGCTACCGCTCCCACAGGTACCGCAAAGGGAGCAAGATGGCGTCAAACGGCTCGGCACGGACCGGGTCGTTGCCAGCGAAGACCGCGACGCGTGCCCAGAGTTCGTCGTGGAGGCGATAAATTTCAAGTGTATGTTCAAGTGGATCGACGAGCCAGGCGTGCTTGACCCGCTCGCGCAGGTAGATGTCCATCTTTTCGGAGCGGTCGAGTTTGTGGGTCGAGGGGGATAGGACTTCGCAGACCTCATTGCCCAGCCTTGGCTGCCGGGGCTCGGCGTGTGGTTTTGCGAACCGCCGAAGTCTTCGTATTGGCCTTGTCTTTGGTCTTATTCTTTTTCTTTTCGGCCTCCTTGGCCTTGCGCTCTTTCTCGCGTTCCCACTTCTTGAGCTTGTGCTTGGTCCAGCGCTTGTACTCGACGCCTTCGGGCAGTGGGGGCAGTCCGTAGCGGGCGCGGTGCTCGTCGGGCATCTGCCCCATCACCGTCGTCTTGCAGGTCTCGGTGTGGACCGTGACCTCTCGCTTGTTGTGTTGTTGTTGCTCGAGCGGCTTGTACCAGCCCTTGGTCGCGACCTCCTCGGGGCTCGGGATGCGGTACGTGTATTTGACCAGTTCGATCTTCTCCGGGAACTCGCCGTTGTGTTCGCGCTGCCACTCGCGGCACAGCCAGCGGGCGTACCACTTGCGGTACATCTGGCCTTTGCCGACCATGCGTCGGTTCATCGTGCGCATGCGGTCGTTCCAGATAAACGGGTAGTGCATCGCCACCTTGTCGGGGTGGTAGAGGTCGGTTTTGAGGTCGTAGACCTCGCCCTTTTGGTCGTGGACCAGCACCTTGAGGAACACGTTGCGACGCGGCGGGTTGGGGGCAAACATGCCCCAGCCCTGGGTTGTGTAGGTCGCCCGCAGCCACGGGCCGACGAAGTTGCGGGCCGGGTTGCGAAACTCCTTGGTGATGCTTTTGTCGGGCAACAGCCAAATCGCGACCGCGCCGACGTGCCACATGATGAGCACCATTGCGATCGCCCGGCCAAACGGTCCGTAGGCCCACGGCGGGCGGATGTTGCCGGTTTCCGTATCGCGGTCCGGCATCCTCGTATTGCGGTTGCCGAGCCATTGCAGGAAGGTCACCACCAACAAGATGCCTGCGCCGATGTACCAGTAGCGCATGTACGGCCAGTTTGAGCCGTACAGCCCCCGGCGGATCACACCCGCCAACAGACCGCCTGCGAGCGTCAGGATCACCCACCATGGCAACCTCGCCAAGTCGCGGTGGTGACGGGGGAGCAGCGGATCTTCGGCCGGAGTCATGGGTTCGCCGCGGCGGACATCCGCGGGGATCCAGGGGATCGACTTGGGCAGTCGGCGACCGATAAACCGCAGGCTTTTGGCGACTTCTTCTCCGTGGATGAAACACAGGGCGGCCGACAGCATCCCGGTCTGGAACTGGCCGATGTTCATCAGCACAAAAATCCCGCCCATGATGCCCACGAGCGTGGTCCAGCCGATCCGGCGACCGACGGTCCACGCCCGGATCCACTCGCGGTCGAGGGTGAAGGTTTTGGGTGCGTAGCCGGTGTAGCGCCACAGCCCAAACAGGAGGAGCATGACCGCAGCGACCGGGATCGTCAGCCACAACACCGTGATTGTGCCGGTCAGCGGGACCATGCCGTAGACCGCCGAGACGGCGATCAGGGCGGCGACAAACAGGCCGAGGGCGGCGCGGACAAGGGTCTTTTGGAACAGCTCCCGGCGGACCGTGAAGGTCACCGGGTGGAAGGTGAAAAACCAAAATGCAAACCAGATCACCGCCCAGACCGTCAGCCAGCCGCCGACAAACCACCACACACTCACGCCGCGGGTGATGTGTACGGGCCAGGCGATGTAGACCATCCAGCACGACAGGCCGATGAGACCGGCGAACGCGGCACGCATGGCCCAGCGCTGAGACTTGCGCAACGGCGGCTGCGACTGCGCCCACTTGAGCACCACCCCGATCATCATGACGCTGCAAAACACCTCGCCCCAATGGGCGAACCAGGTCATCAGGCGCAGAATGTTGGTGCCGATGATCGATGAGATTTGTTGCGGGTAAAACCGGTAGAAGTGGTCGAGGTTCCAGGCGTAGTAAATCGCATCGCCACGTGCCCACACCGAGCCGTTTTTGAGGATGCCGGTGGTGGTCATGATCGTGCACATCTGCAGCATCATGAGCCGGCGCGGCCAGGCGGGAATCAGGCGGTAGATGGCATGGAGGCCCTTGGGATACTCGCTGTTGGGGCGCAGGCCCGCACCGTTGCCGGGGCCGTCGCGCTCACTCAAAAGTCCTTGCTTGCGCAACTTTCGACAGCGCAGCCAGTTGTCGACGCTGTAGGCGTGGCCACTTTTGGCGAACAACAGGTAGACGAAAAACACGATGTAGACGACTTCGGTCCCCTCCCAGAACATGTGGTTGCGGAAGAAGATGCTCATCATCAAGAAGAACGTGATCACGCCGGTGATGCGCGACCACAGCCCGATCACAAACAGGGCGCCGATGATCTCAAATGCCCACAGGTGGGCCCAAAAAAACGTCGGCGAGTCCCAAAAGTGGAGCAGCGAATATTTGTGCCCGTCGGTGAAGTAGTGCCAGATCGCTTCGTTGTCGAAAAACCCCCAGGGCTCGCCCTCGACAAATCCGTCGCCAAATCCCTTGAATTGCCCGGAGGCGTGAATCGCTCGGACGACGTCGGCGGTGTAGACCCCCTCATCGGTGAACAGCATCCGGAAGTGTTCCCAGAGGTCGTTGACGTTACACAGAACGAAAAACCCAAACACAATGCGCATCAACCCGATCGAGCGCGGGTCCTCGCAGTGCAGCCAAAATCGCCGCCAGCGGTCCCCTTGGACGGCAAACAGGGCAAAGGCACATACGACGCACGCCAGCATGATCCAGCCCAATGTGGGCGACAGGGCGAGGGCATCGAGGTTCGGTGGCGGCTTATCGTCGAGAAGAAAGCTGGATAGGAGTAACGTCATGGCAAAACAATCCGCGTCGGATCCCTGATAACACGACAGCTCACCGCTACGGGCGGAATTGGCGGAACACCGGCCGTGGAAGTGTGTGCGGCGAGGCGGAAGCTGACGCCGTGTCACCTGACTGGTTGCGAAGGTGGTGAGCTCGTCGGAGCCGCTCCGTCCGATGCTTCATCCACCCAGCGGTCGCTCGCTGAATGGCGAACGCAAAAAGGGCGAAGTCGTTGTTGACCTCGCCCTTGTCGATGGAGGCAAAGGGGATCGAACCCTTGACCTTCGCGCTGCCAGCGCGACGCTCTCCCAGCTGAGCTATGCCCCCGGCGGTTTGTTTTCCCGCATCCCTGCGGTGAGGCGGGTGTCTAGCAACCCGGCAAAAAATCGTCAAGCCACAAAATCGAAGTCGCCGATGTCTGGAACAATGCCCGTACGCATGCGGTTTGTGGGCCGGGCCCTTGCGCTCATGAGCACTGCAGCCGCATGATGCCCCCGCAGTCGACCTCGCTTGCCCACCATGGATATCGGAGAACTGTTTGAACAGGGCGGCCCACTCATGTGGGTCATTTTGGCGGCCTCGGTGATCGGGGTCGGGGTGTTCCTCGAGCGCTTGTGGTCGTTGCAACGCGCCAAGGTGTTGCCCCGGGCATTCGTCGAGCGGATCCGGGGCATGGTCGCCCGCGGCAAGATCTCCGAGGCCCTGCTGCTTTGCGAAGAAAACGGGTCGAGCATCGCCCTGATCATGGCGGCCTCGTTGCGAGCGTATGAACAGGAGCTGACCCGCAGCGACATCAAGGAAATGGTCGAAGAGGTGGGAGCCCGCGAGGTTTCCCACATGGATCGCAATGTCGAGGTCGTCGGCACCATCGCCACGATCTCGCCGCTGCTCGGCCTGCTCGGAACGGTCACCGGCATGATCCAGGTGTTCCGCGAGTTCGTCACCGCCTACGCCTCGGGCCAGGTCGGTCCCGACACCTTCGCCCAGGGCATCTGGCAAGCGCTGATCACCACCGCCTACGGTCTCACCGTCGCCATCCCGATGTTGCTGCTCTACCGGTTTTTGCAGGGGCGGACCAACACCCTGGTCGTCGAGATGGAGGAGGACGCGATGGGGATCGTCAACCTGCTGGAGGACGGTCGCCGAGCACTGGCCAAGGCCAAACAGGCCAAGCGCGAGCAGGAGACCGACGACACGTGAACTTTCGCGGCGGCAAACGGACCCAGGGGGGTCTGCGCGGCCGAGGTCGCGGCTCCGGTTCGGCGATCGTCGACCTCACACCGCTGATCGACGTCACCTTCCAGCTGCTGATCTTCTTCCTGCTCACGGCATCGTTTCGCAACGAGTCGGCGTTTAAACTCGACCTGCCCAAGTCGCAAAACAAGGAGCCGGTCCAGCAACAGGAGGCCCTGGTCGTCAAAATCTCCGAGACTGGCGAGATCGAGATGAACGGCAAGCTGGTCGACCTGCGCGAGCTCGAGATGCGGCTGTGCACCGCGGCCGAGGGCGGCGAGGCGGCGACGATCAACATCAAGGCCGACCGCAACACGCGTCACGAGCGGGTGGTCCAGGCGATGGATGTGGCCCGCACCTGCGGGATCAAAAAGATGGGGATCTTGAGCAAGCAGTAAGACGCAGGCGCCGTGATGTGATTGACCCTTGCGGGCGAGGCGAGTGCCCGCGTGCGTGGCCGAAGGCCGTTTTGTCGAGCGAATGGCAGCGGATTGTACCTGTCCGATGGACCATAATTTTGAATGTACATGAAAAATGCCGGCCCCGCATTGTTGCAGGGCCGGCGCGCCTCGTTGTCGGATGAACCTACAGTTGTTGGAGCACTGCGCGGATTTCCTGGAGCTCGGCATCACCCGGGCTCGCTGCATCGGCGTCGTCGAGTGCGGCCAGGGCCCCGGCGATCGCAGCGTCAGCTGACGCATCGTTGTCGCGTTTGGCCTTGACGGCCTCGGCGTAGAGGAACACCGCGCGACCCTTCAAGAACGCGGCCGAGGGCTCGGACTCGACATCGGCGAAGGTGAGGGTCTGCTCGACCTTGCGTTGCTCAAAGGTGATCGCGTCTTTGTAGCGGACGACCACTCCGATTTCGGTCTCTTCGGTCACCAAATCTGGCGCACAGGTCTCGATCTGTTGGTGGA
>CAZUPD010000099.1:0-28918 GCA_964621785.1 uncultured Nannocystaceae bacterium
GTTGGCATCCGCATCTTCTTCGCGTCGAAGAAAAACATGCTCCAACCGTAGCAGGCGCCACTGAGGGCATGCGAGAAATTTTGTCATACCAGTTCGAGAGCCCCCGTACTGGGGGGTAGCGCATTGTTTTGCGATCCACGTCTGCCGCAATCTCCACGGTTGCGGGCGCACGCGTGCGAGCTTGAGTCGTCACCGGCTCCGGGGCATGATCCTCCCTCGCCAATGCACCGTTTGCTCATCGTCCCTATTTTTCTCGCACTCGCATGTAGCCCACCTGCCCCGAAAAAGCAGGCGGGAAAGCCCACCCCTGCGGCTCCTGACAAACCGCTATCTCCGAAGGCCCCCGCACCGGCAAAAAAGCCTGCGGTCCCCCCACAACCGAAAAAGGACGTGCCGACCTACGAAGAGGAACTTGCGGGGGTTACCCAATCGATCGAAATCCTCGAGGCGCGAGAGAAGAAATACCCCAAGCAGTGGATCCATATCGAGCGCCTAGGCAATGCCTACAGCACACGTGCACGCTTGACCGGTAATTACGATGATTATGCAAAGGCCGAGCAGGCCCTCGAGCGTTCGTTTGCAGCTGCCCCCGGTGGGAGTGGCCCGTTTTTGAGCAGGGCCGAACTCAACTACACGCTACACCGACTCGATCGGATCTCCGCGGACCTCGACGCCGCCGAGAAAAAAGTCGTCCGAAGTAAACGCGAACAGGCCCGCCATATGGGCATGCGGGCAAACCTTGCTTTTCAGCAAGGTCGCTACGCGGAGGCCCTCGAGCACTACCAAAAAACTGTCGAACTCAACCGATCATCTACAAACCTCGCCCAGCTCGCCCTGTACTACTGGAAAACAGGTGACTTCGATCGCGCCGAGGAGCTCTATACCGAAGCACAATCTCTGTACAAGGGAGAAGCATCCGAACCGCGAGCATGGTTGCATCTACAACTTGGCCTGATGGACCTTGATCGTGGCCGCTACGACGATGCCCTTGCCCACTACCAAATCGCGGGCAAACACATGCCGGGCTACTGGTTGATCGACGAGCATATCGCCGAGATCATGACTCTGACCGGAAAGACCGACGAAGCGAAAGCCCTCTACGAAGTCATCGTCGCGCGCACGGGCAACCCGGAGTTTATCGACGCCCTCGCCGGCATCCACCACGCGGCTGGCGACCACGAAAAAGTTGAGGAACTCACCGCCAACGCGCGAGCGATCTACGAAAAGCAACTTGCACAGTTTCCCGAAGCCGCCGCAGGCCATGCCCTCGAGCACTTTCTCGAGTTCGGTGACGACCCGAAACGCACTGTAACGATCGCCGAAGCCAATCATAAAACCCGTCCCAACGCGCAGGCAAAAATTCTGCTAGCCCAAGCCTACCTCGCAGCCAAACGCCTCGAAGATGCCCGAGACATCATCATCCAAGCTCTGAAGACTCCGTGGCGTTCCGCCGACCTTCACGACACTGCGGCGGACGTGTACACTGAACTTGGTGATACAATAAAAGCAGCAGCACAGCGGAAGCTCGCGCGAGCCATCAACCCCCAACAACCCTAGCAGCCCGTGAGAGGCCTCCTGTGTCGACTTCGTCGGTATTCGGCTTGCGAAACTTGATGTTGCACCACGAACTGCGTTTTACGAGACCCAATGTCGACAAAACATTCTACGCGAGACGACACGCGAGAGAAACTACAGGCCGCGAGTATCCCACCGGCGGCACGCCCCAACTACCCTCTGCTGGGAGTGTTTCCCCTCGTCGCCAAAAAAGGCATCTTGCAGGCATCGCTCGATTGTTGGGCCGAACTCGGCGATGTGTTTCGCCTGCCATTGGGCAAGCGACAGTTGATCGTCTTTGCCCATCCAGAACACGCGCAAGCGATTCTCAAGAAACGGCGAAAAAACTACGTCAAGGGGTCAGCCTATCGCAACTTTCGAATGTTGGCTGGCGATGGTCTCCTGACCCGCGAGGGCACGCGTTGGCTCAAACGCCGTCGCCTGATGCAGCCCACATTTCAAGCCAAAAACATCCATATCCTCGCACCGATCATGACCCGTCTTTCCAGACAGATGGTCCAGACGTGGCGACGCCGATTTGGCGAGCGGGCGACGGTCGATATCTATCCCGAGATGGTACTTCTCACCCAGCAAATCGTCGGAGAGGCCCTGTTTGGACTCGATATCAGCGACCGTTCCCACGTGGCAACCCGAGCCCTCGATGATGCATTAGCATGTTTTTCCCAACGGGGAAATGCAGCCGCCCAGATCCCGCTGGTCATCCCCACACCCGGTAATCTCAAGCTTCGCCGCGCCCTGCGAGTGCTCGATCAAACCGTCTACGAAATCATCGCCCAAGCACGTCAAAACGATGCATCAGCCCAAACGCTGCTCGGCATGCTGATGGCGATCCGGGACGACGAAACCGGTCAGCCGCTATCCGACAAGGATCTGCGAGACGAGACCATCACCCTGTTTTTAGCAGGGCACGAAACCACAGCCCTCACCCTGACCTGGGCACTGTTCGTTCTCGCCCAGCATCCCGCCGTGGTGCAGCGATTGCGCGACGAGGTTTCTGAGGTGCTGGCCGGCCGGCCGCCGACCATCGAAGACTGCGAAAGACTTGTCTATACACGAATGGTCATCGACGAAGTGCTACGCCTCTATCCGGCCGTGTGGACGGTGGCCCGCAATACCGTCGACGACGATTTGCTCGGAAACTACCGGATCGAAGCTGGCTCGATTGTGCTCCCGAGTGCATATCTCACCCATCGACACCCCGCATTTTGGCAGGAACCCGAGCGTTTTTCCCCCGAGCGTTTTTCCCCAGGTTCCAAGCGTCACGAATTCGCCTACTACCCATTTAGCCAAGGCCCGCGGATCTGCATCGGTAATACATTTAGCCTCATCGAAAGCCAGATCATTCTCGCCACAGTTGTCCAGAACTGCTCGTTTCAGCTCGAACCTGGATGTCGCGTGTACCCAAAAACCCAGGTTACCCTACGTCCATCGGGTCCGGTTCGGGTACAGCTGCAGTTGAACCTGCAATAATTTCGGCAGAGGATCCAAACTTAAGATTTCGACACTACCTCAATACCTGCTCCTCGCTTAGCTTGATGAAGCGGACCATTCGCCACACCGAACGATTTGAGCGACGTGCCCAGCTCGGCAGCGGCACGTTTGGAACCGTTTACGAAGCCTTCGATCACGAACGAGGCCACCTAGTCGCGCTCAAACACCTACACAAAGTCAGCCCGGACACTCTGTTTCGGTTCAAAAAAGAGTTCCGTCTACTCGCCAATTTCAGCCACCACAATCTCGTCTCCCTGTACGAGCTGTTTGAGACAAACGGGCAGTGGTTTTTCTCGATGGAACTCGTCCGCGGCTCGAACCTCATCGAGCATCTGCGTGAAACGATTGACCAAAGCCGTTCCCCGACCAATGGTGATGCATCGATCAATGTACATGCGGGCACACTCATTGCTGACTCGCAGCAATCTCTCAATGAACCGACTGGTGCGTTTCATGCCATCTCTCCTGGTGTCGCTGGCCTCCCCGATCTCACCACCCTGAGGAGATGTTTTTCCCAACTTGCCGTCGGGCTTGGAGCACTTCACAAGCAGAACTTGCTCCACTGTGACCTCAAACCGGCAAATGTGTTGGTCACGCCCGAAGGCCGTGTCGTCATCCTCGACTTTGGCCTCATCACGCAACAAATGAAGGAGCCTACGACGAGCCATCGCATCGCCGGAACCCCGCTGTATATGGCTCCCGAGTTATGGCTTGGCGAATCTCCGGATCCCGCGAGCGATTGGTACAGTTTTGGCGTTGTTCTCTATCAGGCGCTGCTGGGTCGGCTGCCGCATCGGGGAAAAATCGCAGACCTGTTCGCGTCGAAATTGCAAAACCCCGTTCGGTCGCTACGCGAACTCAATTCGGCAATCCCAGAAACGCTCGATCAACTGTGTCTCGGCCTGCTCGAAAGCGAAGCCAGATATCGTCCGCGATTTGTCGAAATTCTCGAACGGCTCGATACCAGCCCACAACTCGCCGACAACAACTTTCGTCAGCGCTCGCCAGTGTTCGTCGGCCGCGAGCATGAGCGCACGCAACTCCACAACGAGTTTTTACTGTGCCTACGTGGTGGGAGCCGAGTTTCCTTCCTGCATGGAGAGACAGGTCTCGGGAAGTCGGCGTTGTGCGAACAGTTCATCACCGAACTCGGTGCCGAAGGAGTGTTCGTTCTACGTGGACGCTGCTACGAGCAGGAATCCCTGTCGTACAAGGCGCTCGACGCTGTTGTCGACAGTCTCAGCGAACTCCTCTACAGGCTCCAACCGCACGGGTTTGGATCTGTTGTAGGCACACGGGAGTTGATTCGATTGTTCCCGGTCCTCGAACGCTCACTCGTCGGCACAGTGACCAACCGTCTGACGCTCCACAACCCGATTGAGATCAAGCGACGTGCCCAACGAGCATTGCGTTCCATCCTAGTCGAACTCGGACGAGTTCAACCAGTCCTCATGTGGATCGACGATGTCCATTGGGGCGACCGGGACAGTGCAACGATACTGTTCAACACACTCCAAGGTCTCGATGCTCCGCGGGTGATGCTATTGTTGACATTTCGCTCGGACGAGATCGATCAGTCGCCGTTTCTCCGCGAGTTTCGTCGACTCCAATCCGAGCAACCCGGTGCGGTGCCTGCGAAGACCATTTCACTATCAAAATTTTCAGTCGACGACTGCCACAATCTCGTGGCGAAGATACTCGCGCGAGACCAGCCGACTTCGAGTCGTTATATCCGACGGTTGGTCCGCGAGACCGGGGGAAGTCCATTACTCATCGACGAACTCGTCCGGTTCTCTCGCGCTCGCGCGGGAGATTCTATCGATCTTGACGGAGGTTCCGACGAGGCAGTCGAGACGTTCGAACGCAATCTCAGGCTGTCTGGTCTGCTTTCAGAGCGGATCAACAATCTTCCCGAGCCCGCGCGAGAGCTCCTCGAAGTTGTCTGTGTCGCAGGCGTCCCACTTGCCTTTGATCTCGCACACGCAGCGATCGGCCGGGAGCCCCTCGAACCGCGAGTGGTCAACCGGATGCGCTTCAACCATCTATTGCGTGTACAAGTTTTAGGAGATAAACAACACTTTGCGCCATACCACGATCGCGTCCGGACGTTTGCAAGCGCATCACTGTCCAAAACTCGCCGCCGGTCGCTCCACAAACAACTCGCGCTCACCCTCGAAGGCGAGCCGTCGACCCCTGCTCGCTTGCTCGCGTCCCACTACTACGAGGCACGGATGCTCGAGCCGGCGAGTCACCATGCCCAGCGTGCTGCTCACGCAGCTGATGTCGCCCTCGCCTTTGACGATGCCGCAACGCTCTACGCCCAAGCGTTGTTGTGGTGGCCAGGAGACGAGAAACGCCATCGCCTACTGCGTAGAAAATATGCTGATGCACTCGTCAACAGCGGCCGCTGCGGCGAGGCAGCCCCGATCTATCTCGAACTTCATCAACGTGCCGATCCGAAGACCGCTCGCGAACTCAAACGTCTCGCCGCTCAGGCGCACATGACCTGTGGCAACCTCGACGAAGGGGTCGAACTGCTCAAGCAGTGTCTCGCCGACGTCGGACTCTCCTACCCGGGGTCGACCCGTCGCGCGATGTTTGAAATTGCAACGAGTCTCGTGCGACTCAAGTTCGCCAGTAAAAAAATCCGCGAACACCAATCGGATCAGGCAATCGAACCACTCACTCTCGAGCAAATTGATACTTGCTTTCTCGCAAGTGGCAATATTCTGCTCGTCTCCCCGATCCATTCGATCGCCTTTAGCAACCGGGCACTCCGGCTCGCCATTGCATCGGGTACGCGGGAGCAGCTGGTCATGGGGCTTTATCAAGTTGGATGTTCGCTGGCGATGACCGAACGGACCGATGGCCAAAGGCTCTTTGAACAGGCTGACGCATTCGCCAAAACCATGAACTCGAACCGGATCGAGGCGTTCGGTTCGTACTGGCGCGGGCTGCTGCATTACGCACGGGGGCGGTGGCCAGAGTCGCTCGAGGCATTTGAGCAGGCGTACCGAGGATTTGCTGAGCTACCGGGAGCGACGACCGAACTTCAAAAAGCCGAGGTCAATTCAATCCTCATCCTCCAGTTGTTGGGTGACTTTCGAGCCCTGTCTCACCGTACAGAACAGGCGCTACTTTCGGCTCAGAAGACGGGCAACCGCTACAGCGAAGTGATGGCCCTGATGTACTCTTCCGTCGCCCGGCTCGCTGGTGGAGATCTAAAAGGTGCACACACACGTATTCAAAATGCAGTCGAACGCGCGCCCGTCGACACGTACCTCGGTTTTTCCCAGCTCAAATTTGAGATATGGTGTGCGCTCTACGCTGGAGACGCTCAAACAGCATTCGAACGGATCGAGCGGGGCTGGCCGACGATCCAAAAGTCGCGGATGAATGCATTATCAACGTTCCGCATTGTCATGCGAGCCTTGAGAGTCGGCTGTATCCTCGAATATGCGGTTGCATACCCAGAGCAGCAACAGCGACTGTACAAATTAGCGCAAAAAACACTGCGCGAACTCGACGTCGATATCCACCCAGGGGCTCAGGGACCGACAGCGATGCTGCATGCCGCACTCGCATACCAACGTGGCGACCGCGACCGCGCTTTGTCGGCATGTGAACGGGCAATCGCATCATACGAACAATTACAACGTCCGCTCGATAGAGCCCATGCGCTTCACCGCGCAGGTGAGATCCTCCGGGACCAAACGATGTGTTCTGAAGCGAACAAAATCATGTTTGCCCGTGGGGTAGCGAAGCCGCTGCCCTGGCTACGCTGCCAGACCCCCGGATTTCCGCACGACACCTAGGAGTACCTGGATTTTATCGACCTCGTTCGCCGCTCAGGCTCCTCACGGCCATCAGGGTGTATTTGCACAGGTTTCGTCTACCAACTGTTCGGTTCTCTACGATCCGAATCGGAGTTTTCAACGCTATCATAAGGTGGGCCATCATGGCTCGCGCAAGGATGTACTGATGCCGCGTTTCTCCTGGGACTACCCACAGCGTTTTCGTCAAGCCATTGCTGATCTGCAGGAATTCCTACGCACGACCTCAGATAATGAGGTGCTCCAATACCTCAACCCATTCCCCGAGCGAGGAGAAGTGCACCCGACAACGAGCTCTGAAGAGCTCGACGCCGCGCGACCGATCGCCAAACGACGACCGCCGGAATCCGATGCCCCCAAAGGTGTCTCACATGAGCTCGCTACCGCTCTGTGGCCCGAATGGGAACGCTATACTTACCTCCCGCAAAACCTTCGAGACAATCCGCTCTCGCCGATCGCTGTCGCCAAACGGTTTCCACTATCCGAATACTACGATCTACGTTGGGCGGTTCCATATCTCCCAACATTTCTCACCGCAGTCAGCAACGTCCAATACAAACTCGGTAAATTTTGTCTCGACCGAATCCTCGGTCGATTCGATAAGATGCTCGCCTACCGCCAGTTGTTTAGCAGTTGTCTCCCGCTTCCGGACTATGCAGGAAGATACCACCAAGACAGCGAGTTTGGCCGCCTACGCCTTGAAGGACCCAATCCGGTAATGATCGAGCGTCTAGTCTCACAAGCCGATATCGACACCCGGTTTCCACAGCTCACCGACCAACTTCTCCGCCGTGCCATGGATGATGCGAGTCTTTCCGTGAGCACTGCGATCAGCGAAAACCGTCTCTACATCTGTGATTACGAAATCAATCAGTCGTCATTGTTACCACCCAATCCACAGCTCAATCGCGACTCACGGTGGCGCGCCAAATATCTGCCGGCGCCACGGGTTGTGTTCTTCGAGGAGGACCACAGCACAGCGCGGCGACTAATTCCGGTTGCAATCACACTCGATCAAGCGGATGCCGCGGCCCCCAACCCCCTGTATATTCGCAGTAAAACACGCCAGTGGAGCTACGCAAAGACTTTTGCTCAATCCGCAGATCTCAACACTCAGGTCCTCAGCAGTCACATCTTCCGCTGTCATTTCGTGGCCGAACCCTTCGCTATGGCGACGCCGAGACAGCTTACCCCCAATCATCCGCTTCACATCCTCCTCGAACCTCATCTCCGTTACACACTATTTGTCAACGATCAAGCTTTCAACCTGCTCAAAGTTCGCGGCAAGGTCTTCGACAACATCTATGCCGGTACGATCGCCGAGACCCGCGAACTGATGATTCAATCCTATCACAAATGGACATTTCGCGACCTTGCGCCTGCACGGGATTTTGAGCGCCGAGGTGTGCAGCAGTACCCAGTCAACTATCCCTACCGCGATGATATTAGCCTCTACTGGCCCGTGATCGAGCGGTTTGTACGCACGTACCTCTCGATCTACTACACCAACGACCACGCGATTGTTACCGACGAACAGTTACAAAACTGGGTTGCAGAACTCGTCGACCCCAACCGCGGAAACGTCCACGGACTCCTACAAGGTAGCAAGCTCGCCACACTCGACGAGCTCGTTGAAATCATCAGTATTCTGTTGTTCACCGCCGGACCGCAACACGCCTCGGTTCACTTTCCGCAGACCGAATACTTCACATTTATTCCCGCATACGCGGGCGCTCCCTACCGTCCACCTGCCGCCAATCCAGACGATCTTCCGCCCCAGGAACTCCTCGAGGCCCTGCCGCCAATCGAGCGTGCGGCCGAGCAGTTCCAGACCAATCAAATTGGCAACTATCGCTTTGATAAATTTGGCTATTACGATGCATACCGCCTCGGCCGCGTCCCGGAGGCCCAGCCAGCGATCACCAAGCTCCACGCCGACCTCGACAGCATTGATGCCACCATCCGCACGCGCAATCAAGACCGCGACCAGCCGTACACCTACCTCCTCCCGCAAAACGTCCCCAACAGTATCAACATCTGAGGTTTGGCCATGAAACGCTTTTGGAAAAACTGGCTCGGCAATCAATCTACCCGCGCGAACTACCACGCGCCGCGGTCCCTCGAAGAGTTGCGTAACGTTGTCCGCGAAGCCGCGAAGGTTGGCCGGATTCGAACGGTTGGGAATAGTTTTGCGTGGAGTCAGCTGGTCCCCACGACCGACACACTGATCAGTCTCAAACACCTGACCCGTCTCCTCGAGGTGAATCATACAAGCGCCACCGTTACGCTCGAATGCGGGATGTCGATGCGTCAGTTGACGCGGGTAACCGAGGCATATGGATTCACATTGGTCAGCCCAACGATCTTCCCACGCGTCGCCATCGGCGGCGCGTTGGCAACAGGGTCCCACGGGACGGGCAATACCGTACAGACATTTTCTGATAATGTCGTCAGTATGACAGTTGTTAATAGTAGTGGTGACGTCGTCGAAATTGATGCAACAGATGGAGACGTCCTAGAGGCTGCCCGCGTTGCGATGGGCACGTTCGGTGTGATGTACAGCGTCACGCTCCGGGTTGTACCCGCATTCAACGTCCGCGTCGAAGTCAAGACATTCCCCCGACGCGACATCCTCGAGCACATCCCGGACATTCTTAACACCTACGAATTTGTCGAGATGTACTGGTTTCCCTACACTCAAACCATGTGGTTGATGGCCGCTGATAAGACGACCGAGAACTCCGATCGATTTGGTGTCCGGTGGTTCCTACAAAAATGGATTAAGGATGGTCTAACGCTAGCGGGTGGGACGTTCGCCATGCCGCTGATCGCAAACTTCATTCCCCAACTCACCCCGTTTACTGTCACCATGTCGCAAGGGGTTGCATTTACACAGGGGGAAGCAGTTGAGCCGGCTTCGATCGAGTTCCACTACCAGACTGCCTATCCCAAGATTTGGGATATGTCGCTGGCCGTCCCAACAACCCATGCAAAACAGTCCTGGGAACTGATCATGGATCTCGTCGACCGATACCGTCAACGAGGAAAATACCCCGTTAATTTTGTTGCACACGCAAGATATATTCGCGGGAGCACAGGACTCATCTGCCCGGCTCAAGGTCGCAACACCACTCCGATCGAGGTCGTTACCGGGTGGCTAACGCCGGGTATCGACGAGTTCTACGGTGACCTCGAGGAGGAGTTCTATAGCCGGATTCCCGAGTCAAGGCCACACTGGGGAAAATTTATCACCCGACCCGAGCGTATCGAGGGTCAATATCCCGCAGCGGACTGGCAACGCTTTTTAAGCCTACGAGACACCTTCGATCCCGAACGAGTATTTCTCAACTACTACCTCGAGCACAAAGTCTTCAAGCTTCCACCCATAACCCCTCCGCCAATACCTCAGTAGCGAACCCACAGGCACACCAAAACTGCCGGTTGCTCGCTCTGAACTCATTTTCGAGTCGTAGTCCTTCACGTATCTTGCGCATGCGATGTCGTCGCGTTCCGGTACGGCCCGAAACTCCGTTCCCTATCGTGACACAACGTTTTTTTCCTACTCTTGTAGTCGCTTCATCATATTGTGGGAAGCTCGGGGCTCGCAACCGCGATGATTTGTCCATCTAGCACGACTCCGGGGTGGCTGAGCATCTCCCCGAAATAAGCATCACCGATTTTGTAACACACGCCATCGCGACACATCGACTTCGCCTGTACTTCCGAATCGCAGCACTCCTACTTCTTGCCGGCCCTGCGCTGCACAAAAATCGTAACCGTTGTGCCAACACCTACTTCGCTGTCGACCTCGATCCTCGCGTTCATTCGCCGACAAAAAATATCGGCTACCGCAAGACTCACGCCTGAACCCTGATGGACGAGGGACTCGCATGTGTCCGTGCTGCGTGAAAATGGCTGAAAGAGTGTCACAAGTTGCTCAGGTTCAATACCCGTCCCCGTATCCCGCACCAGGATCTTGACGTTCTCCCCAGACTTTTCGGTTGTCAGAACAATTTCGCCATCTCGTGTGAATCGGTTGGCGTTGTCGAGCAGGGTTGTGAGGCAATGGCGGAGGAGGACTGGGTCCGCCCACGCGATACATGCATCTGCGTCTAGCTCGACAAATACTTGGTTTCCCTGTTCCTCAGCGAGACCTCGAAGGTCCTCGAACACGCTGCTGACCAATGCATCGAGATCGACGGTTTTAAAGTTGACTTCGAGCTGCCCGGTCTCGATCCGGGATAACTCTAGAACGTTCCCTACCGTCCGCTGGAGCCTCAAACATGCCCTACGCAGACTATTGAGGTCGTCTTGAAGGTTACTCAACTCACCAGCTTCAACATCCTCATCGATCAGTTCGATAAACCCGACAATGCTATTGAGCGGGGTCCCAAGCTCGTGGCTGATGTTCATAAAAAACCGGTTCCGCGCGCGGTTGGCCGCTGCTTTCTCTTCGGCGAGGGCGCGGTGTTCAATCGCCCGCTCAAGCGCAAGTGTCTTGATTCGAACACCTCTCTGGGACCGATTTTGCGTACGAACAAAGTAAATTCCGATGGAGTTCACTGCTAGCAGCAGAATCACACTCAGCATTTTTTCATCGGCCGGAGCGCTGCTGTAAATAAGTGCAACAACAAGGAACTGAAGCGAAACGAAAATCCCACTGGCGACCGTAAAGCCGAAGCGATTGGGTAAAAATATGTAATTGCCGACCACGAGAACCACGACACTCATGAGCACGTACATCACGCGGTCGATCTCGGGGAACGTCACGAGGTTGAAGGCGGTCGAGAGGACAACTGCCGAGATGAACAACGTCCATTCCAGGCGACGCGTCGGTCCTTGTGAGAGCAACGCCAAGGGGACCAACACGGCGATGGACCCCGTAAGCCGGCCCATGATCGCCCACACCAACGCCACCGAGATGTCGTGCCGGAGAAAATCGAGGCTGATACTGAGGACAAAAACGATGCTGACGATCACACACACGATCCGCGTCAGCCGTGCCCGCAAGGGCCAGTTGTCAATCAGAAATGCGTGTTCTGCTGACCGATCGCAAAACTCTCCCGAGACCCGCGATATCGGTAGGTCGAGGAAGTCGGATACCTTCCTCAGCTCGCTATGTTCCAGCGAACGCTTCACAGTTCACCCTACGCAAGGATAGCAGCTAAACCCGCTCGTTTTTATATGTCCTTAATTATAAAACATGTCTTTTCGCGCATATAAATGGCTGTTCCTGGCCGCCCGGCCCCAATGCCGTCCTTTGTCGCGCAATTCAACTCCAGTGCTGCTGCAACTTTTACAAACGAATGGGCTCCCCCTCGATCTACGAGCGCTCAATCGCCTGGATGAGGCCTCCGTCGAGCCAACCCCGAAGCCAGCCGATTACGGTTTCCGGGCACAGGTCGTTTTCGACTTCGCCGGCGAGTCCGCAGATCTGGGAAAATGTCTCGTTCGCCAATAACCCGGCAACGGCCCGGGCTTCGGAAGCGTGGAGATGTCGGTAGCGGACGGAAAATCCTTGACGCCAGACAAGTACATGCTCTTCGGGAGTTGCTGCTACACGGTCAGGCGGATCGACCGCGAGGCGATGTAACCGGGTGAGGGCTGCAAAAGAATATGCACAATCAATTAAACGCGCGGCTGGAATTGCGACGAATCGTGCGAATGGCCATGCATCAACCGGTAGCTGCGCGACAGCATCGCCCGCGACGGTCCGTGAGTCGGCCACGTCGATGAGCTCGTACAATGCACACTCGACGGCTGCGACCTGAGGTAACCAGGGCTGCTGACGCGCGAGATGATGACCGTCGAGGTAGCCCGGGAGACGCGTTCCAAATTTCGAGATGTTCGGGTCTCTCGATGGATGCTCTAGAACAAAGTCGACGAGTAGATTGTGGAAGTCGACCTCTCCAAGCAGCCATGCAAGGACCGGGAATTGGGTGAGTATGACGCCGTGAAGGCGCCAAAAATAGGAGTTTGCATACACATCGAGACGGTCTACTCGGGCAAACGCTGGGGTCTCGGAAAACGTCGTTTCGACCTGCTCGCGCTTGGACGGAGGTACTCCCTCACAAAATGGTTCAACGCCACTCGGATGGGTCATCAGGTCCCAAAACAATGACTGGGTATGGGCGAGGCTGAAACGTTGTTGGGGCTCGGGTGCCTCTGAGCGCCGGCCAGCGAAACGTTCCCCGGCCAGCGTCCCCCCCGGCACGGTGTTGTATGCAGAACTCGAGCGCACTCGGTCTGTACATGGGGGGGGCATCTCAGCTGAGTCTGCGACTACACACGCGCGCCTCGTTGCTTCGCGTTGTTGGTCCCGCAGCAGTTCCCACTCCGGAACATCTTCGTCCCACTCGACCAGCGAAGAAATCACCCCCCAGGCTTTGAGTGCATCTTCAAAAAGTTGCCACACAGCGACGGGAACAGGACCACAGTGATCGTCAAACCGGTGCGTTCGGCGATCGCTGTGATTCGCCAAATGAAACTGCCACACTCGCTCGCCGTCGATCCCTTGAAGGTAGTCGCAGGGTTGATATCCGTGGTTACTTGCGCTTACAATAATATTGTTAAGGTCGAGTAGGATCCCACACCCAGTACGCGCGGCAACGGCGTTGAGGAATTCCCACTCCGGCATTTGACTCGATGTATACTCAACATAACTCGATACGTTTTCAAGTGCGATCGGGCGACGGAGGTACGTTTGAACCCGGTCGACGTGTTCACATACACACCGCAAGGCCTCTTCGGTGTAGGGCAAAGGCAGTAATTCATGCGCGTGACGGCCTTCGTTGCGACCCCAGCACAGGTGGTCCGAAACCCATGCTGGTTCATAGCGCGCAAAGAGGCGCGCGAGACTTTCGAGATAACGCGAATCCGGCGGCTCGCTCGAACCAATGGCGAGGGATACTCCGTGGAAAACCACCGGCAGATCCCGGCGTAGACGCTCGAGCACAGCGCGTGGCCGCCCTCCATCGCCAAAGAAATTTTCGCTGATCGCCTCGATCCAATCGACATCAAGCCCACACTCGAGTGCCCGCGCGTAGTGGCGAACCCGAAGTCCCACGCCGTGTCCGAGGAACGGTACGTCTGCCATGACCACAATCTACCAGCGCGTCACGGGCTCCGCAGATTGGCGAAACTTCCGTGGATCCCGTTTCATCGGCTACAATCCCCGACGATGCGTACCCCAGGATTCCTTCTCGCTGTGGTTGTCTCCCTCGCCGGCTGTGACAAATCTGCCGAACCGGCCAACCCCCCGGCGCCCGAGCCCGAGGCATCTAAACCCGCGCAACCCGAGCCCGCCGCGCAACCCGAACCCGAAAAGCCGGCGACCTGGGCCGAGATGGATCGGAAGCAACGCAAGCGGTTTATGGGACTCGAAGTGTTGCCTAAAATGAAGGACCTGTTCCAAGAGTACAAGGCCGATGACTACGGCACGTTCCAGTGCCAGACGTGCCACGGCGACAACTGGACCGAGATCGACTTCAAGATGCCCAACGTCGCCTACCCGCTTCCCGCCGACAACCCGATCGCAGCCGCCCGCGACTACGACGAGGAAGTGACCGCGTTTATGGTCGACAAAGTGATGCCGACCATGGGCGACCTACTCGGAAAAAAATACGACAAGGCAACCGGTACCGGGGAGTTCGGGTGTCTCAGCTGCCATGTCGCAGCCGAGTAATGCCGGACTGCGCCATTCGTTGTATCAACATCAACTCACACAGGAACCACCATGAAGCAACAACTCGCAACTTCTCTCGCCCTATCCGTCGCGGCATTGTTTGTCTCCGGATGTGAAAAGTCGTCCGCCCCGCAACCTCCGGATAGCAGCGGCCCTGCCCCCACAGAGGTTGCTCCTGCCGCATCCACGGACGAAGCAGCTCCCGCGTCGGCGAGCGACGAGAAGGTCAACTGCTTGGGGATCAATACGTGTAAGGGCCAGAGTGCCTGCGATGTCGAAGGCGCGCACGAGTGCGCCGGTCAAAATGAATGTAAAGGCAAGGGCTGGATCGTGGTCCCGAAATCTGAGTGCGATGAAAAGGGTGGTACCGTCGTAGGCTAAAATTGCCTCACGACCGACTGTTCGATGTCCGTAGACCCCGTGGTCGCTCACATAGGTGAGGCGCACGCACTTCTCACCTACGGTTCTGGCTACGGCTTGTAAATGCACGCAACCATGGCGGGAAGTCCTGTGCCACTCGTTTGCTCGTGCGCCTATCCGTGAGGGGTCGCATTGCACTTCACGGTTTTTTTTGGCCGACTCCTGCAATGCAACCTCGCTCATTTCCTGCAACTCGCCTCGCCACAAGCTTCCTTTTAGTGGCGGCGTGTAGCAACGACCCGTCGACCACCGGAACCGACTCAATGACCGGTGAAACGACGACCGATACCGAAACGTCGGAAGGTCCCACCTCAACTTCAGCCGGACCCACGACCGACCCATCCACTAGCCCATCTGGCTCGGAGTCTGAGTCCGAATCTGACCCTTCGACCACGGACCCGTCCAGCACCGACCCATCCACCACGGACCCGTCCACCACCGACCCGTCCACCACCGACCCGTCCACCACCGACCCATCCACCACCGACCCGACCGACACCGATCCGACCACTGAAGGATGTATATGCACTCCGGGTGAACCCGAAGGTGTCTGTGTCGAGGCCGACATTTCGTTGTGCGCCGAAGACTGCATGGGTTACGAGGCCGTCCCCTGCCCATCCAACTCTGCCTGCATCGATGGCGAATGCGTCGAGAACTTCTGCAATCCGGGCTCGAAAACCTGTGCCACCGAAGACTCCTATATCCAGTGCAACGACGAGGGGACCGACTTCGGCGACCCAGTCGACTGTGAGCCAACGGAGGGCTGTTCGGCAGGTAACTGTGTGGCCCTGTGCACACTCACAACCGCCGAACCGAGCAGTATCGGCTGTTCGTTTATCGGCAACCGAATGGATAACTTCGACGATGCGCTGCCAGATTCTCTGATCGTCGGCAACACTTACTCCGACAAAACCGCGAACGTCCAGTTCTACCACACGCCCAATAACTCGAACATCGAGCAGGCGATGGGAGCTCCGGTCGCGGTTGCACCGGGTGCGACCCACCTGTTCCAAATGACAAACCAACCGCCGAGTGCGATCTCTATTCTGCGTCAGGGTGGGTCGTACCGGGTCGAGAGCGACATTCCGATCATCGCCTACCAGCACTCGCCGATCGGTCAGGACTTTACCAACGACGCTTCGATGCTGCTGCCCGAGCACGCGATGCGGTCCAACCACATCATCGAGTCCTACGAGGGCACGCTCCCGGATCACCCGAGTTATTTCAATGTAATTGCACTGGAAGACGACACCACCGTGTCGTGGACACCGACGACCAATACAAACTCTGGAAGTGGTGTTCCGTCCGTCAGCGCGGGACAAACCGGCGAGGTGACGCTCAATCGATTTGACACCCTCCAGGTCAGGGCGGGGGCGTTTGGGGATCTCTCGGGCACCTACGTCACCGGCAACGGCAAGCCACTTTGGGTGGTCGGGGCCAACACCTGTGTCAACGTGCCCGCGGGGGTGACCTACTGCGACCACATCGAAGAGCAGATCATCCCGCTGGACTACTGGGGCACCAAATATGTCGGCGCCCACTCAACGACCCGTGGAAGCGAGGATCACCACTGGCGGATTTTTGCCGGTGCTGACAACGTGACCGTCGATACGACCCCTCAACAGCCTGGCTTTCCAGTCACATTGATGAACCAGGGCGACTTTGTCGATCTCGTGGTGCCGACCAACACCAGCTTCATATTTGAGAGCGGTCCCGATGAGCCGTTTATGCCAGTACAGTACCTCGAGAGCCAAGATGGCGGGGCCAACATCGGCGACCCGTCGATGTACCAAATGGTTCCGGTTGAGCAGTTCCTCAACCGCTACGCGTTCGTCACGGGTACCGACTACCCAGAGCACTACGTCCAGGTCATCCGCCCCTCCGGTGGTTCGGATGTCACCATCGATGGAAACACGGTCAACGGCTACTATCCTGTCGGCGATTTCGAGGTTGCCGATTACCAAGTGAGCGAAGGGGGGCACCTCGCCGAGAGCGATACGGCCTTCGGGATTGTCGGGTTGGGTTACTCCAACGCGACCTCCTACGCCTACCCTGGTGGTCTCAAACTCGAGGTTATCAATCCGCAGTAGTCGAAGCGCCATCGCCACGAAAGGGCCTCCGACGAGGCCCGTTTTTTACTTAAAAACCTTGCTACTACATGCGATTCTGGATCCTCGGCCTGTCTTACGCGACAGATAGTGTGGTGGCGCACAGGCTCGACACAGCGCAAGAATGTAACGTTTCCCCCCGAGTTGCTACCCTCGCTATCAATGTTGTCGCGTACGTTTCAGCTTCCTTACACATTGTTACTCAGCACCTGTCTCGTCGCCGTGGTCGGTTGTGGCGGTGATGATGATGCCGACACTGATTCGGGAACCTCCGGGACCGAGACCGAAGCGGATACAGACCCCTCGGCAGGACCAACGAGCGACTCCGACGCGGAAACTGAAACGGATTCAGATACGGCGGCCACAGACACCGAAGGGGTCACGGTCAGCTTTGATGTTCGCGAGAGTGTCGAGCAACTGCATATCACCCACACGACGCCCGGAACCGAGTTGGTGCTCTACGGTCCCCAGGGTGAAGAAGTTGCACGTGCAAATTCCGACGACCTCGGTAGCTTGATCTTCCGCGAGGTGACGCCTGGGGATGGGTACACCATCGAGGCTCCGGACCTCGACGAAGTGACCGGGCCACTGCGGGTCATGTCGGTCGAAAACAGCCTGCCCGACCAGAGTTTCTACGACGGCCAGCAACTCCAACCTGGCTTTGGGTACATCGAGACGCGCGACGGCACCAAGCTCTCGGTTTATGTCACACTGCCTGGACCTATCGAGGATGGCCCCTACCCCACGGTTATCAACTATTCGGGGTACGAGCCATCGCGGCCCGGTGCACCCCTCGACATGGAACTCCCCGATCCGTTTACGCTCGAGACCCTGTGTCTCGACTTCCCAATCCTATGCGATGTACCCAACCACCCCTCGGGCCTGATCGCCGGACTCATGGGATATGCAACGGTCGGAGTCAATATGCGCGGGACGGGATGCTCGGGAGGTGCCTACGACTTCTTTGAAACCCTGCAAACCCTCGACGGCTACGATATCGTCGAAACGGTTGCCGCCCAGGATTGGGTATTCAAACATCACGTCGGGCTCGTCGGTCTGTCCTATCCAGGTCTCAGCCAGCTGTGGGTGGCAAAGACCCAACCACCGAGCCTCGCCGCGATCACGCCGCTTTCGGTCATTGCAGATACAGTGACCTCGACCCTCGCTCCCGGAGGCATTTTCAACGACGGATTCGCCCTCAACTGGGCCGAGAATGTCCTCGATGGTGCCGACCCGTACGGGCAGGGGTGGGAGCAGGGCCAGGTCGACGCTGGAGATGATACATGTTCCGAAAACCAGCTTCTTCACCGACAAAAGGTCGATACCGTGAAGAAGGCCGAAATGTATCCGTTTTACGTCGACGAGGTGGCCGACCCGCTCAATCCTTCGAAGTTTGCCGGTGAAATCGAGGTGCCTGTGTTCGTCGCGGGCGGCTGGCAAGACGAACAGACCGGCGGCCATTTTCCGGCGCTATTCGACAAGTTTTCCAACGCACCCCTGAAGCGGTTTACAGCCTACAACGGGATTCACCAGGATGGTTACCAACCGGAACTCCTGGTCGAGTGGAAGAACTTCCTCGACTTCCATGTCGCACTGCAGGTCCCCGAGATCGATCCGGTGCTGCGCACGCTGGCACCCCTTCTCATCGAGTCTGTGTTCGGTGCCGCGGTTGAGTTTCCACCTGACCGTTTTGCCATGTTTTCCTCGTTCGATGAGGCCTATGCAACCTATATCGAAGAGCCCGACCTAAAAGTCATGTTCGATGTCGGAAACTCAGCCGAGTACGGTCCCGGTGTCCCAGCCTCGAGCTTCTGGTTGGAGTTCGAGCAGTGGCCACTCCAAGAGACGGAGCCGATGCGCTGGTTCTTGCAACCCGACGGCAGCTTGGGCGAAGCGATGCCACCGACCGACGGAGGTGCATCTGCATTTCTCCATGACCCGGAGGCCGGCCGTACGCTCAACGTCACGAGCGGGATCAACAATGTCATTCCGAACTGGAACTGGATCCAGGATGAGCCCGGCACGGCAGCAGTGTTTCTAACCGAGCCGCTAGGCGAAGATCTGGTCATGCTCGGGTCAGCTTCAGCCGACCTCTGGATCCGCTCAAGTGCGAACGAGGCGGATCTCGAGGTCACGATCTCCGAGGTTCGCCCGGACGGACAGGAAATGTATGTACAAAGTGGTTGGCTACGGGCGAGCCACCGCAAACTCGCCGCAGATGCCACACCGCTGCGCCCGATCAAGACACACCTCGAATCCGATTGGCAACCGCTCACACCGGGTGAGTGGGTCGAGGCCCGCGTAGAAATCTTCCCGTTTGGTCATGTATTCAGAAGCGGGTCGAGGGTTCGAATTGCAATCGACACCCCGGGGGAAACACGAGCCGAGTGGAAATTCATCTTGACCGATTATGGCGACGACGAGGTCGTGCACGATGTCGGACACTCCGAGACCTACCCGTCGAGCGTATTGTTACCGATACTGCCCGATGTTGAGGTACCGGCAGAGCTTCCGCCCTGCCCGTCGCTGCGCGGTCAGCCTTGTCACGAGTTTATCGACTACACCAATACACCGAGCGAGTAGTTCGACCCGCAATCCAACTCGCCCGCCGAGACAAGTGCATCTACACACGGCTTGATCACCTGTTGTATGCCGCGCAGCCGCACCTGACGGCGCGCGCGGCTCGACAAGATCCCGTTCGCCTCGGCGCCGTCGTCGGAACAGCCTGTCAGCGGCAAGGCTTCGGCTTGAAGTGCCTCGTGCAGCTGCCCGATGATCCTCTGTCGCTGGGTATCGCTGACGCTGACGAGTATCCACTGCAGGGTTTTCCACCCCAGGGTCGCGTGCCGGAATTCATCCTCGGCGATCTGCTGCAACCGCTCGCGGACGACCCCCTGGGCACCGCTTGCGGCTTCGTAGGCTTCGAGCGCAGAGAGGGTTTCGCCGAGACAAGCTTCGTCGATCAATCCGCGTGTGATTGTATCTACATTCGAATCGCGCGCAACCACTGCACCGCGGATATCGAGTTGCGCCGGCTCGACCTTGGCTCCGCCAAACGCTCGAGCGAGACCACCACAAAGCTGGGTGTGGCGAACCTCGTCGGCGAGCGCCCGCGAAGCTTTCGCTACCAACTTGGCTGGTGCACCGAGCTGCAGAAGTTGGTTGAGGAACCGGGCAAACGAAGCGACGGATGCGTGCTCGAGAAGCATGAGTTTTTGCCAGTAGGCCGCTGCCCGTGAGCTTTCCCGAATCGTTCGCTCAACGGGTTCGACCCAACTCGCCCGCACCTCTCGTTTGGTCCCCGCGATCCGCCCGCGACCATCGACGGTGAACGGACGTCCACAGTCGACGCCGACACAGGCCCAACTATCGGTTTCATATGCACAGAAATTCGCACTCTCGCATTCGTTGACGCCGTGACACTCGTCGTCGGGACCCTGACAGGTCAACAGGAAGCCGCCAGGTGCACAATAATCCGGTGAGAGGGCACAGTCGTACGCGCCGCAATCATCGTTGGTACTACAATCAGCTGGGACGCATTCGGTGTATTGGCCGAGACCGGACCCGGCGCAGCGGCATACCTCTCCCGCATCGCAATCAGTATCTGTGACACATCCGTAGACACAGTGGCAGGTCGTCGTTTCGGTGAGCCCTCCAAAAACCTGGTCTTGCTGACAGCTTCCGTACTCGCCGTCGACACAATCAGCATCGCTGCCACATCCACCGTCCGAGTTGTCGACACACGAAGACGGAGTCACGGGACTGAGACAGTCGAGCTGTTCCGGACGGACGATCGCCCCACTCGCACACTCGACAAATCCTGAAGGATTCCCGGGCTCGACGTAGTCTTGGTCGATCGGCTGGGGATCGACGCATCCGTCGGGACCATCTGTGGTGCCATCGGTCGTGGGCGTGTCGGTGCTCGCGTCCGAGGTCTCGCTGGTCGACGGGCCAACGGTCGAGCCCTCGCTGTCGGACGTTTCAGTTGTAGTTGCATCAGTTGTTGGTGTCGTCTCCGAGCTGTCATCGGTTGTACTCTCATCGGTTGTCGAACTCGGGGAAGTCGAGGAGTCGGAGCTCGAACTCATTCCCTCCCCCCCACAACTGGTGACCAAGGCGAAGCCGAGTGATGCAAGTAAGGTCCGGCGAAGGTGCTCGTAAGATGTCATCGTCGCAATTACACAGGGGTTTCACGACCACCGCAACCCGGCTAGAAGGCCGGTCCGTAGCGGGCCAAGCAGGTCGCTCGCAGCTCGTAATTCATCCACACATCGAGGACCCCACACGGGCCGTTGGACTTACCAGTCAGTCACTCGGCTGCACAGGCTGGACCGGTTCCTCCCGCGTGGCAAGGGCGGTATGTAATGCGCGGAGTACCTGCTCGAGTTCGAGGGATGCCGTAGCGACGTGGACGTCGACCCCTTCGAGAGAGGTTGCATGTTCAAGTTGCTGGCACAACTTCCACAACTTCCCGGCCCCAAAGCTGGCACTATTGGCACCGAGCATATGGGCGATCTTTTGGATCTTGTCGAGGTCTCCACTCTCGGACCCATCCTTGAGACCGGCAAGGAGCACTCGCGCGTCCTTTTCATAGCCGGCGACTAACGAGGACACGGCCTCCCAACCGAGTTCGTCCACCAACTCAAACAACTCGGCCTCGTCAAACGAAACGTCCCCGAGTTCACCAGGCGTTTCGGGGGGCAGATCGACCTCGAGGTCCTGGGCCTGTGAACGCTCCAAAACATGGGCGAGGGATACGACGCGAACCGGTTTGCTGAGGTAGTCGTCCATACCGGCGGCGAGACATGCTTGGCGATCGCTGTCGAGGGCGTTTGCCGTCATCGCGATGATGTAGGGTCGCTTGCGATCGTCGGTCCACTGCGCGCGGATGGCCCGTGTCGCCGCCAGACCATCGAGATCCGGCATTTGCATATCCATCAAAATGATGTCGTAGGTCTGTTCTTTGAGACGCTCTAAAACCTTGAGCCCATCCTCGGCAATATCGGGGAGGTAACCCAAACGCTCTAGCTGGCGCACGCTCAACTGACGCAACGTAGGGTTGTCCTCGGCCAGCAAGATCCGCAACGGTAGGCGTTCGGCGAGTTCGGCAAGTTCATCACCCGGCGCGCCAGGGATTTGATCCTTGGAGGCAACCTCGGCAACAAACTCAAAACAGAATCGAGACCCGACGCCGACTTCGCTTTCGACCCAAATCCGTCCACCCATCTGCTCGACCAGGCGTTTGCAGATCGCCAAACCGAGACCGGTCCCCCCGTAGCGCCGCGAGATCGAACTGTCGACCTGGCGAAACGACTCAAACACAAGGTCGAGGCGGTCAGCCGGAATCCCGATCCCTGTGTCCTTCACGACATAGCGCAACCGATGGCAAGGCACTCCCCCCTTCCCGGTGGCGGGCCCACCTGAAAGCAAGATCCGGACCTCGCCCTCCTGCGTAAATTTCAGTGCATTACCAATTAGATTGATGAGTACCTGACGCAGGCGGGTATCGTCCCCGAGGGCGGTGGGAAATGCATGGGTCTCGTCGATCTCGACTGCGAGGTTGAGGTGCTTTTTATGGGCGAGCGGACGCAACTGACGGACGGCGCTGTGGATGCAGGCCGCCGGCTCAAACGGCCGATACTCGAGGGTGAGTTCGCCTTCTTCGCCGCGAGAGAAGTCGAGGATGTCGTTGATCACCGCGAGCAATGACTCACCGCACTCGTGAATTGTGTGGATCAACTCCTGTTGCTGGTGGTCGGCCTGGGTCTGAGCAAGAATTTCGGTCGAGCTGATGATGGCGCTGATCGGGGTTCGAATCTCATGGCTCATCGTCGCCAAGAATCGACTGCGTACGGCCGCCGCCTGTTCGGCCGCTTCCTTGGCAACCTTGAGTTCGCGGTTGGCTTCGGTGAGTTCCAAGGTGCGTTCGTTGACCCGTCGCTCGAGCTCGCGGGCGACGGTGTTTGCATCGTGGGAAAGTGCCTGCCGCCAGGGATCGGCCTCAGCCCCCCACTCGTCGACCGGTCGAATCTCCCACTCGCATTCGCTATCGCCGCAACCGATGCAGCGACGCTCGATGCACATCACTGGAAAACCGATAAATTCCGAACTCCAGCCGCTGGCGTAGCCGCACAGCGAATGACAAACCGGTACTTCGGATTTGCCAAACAGGCTGAGGAAGACCTCAGCCTCGTACGAGTTCCGCCACAGACCCTTCATCAAGAAGTGGTTGGTGTGACGATCAAATTCAATGACCTCGGGGATCGGCTGTACAATCCCTTCCCAGGCGTGCATGATCGGTCCCGAGGCCATCCGGTCGCCTTCGGTTTCCCACTCATACTCTGTCGTAATGGTCAGGTAATCTCCGCGTCCACATCGATAGCCAAACTGGGCAAACAGTGCGGTCGTCAGTCGCTGTCCAAGATGCTCGACGAGCAGGGCTCGCAACGTCTCCATGGCTTCTTGGCGAAACAAGACCATGCGGTCGTTGCCCAACAGCAACTTGCCGAGTTCCGGTCGGAACTCGAGGACACTTTGCAAGTTGAACTCGGTGGCTTTCACGGCAACCTTCGCCGCCAGCAGGTGCCGACGACATCGGCCCCGACGATATCACTGCCTGTCCGCTGCGACAGTGATTCGAGGATGCGTGGGTTCGAGCAATGAGCCAGGATATCGCGCACGGACAACCATACTTTCGGACAGGTACGATCAGTCTCCTGGGAAAACTGTCCGATCCAACACCTTCAAAAGTGCTCGACCGCGCTGTCGGGAACACCTTCGAATGCAGTGCCAACGAATGCGGTAACTGGGCGAAGTCGAACGACAATTTCGCCTACGAAGCTGCGTTCGATGCCGGTATGCCTGCGCGTCGTTGGGCCGCTACCACACAGTTGTCGAGCAAACAGGCGATCGTCATGGGGCCGACACCACCCGGTACCGGGGTAATGGCAGCCGCGCGCTGCACAGCCCCTGCAAAGTCGACATCGCCAGTCAATGTGCCGTCCTCGAGTCGGTTGATCCCGACATCGATCACAACCGCCCCCTCGGCGATCCACTCCCCGCGAATGAAATTCGGTCTTCCCACGGCTGCGATCAAGATCTCGGCTCGGGCGACCTGCCCCGCGAGATCGCGGGTCCGCGAGTGGGCGATTGTCACCGTTGCGTGCGCCTGCAACAGAAGATGCGCAACCGGTTTGCCAACGATCGTCGAACGCCCGACCACGAGCGCGCGCTTGCCTGAGATCGGTTCGGGATGGAGCGCCAGCAATCGCATGCATCCCTGGGGGGTACACGGGACAAACCGCGGCTGGCCGATCACCAGACGCCCGAGGTTGCTCGGATGAAACCCGTCGACATCCTTGCGCGGGTCGATGGCCAACAGCACCGCGTCGGAATCGACACCTGGCGGAAGAGGTAGTTGAACCAAGATCCCGTCGACCTCTGGATCGCGGTTGAGCTGGTCGACGAGTGACAGGAGCTCCGTCGTGTTGGTCGTGACCGGCAAGTGGTGATCTCGAGTAGCGATCCCACACTTTTTTGCCCGGCGGGTTTTGCTGCGAACATAGACACGTGAGGCAGGATCTTCGCCGACCAAGACCACCGCCAAGCACGGGGTAACGCCGCGCTCGATACAAGTCGCCGCTCGAACTTTGACCTCGGCGAGGAGGTCCTTGGAGCACGCTTTCCCATCGAGCAATCGAGCTGTTTGTGTCATGGCATCCGTCCGACTGGCCGGACTATCGCACGAACACAGGTCAGTCGCCCGACTTCGCCGGGGCTTTTTTGGCCTCGGCCGCAGGGCTTGCTTCGGTCTTGCTCTCGGCCTTGCCCTCGGACTTGCCCTCGGCTTTTGCACCCGATTCAGCATCCGAACGTTTGGCACTGGCATAGCCATCTTTGTACCAACCGCCGCCTTTGAGATGAAACGCTGCCGACGTCACCAAACGTTTGAGCGCGCCCCCGCAGGACTCGCACACCTCCTTCGGCGGATCGCTGAACTTTTGGATGTACTCAACTTCGGCACCACAGGCTGTGCATCCGTAGGCGTAAATCGGCATTGCGCGGCGCACTGTAGAGCGTCGTCGGTGAGGGTCAACCTGTTTTGCTCACATCCATGAACAAAAACACCAAATGCCGGGGCCGCCGATGGCGCGAGAGGCAACTGCAGGTACTCTCCACGGGTATGTTGCAACTTCGATCGGTGGCCTGGTCGGTCGTCTTTGCCTCGATGTGCCTCACCACCGTGCCCGTCGCCGAAGCTGCTCCCGGGGACGATTGGTCGCTCGAGCGCGAGACCGACGACCCACAGCTGGCCCAGCGGAGGTTCAACAAGCTGCTCGCGTCCCCGTTCGATGCCAAGTTGTGGCGAACCCTGCGGGCGTCGATCGGCTTGCGAGGCCTAGAGTCGCTGATCCGCAAAGCCAAGCGCGGCGGTTCGCGGTCAGCTGCCACGATTTTGGAAGCACGTGCCCTGCAAGCACGGGGCAAATACCAGGCCGCCGCAGATGCCCTCGAGGAGGTCGCAACCTCGAAGGGGCGTTGGCGAGCCAGAGGGAATGCGCTCTACATCAACCTGCTCGAGGCCGCCGGAAATTACCGAGCTGCAATTGAAGCTCTCGAACAGGTCGCTCAGGACAGCCCAAAATCCGCCCGAAAAACCCTGCTACGGGCCTACGAACTCGCAACCAAAGGTGGACAGGCATTTGCTCGCGAACAACTGACCTTTGCCCAACGCCTGTTGCCGACCTCGCCCAACCACAACGACTACCTCCGTGTCGCCCGAGCAGCCTCCGCTGCCGGCGAGCAGACAACCGCTCACAAAGCATTTGCAGATGCACGCCACCGTGCTCCGGTACGCAACCAACCAGACATCTACCTCGAATGGGCGCGAGCCAAGTTCGCGGTCAAGGAAGGCGGCCCCGGCCAGCAACTGCTGTGGGACGGACTAGCTGTGTCGTCGCGTAAACACCCGGCCCACGGTGCTCTGTGGGACGAACTCGCCCGCTCGAGTGAACAATTTTCGACCCGGACCGAGCAGATCCCGAGAATCAAAAAATGGCTCGAGCAACCGAGCCACGCGCGGGATCTCGACGGATGGCGCACCCTGGCCGGTCTGCAACAGGCCGCCGGCCTCGATGTGACGCAGACGTGGGCCAAGATCCTCGAGCTCGATCCCAAGGATACGCAGACCCATCGCAGCCGAATCCTCGCACTCGAATCAACCGGTGATCGCAAACAGGCCATCGCCGCGCTCGACAAACTCCGTCAGGCGCAGGACCGCTTGGCAGTCGGTATCGATCTCGCCAACAAGATGATCACCAACGGCGATCGCGAGGAGGGACTTGCACTTGCACAGAAACTCGCCGCCGATGCCGGACGATCGGCCGATGCCCACATGGTTTTGGTCGACTTTTTCAACCTCAACGAAGAACCGGATCTCGCCCTCGCTGCCGCTCAAGCCCTGGTGAAGTTGCGTCCGCGCAACCCCGACGCCCGCATCCTCCTCGGGGAACAATTGATGCAGATGCAACGGGAACAGGATGCCTACCGCGAGTGGGCCATGCTGCCCAAACTGATCCGGCCCGCCCATCGCGGGTGGGCCCGCCACGCAGAGGTGTTGTCGAATCACAACCGCCGCGAGTCACAACGCTCGCTCAAACGCGCGCTGGAACTCGCCCCGGACAATCCCGAATACTTGCGGCTGCAAGCTTTGGCACACACCGACAACCGGGTCCCGCGCGACGCCCTCAAGACCTGGCAACGCCTGCTCGCACGCGCGACGGGTCCGAAGTACCGACTGTTGCGCGACGAGGCCCGCAACCGCGTGGTCGACCTCCTAGTCGAACACCAAAAACACACCGAGATGCGGCTCCTGCGGAAAAAAGCCGAGGACGAGGCGATCGCAAAACTCGAGAGCAAGGACGATGACGAGGCGATCGAAGCAGGGCTGTTTCTCGCCGAGTTGTACACCCGCGAAGAACGCTACCGGCAGGCGGTGTCCATCCACAAAAAGTTGGTTGCCCGCGCGCCCGACAGTGCCGAACGCCTAGCGAGCCTCGCCCTGAGTCAACGCCGCGCCGGCATGGGAGAAGATGCCCTCGATACGCTCGACCAGTTGATGAAACGCGATCCCAAACGCGGGGCCGATATCCTCACCGAACTCTCGGATGTTGCATTTGCAAGTGGTGATATCGATCGCCTCCTCGCAGTCGCCGAGACCGCGCAGAATCAAGGGGCGGACAGCACCTCGGCACTCCTGCGCCTCGGGGAACTTCAGGAAAATCGGGGGAAGATCGGACAGGCCGAAGAGACCTACCAAAAGCTGCTCGAGCGCAATCCAAACGATACTTCCGCTCGCTTGCGCCTCGCAGAACTCGCCCTGACACGCAACGATCTCGAGCGCGCCGAGAAGATGTTTTTCGAAATCCTCGAGCGCGGCGGTTCGCCGGATGTGATGCGTGCCGCGGGTCGCCGGACTCTCGATCTCGCCGAGGCCAAAGGGGAGACGCTCGAGATTGTTGCATTTGCACTCGATTGGAACAAGCGCTCCCCGTCGTCAACCGAGGCACGCGAGTTTTTGCTTTCAGCTCTCGAACGTACACGTTCTGCCGAGCTCAAACGCTGGCTCGGGCTCGACGGGGGCAAACAGGACAAGGGCGACCGTACCGACCTGCTCCGCGCCGCGCTGATCCGGGCCCTCGCCCGCGCGCCGATCGGCGAACGCATGCAGGCGGCAGAGCACCTCGGTCAACTCGAGTTGCCAGATACTGCATCGTCGCTGGCTCGGATCGGTGCCCAGTTGACGCCTCCCCGCGGGGCGACCCACACGGTTCAAAACACCTACCGCGAGACCCGGGCCACAGCTCTGTGGGCAGCCGGGAAACTCGACGATCAAACCGCGATCCCGGTGTTCCGCGAATTGCTCAACCAGCCCGAGCGCCACAGCGTCGTCCGCTACGCCGCAGCATGGGCTCTGGCGCGAAGCCGGCATCCCCAGGCGACCAGTGAAATGCGTCACTTCCTCAAAGGACGCGACGATTCTTTGCTCACAGCACTCGCCTGCATCGCCGCCACGTCGGACAAGGCCAGTGCACAGGCGGAAAAGCTCAACCTCGCCGATCAGATGCGCCGGGGTCGATCGACGAGTGTGCGCCACGTCTGCGCCCTCGCCTACGCCTCGGCCAGTCCTGACAGCGACTATCTCCGGTTCGTCCGAGATCTCAATCACGAAGATCCGGTGCTCTCGGGGATCGCAGCCTGGCGTCTCGGCCGGATCGATTTGGCTGCCATGACGCCTGAACAACGACACGACATCTACGAAGCCCTGTTTCGCCGCTACTTCGGGGCGAGCGGGCTCGCGCGTAACGCAGCCGTGGCCGCACTTTCACAACTGCTCAACGCCACCGCACACAGCGAGCCTGATCGTCGATCGCTCCCGCCACTTCACCGCCAAGGTTGGGGAGCGGTGATCGCTCGCTGGTTGCGTACGGAGATCGCGCCGTCTCCGGCATCCGTGACCCGAGAGCAGGTGCTCACCCAGCGCGGAGCGCTACAGTCGGCCATCGCACGCGCAGAGGCGGGAACGCGGGCTGAACGCGAGGCTGTCAAGCGCGCACGTCTCGCGTGTGACGGCGAAACATCTGCGATTTGCTTGTATCCGCTGTTTTCCGAACCTCTCACGGTTTCCCGGCCCGCGCGTTGACATTGGAGCCTGCGGGCACGAGGATCCGGTAACTATGGATCTCGGCCTCGCCTGTCCCGCCTGCGGCCATCTCAATGTCCTGCACGCGTCCCAGTGTGAGCGGTGC